>NZ_JALKAR010000019.1:0-31232 GCF_023015725.1 Loktanella sp. F6476L | reverse complement strand
AATATATCAATGGCTTCTACAATCCGCGCCGCCGACACTCAGCACTGGGCTGGAAAAGCCCCGTCGCTTTCGAACGGAAAGCGGCATAAACGAGCACTTGGGGCGGCACGAAAGCGCGACAGGTCCATTCCTGTTCCTTGATCATCGCAATGATCTGTTCGTCCGAAAATCGTGCCTTCATTTGTCCGTCCCTTTGTTAGGCGGACTCTACACCAATTTGGAGGAGTTTTAGGGGCGCAGGTCACTTAGCAAATACCACAATGTCTGCCGAATTGGAGATCTGCGGTGATGCGCGTTGGACAGGCACTTTGTCGGGAAAATTCCGTCGAAACCGCCTAGACTATTATGTTGACGCAGTTGCATCTTGGCAAACATCCCTGTAGCGCTACGTTCCTAACCGATAAGGGCTTTTGGCGATAGAGCCGCAGGATCTGGCGACTGGGCTGGAACCTACAATGATAGAGACAAGAATATATGCGTTTTGTGCGATCACTTGGCATTCTTGGCGGATTGATCGCTTTATCTATCGCATTAGGGCTTTATTTTGACGGATCTCTTTTGATTTGGGTGATAGGTGCTTGGATTTTGAGTGCGCCAGTAATTCTGTTGGACGCTTGGATTTTCACATCTGCGGGCAAAGATACAATTTCAAGCGTGAAAACCGAGTGTAAATCTACCCAGTTGAGCCCAGTTAGCACGGACCAACCCAAAGTTCGGGCTCTTTCGCGCCGTCGTTCTGACGACTGATACGGACCACTCGCAAGAACGGCCTGCGCGCAACTTCGGGACGTCATGAGGCGCCGTTATTATTGCGTTGTCATTGTGGCAATAGCTGATGCCCCCTGCCCAATTGCGATTTGCAAATCCATCCAAGAGACTGCGTATTCTCTAAGCGCATCCGCCACTGCCAATTGATTTGCGGCATGTTGGCGTTCGGCGTTCAGCACGTCCGTGAATGGGACAACGCCGCTTTGGTAGCTCCGCCTGCTCAGGTCCACGACTGCCTTTGACGCGTCGCGCGCGTGCTCCAGATGGGTCACCTTTTGTTGTAAATTCTGCGAGAGACTAAGCGCGATCTGCACCTCTTCGACCGCCTTGAGCACTGTTGCGCGCCATGTAAGTTCGCCGGTCCGCGCTTGCGATTCCGCGATCTGTTGGTTGGCCTCTAAGGCGCCACGGTTCAAAATTGGAATGCTGAGCTTTGGTCCAAAGCTCCATCCGTCTGTCGCCCCTGCTGACAGGGTGCCGCTTAATGATATCGACGGCAGTAATTGCGCCTCTGCGATGCCGATGGCGGCGGTGGCCGCGATCAGGTCCTGTTCGGCGGCTCGGACATCTGGCCGGTTGCGGATTAGGTCAGCGGGATGCCCCACCGGACTGGTGCCGTGTGGGCGCGGCTGGAACGCGGCGGCCTGCATTTTGGTCATTATCGGTTGTGCAGGTTCTGCCAAAAGCGTGGCGATGCGAAAGACACTCGTTTCAAATTGCGCGAACCTCGTCGGAAGCGTCGCCTCGGATGTAGCGAGCTCAGACCGCGCGCGTTGGACGTCCAATTCTGTCGCGTCCCCGACATCGCGCCTTTGCGTGATCTGTCGCAGTGTCTGTCTGCGGCTACGCACTGTCATACGTGAGATTGCGGCAGCTTCCTGATAATAGCGTGCCTGAAGATAGGCGTTGGTGATATCCGCGAGATAGGCAAGCCGGACCGCGTCGACGTTCGCTTGTGCCGCACCAAGGTTTGCTTGCGCTTGTGTCTGACGGTTTTCATGTTCTCCAAACAGATCAACAACGTAGCTACCGCTGGCACGTGAGTTGGACAGCGTCGTGGGCCCGTCATCGAAATTCTGCCGTGTGACGGCCGCCTCGACTCCGCCGGTGAGCTGCGCGTTCAAACCCACACGACCAAGGGCCGCTTCTGCGGCGTTGCTGCGTTCAATTGCAGTGCGCACATCAAGGTTTTGAGATGATCCTCGGGCAATCAGGCCCGTCAGTAATGGGTCATTCAAACGATCCCACCATGCCAGATCTGCCGCGTTTTCCAGCGTCGCAGGAGCCGCGTTGACAAAATTGTTGCGTAGTTCAATCGTAGGGGCCTGATATTCTGGCCCCATGCGTTCGCACCCAGCAAATGCCGTACCGCAAATCAGCGGCAATACTAAACGATTCATAAAAAAATGCCTGTAATTATTGCATTCAACGCTAATGCACAGACGCCCAAACACAAAAAATTTGCTCTGGTACGGCGTAAATTTCCCGGCAAGGGTGTGATTTTTTGGCACAATTTGAGGAAAAGCGGGCAAAAAGTGTCAGAACTATGGCGGAATTGCGGCGACCGAGCGCGGTTGTGCGCAGGTCATTTCAAACGGAGGCACTGTCGATGCAATCATCAACCGTCTTGAATATGAATACGCTGAAGCAAACGCCCAAAGTCGTTCCGCCGTTAGTCTACAGCAAGATCGTTTGTTCGTCGTGATCGTGTTAAAACGTTCAGCGGTCGTCACGCGATCCATGTCGCATTAGACGAATGATGATCAACAGACCAAGGATACAGAAAATCGCAGTGGCGGTATAAAAACTGGCCGGCACAAAAAATCGGACAAGAATGCTTAGCAGTATAACGGTTACTACAATGACAATTATTCTGGTCACTTAACTATACCACTCTGTTGCTGGAAGTGACGCCAGCGCATACAGGCGCGCTTCTGTCCGGCTGAGGGTCCAGCCGTCTACGTAAACTGTGTCGGCGTTCGCGAAGTCGTTTCGGATTTCCTGCATCCAACGGCGACAGATCAGGTTTTGCGGTTGCTCGTTGCTGATCTGCAAGGCGCTGCGCAGGTCATATGCGTTCGTTTCGACGACCCCCGCGCGTATGATTACCTTTCCGATTTTGGATGCTGGACCTACGTAATTATTGGGCTCTATGTCGATCATTTCTGCAGATGCGCCATGTCCGTTCAGTGCGAAACCAGCGAGCGCACAGATAAATCCGCGGCGATTGAGCAGGCTGTGGGTCGATGTCATAATCTGCCCTCCGCAGCAGCATCCTTGAAATAGTCGGCCATCCTGATTGCCAATGCCCCGATGGTCAGGGTCGGGTTCGCGTAGCCCATCGTCGGAAACACTGAACAGCTGCATATATGCAGATTTGACATGCCATGGACGCGGCAATCTGCATCTACAACGCCTGTTTTGGGGTCAGCAGACATGCGCGTTGTCCCGCAATGGTGTTTGCCCCGTCCGACGTATGCGGGCCAAGTATAATCATCTCTCAAAACTTCGGTCCATGCGCGGCCGATACCCAGCCGACCAATTTCCTGTATCAAAAGTTCTGAGGCGCGTTTGACTGTTTGCATTTCCATATCGGTCAATTGCCAGTCCAATGCGACGCGATGCTGCCCAAACATATCTTTTTCGGCAACAAGATGAACGGAACTGTCCGGATTTGGCACACATTCAAAAGTCAGCCAAGGTGCGAACCAAGGCCGTTCTATGAACGTATCGGTTTCGGCATCGAATTTGCGAATGATCCGATTGGTTGCGCCATCCAGATCGGTCAGGACATTCATCAGTTCAGATGAAAGATATGGCGGCGCTTCGTTCTCTCGCAAGCCACCTATTAGCCTGCTGAGTGACATGTCACCCGGCGATCGGTTTGTTTCGAACAGGTGGAACACGAAACCGGGCATTTTTTCGCGACGCTGCAAGGCTTCTGATGGGATAACAGCAGGTTGGACGCCGCCGACCTCAAAGAAATGCTGCTGGGCATAAAGCGCCAAATCGTCTTGCTGATCTTGCGCAAAAAACGTCATTGCGGGGCGCAATGCCCCGTGATCGCCGAAAAACTTGCCGACAAGTTCGTAATCGTTTCCGAGGCCTGCAGTGGCCGTGGAATTTGATAGCAACATTAGTCTGGGAATTTCGATACCTCCTTGCGCAAGCACGAAACGGGTGGCGCGCACACGGAACCGTGGCCCGTCGATACAGGCGACTTGCACCTCTTTCACGGCTGTTGCTGTGTCGTTGGTGAGCACATCCAATACATTTGCGTAAAGATACGTCGATATATTGGGGGACTGTTTTAGCGCCGCTTCGTATGTGTAACCGAATGCCGTAGGGGGACTTTCGTTGATCGGAAGGTTGACGAAAATTTCAGGATCGAACTTTATTGGATCTAGTCCAATCTCTTTCGCCCAATATTCCATGTCGTATGGGCGTTCGGTTTGGAGTTCAAAATACGGTTGGGCGCGTTCATAAAATGGCGCGAGATCATCATAGCTTATCGGCCAGCCAGAGTGCGGAATTTCATCGCGTTTTTCAAAATCAATTGGCGCCAGCGGCATACAGTTTCCAGCCCAATGATTCGAAGAGCCACCCAGCATCCGCAGTCGTGAGTCGTCAAGCGGATCGTACTGAAATCCCAAAATGGGGCCCGCGGCAAGCGACTGCGTTTCCGGATCGTAGTTCATACCGCCGCTTTCCAGCAGGATAACGTCTAAACCGGTCCCAGAAAGTTCAAGCGCGAGGGTAATGCCCGCAACGCCGCCACCGACAATACAGATATCAGTCTCAAGTTCTTCACCATCTGGAAGTTGTCTTGCATCTAAAATCATTAATCAAACCTGTGTGCATAAAAAATTTATTGCCCTGTATTAATAGCCAGCGCGATCTAAACTGCATAGTCAGACGTCGGTTCGAAACAAATGGTCATGACCAAAAGCTAATTTGAAGGGCGCGAAATCCAGACCCCGACCTGTTTCAATCTAACAACCAACTAATCTTGGGCGGCGCGACCAGAATAATCCATTGTTCCTCGCGTTTGTGTTGGAGAGACTTTGTTCGTAAATTCTTTTCTCGCGTTGTTGTTCACGAATTTGGCGCATTATCGACAATCCCCCAATCCAGAGAAGCATGTGGAAAAGAATAAAGGGTTTGTAAAAATCAGCTTCGGCAAAGATGCGTGTGGTGACAGCCGCACTTTGACTGAGAAAGAAGATCGCAGGCATTGATCCAAGCGTCATCGCCCCGCGCAGTGTCCATCCCAGTGCCCAGGTCAGTGCCAGAACCGTCATGCCAAGTCCGATAAGGCCCTGATGGACCGCTATTTCGTAAAAGCTGTTATGGAAATTGAACGTCGTGTTCCGGCCCTTGTAAAAATCGGCATGGATTTTGCGAACAAGTGGCGATTCATCGTATCGCCAGAAACCGCCAGATCCGACACCCAGAAAAGGGTGTTCGCGAATTTGATCTTCGGCATACATCCAAAGAACGGTACGACCCGTCAACGACCTATCTTTGCCGAGCGCGTCAAGCACTGGCCCAATAACGTCGCCCAGCGGTTCAGCAAGAACCCATGCCGCAAGCGCAAAGCACGCCGCCAATGCGATACAAATTGCCCCTAGTCTCAACGGGCGCAACCATGTGCCCAGTAGAACCAGCCCCGCGATAATCACGCCGCCCCCCGTTGCGATAGCGAGCAAAAGAGCAGTTGCTGATTGGCTTTCAACGATAAGAAATAGGCTTAAGAAAACGAATGATATCCCGAAACAGCGAATCCAGCGCAGCGCGCCTTTGTCCAGTGTTATGGCGATCGCAACGGTCCACAGGATCACCATATTGGTCCCGAGCATGTTTTTATGCGGAAACAGACCGGGGACCATTCGCCCGGTTCCTAATCCATATACCAAATTGAGCACGGCAACCGTACCCGTCGCGGCGAGCACGGCGTACAAAATTTGTCGCGGTTGCAGTGTGAGGACGATGACATAACAGATCACCATGGTAAGCATCAGATAGATCGATGTTTTGAAAGCTATCATCGGCTCCACTGCCCAAAGCGGCGAAATCAAGCACCAGAATGGCAACAGCAAAATAATAAGTGAACGCGACATCAACCACGTCATTTCGTCGCGTCTTTGCCAAGCACGTAACGCGAAATAAAGTGCCAGCGGATAGAGCAAGAGTTCGTCACGCCGAAACTGTATGAACGTGACAAGAAACCAAAGCGTAATGGCCACCGAATCACAGTGTTTCACCGTAAACCTGAGAACCAAACCTTGGGGTTCGGGCACAGTGGTTCTGGAATTTTCATAATTTCCAGGTGTGGTCGTCATAAAATGCTTTCAATAAAAAATGGTCCGGAAGGTAAATAGCGACACGGCTCATATTCGTTGTATACCTTAAATCAGAAAATTTTTCTATCTGTTCGCGCGGCCATGTTTTTAATCCCGCGCAAAAATTTATTTGAAGGTATAAGCGTGGTGATAATGCGGTCATTTTGCTCATTTGCTTTGCTGTCGTGTACCCGATGCTGATCGATAGCCACGTTCATATGTATAGTGGCGTCGACCGGAACGCATTTTTGCATGCCGCCTTCAATAATTTGACACAGGCTGGGCGTCGCGCTGGACTGTCTGACAAGCAATGCGTGCTAATTATGACAGAAACACCTTTGGAATCAGGAATTGATGATTTGATCTTAGGGTGCAACTTGCCGTCCGATTGGACTGTGACATCGCTGCCCGATGATCCACTTGCCGTTCAATTGAACGGCCCCGCTTCGCAAACCCTATTTCTTCTAGCGGGTCGTCAAATAATCACTGCGGAACGAATCGAAGTGCTCGCAATCGGATATCGCGAGAAGGAATTAGACGGCGAACCCATTGATCATGTGATCGGTGCATTGCGCGCCGCAAAGCGACCAGTCATCCTGCCTTGGGGTGCAGGGAAATGGATAGGGCCACGCGGTGCAAAAATAGCAGCGTGGGTTGAAAATGGGCTCCCGCAGGGCATTTTCCTAGGTGATAATGGCGGGCGGCCTATTGGCTTTCCCCAGCCAACTGCTTTCGCAAAAGCCGCTGTTGTGCTGCCTGGCAGTGATCCACTGCCTGTTTCTGGTTGCTGGCGCGACGTCGGTCGATATGGCTTCCATTTACCCGCCACCATTGACCCTGCGCGTCCTGCGCAATCCATCATTTCCGCATTGTGGGACTTAGATACTCAACCCAAGTTGATTGGCCGAAGGGTCAGCTTTTTTACGTTCCTTATCCGGCAAATCCGGCTGCGTTTATCATGAATGGACTGCAACGCGCGACGCTCGATTCCCTTACCACAGCGCCATACGACATTCTCATCGTTGGCGGTGGAATCTACGGCGCAATGGCTGCGCGCGAGGCAGGAATGCGTGGCTACAGGACAGCATTGGTCGAACAAAGTGATTTCGGCGGGGGCGCATCGCATAATTCGCTTAAGATCGTCCACGGCGGTATTCGCTATGTGCAACATCTTGACGTTATGCGTTTGCGGGCCTCGGTCCGCGAGCGGGCGTTCTGGCGCCATGTTGCGCCAGAACTTGTAAAACCATTAGATTTTACAATCCCACTAACCGGATATGGCGTCAAAGGCCCGATAGTATTTCGCGCGGCTGCGATGCTTTATCAGGCTTTGGAATTGGGTTTGCGCGGTCCAGATTTTGGGAGTGCAGGTGTCGTCAGCGACGCTGTAGCACGGCAACAGTTGGGGCAATTGGCACCCAAAGACCTTACCGGCGGTGGCGTTTGGCGTGATGGGCAGATGTTAGATACCGGTCGGCTGCAGATCGCTGTCCTGTCTGCGGCCGCAAGATACGGTGTGCATATCGCCAATTACATGGCGGTTGACGCACTAGCCCACAGCGATGGACGGGTTGGTGGCGCCAGTGTGACAGACCTGACGAACGGAGGCACCGGTAAGATTTCGGCGCGTGTTGTTTTGTCCTGTACAGGCGGATCTGCAAAATCGCTGGCGTCAAAAGTGATTTACCCAGAGGCACAAGACCGATTTCCTGCGTTCGCACGCGCGCTCAACATCGTTGTTGATCGTCAGATAGGTGACCGAGCAATGGGAATTGTAGGAACGGAAAAGTCGGATGCAATTGTTGATCGCGGCGGGCGCATGTATTTTCTGACGCCCTGGTCGGGTTTGACGATCATTGGCACTCACGAAGCCCCCGCTTGCAGCCATGGGACTGACACGGCCGTTGCCGATTTCCTCGATATCCTGAATCGCGCAGCACCCGCTCTTGAACTGAAGTCGACGGATGTTTTGCATACTTTTGACGGAATGATCCCCGCAGACGTGGATGATGACAGAACCGGCTCGGTGCGTCGTCAGACCGCTGGAACGCTGCTGGATCATACTTCTGATGGTGCCGCGGGTCTGATTAGTGTCATTGGGGTCAAATATACCACGGCGCGTGCAATTGCCGCGCGCGCAATGGATGTCGCGGCATTACAGCTTGGCGGCGTTCCTGCCTCCAAAGAAATGCAACGGCAGAGTCTGACAGAGAAGCTGCCGAATGCTGCCCATCTGCCTGTTGATCTTGACGACATTGAAGCGCTGACTGCACGCATGGACCATGCCATGCAACACGAAATGGCTATGACTCTGGATGACGCGGTGAAACGCCGCATGCCTCTCGCTGAATCAGGCGCCTTTTCTGGATCGGAAGGTGCTAAACGGTACGCGCAGCTCAAAAATATTGCGTTAGAAATTGGACTATCGCCTGAGCAATTTCCGCACCGGAAGGCCCTGAAAAAAAGGCTTAATCTGACTTAAATCGGATACAACGGATCCACCAAAATGCGATGAACAAGAGGCCAAATTGCGAGAATATGGCGCGCCAGCTGGGTGTGTGGACGAAAATTTCTTCGATTATGACCGTGTCTGCCGCAATGAAACTACCACGCACTGAAACAACCTCTGCGCTGTCTTCTACGACGCCTTGCAAATTGAACCATTCACCAGTCCATGCCTGCAATTGCACAACATTATCATGATCGCGCTGTACAACCGCACGGTCAAATTCTACCGCAATCCCTAGCCTGTTCGACCCCGGGGAAAGCGTTGCGGTGTAGTGTAAATCGGCGTTGTACGCCGATGACATAAGCGGGAATGGCAGGAGCAGGTAGATGATTGCCAATATCGCAGATGCAGCAGGTCGCGTAATTGGGCGATGTACTGGACGACCAGGCGTCGCGGGCATTTTCACAAGCGCATAAACCATCACACCCACGCCAGTCATCGACATTGCTATGCTCAAAACACTTTCCGGCCAATAAAGACCGAGGTTGAATAAATCCCACGAGAAAGGCGCGAACAGCAGGACCCCGTTGGCCCATTTCGTCTGCGTTGCATCAAGCAGCAAATGTAGCACGACACCGAAGGCCAGCAGCGCAAATGTTCGCCACGGCCTACGAGACAGGAGCGCGAGGCCAGCCGCGAGAACCAGAGTTACAAAGAGGCTGCTTTGGATGGCCGCATATAGACGCAGTTGGATCGTCGAAATATCCATGGCGAGCCCCATAACAATGCGCTGCAAAATCCATGGGATGTCGGATAGGATGCAGCCAACAAGGATCCATTTAAAATCGGAGTCTCGCAGTATGCCCCGCGTGACAAGCGTATGAACTGCAATATGCGCAATTGTGTTTGGCATGGCCGTTTTGTTGTGCCTTTTGTCGCAATTTGGGTGATGGTGCTTAACTAGATGCGAGGGGTTGTTCCACTGCGGCCCTTATTTCTGCGCAAGTTTGCTGGAACTCTGCATTTGGGCGGGCCAATAAGTCTTGCCCTTTTTTCGCGATTTCTTGCGGGTCCAAACTCATAATGAGATCGCATAAATCATCGGCTGACGGTGTCGGGATTGTCCAACCAAGCCCTTCCTCGACGCGGCGGCCCGTCTCTGTGTGTGCCACTGCAATCGAAGGGCAGCCATAGTATCCGGCTTCATAGATACGATTGGGAAGCAGCCATGTGGAATTTGTGCCCAGTTGCCAAAGATCCTGGCTCCAGACTAGATCGCATTTAGTGTAAATTTCAGCCAATCCGTCTGGATATGTATAAGGGCCAAGATATTGTAAATTGGCGGTTTTAGCGAGGGTCGCATCAAAATCCGGTAGCGCGTGACGATGAATGATCCCGTGCATACATATCTCGATCCGATCGTCAAGCCGGCGTGCGGTTTCCGCTAGAATTTCTAGGCTATGTGCGCAGCGCAATGTGCCGACCCACCCGATACTGATAGGCCCTTCTTTGGCCTGCAAGTTGGTCTTGTCGGGCGCGGGGCGGTCGGCGGAATTAGACCCCAACCACAACTTGTTCTCTAACAATGTGACGGGCCCTACCCAGCCCTGCACAGGCTTAAAATATTCATTTACAAACGCAGGCGACGACACGATGAGCGCTGATGTACGTTTCAGCAACATCCGTTCGAACGCGCGCACAAGGCGCCCTTTGCGCCCCTGATCCGTCATGAGCCCGTGTATGTCGAGACATTCGTAAATTAAGGGTGGCGCTGGTCGTATCATGGTGCGAGCGGCGACTGCGATCGCAAGCATATCGAGGTTGCGTGCGACGATCACATCAAAGTTTTGAAGCTGTTTGCGGTGTTTAGGTAAGGTTGCGATGGCGCGTGCAATAGCGCAAAGGCGCTGACCCATGGCGGCATGGTGCGTTGTGCCAAGGTGGATGTTGTCCCAAAAAACCGCAGGCCCATCATCATCACCATCGACGTCCCGCCGCATAGTCACGGCCCGCAAATCAAGACCACAATCTAGAAAAGAACGGATTCTGCGAATGTGCGACGGTTCTGATGAATCAAACCCAAAAAAAAGCAGGCGAGTCCGATGGCCAGCTTCACCATCATCAGCGGCGGGTGCTGTAAGCGACTTGGTCATGGAATTCTCCTTGCCATGACAAATACCGCGCGCAAAGCGTTACGGCGTTCTAAAATTAATCATGACGTGGCTGTTGCGTCTAATTGGACGCCCTTTTCGTTGGCCACATCATACGGATCGGTTCGTTCAATTGCAGACATCATGGGTGTTTCGGTCGGTTTGTTGTGTCCGCGGGATAAGGCGATCGCCAGTTGTGTAATTTTCATTGCCTCCCCCAAATTCTTTGCGCGAATGGCATCCCGCAAACGCCAGCGAAGCCCACGACGCAAAGCCCTTGCGATGGCTGTTCCAGAAATGTTTGATTGTGCAAGATCGGATAATGTGGCCCGTATTTCGGGGGTTGTTGCGCGGTAAATACCATGTTTGCCTGCCATGGCGCGTCGGCAAATTGCTGTTTCTACGGTCGACAACGGGCAATCTGGCGCAATGTTTGCAGCAACTTTGAAATCCGCACAGGCCAGCCCCCAATCGGTGCGACGCGCATAGATACAGGCCCGTTGCAATAAAGCGGCGCGGTGACTTGCCTGTGGCGAGCCACCGTACATTGTCGCATAGCGCGACAGCGGAATACTGTCGTAGAAAGGCTTGAACACGGCGCGATCCGCTGCCTCCCAAACCTCGTCTGACCGTGCGGCGGAATGGCGGGCAGCTGCTGGGCCTCTTTCTCCGTCGTGTTTGCGCTGCAAGAACAACGGCGTATCCGTCACTACCACAGGTTTGTGCAAAGCAAGACGGACTATCATATCGTAATCAATGGAACGCGGCAGATCTTCCTTGAAAGCACCCACTGCGTGGTAGGCCGTGCGTCGCACCAAAGTTGCGTTTTGAAACAGAAAAATATCTTCAAGGAGGTGTCGCAGTACAGATCCTTGCGACAGATCCGGCCAGTACCCCGGACCCTGTTCAATACGGTCACCGGATGTGGGGTCGGTATGGAAGCGGCGATAACCACCCCCTGACGCACCCGCATCAGGGTATTTCACGAGCAGTCCTACCAAAATTTCAACAGCATGGGGCAAAGCGATGTCATCGTCGTCGCAAATCCAGATCAAATCACCTGTCGCTTTAGCCATTGCAGCGTTGAGCGCGCGCGATTTGCCGCCGTTTTCTGCCCTGAAATACCGGATTGGACCATTTGCAGCACGCACTACGGATTCGGTTTCATCAGTCGATCCGTCGTCCCAAACAATTACTTCATCTACCTGACATGTTTGATTAAAAATAGCCGCAAGCGCCTCCGATAAAAACGCCGCTCGGTTGTACGTTGGTACAATCGCGGTAATTTTTTGGGACGTCATTTGCATTTATCCTTCGACGGACGCATTAATTTTGTGTTAATTGTCGTATTATTCAATAGCCGAAACTTGGTCAGCTTGTCAGCTATTTAGGTATCGGCAAAATTTATTTTTGGAATTTTCCATGCTGGCACGTGTGAATATGACGCCACTGTTATGTCTTGCGCTATCTGTTTTGTTTTGTCTCGGTAAATTTCTGCCGGCGCATGCGCAATCTGCCGATCAATTGCTATCGACACCTTCTGCCGAAATCGCGGGCCAAATTAGCGATAGCATTTACGATTTTGGCCCTTTGGATCAAATTAGAGTACGCGTTGTCACATGGGACAATACGGCGTTGGCTTTCCGCAATCTGGATGTTGTTAGCGGCACTTATGTAATCAGCACAGAAGGCCGCGTGATGTTGCCAATTATTGGCGGCGTTGATGCCGTTGGGAAAGACGCCACTGCCCTTTCAAATGATATCGCAGCCGCGTTGAAGGACCGCCTTGGATTGAGCGAACTTCCAAGTGTCACTATCGAAACTGCGGTTTTTCGACCGGTGTTTGTTTTGGGTGATGTTGCCCGGCCCGGCGCGTACGAATTCCGGCCCGGAATGCGTGCGGTGCATCTATTGGCGCAAGCCGGCGGGTATTATCGGGCATCTGATGTGGATGGTGGCAGGTTAGAATTGGAAACCTTACGTGTTGTGGGAAACCTGCGCGAGATTGAACTTAACCTCGCAATATTGCGCATCCGAAAGGCACGTCTAGAGGCAGAAGCAGCAGGCGACGCATCCTTTGAATTGCCAGATAATTTAATGCATCCGGACGGCGCTGCTGCAGTAAACGCAATCCTTGTGCGCGAACGCGAAATTTTTCAGACACAACGCGAATCTCATGCGTTGGAAGTCGAATCGCTCGAATCTTCCCGGGCATTGCTAGAACGTGAAGTAACTGTTCTGAAACAAAAGCTGGAAGGAATCGCCGTACAGGTTGGTATTATGGCTGATGCGGTCGGAAATCTAGAATCGTTGTTAGACCGTGGCCTTACCCGATCGCCCGCTTTGCTGAATTCCCAGCGCGCCCTCTTCGAGCTCGAAGCGCGGCACTTAGACGCCGAAAACCAAATTTTCCGTGCCAGCCAGTCGCTGAAAGAGGTCGAGCGTGACTTGATCGAAACGGTGCAGCGCAAAATTCGTGAAAACCTGACCCAATTGCAGTCTATCAATTCTGAAATCGACCAATTGACGTCACGCCGAGAGACCCAGCGCGGCGTATTGGCTGTTACAAATCAAGCTGCGACGCTCATAGACGAAGCAGAGACGAACGTACCGCAACCTGTCTTCAGGATCGCACGTGATGTTGGTGGGGTCTTTATTAGCGAAACAGTGACACCAGACGTCATATTGCGCCCTCTGGATACGCTTGAGATCAGTTTGTCGCAGAAGGAGGCGCTACCATCGAACTAGTAGTAAACGATCAGTTTCGGCAGCTTATTTGTCGGCCATCCGATCGCAGGTGTCAGCGGTGCAGCGATCCCGCAACTGCTGGACCGTCTGTAGGGGCGAGAGGTCTGGTATCATGTTAGATGTAAACGAATTTTGGACGTCTGAAGAGTTACTAAACCGCCCCGATGTATCGGTAATTGTGCCTCTACATAACGAAGAGGAAAGCGTTGGGCCGCTTCACGCGGCGATCATCGCGGCGCTAGAACCAACCGGTCTCGCGTTCGAAATTCTGCTTGTCGATGACGGCAGTCGAGATGACACTTGTTTGCGTGCCGCTGCTATTGCAGCTGATGATGACCGGGTCGCGGTATTGGAGTTCCGGCGTAATTTTGGCCAAACAGCGGCCATGCGCGCTGGTATCGAATACGCGCGTGGTCGCTTCTTGATCACGATGGACGGCGACCTGCAAAACGATCCTGCAGACATTCCGATGATGCTTAACAAGATGCACGAGGGATATGATCTTGTCGTCGGCTGGCGCATCAATCGAAAAGATAAGGCGTTGTCGCGTAAGTTACCGTCCAAAGTTGCCAATTGGCTAATCGGTAAAGTCACCGGATTGCCGATCCGCGACAACGGGTGTTCGCTGAAAGTTTATCGCGCCGAAGTCATTAAAGCAGTGCCGCTCTATTCCGACATGCACAGGTTCATTCCCGCCATGACAATCCCGATGGGTGCGCGAATTGCACAAGTTGGCGTTCGTCACCACGCCCGCCAATTCGGCGAATCCAATTACGGATTATCGCGTGTATTCAAGGTTTTGCTAGATCTTATTTCAATCAAGTCGTTACTGTACTTTGGCCGTCGCCCACTGTCTGCGTTCACGTTTTCGGGGGGGGTATTTGCGCTTCTTTCACTGACGTCGTTGATCTTTCTGGGTGCGACCGCCGATGGCTCGCAGGTCGTGCGCATGACGTTAACCGGGCTCTTTGGTGTTACGTCGGTATTTTTATTGTTGTGTGGCGTTCTCGTGATGCTGGCTTTTCGCAACGCCGCCACTTTGGATGGCGAAGACGAAAACCGGACATGAAGCGTCAAATGGAGGTTATCTAATTATGAATAATGCTTTTAACGCGGAAATACCGCAAACGCCCGAGTTGGATTCGACACTCGATTTATCAGTTGTCATCGCAGTTGACGGCGCGCCTGATTTACCCGGTACGGTGAGTTCTTATCGTTCGATGCTAGACGCACTTAACATGACGTATGAAGTCATTTGCGTCATCAATGATACCGATGATGCCCTGCGCAGGTCGCTGGATAACTTGACCGATAGCTGGGACGAACTGGCCATAATCGGTCAGCGCGCGTGGAACGATGAAGACGCGGCCCTGCTAAGAGCAGTGAACCGCTGTCGCGGTGAATATGTGCTGACCGTGGCTGGTTGGCCTGAACTTGATCCGGCGTCGCTTCCGGCTTTGATTGAAGCTGTACGCGACAAAGATATGGTAGTGGCAGCACGCGAAGGGCGGCAGGCGTCGCACCGTAACCGGGTTTTACAGTGGATATTCTCAAAATACTTCGGAAATTCGGTATCTGACATTTTCTGTCGTACGCGCATTGTTCGCCGCGAGGTTCTTGAAGAAATCTGTGGTTTTGGCGTTCGCCAGCACTTTCTACCTGCCATCGCGAGTGAACTTGGCTATTCGGTCACAGAACTTACTTTGCCTCAGGCTGATAGCGACGCGCCGGGAACTGCGAAGTTTGTGTTTAAACCCTTTGCACATGTGCGTGCGCTTTTCGATGCACTGATGTTGTATGTTGTTCTCAAATTCTTGCGCCGCCCGCTGCGGTTTTTTGGTGCGATCGGAATGCCGATCCTGCTGGTCGGATTCATGATTACGCTGGTCTATCTCATCGGCCGCATATTTGGCATGATGTCTCTTGCCGATAGGCCGGGGTTGATTTTTGCAGTCCTGATGGTCGTTTTGGGAATTCAGATTATTGCGCTGGGGCTAGTCGGAGAGATTATTGTCTTTGCCAAAAGTCGGAAACAAAAACAATACGCGGTAAAGGCATTGATCCGGCGTGGTCCAAATGACTCGTGATCAACGCACTACAAAACGAATCGAGAGTACACTTTTTCGCGTGTTTAAAACGCATCGCTTGAGACAATGCGATGCGCCTGTTAACCTGAAAGGATAGATTTGTCGCACGATGCTTGTTTAGATAGTATGACGATCATAGTTTTTTGATTTATTTATGTAAGTTCCGCTTTTCCCATTATATTATTTTCTTCGGGATTTGCGGACATTGTGAAGACACAGGTTTCGGATGAACAACGTGGCGGATGATGGACTTCGACGGACGGCCCTCGGCCGTAACAATGACCATCGCGATGTCGCCGAAGACGCTTCTTTTACCCTCAACTTAGGCGAAATAGCACGCATACTTTGGCGTAACGTTTGGGTCATTGCGCTATGCACGGTCATTGGTGGTGCAGTCGCGACCTACAACGTATTGCGGATCACGCCGACCTATGTTGCGACTGCACAGATCCTATTGGGTCAAGAAAATCAGGCTGACAATGCATTGGGTTCGTTGTTTCAACAACTCGAGCGCGACAATAACGAGATTTACGGTGAAATCTCGATCATGACCTCGGGCCGGTTTCTGTCACGCGTGTCAGAGGCATTGTCGTTAGAAGACCTGCCTGAATTCAACCCCGCCTTACTACCGGCGCCCCAAGAACCGTCATTGATTGAAAATGCGACGTCCGCGATTAAGTCGATGGTCAAATACGTTCTCAGTGCGGAAGACAGCGATCCGGACCCTGCCCCACCACAAGATACTGACGCGACTTCGATGGACGACGATAGTGCGGCGGCCAATTTGCGGCTTGCCGCGTCAGCCGAACGGACTGTGCGTGGTGATCAAGCCGTTTTTGTCGATACGCTGGCAAGGCGACTGGTTGTGCGTCAGCAAGGCAGCTCTTCGGTGCTTGATATTCGTTTTACATCACCTGATCCGATCGTTGCAGCTGCAGTCGCCAATACAGTCGCTGATCAATACATTGCCTTCCAGCTTGAGGATAAGCTGGCATCTATCAAGCGTCTGACCGACGGGCTCGATGAACGCATTCTGGATATGCGCAGCCGACTTGAAGCGTCTGAACGCAATGTGATCGCATTCCGTAGTCAAAGCCTTGATGGCGACAGCGGCGGGACTGGCTGGATGGAACAGCAGCTTGGTGAATTGTCGCGTCGTCTGGTAAACGCGACTGCACAACGGTCAGAATTGGAAGCGGAACGTGGACAGATTAGCACTCTGATAGAACAACAAGGTTTCGCCGCTGCTGCTGAGGTACTCGATTCCGATCTCATTCGCCGCTTGCAGCAAGAACGGGCCGAACTAGAGTTGCGTGCAGCACAACTGCGAGACAGGTTCGGTAGTTCTGGCGGTCGGATTGAAGATATTGGACAGCAAGTTACGGCCATCGACCAAGCCATTGAATATGAAGTTCTGCGCATTCTGGCGGAGAAAGAGAACGAGGTCGCCGTCGCTGCCGCGCGTGAAGCATCCGTTCGTCAGCAGTTCAAAGACCTGAAAGAAACGTATTTGGAATGGGAACGCGAACAGATTGCGCTTTCCGAACTGGAACGCGAACGCGATGCTAACCGTCTTGTCTACGAAACATTTTTGACGACATACAGCCAAAGCACGGAAACGGTTGCTTTGCAGGCCGCCGACGCGCGGGTCGTCAATTACGCAGAACCGCCGCGCAATCCAGCTGCACCACGCAAGAAGGTCAGCGTCGCATTGGGTCTGATCGCAGGTCTTTGTGCCGGTCTCGGGCTTACCTTTTTGCGCGCATTTCTTGATCGTTCCGTTGACGGATTGGTGAAATTACGACGTCTTTTGAAAGGGATCCCGATCTTTGCAACAATACCTGTCGCACGCGGATTCCTTGGTCGTGTTGACCCGTTAAAAGCGATCGGTCAGCCGCGGAACGCTGCGCTAACGGAATCCGTACGGACACTACGCAATATGTTGATCATCGGGCGTAAGTCATCGGGCATGAAGATTGCTGTCATGTCATCGCTGTCCAACGAAGGCAAAACAACAACAAGTTTGCTTCTTGCTCATGCTGCGGTGCAGGCGGGTAAAAGCGTTGTGGTTGTTGAAACCGACCTGCGGCGCAGCTCGATAGCGCGTGTATTGAATGCTCCTGATCGGCCTAACCTCGATGATCTGTTAAACGATCAAAGCACCGCACCTTTGCGCAGTATCCTGCGAAAGGATGAATTGACCGGTGCCTACATTCTACCGGCGCAACAAGGGTCCGGCGATCCTGGTAGTGTTCTTTTGTCAAATCGAATGTCAGCATTGATCAACCGTCTCGAAGCTGAATTCGACATCATTGTGTTCGATACTCCTCCAATGTTGTCCGTGTCTGATGCGCTACCCATTTTGCGTAAGGCCGACGAAATCGTGCTTGCCGTTCGCTGGAAAAAAAGTTCGGCTGATGCTTTGGAGGATTGTTTGCGACAGTTGCGTGTCGCCGATATTACACCGACTTGCGCTGTGATGACGATGGTTGGACGCAGTGAACCGCAAAACTATGCGGCTGGTGATTACGCCGTTTACTAAGGCGATCCGCCATAATGTTCGCTTTGGCGCAGCGACAAGCAGCCAGCACACACTCCAACGTGCAGCACACCGCGCAACAACCAGCGGAAACGTCGCGCGCGAATAGGCGCGTTAAAAACGGTCATTATTCCGCAATATCCTGCCTTTAAACATGCGGAAAGTGCGAGCTTCGCCCGAGCAACGTTAGTTGTGGCAGAAGCTGCGTAGCTTTGCCCCATACGATAGCGTCGCCGTGCAAGCCACGTGAGGCTGAGCCTTGCATCAGGGACGCTTTCCCACGCGCGGGCGGCATCGCAGATTTCAAAATGTGCTCCGGCACGGCGCAGACGAAAGAAGAATTCGGTGTCTTCACCGCCAGAGCGTCCCCGCGCGAGATCAAATCGTTCGTTCTTCCACGGCACGCCAGCACCCCATCGCAAAAGCACATTTCCGCTAATGCCTGTTTCGACTTGCCCGTTCCGTCGCACTGGATAACTAGAATGGTAGTCACCCGCTTTGATCCAGCTTGGCGCGGTGTCGTCGTAGGATGCGATGACTGGGCCAAATACTGCATCTGCTTCTGTGTGATCGGCCGTCGCTAAAAGCTGCGTCAACCAATCGGGTACGACCCATTCATCATCGTCCAAAAAGCAAATAAAATCCGCGTCCGCATCAACAGCATCAAGACAAGCGTTGCGCGCAATCGAAATATTGCGGGCCGGTGCATGAAGGTAGTGAACAGGCCACGGCAGATCGTCGGTGACAGCCGCCACGACATCCCGCGCGCTTGGAGTGTCGTCATTGTCTGCAATCACGACACGGACTGAGACGTCGGTCGCCAAATCCATAGTCGCTAAAGATTCAAGTGTGCGGACGACCTCGGGACGGCGGAAGGTGCAAAGGAGGATATTCACCAATGTATTCATCGTTTCACGCGATTGCCTAAGATCATTTGCCACAAGAATCCGGCACCCCAGGCATTGTGCATCGCACCTAGAGCAGCGCCGGCCCAAAGCCCGCAAAGCGTTCTCAGGCGCACCGCGGCGATCGCTGAAACGGCGACTAGTAAAGCAAGGTAAGCTGCTGGAAAGATCAACAACAGCGGAAAGACAGGCGTCGCAATAAGCGAAAGCGCCAAAACGGCAAAGTTCACTGCAGGAATAAGCTGGCGAATTCGTGGCCGCATGCGATGTTTGGTGACAGTACGTGCGCGGCCACGACCGTAAAACCAGTATTGCTTGGTGAGTTTAAGCAGCGTCGGCCGCATACTATAGTCGAGCCGAATGTCGGCATCCAATCTGATCCGACCTCCGGCCTGCGTCAGTCGACGATCAAATTCCGCGTCTTCGTTATGACTGAAGCTTTCATCGTAACCGCCGATCCGCCGGAACCAGTCGACGCGAAAACCGGCATGATGACCATGATCAACCCAACCGCTGCGTTGTCCGCCCCGATGAGCGGACCCACCCGATCCAAGTGGCGTGTCGGCAACCCACGCAGCTGCGCGTTGAAAACAACTTATTCCCACGGCATCCATTGGTGTGACGATCGATGCCGCCTCAGGTAAATCGCTCAGGGCTTGCGCCACCCGCGCTACATAGTGCTGCGGATAGATCGCGTGGGCATCACAACGAATGACAAATTCGGTGTTTTGATCTGAACATTCCCGCACAACCTTGTTAATAGCTGCTGCCTGTAAACGGGCGGGATTTTGGATAAGAGATAGCGCTGCGTGATCCGCAATCATTGCAGTCACAATGGCACACGTATCGTCCGTGCTGCCGCCATCTGCTACGACGACACGGGTGCCAGCGATCCAAGTATCAGAAAGCAATGATTCAAGGCATTCGCGAATGTGGGACGCTTCGTTAAGGGCAGGGATCGCCACCAGAACTTTTTCGGCGGGAACACAAGTTTCACTCGCTCGTGAACCCCGGTTACTATGGGTCATAGACCGGTTGTTAGGGGCTGTTTGGGCGTTGAAATCAAGGGTGCTCATAACACCTTAAGCATGCCGCATTGCGGGCAATCCAGCAAATCAAAAAGCGTTAGTGCATATAAAAAAGAAAAACGCCGATCTCTGGAAAGAGACCGGCGCAATCACAAGGAAGTAGTTTAGAAAATTAGAGCATCAGCCTCGATAAGATCGGTCAATGTCAGCCCATCAGTATCGCGCAATTCTGCGACTTCGATGAAGCTATCTTTCCCGCCGTCGGTATCAATCGACAGTACAGAAGACGTGCCGCTCGTATTCAATTGCATGAAATCGTCCACCATCTCTGCACTGATACCCAGCAACACATCTGAAAAGTCCAGCTTATCACCCTCGTTTACGGAAAAATCCTGAATGTCATCGCGGCCATTGCCGACATCTTCTGACATGAACAGGAACGTATCCGCACCATCGCCACCCGATAGTTCGTCCGCACCCAAACCACCAACGATAACGTCATCGCCATCACCAGTATTCACAACATCATTACCTGCACGAGCAAACACGATATCGTTAGCCTGAGTTCCGTTGAGTATTTCCGCTTGGTTAGTCCCAACGATGCTGTTTGACGAAGTTTCGTCGGCCACAAGTCGTAACGTACCCGCTGCGACCGAGATTTGTTCGGGCGTCATGTTCCGCAGTTCAGCAACAGACTCGGTGCCTTTGCCAGGAATTGCAATCGAGACAATAACGCCAAGATAACTATCCGCGACCGATACAGCTGCTTCCGCCTCTGCGGCGGTCCAGCCGTAAGCTTTGGAAATCTCTGTGAAATCAATGACATCACCCTCTTCAGGAGAAAAATCTTCGATCCGGTCACGTTTGTCAGTAATGTCGTCTGGTCCCCAAGCAAAGATATCTGCGCCTGATCCACCGCCAAGATTGTCTGAACCTGCACCACCTTTAAGGATGTCGTTGCCGTCCTCACCGCGAAGGCGATCATTACCATCGCCCCCGATCATCAAGTCATTTCCGGCAGTGCCAGTCATCCAATCAGCTTTGGATGACCCCATAATCGTGTTTTCCGGCTCTGGTGTCGGAGCAACGTCAACAACAACGGGTTCAGGTTCAGCAACGACTGGATCAGGGGTGTCGATTTCTGTTGGGGTGTCGTCGATAGGCGTGACCGGCTCCTCCAAAACGTCATCCACTCCAGTGGGTCCTTCTTCGAACAGTCGCAGGGTGCCGGCAGAAACAGAAATCTGATCAGGTGTTATGTCCCGCAGTTCGGCAATCGCCACAAACTCATCGAAAATCTTGAGCGAAATCGTAGTGCCAAGGAAACTGACTGTAACTTTCAGTACTTTCGACAAAGTTGCTTCGTCCCAGCCTAGCGCTGCTACTATTTTTGTAAGATCGATGACATCACCGTCTTCAGGTGAGAAATCTTCGATGCGGTCGCGACCGGTCCCCAGACTGTCCATTCCCCAAACAAAAACATCCGCGCCGGACCCGCCGCCGATATTGTCTTTACCTGCACCACCATCGAGCACGTCATCACCGTCTTCACCACGCAGTCGGTCACGGCCATCATCGCCATAGATGTAATCGTCTTCCGGGGTCCCAATCATCCAGTCGTCATCTTTATCACCGATGATCGGATTGTCGGACGTAGGATCCGTGGTTGGGACATCGTTGACCGGTTCGCTAATTGTGTCCGCGGGGTCTTCGACAGGCGGTTCGACTACAGGATCATTGCCTGTCGTAGGTTCTTCTTCAGGATCGTTATCGACAGCGGGCTCTTCCTCGACCGGGTCATCAACAGGATCATTCGCGGGCTCCGTTGGATCGTTGGTTGGATCCACAGGGTCGTGTACGGGATCCGTTGGATCGGAAGTATCGTGACCGCCGTGATCAGCATCTGAATGTTCATCCGTCCTTCCAAACCCGATATCATAATCAGGATTGCCGATTTCCGGCGGAACGAAGTTGTGAAGATTGTACTTTTCCATCAGGCTTGTGTCGAAGCCGCGCAGTTCGATTTCGATGACAACGGGATGATGTTCTGCTGTCAGACGGTCAGTGATCCAGTTAACCACTGGTGAATACCAAGTGCCATCGGCGCGTTGGACCGCGCCGTGCAAATCGAGAAATTCTTCCAACGTGAATTCTGAATGATAGGTCTTGTTGCCACCGTCGAGTTCGGCATCGATACCCGAAATCTGCCGATAATAGGGCAATTCAAAGTATTCGTTGAAGACACGTGTGCCAAGGCTATCACGCGTTGTACCATGAATGCTCAGGCTTAGATCGTCTGGTGTGACTGTCAGATCAGCGCTTGAATACGGGGTGAAAGTCACGTGATCGATTGGCGTTATATCACTGCTATCGACGATAATCGGCTTGGTATATTGGTCACCGATATCCGTTAGATGGCTCGTCGAGATAAGCTTGTCGACATTTTTGGTTGTGACATCAATCATCATGCCTTCATGGGCCAGACCTTGAACACCGTAGACAGTGCTATAGTTGGCCACTTCGACGTTATTCATAATGCCCGCCGACGTTTTCACGCCTGTCACGAATGCAGTCTTGGCGCCATCAGCCCCAATAAGCAGTGAATCCTTTAGCAGGTAATTCGACGTGTAATTCATCATATCGAACGCGGTGCCAGACATTTCCCAAGCTGTGAAATCGTCAATGACGCTTTGCAGGTCACTATCGTGGGAAAAAGCGCGGTGATAAATGCGGATACCGGTTTCAGCAGCAAGAACTGTGTTGCCCGAAAAGCTTGTGATCGCTGGTTCTTGGTGGTCGAGAGCAACATCAAAAGGAGACGGGTCAAATTGGACTTCATCCCGTTCGAACATCTTGCGATGCATGCCGTCACCCGAACTGGTGCCAACATCAAAAATTTCGCGACCGATGAAACTCCACCCGACTTTTACGTTCGCGGCGATGTTATCGTATTGTTCGATAACGCGAGAATTGTTCTCGTAACCTAGGCCATCCTGGTTGTCCTTGCCGCGTTCGTTGTGACCTACGACCTTCGATACAAGATTGTTGGCCCAGATGCCCTGTTCATTGCCGGTTTCAGACACAATGCCCGCGCCAAAAAGATCATAAACGACGTTGCTGTCGATGATCGCGTTTGATTCATGCTGGGTGATGCCCCAACCCTTACCACCGTTGACCGAATTGCCAATGATCTCAGAGACGGGTTCTCCTGCACCCGCACCTATCTGGTGCAAGTGAATTGAATAGCGGCCCAGTGGGTTACTGTCGTCGTTATCGATGGAAAAATCGGTACGCCCCATGTCACGGAATTCTGCGTATGCGACGATGTTCGCGACATCATCCGGCCCGTCAGTGTCCCCGTTATGCATCATCATATGGCCGCGAACGCCCTCAGGGTTCTCGGACGCGAACACAATATTACGGGACAAGTTTGCGACATAAGTGTCGAGATCAGCGTAGCCATCGGGCGGCATATGATCGTGGGAAAGCGGGCTATCGAACGTGATAGTGTTGCCGTTGATCGCGGTGATGACACGCTCTTCGTCTTGGGTTTGAAGAACTTTGTCGGTCCAGTTGTTGATACCTTCGTAAGACGTCCCAACGAACAGCAGCGTGTCGCCGACGTTCCAGTTCGTTGTGTCACCGGTCACTGTGACAGACGTTGATCCAGCGGAAACACCATCCATCGTCAGATAGCTTTCCTTACTGGCGCCGTAGATGTCTACCTCACCGAAAGCCACAAGCCCGTGGCCAAGCTGACCCGGATCAGATGCCACATCAATCGGCGTATCACGGAAAATGACGACAGCATCGACACCCGGCATGACGGGGCTGTCTTCGGTCCCAATTTCGAAGCGAGATCCGTGCCCCGTAACGATGGTTTCTACAACCATTTTAGTATCTTGCGTCTTTGCCCAAGACAACGTACCGTCGACACGTATCGTATCTAGCGGATCGTCCGAACGTGCGTTGTAAGTGATTTCTAAGTCGGCGGGAATGTAAACGCGGGCTTCTGCACCCGGTACGCGGCCGCCGCTCCAGGTCGCTGGGTCTGTCCAGTCACCTGAGCTAATGGCGGTGTGCGTTGCATTTTCCGGCGCGAGCAAGCCGTTTGCCTGCATCGCGTGCATTTCATGCATCGCGTCCGCTTCATGGTTCATTTCCATCGTTTCGTTTCTCCTATCGAGCTACCGCGGTTTTTCTCGCGCGGAGCTAGCAAATTCATAGTGTCCGGTGGCGCGGCAAAAACTTGCAAACCTGTGTTTGCTGTCGAAATGTTTCCGGCGCCCGGATCGGCGATTTTCACTGTTTAGGAACGCGTACTACAAACAGCTCTGCAGCATTGACTGACGCCCGCGACAGGCCATCAATGCCACTTGATGAATTCACGACACGGCAATCGCCACGTCGATTAGAGCAAAATGATTAAATCGGTCTTACTGCTTCTCTCGGACCTCTTTCAGGCCAGGGGCTGGCTAACCCAGCGGTAAAAGTTAGACAACGCCTTGGAACAGGTTGCCTGCGGTTGAGCTAATAGTGAGAGAATTGCTGCCTAAATTGAGAGGAAGTGAGGCGTGTTCATGCTCATTTTTAGGCAAAGTTGTGCTTCTGACGTAAAGTCAGCTTATGGGCGAATGGGCGGTTTAAAGTATTTTCGATGAATCTTACAGAGCGATTTGCAGTGAGAAACGACCCTGAAATGTGTCTTTCATCGGCGACGCAAACGATTCGTCACGGCTTGTGCAAGTTGCCGAAGAAACCTTCCAGTTGCACGCGGCCGTCGCCAAAGCACTCTTGCTGCCCTCAAAGGACGACGATCACGTAAGGCCGCGAGCGCCTGTTCCGCACTTGAAAGGTCTAGGGTACTTTGCGCCCGCTTTTGCATCATCGCTATGCAATGAGGGTCAAGGTCTTCAGCATGTCGCGCAGCGAACGCCAAATCGGCGCGGGCCAGCGCCGTGGCATGATCCGCATTCAGTCGGCGTGAGATAGACTCGTGTCCGACGGAATAGACGTACCCAGGTTCGGCGCGAAAACGTATCGCCGCGCCATTCGTCAATGCATCAAGGATAAAATGAAAGTCTTCGCCATTGCGAAGATTTTCGTCGTAGCGCAACGTATGCTTCGTGATGAACGAACGGCGTATGACCGGCTTGAGGTACCCCAAGCTTAAGCCGGGCGTGCCGTGCATGTTACCCGCGATATATTCAGCAACGGTCCAATTGTCGTTTTGCGGGTCCCCTGCAAAGGCCAGCGTTGCGGTTTGGTGGAAATCATTCGCCGCATCGCGGGTCATTATCCCGTCACAGACGATATCGGCGTCAACACTGTCGGCAAAATCGATCATCGCGGCAAGCCTGCCGGAAACGAAAGTATCGTCGGCATCCAAAACTGCGACCCATTCACCTTTCGCCTCTGCAAGAGCGGCATTGCGCGCCACTGCCGGTCCGCCATTGCGCTGTTGTGACAGCACGCGCACTTGCGGATGGGCAAGGGCCAAGTCCCGCGCAACAATGAGGGTTTTGTCCGTCGAACAGTCATCAACCACGATGACCTCAAGTGACACTTCTGTTTGTGCTAAAGCGCTTTCGACACTTGCACAAAGGCTATCTTCACTGTTCCATGCCGCAATGATGACAGTTGCTTGAATCATGTTTCAGTCCTACACTTGTCTTCGTGGACGTGTAAACGTCAGTGTACACCGGGATGGGTGACATGAAGTTCATGGTAAGTCTTCTGCTTGTTTGCTGCGGTAGCGTTGAAAGCCTTCATGCCGATACGACAGAAGCCGCGGATGCTAGTGCATTATATTGGCGCTCCGGTGATTTGCAGACCATAGACGCCGATAGCACTGTGCCCTCGCCCTACCAGGACGACGATTGGTATCGCTCGGATTTTGAGATCCAACGCAACTGGATTGGTACAGCATGGCGTGCGGAAAACGCTGTTTTCGCACAAGACAGACTTACGCTACGCCTCGCACCTGTCACTGATGACAGCACGCAGAAATCCTTTTTCGGGGCTGAAGTGCAAAGCAATGATGTCCACGGTTTTGGCCGCTACGAAGTCGTCATGCGACCGTCGCCTGCACACGGCGTGATATCGTCGTTTTTTACCTATACTGGCCCTCATTTCGATGATCCCCACGACGAGATCGACATCGAATTTCTTGGCCGCGATACGACACGGATGTGGGTTCTGGCTTATTCTGACGGCAAGAAACTCCCTGGGAAATGGCTGGAGCTTGGGTTTGACGCTGCAGATGCCCCACATCTTTACGCTTTTGATTGGACTGCCGATCGCATCGTGTGGTTTGTCGATGGTAAGGAGGTTTTTCGCGTCAATTCCCAGAACCCACCTGCCCCACATCATGCGGGCAAGATTTATATGAATATTTGGGCTGGCGGTCCGAGCCAACGTAATTGGTCCGGTGAAGCCCCAGCCGATACGCAAGCTGAGGCACAATATTACTGTGTTTCTTACCAACCCTCAGGTGTGAAGACACCGCAGTGTTCGGATACTTTTTCAATTGAATGAGCAAAATTTCGTTGCGACCATCATCATTTCTGCGTTCAACGCCGAAAAAACTATAAATGCCGCCGTTGCCAGTGCGCTCGATCAAACGGCGGCGGTAGAGGTCGTCGTCGTTGACGATGCGTCCAAAGATTCAACTGCGCAGTTGGTTCAGGCGGCTGCAGATAACGTACCTAACCTGCGCTTGCTGCGGCAAGCTGTGAACACAGGTCCAGCGGAGGCACGTAACCTTGCCCTTTCCAACAGCACAGCGCCTTGGGTTTCGGTGCTGGACGCGGATGACATCATGGCCGCGGACCGGATCGCGAAACTCGTGAAGCGGGCAACAAACGAAAACCTGGATTTCTTGGCCGACGACATTGAAAAATGCTATCCTGGTCAGGACGCTATGCATCGCACTCGGGTCTGGTCGGATACAACGATTGGACTACGCCACATCGATGCCGCGCGCTTTATCCGCTCCAATCTCGCCAGCGGGCGCGGAGAACGTCGCGAGATGGGATTTCTGAAACCTATAATGCGGCGCAGCTTTTTGGATCGGCACAAGTTACGGTACGGCCCTCTTCGGTTGGGGGAAGACTATGACCTTTATGCGCGCGCATTGATATGTGGTGCCCGATTTGGGTTGTGTGATCCCTGCGGCTATATCGCCTTTATCCACGACGATTCATTATCAGGCACTCATCCGACATTTGTGCATGCGGATCTGATGGCGGCCGATGACCGAATGCTCGCCTTGCCAAATCTAACTGAAGAGACGCGCCGTGCTTTGTTTGATCATAAGCTGGAGCATCATAAAAAATGGGTCTGGCGGCGCCTGATTGACGCGGTTCGCGAACGGCAACCGCTGGAAGCGATCAATTGTTTTCGTGCGCCTGTTCCGGTCGCGTTGTCCCTCTCGCGCAAACTGGGCGCTGAAAGCATGCGACGTTTAGGCCGCCGCCTGCGGGGCGGCTAAGGTATGGCGAAACGGTTTGATATCCTCGTCGTAGGCGATGCAAGGTTTCAGGGCGGCACGACGGCCGCAATGGCAACCGACGTGGCTGGATTTTCGGCTCTTGGACTTAAGGTCGGGCTGCTGTTTGTTAGATCTGCTTATTTGCATGATAGCCGCGATCCGGCCAATCCTGACGCGCTGGCGCTGGCTGATCTGCCGGGCGTCACCTTGCTTTCCCCGGGAACGCCCGCGCATGCAGACATCGCTTTTCTACACCATCCATTGGTGTTTTTCCGCGGGATTGAAGAACAATCGCCGCTCACATCGGATTGCGCTATGCTTGTCGCGCACCACGCGCCATTTCGGGCAGACGGATCATTGGAATATGATCCGATCGCAACTTTGCGCAAGATAAAGGCCCGTCTAGGCCTTAACGCACGTATCGCGCCCGTATCTGGTGCTGTGCGGCGGCAATTGCAGTCATTTGCGCCGATGGTGCGGCTGACGAGTGAAGATTGGCCAAACGTTTTTGACACCGATGCGTGGCCGATCGGGCCAGAAATCCTAACAGACACCTCGATAACAATCGGGCGCCACGGGCGAGTTGACGCGCTGAAATGGCCGAAATCTGGCAAAGAGATCATGGCGGCGTTACCCATCGGTCCTGACATCGAAGTGCGGGTATTGGGCTGTCCGCAATCCGACCTGGAAAACCTGAACGCCGACCTGTCACAATGGGACATCCTAGCCTTTGGGGCAGAAACCCCTCTCGCATTTCTGCATAGTCTCGATGTCTTCATTTATCACTATCACCCGGATTTGGTTGAGGCGTTCGGACGAACCGTCGCCGAAGCTGCGCTGACCGGTCGCTATTGCTTGCTCGATCCACGACTGCGTACAAACTTTGGCGACGTTTTCGATTACTGCGAACCTAGTGATGTCGCAAAAGTTCTAGCACAATTGCGCGCGAACCCAGTGCAGGCCCGCCTACGTGCGAAAACGGCGGCGGATGAAATGCGCGCGCGTTATAGTCTTGATAGTATTGGACCGCGTCTTGATCGTTTAGCGAAGGATCCAGGCACAGTATCGCGTCGCGGTGCGGACACCTCTGTTTCGCGTGTTTTGCGCAAACTTGCAGGCCTCTACCGCCGAGATTGGCGCGGTGCTTAACATGACGGCTATGGTTAGGTTTGCTTCACACATCGACGCTCCAAATGCGATCTACCAAATCTACGAACGGAACGTGCCATGCAGATGAAAAGCCGCCGCAAACGTCTGATGATCGCCGCCAGTCTTGCTACGCTGCGTCTGCAGCGCCCACTATCGAATGCCCCCCCGCCAATTTTTATTATTGGATCTGGTCGGTCGGGAAATACGCTCGTGCGTCGTGTGCTGATGGCTTCCGGTGCAATTTATATTCCGCCCGAGACATATGTATTGGGCGAAGTCATCGAAATCTGGCCGCGCACGGCGGTGCTACCATGGCGCGAACGTGTTTGGTTGTTTTGCGCCTATTTCGAAAAACACCCGGAATTTTCGACTTTTGGCCTCGTCAATCTCAATGAATTCGCAGCACAAGCGTCTGCACTGCCAAGAAACGACCGAAATCTTCGCAATCTGATCAATGCCTTCTATCGCTTCCTTGGCAACGCACAGGGCATATCGACTGACCGCTGGGGCGATAAGACACCCTATAACACGCATCACTTGCCAGCGATTGCTGCGCTCTATCCCAACGCCAAATTTCTTTGGCTGGTCCGCGACGGACGCGATGTGGCACTGTCATATGTTGAGGCGGACCTGTATCCCAGCTTGGCGACGGCTGCTGACCGATGGACAAATGCAAATGCAGCTTGCATGGCATTTGCTAAGCGCGGTCTCGACGTCCGGCAGCAGACTTATGAAAACCTTGTGTCTCGCCCAGAAAAAGAATTCGCTGAAATCTTTGCATGGGCTGATCTCGCATTTACGCCGGATATGCTCACAGCCCTGCCCGGCCCTATGGGTGATGTCGAACAACGACGTCACCACGAGAAAGTGCGCAGACCAATCTCGGCCGCATCCGCTGGTCGATGGCGCGATCAGCTTGGGCAGGCGGAATTGTCCACCTTACCGAAGGATTTTTGGCAAATGATGCGCGCCTTAAATTACAAAAACGACGATACCTAGACAAACAGGATGTCTGTTGCTTCCGAAATATCGGAAAGCGCCAGACCTTGCAGATGCGCCAGAACGAAATCAACACCGTCCGGATCGGTCAGACGCAATTCGACACCGCTATCGATCCCGTTGAGATTGAAACCGAGCTCAGCTGTGCTTTCGGTTGTCCAACCAAAGTGTTGCGAAATCCCACTGACATCCAACTTGTCGCCCTCAAGTGCGGAAAAATCGAGGATTCGGTCAGTTACGCCCGCCTCGACAGTATCGATATTGAACACAAACGTGTCCGCACCTCCACGACCCTCGATCAGGTCTGATCCGGCGGCACCGTCGATGATATTGTCACCAGATGTTCCTGAAATCCGATCGCCCGCGCGCCCGCCGATCACATCTACCAATCCCGATGGTGCCCCCTGCCAGTCAAGGCCTGTGCCGCTAAATAATCCGGTTTCAGCTTCAACAAAGGCAAAGAGATCACTTGCATATTCAGTATATGCGGCGTCCGAATAATGAACATCGTCGACCGACAAATGATCAGTGCCTTCAGCCGGTGTAGACGGGACCTGGGCATGAGGATTGTCGAAAAGAAGAAGCGTCGCGTGAGTCGCTTGAAGATCTTCAACCTTTGCACGCAGCCCGCTCACATAGGTGCCATTGCCGACATCGCCGACCACCTCTTCACCATCAACGATACTATAACCTTCGTTGACAAAATGTGCATATTCCATTGGCACATCATGGGTCAGTTTTGGCGCAATCGTCGATATCACTAGATACTTCTCCGCTGAATCGGGCTGCTGGTAAAACTGCGTAACGGCTTTGTCGATATTGTTAACAATGTTAGGCAGATGTATCGGAAAGAAGTTTCCAGAGCGGAATTCGATATCATTCGTACCCGCCATCAAAAGCGTTAGATCAGGCGCAAGCGCTGCAAGATTATCTGACAGGTCAGAATCCTTCCCGCTGCCAACGATTTGACGCAACGCGACAGACGGTTCACCACTGTGATCGCGATCTAGCATTGTGTCAGGGCCGTTGTTGAAAACACCGACGTAATCGACCCAGCCGCCCGCAGCGATGATCGAATCTAGCAAATCGCCACGATACCCGTCGCGGATTGCGGCCACTTCGGTTCCATCCACAACACCTTGTGTAATGGAATCGCCGATTGGGAGGACCTTCGGGGCCAGCGCATATTGGCCAGCTTCCAGATCGATCAACAAGCCCTCAGTCATGACCGCGAAAATCTGATCGTCCGATCCAGCGATTGATATGAATAATTCAGGCCCGTTGAGTGTTGTTGTGTTGCCTTCTGCGTCTGTTGCGGTGACGCGGGTTGTGGCTGTGCCGTCGGCCAGTGCGCTGACGTCGAACGTGGCTGTGCCGTCTGCGGCCAACGGGGCTGAAACAGACCCGCCCGCCCCGTCAAGGATCGTCACCGTTGCGGTGGCATCTGCATCCAGACCGGTCAGATCAAGCGTCACGGCGGTCTCTTCGCCCGGTGCAATTGTGGCATCGGTCATGCCAGCACCCAAAGCCAGCGCCATGTTCCCGTCGTCATCCGCAGATCCCGGAGGAGGCCCCG
>NZ_JALKAR010000018.1:0-31401 GCF_023015725.1 Loktanella sp. F6476L | reverse complement strand
ACTACCGTCCACAGTTCTACTTCCGTACAACTGACGTGACAGGCACTGTTGTTCTTCCAGAAGGCACAGAAATGGTCATGCCGGGCGACAACCTGAAGTTCAACGTTGAACTGATCGCTCCAATCGCCATGGAAGACGGTCTGCGCTTCGCGATCCGCGAAGGTGGCCGTACTGTTGGCGCCGGCGTTGTATCTAAGATTGTTGAGTAATCAATGACACCTCGCAAGAGGTGACGAGATAAAGAAGGCCGCTCTGGAAACAGGGCGGCCTTTTTGTTTGTCTATCGACATGCTAGCCCGTTCTCACGTGTAAACCTTGTTGTGAGATAAAGATGACAAAGACCTTTCCCGTTGTATTCCTTGTTCTTTTGACCTCTGCTTGTTCCGGTGGCAGCGACCCTGATCGTTTGACGTCGGACCGTGAAGGCAACGTTGTCAGTGGCGTTGCGGGGGCCAATTGGGCCGACAATGAACTGAATGTTGTTTGCAACACACCAGTAGAGACATTGACCAATGTCACAGTGCGGCGTGACGCAAGCGGCACCGGTACATATTCCGGCGTTTGCGTACCCGCGTTGTAATCGATATTGGGCCGTGCCGCCTGGCGCGGCCCTAGCTATCCCCATCGGCGGAATTCGCCACTACCTGTAGACGGGTGTGTGTTGCGCAGGTGCAGCCCGTCACATATGATTTCGATATGCGCCACCTTATCTTGCCCGCCCTGATCGCCGCGACTGTTCCGTCCACAACGGCGCAGGCCCATCCGCATATTTTTGTGTCGACAGAGGTGACGGTCATCTTTGAAAATGGCGTGCCTGCCGCGGTCGATCTTGCATGGGTTTACGACGATTACTTCTCGCTTTTGATCACATCCGACCTTGGTCTGGATCTTGACGGGGACATGCAGCTGACGGCTGAAGAAGAACAAATTCTCGCGGCGTCTGTCACCGAATGGCCCGCGGATTTTCAAGGTGATCTGGAGGTTAGCCAAGGGGATGAAATCATCCAGCTTGCGCCGCGCACGAACCACACCATGGTATTCGAGGACGGGATCGTGCGTGAAATGCATCGCAGGCCGATCCCTGCTTTGAACGATCCCACGGCACCAATCACGATCCGCGCCTATGATCCGTTCTACTATGTCGCCTACGACCTTGTCGGGGTCGTACAGATCGAAGGGCGCGACAATTGCGAAGCGTTGATTACCCCCGCCAATCTTGATGCGGCTTACACGTTGGTCGAAGAATTGCTTTATGGCCGCCCCGCTGCTGATGTCAGTGCAGACGAACAATTCCCCGAAGTCGGCGTCGCTTTTGCTGACACCATAGAGGTTACATGCGCACCATTGGGTTAATCTGCCTTATCGGGCTGATCGCGGTGATCATCGGCCTGTGGGGATTTGGCGGCGCGGACGCGGTCAGCCGCTGGGCGACGGCAACGCAGCGCGACGTCCAAAACGCGATGGCGCGCAGTCTGCGTGCCTTACAGGCCGGAGAAGCGGGCGCTTTGCTTGGCCTCTGGGGGCTTTGCCTGACCTACGGTTTCGTGCATGCCGCCGGACCCGGTCACGGCAAACTCGTCATCGGTGGTTACGGCATCGGGGCGCGTGTCGCTGCGGCGCGGCTGGTCGGGTTGGCTGTTCTATCGTCACTGGCCCAAGCGCTCACGGCTGTCATTTTGGTCTACGGCGCGATTTGGGTGCTTGGCTGGGGGCGGACGCAGATGACCGACGCGGCTGACAAGTTCTTTGCGCCGCTCAGTTACGCGCTGATCATTGGTGTTGGTCTTTGGCTGTTTCTGCGGGGCATTCGGCATTTTCTGCAAACGCGTCAGACCGCCAAAAACCACCATCATCACGACCATGATCATGACCACGACGGCGTGTGCAGCAGTTGCGGTCACGCGCACGGCCCGACGCCTGATCAGGCGGCCAATGTTCGGTCTGTAAAGGATGCCGTTGCCGTCATTGCGGCGATTGCGATCAGACCCTGCACAGGTGCTGTCTTTCTGTTGATTCTGACAAATGCACTGGGCGTGGCTTGGGCAGGAATCGCGGGCGCCTTTGTGATGGGGATCGGCACGGCAGCATTTACTGGCGCGGTTGCGCTTGTGTCTGTTGGATTGCGGGAAAGTACGTTGGCGCAGGTCGCTGGTGGTACCGCGACAGCGCGTGTGCTGGCTATCGTCGAAATTTTGGCAGGGGCGATTATCGCGATCCTGGCCCTCCAGCTTTTGCAGCGCGTCCTATAAACGCAAAAGACCGCCGCAGGGAGGATGCGACGGCCTTTCGGTGCCTTGGGAAGGCAAGGAGGGATCGGGGCGGTGTTACGCGGCTTTCGCGTTCACCTCACCAGTGGCGATATCGGTCATCGTCCGGTCGCCGTCGTATGTGTTATCCAAACATTCCTGCAAGATCGCGGCCTCGCCATCTTCGCCAATGCGGTTCGCAAAGGCGACCAAACAGCCGTAGCCGGCCAACGCGTAATGCACCATCCGCTGGTATTGCGTGATAATCATCGCGTCGCGCACGTCGTCATCGCCAAAATCAGCCTCGAGCACATGGGCCTTCGCTTCTTTCACGAGACCTTCCATGCCTTTGCAATGTTCGCCTGTTGGCTTGATGTCATGCTTGGCGCAAATCTCGGCTACTTTTTCGATACCGTCGCTAACACCGTTCGCACCAGCGATCAGGGCCTCGGACAGATGTTTGTTCTTCGCGGCACGGCCAAGTTCGGTAATAATCTCCAACGACTGCGTGTTCGCGCTCCAGATGTCCTGAAGTTGGTCGTGGTACACGTCATGTAGGGTATTCATTGACATGATATTTCCTTTCCGTTGCGTTTCGATTGTCTGCACAACATGATGGGATCAAATTCGTTCCGCTAAACTTTGAGACTTTTCAAATGATGGGCGGATCGACGGACTAGAAAGCACGCAATGCCCGATCCATTTCCAGCGCCTGATACGCTTCATCCGGTCATCTTGCCTGACGGGACGCCGCATGCCGGAACGGTCTTTCTCGCGCCTGCTGTGAAGGATCATACGAAGTTTCACGTGGGCGATTACACCTACGCCAGCGCGCATGTGCCGCCTGATGATTGGGCGTTTCACCTCGCACCATACCTTTATGATTTTTCGCCAGAGACGCTGCAAATCGGCAAATTTTGCCAGATCGCGGACGGTGTGACCTTTGTGACATCGTCGGCGAACCACCGGTATGACGGGTTTTCCAGCTTTCCGTTCATGATCTTTGGTGGTGGACCAGCGTCGATGCCGGAACCGGGACCAGACACGGTGATCGGGAATGACGTCTGGGTCGGGCAGGGGGCGACGATTCTACCAGGGGCAACGATCGGCAATGGTGTGATCATCGGGGCGCAATCGGTCGTGCGGGGCCATGTGCCGGATTACGCAATCGTCGCAGGGAACCCTGCGACCGTGGTACGGCGGCGGTTTGACGATGCGACCATCGCACAGCTTCTCGATATCGCGTGGTGGGATTGGCCCATTGAAAAAGTGCAAGCCAATGAAGCGGCCATCGTGGGGGCGGATCTAGCCGCGCTGCGTGACGCCTGACATCTGATCTGCCATAGCGGTCACGCGGTTCAACTCTGCCGTCATGACAGCGCGGCCTGCTTCGACTTCTACATCGCTGGCCTTGCGCGGAATCGCGACATCAAGCCGATCAAACACAATCGCGCCCCGCGTAAACGGCAATGGCACCATCATACTGTCCCACGTTTTCAGGATACGATGACGTTTCGTCGAAAAGGCGTAGCCGTAAATCGGGCGCTGCATGATCCGCGCCCATTCCAACGGGGCATCTTTCACGGCAAACCCCGGACCGGTTGGTCCGTCGGCTGTAATTCCGATACTTATGCCTTCCTTCGCCCGCTTCATCACAATGCGGGATTGCGCCACGTTAGACCGTTTCGCGGACATCTCTATCGGCTGAAGACCGAAATAGGCCTGCAAAGCACCCGCTGCCCGTCCAATAGGCGCGGTATCATGTAAGCAAGACAACGATCCTGCGGTCCGCGGCCAATGTGGCGCGATCATCATCAATCGTCCGTGCCATAATGCGCAAAGAACCGGCCCCTGTTCCAGATCGCGTCTCAGCGCATCCAGTCCCGATGTTTCCCACTTTGACGTCAGAATGCACAGCCGCAAGTACCATCCCACAAGCGTCGCGATAAAGCGGGCAAGAAAGGCAGAATTTTCCAAGCGGCGGCGAAACGGGGACATCTGAAGGCTCTGTCTGGATCGGTTTTTCTTTGATGCGCTTTTTTCTTGGACAATGACAAGGCGGGGCTTGAAAAAGAATTGGCATGGGGGTAGATCGACAGTCGGTCAGCGTAGGGGTGTAGCTCAGTTGGTAGAGCGCCGGTCTCCAAAACCGTAGGTCCACAGTTCGAGTCTGTGTACCCCTGCCAGACCTCTGATCCTTCCCGTGTGACAGAGGGGCCGCCAATCTCATGACATCGCAGGCTTTACCCAGCACAATTGTGTTGCACCTTGGGGCGCATAAAACCGCAAGCACCCATTTGCAGCACGCGATCATGGCGGCTTTACCGATTGATGGCGTGGCATTTGCAGGGCCACAAACATTGCGCCAACCGGGGGCCAGTTTGCCGGAACGGTTTGGGTTTCCTTTCGATCCGGATAGCGCGGAAGTTTCGACATTGTCGCCGCACGATGCGCTCGCGGAATTGGCGGATGGTGCCGACAGGCTTGTGTTGTCCGAAGAAACCTTTGCCGGAAAACTCCAGCGGGGCTGGGGGCGAATCCCGACCCCCCTCTATTTCACGGCCCCAGACCGGGTCAGTCGGTTTGCCCGTATCATCGCAGAAGCCGGCGGTCCGGCCATTGATCTGTGTCTAGGTATCAGAAATCCCACCGACTACTTGGGGTCCGCCTATAGTCAGATTCTGAACGGCAACCGCGTCGTTGAGCCGGAAAAGTATCGCGAAAAGAACCCGTTCACCGTGGTCGATTGGGCCGATTACATTGGCAGGCTGCGGGCGACAGCAGGCGTAGGTGCGCTGACGGTTTGGCGGCAAGAAGATTACGCCGACGTGTTCCCGCAGATTTGCGAGGCAATGGTCGGCACGCGCGATGTTGTGCCGCCGTCCGAACGGATCCATCCGCGGCTTTCCGAACAGGCTGTTGATGCGATTCTGTTGGCGAAACGGTTCACAGGTCCGGATTTCAAACGGATCGCCGCCGATGCCCTGCCCATCACAGCCGATAACCCGCCCTACGATCTATACGATGCGACGACACATGCGGCGTCGCGCGCGTTCTATGCCGATCAATGTGCGATGATTGCGGCCATGGCGGATGTGACGTTTTTGCAGGCCTGACGCGCAAACTGCGGGCCTGCATCCTACCGCTTGAAAACCCAGTAAAGACTGCGTATGTGACGATCTACAGATGTAAAGGACCGCGACCTATGGCTAACCCAGTCAGATTCATTAACGAAACCCGCGCAGAAGTTGCAAAGGTTGTCTGGCCGACCCGTCGGGAAGTTGTGATGACCACAATCATGGTCTTCATCATGGCCACATTGACCGCGATCTTCTTTTTTCTAGTTGATCTTCTGATCCGCACAGGTCTGCAGGGTGTGCTGAACTACTTCGGCGGCTAAACCACTTTATCTACATTTGTCCTCATCAACGCCCGCCGGAAGCATCCGACGCTGCACTTTTGCGCCGTTTTCGCGGTGGGCGAACCACAGCGACCGGTGCGGAAATCTGCCCCCACCCCCTTGAAAACATTGGTTCAGAACGGTACGACGCCTCAACTTTCGGGGAAGGCGTGCGGCGAATCAAGTTGCGCGCCGCTTTTTATTGCCCCGCGCAGATGATATAACTGTCTGTGATAATTGGAACTTTGCGGCGCAGTCCGCAATCGGCAAAGGTGCTCTTTGATATGGCCAAACGTTGGTATTCTGTAAGCGTCCTCTCGAACTTTGAGAAAAAGATCGCAGAGACCATTCGCCAAAAAGCGGAAGAGCAGGGTCTGGATGATCAGATCGAAGAAGTGCTGGTTCCGACCGAAGAGGTGATCGAAGTCCGCCGCAATAAAAAAGTGACAGCCGAACGTCGTTTTATGCCGGGTTACGTTCTGGTCCGCATGGACATGTCCGACGAAGGCTACCACCTGATCAACTCTATCAACCGCGTCACAGGTTTCTTGGGCCCGCAAGGTCGCCCGATGCCGATGCGTGACGCAGAGGTCAAAGCGATCCTTGGTCGTGTTGAAGAAGGTCAAGAAGCGCCACGTACGCTCATCAGCTTTGAAATTGGTGAGAAAGTTAAAGTGTCCGACGGTCCGTTCGAAGATTTCGACGGCATGGTGGAAGAAGTGGACGAAGAGAACCAGCGCCTGAAGGTGACTGTGTCTATCTTTGGTCGCGCGACCCCAGTCGAACTGGAGTACACGCAGGTTGTGAAGCAGGGTTAATCCCTGCGGCCGCCTGACCCGTTAGGTCAGTGTAAGAACAACGCTATCTCCGACGCTCAGCGTATAGTCGGGGATAGACAGGTATTCATCTTCGGATGCGCCAGACACCCCAAACCCCGATACATTGTAAACCGAACTGTGGCGGCTGCCGCGATCTGTGCAGGCAAATGGCGCCTCTGGATTGCCAGTGATCCCTATGGCTTTGCCTTTGTGGGTGCACAATAGGTTCACCACGAAATATGCAGGGTCCTGAATTGTGCCGTCACGATCGTCTGCGGCTGTGATCTGATCCTCGGTGCGGTGGTGCACGGCGATATACTGGATCATGCCGGTTGCCGTATACTTTTCGTCCGTTGTGGGGCGGGCGATCACGGCAACTTCGCCGGGTTTCAATGCGCTAATCTCGATCTCGCTGGTGCCCGCGTCGACGCTGATTGTTTGGCTTTGTCCGATCGGGGTGTCGTCCGGGATGTCAGCCCAATCATCCAATTCGAGTGTCGTCGTTTGCGCATTCAAGATCGCCGGACACAGCAAAACGGTGCTGCTGGTTAATGTTGCGATCACATGGCGTCGGGTCAGCTGGTGCATGGGGAAATCCTTATCTGGCTTTAAGTGACATATCAGTGAGGGTGGAATCGCGGTTCCAGAAATGGTGCTTCAGCGCCGCGGCGACATGACCGCCGACCAAAACAAGAAGCACCCATTTCAAGAGGTAATGAATTTCAAGCAGCCACTCACCGGTATCAGACCTTGCAAAGCTCAGGCTGGCAGGGGCGATCAGCGCATTGTCCAGCTCGGCAGACGCGCCGATGTAGCCGGTAAAGACGAAAGCAATCAGGGTAAGATATAGTGCGATATGCATGGCGCTAGCTGCCAGCGTTGCAACGCTGCGATGCGGGGGCGATGCGGGGCGCTTTGCAATCCGGCTGATGATCCGCACAACCAGCAGAACAATCAAAACTTGGCCCGTCAGTTGATGGATTAACATTGCGCCATCGTCCGCCAATTCCAACCGGTATGCCATGCCTGTCGCGGCCATGATCAAGGTGAGCAAAACAGACGCCCAATGGTATCTGATTTGCGCTTTGGTGTATCTCATCTGAACGTCCTTGATCGGGGGCATCGTTACACTGCTTACGGTATTAAACGCAGCGGGCGCTCAAATTGGTCGGATGGTGTGTAAATTCTCGGATCACCTTGCCGTGAACGGGAATGGGGAAGGCAGACGAATTACCTCTTGCATAACGCTTAGGCGCGATCTAAACGCACGACCTGTTGCCTCTACATGGGGTGGCATCGCTGTGGGAGGTCTTGGCGCGCGCGCGTGACCAGCCGAACCACACAACGTAAAGCCGGATGATCGCGATTGTCGGGCGTTGGAAAAGGAGAGGCCACATGGCCAAGAAAGTAGTAGGGACACTTAAGCTGCAAGTCCCAGCGGGCGCAGCAAACCCATCCCCACCCGTAGGCCCAGCATTGGGTCAGCGCGGCATCAACATCATGGAATTCTGTAAAGCGTTTAACGCGAAAACGCAGGAAATGGAAAACGGCGCGCCGTGCCCAACCGTGATCACATATTACGCGGACAAATCCTTCTCGATGGAAATCAAGACGCCACCTGCGTCCTACTACATCAAGAAAGCTGCGAAACTGAAGTCCGGCTCAACAGCGCCTGGCCGTACAGTTGCAGGTTCCATCACTGGTAAGCAGGTTCGTGAGATCGCTGAAGCCAAGATGAAAGATTTGAACGCGACTTCCATCGAAGGCGCAATGCTGATCATCGCGGGTTCTGCTCGCTCTATGGGCATCGAGGTGAAGTAATGGCTAAATTTGGTAAGCGTACAACTGCAGCTCGCGCAGCCTTCGAAGGCAAAGCAGACGTCACCGTTTCCGAAGCAGTTGCTTTGATGAAGGACAACGCGAAAGCGAAGTTCGACGAAACTATCGAAATCTCTCTCCAGTTGGGCGTTGACCCACGTCACGCAGACCAAATGGTTCGCGGGACTGTGGCACTGCCAAACGGTACAGGCAAAACAGTACGTGTTGCTGTGTTCGCACGTGGTGAGAAAGCTGAAGAAGCAAAAGCAGCTGGCGCAGACATCGTTGGTGCAGAAGACCTTATGGAAACTGTTCAGGGCGGCACAATCGAATTTGATCGCTGCATCGCGACACCTGACATGATGGGTGTTGTTGGTCGTCTGGGTAAAGTTCTGGGTCCACGTAACCTGATGCCAAACCCACGCGTTGGTACTGTGACTATGGACGTCAAAGCAGCTGTTGAAGCTGCAAAAGGCGGCGAAGTGCAGTTCAAAGCGGAAAAAGCTGGCGTTGTTCACGCTGGTATCGGCAAAGCATCCTTCACCAACGAACAGCTGGAACAGAACGTTCTGGCATTTGTTGATGCGGTTCAGAAAGCACGCCCAACTGGCGCAAAAGGCACATACATGAAGAAGATCGCTGTTTCTTCCACAATGGGCCCAGGCGTTACATTGTCCATCGCAAACGCGACTGGCAACTAAGACTTAACACTTCTTATTGAAGTGACATGCGGCAGGCCTTCGGGCCTGCCGTTTGCGTTTGTGGGGGGGTGTTTTTGCAATGGAAACAACGGAATGCCGGTCGCAAATGTGGCGGAAGTATGGCGATTTCCGCTTGTAGGTCTCACCTCATGATTGTTAACGTCGCCCCAATTATTAAGACCAGCCAATAGATTTGTCGGCTTTAATTATTTCTCTTGGGGGAGAGCGACTATGTTAATTGCTGATTTTAACGGCGACGGGATTGATGACGTCATTAAATCCGAACAGGCCACTTGGGCCGACCTTGATGACAAACAGGACCTGATGCGTCGCATCTTTGGGTTTGAAGACGACGATGCAGACAGGCTCGATGTCTTCGAGTACCGCATTTTCTATGGCGATGGATCGATTGATCTCGTTGAGGTTCCGTTCAGTCAAATGACTTTCGTGACGACCGCGGCGTCCTACGCGTATTACGACGAGATTAGTTGGGATAGCGGTGCATCTGACCCAAGCTTTTCATTTGGCGGTGATTTCAGCGGGAACGATCTGTATCGCTGGGATGAATACCTCGAATTTGATACAGACGTGGCGACAACTGCGGACGGCTCTGTTGAGTTTTCCCTAAAGCATGTTTTTCGCGCCGATCTAGAGGTTTATGATGACTCGGAATTTTACTACGACAGTGACGATGATTTTTACTACGATCTTTCATATAGCAACATCGTCTATTACGAGGATTTTCCGTCCGAGTGGATTAGTGACTTTGTGTTCACCGAAGAAAAATTTTCCTTTGTAGGCGAGGAAAACCCGAATGCACCGAATGGAACAGCAGCGAACAATTTGATCGAAGGCTATTTCTACAATGACGTGATCGACGGACGGGGCGGTAGCGACCGGATTTATGGCGGTGGCGGCGACGACGTGCTGTACGCGGGAAGCGGCGACAATGATGCGCTTTATGGTGGTGATGGTGACGACACTCTGGTTGGCGGCAAAGGCGGAAACTGGATGGTCGGTGGTAACGGCAACGATGTGTTTATTCCGGGTGATGGTAACAACGCTTTCAGAGGTGGTGATGGGGTCGATCTTGTCGATTTCTCGGATTTCAATCCGCAGCGTGGGGTGAAGGTCACGCTCGGTTCGGGCGGCGGTGACATTTACGGCAAAAACGCCCAAAATAACGATTACAGCTTCAATAGTATTGAGCAAGTAATCGGAACGCAGAGCGAAGACCGTATCCAAGCGAAAGATGGCACTGCCGTGATGCTTGACGGTTTCGACGGCGATGACCGGCTGTTCGGTGCAGACCAAGGGGACACGCTAATCGACGGGGTGGGGCGGGATAACATGCATGGCCGTGGTGGCGCGGATACCTTCGTACTTGTCGCGGATGCGGATCGCGACACAATCAGCGACTTCGAGATTGGCGTTGACCAGATCGACATCACGGCTTGGGGTGTCAGCGATGTGGCTGATCTGTCGTTTGACGTTCACGCCAAAAAGTTGGGCCGCGTGAAGGTCACCTTTGAAGACGAAACGTTGCTGATAAAAACCCAAGATCTTGCTGCTGACATCAGCGTGGATGATTTCATTTTCTAGACAATGTCGCGGAACGGTTGCGCGAAAGCGTAGCCGGTCCGCTATCTCGATGGGCCATGACCAAGTAGCACGTCAGGTGCCTGCCGATGGGATTGGTTCGCGTTTACAGCAATAGCGAATACATCGCGTTTTTTGCGCAAAACAGCTCTGCATCAATGGGGTGTCCCGCGTATCGGTGCTCGAATCTTAAAAAGGGAACAATATGTTTGTAGGTGATTTTAACGGCGATGGCATTCAGGACGCGCTGAGCGATGATGCATTTCTCGGGGATGTTTCGACCACGGGGGATAGTCTCGGGACAGATCTGTTTGGTAAAACAATCGACGGCGTGGCTTGGGACCTAAGTGAATTGCGGGTCCTTTTCGGGAAAGGCGAAACCGAACCCAATGATGTAGCGCTTGAAAATTGGCAGGTCGCTGGAGTGGTCGGTGAATTCTACCGTGAAATCTACGATACCAGCCAAGCCTTTGGATATTATCCGATCGCTGAAGACGCCTCATCCATCGACTACATTTTCGAAAACCTTTCCGCTTACGTCGAGGTCGTGACCGGCGCATATGGTAACGATGGGATCAAGGTCGATTATCTGTTCTCGGGATTTGCGCAAAGCTCGACGGTTGTTGTCGAAACCTATTACGACGAAACTTATTACTACGACGAACCCGCGTACGAGAGCGAAGACGCTGATTTCGCGGTCTATTACTGGTTCGATGGCACGGGCTGGGTGGCAGGTGACGCGGACGGGATCGACTGGATGCCGGATGACGCCGGCTATGATTCACGCGGCGAATTTGGGACGCTTGGCGATGACGTTCTTGCGGGCACGGCCGTGGATAACGTGATCTATGCGCTTGGGGGTGATGATGTGATCGACGGGCGCGGCGGTGATGACTACATCGAGGGCGGTCTTGGTGATGATTATATCGACGGCAACGGCGGGTCTGACTCAATGCACGGCAACGAGGGAAACGACACGTTCAAAGGCGGAAAAGGCGCGTTCGAGCAGTATTACGGTGGCGAAGGTGTCGATCTTGTTGATTTCTCAGGATTGAGCAAAGGCTACGCGCTCAAGATTTCGCTCGCATCTGGTGGCGGGCAGTTTTTTGACAGGTCCGGTGATATGGTGTTCAACAGTATCGAGCAGGTGATCGGCGGCCGCGGCGACGACCGTATTCAGGGACAGGACGGTGTTGTGCAAACGCTTGATGGTCACGAAGGCGATGACCGCTTGTTTGGTGCGGATCAGGCTGACACGCTCATCGACGGTGCAGGGCGCGACAACATGCATGGTCGTGGTGGTGCGGATACGTTTGTGCTCGTCTCGGATGGCGACCGCGACACGATCAGCGATTTTGAGATTGGCATTGACCAGATCGACATCACGGCTTGGGGTGTCAGCTATGGCGCGGATCTGATCTTTGATGCGCACACCAAAAAGTCGGGCCGCGTGACCGTTAGCTTCGAAGGCGAAACGCTGCTGATCAAAACCCAAGACCTTGCTGCTGACATCAGCGTGGATGATTTCATCTTTTGATCCAATCAATCGAAACGGCCCCATAGTGGTTGTGGGCCGTTTCGTGTCGCATGTTTCAGTATATCGTGGCCGCTACGTCGCTGGTCAGAACGATTTGAATAAGGGTTTTCGATGAAACGTATTCTACTTATGGCGATTGGAATTGCCGCCGTGATCGGTGTCTTGCTTTGCATCGTGCTGTCAAGGGTCAGCGCCGGCGCGCGCGAAACGGTCCGTGAATTCACCATTGCGGTGTCGACAGAGGCCTATGATGACGCGCTAGCATTGATGCACCCCGAGTTCGCAAAAGAGGTCCCGGTCGAGAGACTGGAAGACATGTTTGTGCAGACCAAGCCATACACAACCGTCAAGATCACGAGTTTTGAGATCAACAACAGTCGCGCGACGTTAAGCGGAACTGCCGAAACGGACGATGGATGTGTCAGCGCGCTGGATTTCAATTTGCTCAGCGAACAGGTTGTCGGGTTTTCGATCACCCCGTTGTGCAAATTTGACTGACAGGCATGCCGCATCGCAAACTGGGGTAGGCGGGTTTTCTACCCCGCTACCCTTGGCAAAACCATCATCTCCCTTTAAAGCACCACCAAGGCCTGACGGTTTGATTCGTTCGGGCCTTTATTCGTCCGAGACGGTGGGTTGGCAGCAATGTCATTAATTCCTGCCTGAGACGGGATAGACCAGAATTTTCGAGGCTCTCCTCGGTCCTGATGGCGCTCCCCCGTAAAAATGGACTTAGACTGTTGGGCAGCATCGCTTCCCAGCAAAATTGAGCCGGAGGGGATACCCTCCAAACTTGGAGTGAAACTGTGGATAGAGCACAAAAAGAACAGCTGGTCGAAGAGCTCGGCCAAGTCTTTGAAAGCTCTGGCGTCGTAGTGGTTGCCCACTACGAAGGCATGACAGTTGCCGAAATGCAGGACCTGCGCGCAAAAATGCGTGACGCAGAAGGGTCCGTACGCGTTGCCAAGAACAAGCTCGCCAAAATCGCCTTGGAAGGTAAGCCTTGCGCAAGCATCGCTGATTACCTGACAGGCATGACTGTTCTCGCCTATTCCGAAGACCCTGTCGCTGCGGCGAAGGTCATGGATGGCTACGCTAAAGAAAACGACAAGCTCGTTATTCTTGGCGGTGCTATGGGTGAGACTGCTCTGGACGTAGCTGGTGTGAAAGCCGTTGCCGCGATGCCATCCCGCGAGGAGCTTATTGCTTCTATCGTTGGTTGCATCGGTGCACCTGCAAGCAACATCGCTGGGGCCATTGGCGCGCCTGCTTCGAACATCGCAAGCATTCTCTCAACCATTGAAGAGAAAGCTGCATAAAGCAACTTGGATTGACTTAGGGGCATCTGCCCTGACGTTGGAACACACTATTTAGAAATGGAAAAGCAAATGGCTGATCTGAAGAAACTTGCTGAAGAGATCGTTGGTCTGACCCTTCTCGAAGCACAAGAACTGAAAACCATCCTCAAAGACGAGTATGGCATCGAACCAGCTGCCGGTGGCGCAGTGATGATGGCTGGCGGCGGCGACGCTGGCGGCGCAGCAGCAGAAGAGAAAACTGACTTTGACGTCGTTCTCAAGAACGCTGGCGCGTCCAAAATCAACGTCATCAAAGAAGTTCGCGGCATCACAGGTCTTGGCCTGAAAGAAGCTAAAGACCTCGTCGAAGCTGGCGGCAAAATCAAAGAAGGCGCTCCGAAAGCGGAAGCTGAAGAGATCAAAGCGAAGCTGGAAGCAGCTGGCGCAGAGGTTGAACTGGCCTAAGCCATTTTCAACTGATCGAAAGAAGCCCGGCACGCAGCAATGCGTGTCGGGTTTTTCGTTTTCGCAGGGTGTGGGGTGTCGGCGGGGGCGCTAACAACTGAAAACGCAAAAAATCACTGTTGACTGAAACTTGGGGGCGGCATTTTACGTGTCTTCAGCAATCCGGACGCTTCCGGTGACCTAACTCAAGGAACTTTACGATGTTTATGCGTACGACAGCACTTGCTACGATCTCCATGCTTTCAGCAGGCACAGCCATTGCTGATGGTCACGCCGCTTTGTCAGGCTACGCGCTTGCCAACGATGGGATGACGCTGGTGACAATGGACAGCATCGCTGATCCGGCCGCCGCCATGACTTACGACCTGTCTGCACGTCTTGATGCAATTGCGTATCGTCCTGTGACCGGTGATCTGGTCGGGTTCTCACGCGATGGCATGGTTTTCACAATTGACAAGATGTCGGGTGCGCTGACTGATCTGGGCGCAAACTTTGCCGATGATGCGATGGTCACTGGTGCCGCCGTTGCGATGGACTTTAACAACGCGATTGATGCGGTGCGGATGGTTGGTGACGATGGTGCGAACCTTGTTTATTTTCCTGAAGGGTTCGGCGACGATGATGAACGTGCCAATTCCGTACTGCGCTTCACCGACACGGCCTACGCCGAAGGTGACGCGAACGAGGGCGCAGAACCGCTGATCTATGCGACCGCCTACACAAACGCGATTGCTGGCATGACTGCCGAAAGCACGTTCCAGTACGCGCTCGACGCCCGCACAAACGCATTGGTCAGCCTCGCGAACAACGCGGGCACATTGGAAACTGTAGGCACGGTCATGGTTGACGGCGAGGTCGCTGATCTTGTGACCGCAGGTGGTTTTGACATCGTATCGCCAGAAGAGGGTGTCGATATGGGCTATGCGATCTTGCAGATGGACGGGGCCGACACGTCCGGTCTCTATGCGATCGACCTGACGACAGCCGAGGCGACGCTTTTGTCCGATCTGGGCAGCACCGGTTTCTCGGGCTTTGCTGTCGCGATGGGCATGTAAATAATACAACCGCCGCCCGGTTCGGATTGGGCCGGCCGGCGGTGCTTTGATGTGCGATTTTGTGGGTTTGATCTCGCGCACCGTGACGGGGAACTTGACGCGGGCCACGGTTTCCAACATGCTAGTGCGACAACGACAGGGCACAAGAATGCCCTATTTGGTCTTGTGTTCTTTCCTCTCACATCATATCTGGGCGGTCTATGCGGGTTCGATTGATTCGAAGCCGCTTTTTCTGTCTTGCAATATGGAGCCTTCGAAACACCCTCTGATTGATTAAATCACAGCAGGGGAAGGCAAACTATTGTGCGGCGTCTGGCTTGGAAAGCCCTTTTTGTAAGGGTTTTCCAAGGCAGAGATATGGTCGAGTGCTGCGCAGTGGGTCGTGCGGCGAGAATGGACCATGTTTCACTGCTGTCTCGTATGGTTGCCCATGCTGTCGCCCAACTGCATGTGCCCCGTTGAGAATTTGAAAGGTGTCCAGACACATGGCGCAAAGTTTCCTCGGTCAGAAACGTCTCCGTAAGTATTACGGCAAAATTCGCGAAGTTCTTGAAATGCCGAACCTCATCGAGGTTCAGAAATCTTCCTACGACCTGTTCCTGCGTTCCGGCGACAGCGACACGCCGCTTGACGGCGAAGGCATCAAGGGTGTTTTCCAGTCGGTTTTCCCGATCAAGGATTTCAACGAAACTGCAGTTCTCGAGTTCGTAAAGTACGAACTGGAAAAGCCAAAGTACGACGTTGAAGAATGTCAGCAGCGCGACATGACCTATTCAGCGCCGCTGAAGGTGACACTGCGCCTGATCGTATTTGATGTGGACGAAGACACAGGCGCGAAGTCTGTGAAAGACATCAAAGAACAAGACGTATTCATGGGCGACATGCCTTTGATGACGCCAAATGGCACCTTCGTTGTCAACGGCACAGAGCGTGTGATCGTTTCCCAGATGCACCGTTCACCGGGCGTGTTCTTTGACCACGACAAGGGTAAAACCCATTCTTCTGGTAAGCTGTTGTTCGCATGCCGGATCATTCCTTACCGTGGTTCATGGCTCGACTTTGAATTCGACGCGAAGGACCTCGTGTTCTGCCGAATCGACCGTCGTCGTAAATTGCCTGTCACAACGCTGCTCTATGCGCTTGGTTACGACCAAGAAGGCATCATGGACGCGTACTATAACACCGTCGATTACAACCTCGACAAAAAGGGCCAGGCTTGGTCCACGAAGTTCTTCCCAGAGCGCGTGCGCGGCACCCGTCCTGCAGAAGATCTGGTCGATGCTGCAACTGGCGAAGTCATCGCAAAAGCGGGCGAAAAGGTTACTCCTCGTTCCGTGAAAAAGCTGATCGACGAAGGCAAAGTTACCGATCTGTTGGTCCCGTTCAACAGCATCGTTGGCAAATTTGTAGCCCGCGACATCATCAACGAAGAAACTGGTGCGATCTACGTTGAAGCAGGTGACGAACTGACCGTTGAAGTCGATAAAGACGGCGACGTCATCGGCGGTACATTGAAAGACCTCGTCGATGCAGGGATCACATCCTTGCCGATCCTCGACATCGATAACGTCAACGTTGGCGCGTACATGCGCAACACAATGGCAGGCGACAAGAACATGAACCGCGAAACCGCGCTCATGGACATCTACCGCGTCATGCGTCCGGGTGAACCACCGACCGTCGATGCAGCATCCGCGCTGTTTGACACGTTGTTCTTCGATTCCGAACGCTATGACCTGTCAGCTGTTGGTCGTGTGAAAATGAACATGCGTCTCGATCTGGACGCAGAAGACACAATGCGCACGCTGCGCAAGGACGACATTGTTGCTTGTATCAAAGCGCTTGTTGAACTGCGTGACGGCAAAGGCGACGTGGACGACATCGACCACCTCGGCAACCGTCGTGTCCGCTCTGTCGGCGAATTGATGGAAAACCAGTACCGTGTTGGCCTGCTTCGTATGGAGCGCGCGATCAAGGAACGTATGTCTTCCGTCGAAATCGACACAGTCATGCCGCAAGACCTGATCAACGCGAAACCTGCTGCTGCAGCTGTGCGTGAATTCTTCGGCTCTTCCCAGCTGTCCCAGTTCATGGACCAAACAAACCCACTGTCGGAAGTCACGCACAAGCGTCGTCTGTCTGCGCTTGGGCCAGGTGGTTTGACACGTGAACGTGCAGGTTTTGAGGTACGTGACGTTCACGCCACGCACTACGGTCGTATGTGTCCGATTGAAACGCCGGAAGGGCCAAACATTGGTCTGATCAACTCACTCGCGACATTCGCGCGTGTGAACAAATACGGCTTTATCGAAACACCATACCGCAAGGTCATCGACGGCAAGGTCACAGACGAAGTGTCCTACATGTCCGCGACCGAAGAAATGCGTCACACAGTGGCACAGGCCAACGCGGGTCTTTCCGAAGAAGGCGAGATCATCAACGAACTCGTATCCACACGGAAAAACGGTGACTACACACTGTCCCCACGTGAAAATGTTGACCTGATCGACGTATCACCGAAGCAGTTGGTGTCCGTTGCGGCTTCCTTGATCCCATTCCTTGAAAACGACGATGCGAACCGGGCCCTGATGGGATCCAACATGCAACGTCAGGCGGTTCCACTGCTTCAGGCAGAGGCACCACTTGTTGGTACGGGTATCGAAGAAGTTGTGGCACGGGATTCCGGTGCGGCGATCATGGCGAAACGTGCGGGTATCATCGACCAGGTTGATGCGCAGCGTATCGTTATCCGCGCGACTGAAGACCTCGGTCTGGGTGACGCAGGCGTAGACATCTACCGCATGCGCAAATTCCAGCGTTCTAACCAAAACACCTGCATCAACCAGCGTCCGCTGGTGAAGGTGGGCGATAAGGTCACGAAGGGTCAGGTTGTTGCTGACGGTCCATCCACTGACATGGGTGAATTGGCTCTGGGTAAGAACGTGGTCGTCGCGTTTATGCCTTGGAACGGCTACAACTACGAAGACTCCATCCTGATTTCCGAGCGTGTGACACGTGACGACGTCTTCACTTCGATCCACATCGAAGAATTCGAAGTCGCCGCCCGTGATACAAAGCTTGGGCCTGAGGAAATCACCCGTGATATTCCAAACGTTGGTGAAGAAGCACTGCGTAACCTTGATGAGGCCGGTATCGTTTATATCGGTGCGGAAGTTGGGCCTGCAGACATTCTGGTTGGTAAGATCACACCAAAAGGCGAAAGCCCGATGACACCGGAAGAAAAGCTTCTGCGCGCCATCTTTGGTGAGAAAGCATCTGACGTGCGTGACACGTCCTTGCGTCTGCCGCCGGGTGACTTCGGGACAATCGTTGAAGTGCGCGTCTTTAACCGCCACGGTATCGAAAAAGACGAACGTGCCTTGCAGATCGAGCGTGAAGAAGTTGAACGCCTTGCACGCGACCGTGACGATGAGCTGGTCATCCTTGACAGGAACATCTACGCGCGCCTGCACGACATGATCATCGGCAAAACAGCTGTTAAAGGTCCAAAAGGGTTCAAATCGAACTCTCCTGTGACTGAAGAAGCGATGGCTGAATTTGGTCGTGGTGCATGGTGGCAGTTTGCGTTGGAAGACGAAGCTGACGCACAAGTCGTGGAAGCCCTGAACGAGCAATACGAAGCGCAAAAGCGCATGATGGATGCCCGTTTTGAAGATAAAGTCGAAAAAGTCCGTCGTGGGGATGACCTGCCGCCGGGCGTGATGAAGATGGTCAAAGTCTTCGTTGCGGTGAAGCGTAAGCTGCAGCCGGGCGATAAAATGGCCGGCCGTCACGGCAACAAAGGTGTTATTTCCAAGGTTGTACCCATGGAAGACATGCCATTCCTCGCGGATGGGACACCTGTCGACTTCTGTCTGAACCCACTGGGTGTGCCTTCGCGTATGAACGTTGGTCAGATCCTTGAAACACACATGGGTTGGGCTGCACGTGGCTTGGGTATCCAAGTGGACGAAGCTTTGGACGAATACCGCCGCTCTGGCGATATGACCCCAGTGCGCGACGCGATGAAGATCGTTTACGGTGACGACGTTTACGCCGAAGGCATCGCTGATCTTGAGCAAGACGATCTGCTTGAAATCGCGGGCAACGTTCGCCGTGGTGTGCCAATCGCGACACCCGTCTTCGATGGTGCCAAAGAAGCAGACGTCAACGACGCCCTGACACGTGCTGGTTTCAGCACATCAGGTCAGTCAGTTCTGTTCGATGGCCGCACAGGTGAGCAGTTTAGCCGTAAGGTCACAGTTGGTGTGAAATACCTGCTGAAACTGCACCACTTGGTCGACGACAAGATCCACGCACGTTCCACAGGGCCATACTCCTTGGTCACGCAACAGCCGCTGGGTGGTAAAGCCCAGTTCGGTGGTCAGCGTTTCGGGGAAATGGAAGTCTGGGCGCTCGAAGCATATGGCGCGGCTTACACGCTGCAAGAGATGCTGACAGTGAAGTCGGATGACGTTGCAGGCCGGACGAAGGTCTACGAAAGCATCGTCAAAGGCGAAGATAACTTCGAAGCCGGCGTGCCAGAGTCGTTCAACGTGCTCGTGAAAGAAGTCCGGGGCCTCGGCCTTAACATGGAACTCCTGGATGCGGAGGATGAAGAGTAAGTGCCAAAGCGCGCTCTCAAGGTGATTTTGGGTGCGGCGGCAGTTCTAGCTTTTGGAACAATATGTTTCTTTGCTGGTACTGTCGTCAGCTCGAACTCGATGGAGGTAGCCCTCGTCGTTGATCATCAAGAAAGCGTTGCAGGTCGTCTTGTGATTCATGAGCCCTCGGAATGGGATGGATTTGAGATAGCTTCCGCAATTTGCACGACACGCTCCGATATCAGTCGCTTCGCTCATACATACGCTTATTTTGGCACGGGATTACACGTCACGTTCTCTTGCCTAGAGCCTGGAAAGGACACCTGATGAACCAGGAACTGACAAACAACCCGTTTAACCCGCTCACACCGGCGAAAACGTTTGACGAAATCAAGGTCTCTTTGGCCTCACCTGAACGGATCCTGTCGTGGTCCTTTGGTGAGATCAAAAAGCCAGAAACCATCAACTACCGGACGTTCAAGCCTGAGCGTGACGGCCTGTTCTGCGCCCGTATCTTTGGCCCGATCAAAGACTACGAATGCCTGTGCGGTAAATATAAGCGCATGAAGTATCGTGGCGTTGTCTGCGAGAAATGTGGTGTTGAAGTTACCCTTCAGAAAGTCCGCCGTGAGCGGATGGGCCACATCGAACTGGCTGCTCCAGTCGCACACATCTGGTTCCTCAAGTCGCTTCCGTCCCGGATCGGCCTGATGCTGGACATGACGCTGCGCGATCTTGAGCGTATCCTGTACTTCGAAAACTACGTTGTGATCGAACCGGGCCTCACAGACCTCACTTACGGTCAGCTGATGACCGAAGAGGAGTTCAACGATGCGCAAGACGTCTACGGCATGGACGCGTTCCAAGCGAACATCGGTGCCGAAGCGATCCGCGAGATGCTGTCTCAGATCGATCTTGAAGGCGAAGCAGAGCAACTGCGTGCTGACCTGAAAGAAGCCACTGGTGAATTGAAGCCAAAGAAGATCATCAAGCGTTTGAAGATCGTTGAAAGCTTCATCGAATCCGGCAACCGCCCGGAATGGATGGTTCTGACAGTGATCCCAGTGATCCCGCCAGAATTGCGCCCGCTCGTGCCACTGGATGGTGGCCGTTTCGCGACGTCCGACCTCAACGACCTTTACCGTCGTGTGATCAACCGGAACAACCGTCTGAAGCGTCTGATCGAATTGCGCGCACCTGACATCATCGTTCGTAACGAAAAGCGGATGTTGCAAGAATCTGTTGATGCGTTGTTCGACAACGGTCGTCGTGGTCGTGTCATCACAGGTGCGAACAAGCGTCCATTGAAATCTCTCAGCGATATGCTGAAGGGTAAGCAAGGTCGTTTCCGTCAAAACCTTTTGGGTAAGCGCGTCGACTTCTCTGGCCGTTCGGTCATTGTGACTGGTCCTGAATTGAAACTGCACCAGTGCGGTCTTCCCAAGAAGATGGCGCTCGAGCTGTTCAAACCGTTCATCTACTCGCGTCTTGAAGCCAAAGGCCTGTCTTCCACAGTGAAGCAAGCCAAGAAATTGGTCGAAAAAGAGCGTCCAGAAGTGTGGGATATCCTCGACGAGGTTATTCGCGAACACCCTGTCATGCTGAACCGTGCGCCTACATTGCACCGTCTTGGTATTCAGGCGTTCGAACCGGTTCTGATCGAAGGTAAAGCGATCCAGCTGCACCCGCTCGTTTGTTCTGCGTTTAACGCTGACTTCGACGGCGACCAAATGGCGGTTCACGTTCCACTGTCATTGGAAGCACAGCTTGAAGCCCGTGTTCTGATGATGTCCACGAACAACGTTCTGTCACCGTCCAACGGTGCACCGATCATCGTGCCATCACAGGATATGATCTTGGGCCTGTACTACACCACAATCATGCGTGAAGGCATGGTCGGTGAAGGCATGACGTTCTCTGACATCGAAGAAGTCGAGCACGCGTTGACGGCTGGTGAAGTTCACCTGCACGCCAAAATCCACGCACGTATGCCGCAGATCGACAACGAAGGTAACGAAGTCATGGAGCGGTTCGAAACCACTCCGGGTCGTCTGCGCCTTGGTGCCTTGCTGCCACTGAACGCGAAAGCACCATTTGCTCTCGTGAACCGTCTTCTGCGGAAGAAAGAAGTGCAGCAGATCATTGATACGGTCTACCGCTACTGTGGTCAGAAAGAATCCGTGATCTTCTGTGACCACATCATGACGATGGGTTTCCGCGAAGCGTTTAAGGCTGGTATTTCGTTCGGTAAGGACGACATGGTTGTGCCTGACACGAAATGGGAACTGGTTGGCGAAACACGTGACCTCGTAAAAGACTTCGAACAGCAGTACATGGACGGCCTGATCACTCAGGGTGAAAAGTACAACAAAGTTGTCGATGCTTGGTCAAAAGCCAACGACAAAGTCACTGACGCGATGATGGACACGATTGGTACAACGCCAATCATGGAAAATGGATCTGAAGGTGAACCAAACTCGGTTTACATGATGGCCCACTCCGGTGCCCGTGGTTCGGTTACACAGATGAAACAGCTGGGCGGGATGCGCGGCTTGATGGCTAAGCCAAATGGCGAAATCATCGAGACACCAATCATCTCGAACTTTAAAGAAGGTCTGACCGTTCTCGAGTACTTTAACTCGACACACGGTGCTCGTAAGGGTCTGTCAGATACGGCTTTGAAAACTGCGAACTCTGGTTACCTGACACGTCGTTTGGTTGACGTGGCGCAAGACTGTATCGTTCGTGAAATCGACTGTGGGACCGAAATGGCCATCACAGCCGAACCAGCGGTTAACGACGGTGAAGTGATTGCATCGCTTGCAGAACGCGTCCTTGGCCGTGTGTCTGCGGATGACGTGATCAAGCCGGGCACTGACGAGGTAATCGTTGCTGCCGGTGAACTCATCGACGAACGTACATCTGACCTGATCGACGTGGCTGGCATTTCCAAAATGCGCATCCGTTCACCACTGACATGTGAGGCCGAAGACGGCGTCTGTGCCATGTGTTACGGTCGTGACCTTGCCCGTGGTACACGCGTTAACATCGGTGAGGCCGTCGGCATCATCGCGGCGCAGTCCATTGGTGAACCTGGTACACAGCTGACGATGCGGACATTCCACATCGGCGGCGTTGCTCAGGGTGGTCAGCAGTCCTTCCAAGAGGCATCCCAGCCGGGTAAAATCCGTTTCGACAATGCAAGCTTGCTGGAAAATACAGCTGGTGAGATGGTCGTTATGGGCCGGAACATGGTTCTGTCGATTGAAGACAGCGAAGGTACTGAACTGTCCAAGCACAAGGTTGGCTACGGTTCCAAGGTCTTCGTCAAAGAGGGTCAGGACATTCTGCGCGGCGACAAGCTGTTTGAATGGGATCCGTTCACACTGCCAATCATCGCTGAGAAATCGGGTACTGCGCGTCACGTTGACCTCGTTAACGGTATCGCAGTGCGTGAAGAAACCGATGACGCGACAGGTATGACACAGAAGATCGTGACAGACTGGCGTGCGGCTCCGAAAGGCAATGAACTTGCACCTAAGATCATTGTTGTCGGTGCTGACGGTGAACCTGCTCTGAAAGACGACGGTAACCCAGTATCTTACGGCATGTCCGTTGATGCGGTTCTGTCTGTCGAAGACGGTCAGGAAATCTCTGCTGGTGACGTTCTTGCGCGTATTCCGCGTGAAGGTGCGAAGACCAAGGACATTACCGGTGGTCTGCCACGGGTTGCGGAATTGTTCGAAGCACGTCGTCCGAAAGATCACGCGATCATCGCCGAAATCGATGGTTATGTGCGCTTCGGGAAAGACTACAAGAACAAGCGCCGCATCGCGATTGAATCAGCCGATGATGCAGACGTGAAGGTCGAATACATGGTGCCGAAGGGTAAGCACATTCCAGTTGTGGAAGGTGACTTTGTCCAGAAGGGCGATTACATCATGGACGGTAACCCTGCGCCGCACGATATTCTTGCGGTTATGGGTGTCGAAGCCTTGGCTGACTACATGATCGACGAAGTTCAGGACGTTTACCGTCTGCAGGGCGTTAAGATCAACGATAAGCACATCGAAGTCATCGTACGTCAGATGCTCCAGAAATGGGAAATCCAAGACAGCGGCGACACAGTTCTGCTCAAGGGCGAAACTGTCGATAAGGCTGAATTCGATGAAGCCAACGCCAAAGCGCTGAAGCGTGGCGACCGCGTCGCAACGGGCGAACCGATCCTCTTGGGGATCACCAAGGCGTCCTTGCAGACACGTTCGTTCATCTCTGCGGCGTCGTTCCAGGAAACAACGCGGGTTCTGACAGAGTCTTCTGTTCAGGGTAAGCGCGACAAACTGGTCGGCCTCAAAGAGAACGTCATCGTGGGTCGTCTGATCCCTGCGGGTACAGGTGGGGCAACCCAGCGCGTCCGCAAGATCGCGACAGACCGTGATAACGTAGTGATCGAAGCGCGTCGTGACGAAGCTGAACAAGCCGCTGCATTGGCTGCACCGTCCGCAATGGACGTCGCTGATGATGTTGTCGGTGGTGATGTCTTCGATACAATCATCGAGGAAACACCGGATAGCCGCGATTAATCTGACCTGTCAGACGAAATGATTGAAAAGGCCCCCGCAGGACACTGCGGGGGCCTTTTTCTTTGATCGCAGCTTGCTGCACTGCATCTGGACGACCTGGCTCTTTGGCGGCGTATCACACGCAACAGTCTAAAATTTAACCAGTTGGTCAGGTTCTCCCGACTTGATTGGTTAATGCACGTGTCCTAGCGTCAATCTCACGCGACATTATCGCAAAATTTGACACGCCGATTTGAAAGAAAACACATGTCCATTCGAAAAATGGCACACCCTTTTGCCGCTCCGCAGGACGGTGTTGCACTCATCCATTTGATCATCACAACCATCATGTATTTTGGTTCAATCGCCCTTGGGACTGTCTATTTTGGCAATTTCCTGATCATGGCGCTTGCAATCATTCTCTTCACGGGCGGCGGCATCCGCTTCTTTGGCGCCCAACATGACTGTGGGCACGCGGCGCATTTCAGCAACCGTGCGGTTAACACGGTTGTTGGTGTTATCCTTGGCGCGTTCACGGCGCATCCATTTTTCGCGATGCGGCATAATCATAACCTCCACCACCGCCACATCGGCAACCTTGATGAACGCGACGCGCATGAGGTTCTGACGTGGACCGTGGCAGAATATCAGGCCGCCGGTTTTTGGGGAAAACTGTATTACCGGACGTACCGGTCTGCTCCAGTGATCTATTTCATCGGCCCCGTGTTCATTTTTTTCATCCGCTACCGCATTCCGAAGAACGTCACGAAAACGGGCTGGACCGATGTCGTGACCCAAAATGCCCTGATGTGTGGGCTGTGGGCAGTCATCTACTTCGTCGGTGGTGAAACGGCGTTCTTGTTCTTCGTGATCGCGAACGTGTTTGCATGCTGTTTCGGGACGTTCATGGTCTATGCGGGCCACAATTTCGAAGACGCCTATTGGGAACATGAAGGCGGCGTTGATTTTGAAGAAGCATCGCTCAAAGGATCAAGCGTGCTTGATTTTGGCCCGATCTTTCACTTTCTCACCTACAACTTTGCCTTCCACGACCTGCATCATCTGTACGTGAAAATTCCGGCCTATCGATTGAAGGCCTGCCACGAAGCATTGGTCGATGTCTTGCAGCCAACCCGTATGGGCTGGGGCGAAGCAATTGCCTGCGTAAAGTGGAAATTGTGGGACGAGGATAGCAAACGCATGGTCCGCTTTTCGGACGTCAAAGAACCGGTCGCCCTGCAGCCTGCTGAATAATCTGGCGCAGTGAAACGGACGCTGCTACGGCTGATCCATGGCATTTCTGACAGACAACATGCGCGGCGCACTTTTCATGATGGGGTCCATGACGGCCTTCACCGTGAACGATGCCTTTATGAAATCAGTTTCGACTGACTTGCCGCTGATGCAGTCTATTTTCCTGCGCGGGGTGATCGTCCTGCCGCTGCTGATCCTGCTGTGTAAATCCATGGGCCAGCTGCGTTTTGACCTAAGCCGCCGGGACTGGATCTTGGTTTTGATCCGCACCGTAGCGGAGATGGGCGGCGCGTTCTTGTTCATTAAGGCTTTGTTCAATATGCCTTTGGCGAACGTCAGCGCGATCCTGCAGGCCTTGCCGCTGACCGTCAGTTTGGCGGCCGCGTTGTTCTTTCAAGAACCGCTTGGATGGCGTCGGATTACTGCGATTATTGTGGGCTTCGCGGGCGTTCTTCTGATCGTCAGGCCGGGTGGGGCGGATTTCAGCGTCTTTTCGATCTATGCCATCGCAGCCGTTCTGATCGTCACGGTCCGCGATCTGGCTGCGCGGCGCATGTCGCGCGACGTGCCTTCGACGCTTGCCGCTGTTGTGGCCGCGATCGGGGTGACTGTGATGGCCGCGATCGGTTTGCTGACGGAAACATGGGTGCCCGTCACGGTTCCACATGTTGGGTTCTTAACGGGTGCGGCGGTCTTCATCATTGGGGGCTACGTCTTTTCCGTCGCCGCCATGCGCGTCGGCGAAATCGGCTTTGTTGCACCGTTCCGATACACGAGCCTTCTGGTCGCGTTGATCCTAGGATTTCTTGTGTTCGGGGAAATCCCAAAGGCGCTGACATTCCTTGGTGCAGGCATCGTCGTCGCGATGGGGCTTTTCACGTTGTATCGCGAACAACGCGTCAAAAGGCGGCTGGCCCGCCAAATGGCAAGCCAGCCTCAGTAATTTACTGGCGCTCGCCAAAGAACTTACCAGTTCCTGTCAGCGTCACGTCATAGTCATCGGATGCAGACCCCGTTGTGCCACCGGAAACATCGCCGACAATTGTGTCGCCGTCGTCAAAATCGGTGACAAAATCGCCGCGCAGATCAAGTGACCACGTGCTTGTCTGTTCCATCAAAACATCGTCCAGAACAGCATCCAAGACACCTGTAGCGGTTGCTTCGATCCGGCCATCGCGTGCGTCGCCGCGTACCGTCAATTCGCCACCGAATTCTTGGTCTTCGAAACCGTTGTTATTATCGTCGAACAGGTTAATCTGAGAAATCGTGCCATCGATCCCACCACTGCCTTCGCGTCCTGCCGTTGCCGAAATATCTACGCCCATCTCAAGAAGGCCAAGGATACTGTAATCGTCTTCGCCGTTCACGATTGCATCGCTGCGGACGTGCCCTTCGTATGTAGCGGACCCTGTCGGGATGTCCGTCGCTGCGGTGAAGTCGAGCCTGCTTGCGCGAACATCATCGGCGCTCAGCGCGGTCAGATCAGAACGGCTGAGCGTGTTTTCATTTGGTAGCTCGCAGGCGGCAAGGCCGGCGATGGCGAAAAACGGTAAGGCAAATTTATAAGTCATCGATAATGGATCCTATGTTTGAAATGGCGGCAGCGGACACCCTGCAAAGTGATTGCAGGGCTTATGATATTCAATATCAACGGGTCGGGACAGGTCGGGAAATGCTGACCATGCGAAATCCCGCCTGTCATCGTTCGACCCCAACGAAACGGCCATTGCCGGTCAGGTCCACATTGTAATCATCCCGCGATCCGCCGGATGTGCCGCCTGTCGCGGAACCGGCGATTGTGTCTGCGGTCGCGAAATCGTCGCGGAACGACCCATCAAGTTCAATCGACCATTCGGCGACTTCATCACGGGTGCCCGTGCGGGCGCGTCTTAGGTCGCCAACTGCGGTGGCTTCGATTTCCCCGGATACACTGTCCCCGCGGATATCAAGCGTCCCGGACAGAGGAATAAGACGATCATTGGATTCGCGATCAATCACGGTGACGTCTGTGATCGTGCCAGTGATGGGATTACGTCCCACAAAACTGCTGCGGCTATTGATATCGACGTCCAGTTCGAGATCGCCAATCACGTCGTATCCGCTTTGGTCTTCAATGATGGCACTGCTGCGCACATGACCGTCGTAGGTGGCTGTCCCATATGGCACACGTGTCGACGACGTTTCGGGCAGGGTGGACCCGAATTTATCGTCGGCGACTGCCGCGTTGAAATCTGACGCCGTGAACGCGGGTCTAATGACTGTGGTCGTTGGCGTGGGGGCCGATACAACAGGTTTGTTCGTGACAGTTTGCGCACCGCAGGCGGCGGTGGTTGCAGTTGCGATGATGAGCAGGGCAGGGCGGATAGACATGGCAGCTCCTTTTCTGGATGGCTTGCCTCGATCAACACGACCGGCGTGCAGATATTCAATATCGGGCGCTGTGATCCGGACTGTTATGCGATATCGTCCCGCAGAACGGCGTCTGAAATCCTACGATGCCGGCGCCCTGTTGACACCTTTCCCGACTCTGCCTATACGCCCGTTCATCCGGGTAGGGGGCATTGCGTCTTTTGACCTGATATCAAGATAAAAGTGGTCAAGAACCGGTCTAATGCTGACTTGTTCCTCTGTAGCCCGCCGCACCAAACCTCCGGTAAGGGTTTGACTGCGGATTTTTTGTGCTGGTCTTAGCTGATTGGCGTTTGCCGACCTTAATCGTGCCTTCGGGTGCATAATTTGTGAATAGATGGGAACATCAAACGATGCCAACGATTCAGCAGCTGATCCGCAAACCGCGCCAGCCAAAAGTCACTAAGTCCAAGTCGCAGCACTTGGAATCATGCCCGCAGAAACGCGGCGTATGTACACGTGTTTATACTACAACACCTAAGAAACCGAACTCCGCGATGCGGAAAGTTGCCAAGGTTCGCCTGACCAACGGTTTCGAAGTCATTTCTTACATCCCAGGTGAAAGCCACAACCTTCAGGAACACTCTGTGGTTCTGATCCGTGGCGGTCGTGTAAAAGACCTTCCGGGTGTCCGTTACCACATCCTGCGCGGTGTGTTGGATACCCAAGGTGTTAAAGATCGTAAGCAGCGCCGCTCCAAATACGGTGCGAAGCGTCCTAAGTAATCGCGGAACGGCGGACCCATATTGGTCCGCCCTACCCACCATCCGTAGGGCGGGGACATCCCCCGCCGTTGCCCGAAACGAGAGAGAGACCGACACATGTCACGTCGTCACGCCGCTGAAAAACGCGAAGTCCTACCTGACGCCAAATACGGCGATAAGGTTCTGACAAAATTCATGAACAACCTGATGATCGACGGCAAAAAAGCCGTTGCTGAGCGGATTGTTTACAACGCATTTGACCGCGTTGAAGATAAACTGAAGAAATCACCAGTGGAAGTGTTCCACGAGTGCCTCGACAACATCAAACCAAACCTCGAAGTGCGTTCGCGCCGCGTTGGTGGTGCTACGTACCAGGTTCCTGTTGAAGTACGCCCAGAGCGCCGTGAAGCGCTTGCTATTCGTTGGTTGATCGCTGCTGCTCAAAAGCGCAACGAAAACACAATGGAAGAACGCCTTGCTGGCGAGCTGATGGATGCGATCAACGGTCGCGGCACAGCCGTTAAGAAACGCGAAGACACCCACAAAATGGCCGATGCAAACAAAGCATTCAGCCACTACCGCTGGTAATAGGAAACATCTGATATGGCACGCGAGTATCCACTCGAACTGTACCGGAACTTTGGTATCATTGCGCACATTGATGCGGGTAAAACCACATGTTCCGAACGTATCCTGTACTATACAGGTAAGTCCCACAACATCGGCGAAGTGCACGATGGTGCTGCGACAATGGACTGGATGGAGCAGGAGCAGGAACGGGGTATTACAATTACTTCAGCTGCGACCACGACATTCTGGGAACGCACAGAGAACGGCACAGAAGCTGACTCTCCTAAGCACCGCATGAACATCATCGACACACCAGGCCACGTTGACTTCACAATCGAAGTTGAACGTTCCTTGGCTGTTCTCGATGGTGCTGTTTGTGTTCTTGACGCCAACGCTGGTGTTGAACCACAGACTGAAACTGTTTGGCGTCAGGCTGACCGCTACAAAGTTCCGCGTATGGTTTTTGTCAACAAAATGGACAAAATCGGCGCTGACTTCTTTAACTGCGTCAACATGATCGAAGACCGGACTGGCGCGCGCGCTATTCCGATCGCATTCCCGATTGGTGCGGAAACAGAGCTGGAAGGCCTTGTTGACCTCGTCACGATGGAAGAATGGTTGTGGCAGGGCGAAGACCTTGGTGCATCATGGATCAAAGCACCGATCCGTGCCGATCTTGCTGACAAAGCTGCGGAATTCCGTGAGCGTCTTGTCGAAGCTGCTGTTGAGCAGGACGACGATGCGATGGAAGCGTACCTCGAAGGAAACGAACCAGACGTGCCAACGCTGCGCAAACTGGTCCGTAAGGGTTGTCTGAACCTGTCTTTCGTTCCTGTTCTGGGCGGTTCTGCGTTCAAGAACAAAGGTGTTCAGCCTCTGTTGAACGCTGTTGTAGACTACCTGCCGAGCCCGCTCGACGTTGTTGACTACATGGGCTTTAAGCCAGGCGACGAAGACGAAGTTCGTGACATCGCACGTCGTGCGGATGACGACATGGCGTTCTCTGGCCTCGCATTCAAAATCATGAACGACCCATTTGTGGGCTCTTTGACATTTACACGGATTTACTCCGGTACATTGTCTAAGGGTGACACCATGCTCAACTCTACCAAGGGTAACAAAGAGCGCGTTGGCCGTATGATGATGATGCACTCTAACGACCGTGAAGAAATCAACGAAGCATTCGCTGGTGACATCATTGCGTTGGGTGGTCTGAAGAACACAACAACAGGTGACACCATCTGTGCGCCAAACGATCCAGTTGTTCTTGAAACAATGACGTTCCCAGATCCTGTGATCGAGATCGCCGTTGAGCCAAAAACAAAAGGCGACCAAGAAAAGATGGGCCTCGCCCTTCAGCGCTTGTCAGCCGAGGATCCATCCTTCCGTGTGGAAACTGATCTGGAATCCGGTCAGACCATCATGAAGGGTATGGGCGAACTTCACCTCGACATTCTTGTTGACCGCATGAAGCGTGAATTCAAGGTTGAGGCGAACATCGGTGCGCCACAGGTTGCTTATCGTGAAACCATTGGTCACGAAGTTGAACACACTTACACCCACAAGAAACAGTCTGGTGGGTCTGGTCAGTTTGGCGAAGTGAAAATGATCATCTCTCCGACAGAGCCGGGCGAAGGCTATTCCTTCGAATCCCGCATCGTTGGTGGTTCGGTGCCAAAAGAATACATCCCAGGCGTCGAAAAAGGCATCCTGTCCGTTATGGACAACGGTCCTTTGGCTGGCTTCCCTGTGATCGACTTCAAAGTGGCGTTGATCGACGGTAAGTTCCACGACGTTGACTCTTCCATCATGGCGTTCGAAATCGCGGCTCGTATGTGTATGCGTGAAGGCATGCGCAAAGCGGGTGCGAAGTTGCTCGAACCAATCATGAAGGTCGAAGTGATCACACCTGAAGAATACACAGGTGGTATCATCGGCGATCTGACATCCCGTCGGGGTCAGGTTCAGGGTCAGGATACACGCGGTAACGCTATTGCAATCGACGCAATGGTGCCACTGGCAAACATGTTCGGCTACATCAACACATTGCGCTCCATGTCCTCTGGGCGTGCGCAGTTCTCGATGCAGTTCGACCACTACGATCCAGTACCGTCGAACATCTCTGAAGAGATCCAAGCGAAATTTGCATAAACGGTTGGCGGGCCTAACAGCCCGCCGCCCAATCCAGACAATCGAATATCCCCAAGGTGGGATTATTTAAGGAGGCCATCATGGCTAAGGAAAAGTTTGAACGCACGAAACCGCACGTCAACATCGGTACAATCGGCCACGTTGACCACGGTAAAACGACGCTGACAGCGGCGATTACAAAGTACTTTGGCGACTTCCAAGACTACGACC
>NZ_JALKAR010000017.1:0-35231 GCF_023015725.1 Loktanella sp. F6476L | reverse complement strand
TAGCCCACTGGTCAATGCAATCCGCACCGCATCTTGGCGAAATTCGTCCGTACGTTTCAGTCCCATAGTTCATCTCCTTTGTTGCAGTAAATGCTATCAAAGGAGCGGCATCAAACCGCGACAGGTCCAGCTAGACGTGAAGCTAATGCGACTGCTTCTCTTTTTCCGTCGGGGAGAGGATGCAAAAACTCAAATACTTTTTCGAGCACTTCAGGATCACTAGCGATGCTTGCAACGTCTGCTACAGCCTCACGAGCATGTAGAGTGACTTCTGGGCATCCCAAGCTGAAGCTTTGTGCTATAAGGAAGGCAAGAAGGTGGGATGCATTGTCTACGGCTACGTTCTTCGAAACAGGCAGCGCCAATTGGAATTCTCTGTAGTTTTCTAAGTGAGTTTGGGTTTCATTCCAGTATTCGGAAGTTGGAATTTCATTGGAAACCAACTCTAATACCTCATCCAAATTGATGAACAGTGATCCCGCATCTGTTGCCCCTCGCGCGAGCTCGCTTGTCAGCGCGTCAAAGGCAATAGCCGCCGCACTCTCAGGAGAAAACTCTGCGATCAGCCGTTGCACTTCTAGCTTCTCCCCCCCCATGAAGCTTGACCAGTGACCGTTGACAGATGCTTGCTTGGCCTTTTCTAAGTATGTTTCAGCCTGAGGGCGCTTGCCATTAGTCATAAAGTACCGTGCGACAGCAACCATACACTTAGCACTTGCTTCAATTTGAGGCCGCACCTCAAGAAATCCAAGAATCTCGGGCTCCGTCGCCTCAGGGATCAGCGTTTCCGCAGCTTTCGCATAGCTATAGTCGACGCCACCACCGTAGGTGCTTTTGCCGTCACCGTAGGCAATGAGCTCGCTCAGGGAGCCGACATTTATTTCGCTTGAATATCCTTTTTCGCTGTTACTTTTTCGAGGTTCCCCATGCGTTATTTGTCGCAACTCTCTGGCTATCTGAGCCGCTTTCTGAAGCGACGGTTTCACTGCGTCGTGCATCTCAGGCGCATGCTCAATAACGGCTTCAATAATGAGCTCGCGTTTTGACGGCGGGCACCAACGTTCAACGCTTTGAATAAGCACTTCAATGGGTTGGGCTCGTTCCTGTTCGGACATAAGCGGTAACGCAGTTTCAAGTAGCCGCGGTAACCCGTCTTCAGCGAATGGCACAATCAATCGTGCGCTCGCGACTACGGCCAGCGGAGCGAGAGCTGGATCTCCTTTCACAACAGATACTAAGGCGGCTTCGAAAATTCCTGCCCAAGTGACCAGATCGCTATCTAGGAGCCTTGATACGATTCCAGCAGTCACCGAAGGACTAAACGAAAGTTCTTCAACAAGGCACCGATAAACCCTGTAAGCAGTACCCTTTCCTTCGGTTTCTTCCATGCCAAGGAGAAATTGCGCAAAAGAAAGCGCCCCATTTTCCATAACTTCGGGGCACTCATCGCATGCTTTCCTGTAGACCCACTTCCAGTAATCGTATTGTGGTTCTTTCTTGGCCCGCAACCAGTACCCAAAGGTCTGGTCATGCATCGCGCTCAGACTGGCTTTCGCGAGATCAGCTCGGCCAATACTACAGTATGCGCGTGCTACAGAAACGAAGAATTCTGCTGCTTTATGCGGCGTGTGAAAAAATTGCTCAGTATCTTCTACAGCCCTAATTCTATCCGCCGCTTGATCTGCATGACTGTCAATTTTGAAGGTGTTGGTAGCGAAAGCTAGTCGAAACCCATTTGAGCCTGAAAAATTGCTGGCGTCATCATCCATGAGATTATCGATCAGTGATACGATGGCCTTCAGACAATCCTCTCCAGCATCGAAGGCGGCTTTCAGCACTTGATTTGCTATGATTGGAAGTAAAGCGAAGTATTTGTGGCCATCAAAATCTCCACGATCGGGCTTTGCTGAAGAAAAGTACAAGACTATCGTTCGGAGCTCGTTGGAGGTGACACCCGGAGCTTGCTGATCGGCTAATCCTCGCAACCGCCCCAAGCGTCTCGAATTTGCATGCGCATTGGCCAGAAGCTGACTGGGCTCCAGCTGTTCTCTGCGAGGCTCTTCGGGCAACGCCATATCCAGTGAAGCGGCCAGGCGCTCTGTCTCGATTATTGCCATAGCAAGCTGCCGCATATCAGGGCTCATGGCTTCTCGGTCTAGGCGGGGAACGATCAGACTTGCCGTCATCTCTTTTGCAAAACCTGTATCACCAAGCTTCAGCGCAAGCTGGGCCGCAGCTCGCCGCCAAGATTGATGCGCTGTGCTTAGCGAGCCGGAATTCTTCGCGAAAGTCAGCAGCTCCAGAGCCTGCCCAGTGTCACCAGATGCAAGTGATTGTTCTGCCGCATGAACAGCCAAAGTGGCGGATTCTTCATCGCTAAGCCCTAGGTGAGAATGCAAGCTTGCCAAGTCGTTGTCAGTGCCGTCACTAAGCATGCCCAACGCGAGATGAAATTTTAGCCGTCCAGAAGCCCAAGAATCGTCTTCATCATCCTGAGCTCTGTGAGCGGGACGACGAACGACAAGGCCTTCTACGAGGCCGAGCAGCTTATCTACCGGTCTGAAACGGTGAGCACGCTCGATCCAGCCTTCTGCAAGATCCATTTGCTGATGGGGATCAAAGCCATCTTCGCCGTAAAATAGTTCTAGAGGCTCATTGGCCTCGAACAGTTGTCGAGCAATGTCGTGTTGTCCCGTGTCCCAAAAGTAGTCGACTAAATGGAGCCAACCCTCGCTAGTATCGCCTGTTGCCAAGGCGTGATCGAAGGCCCGATCTGGTTCTTCCAGATCTTGCAACAAATCGACAAAATCGATCTCGCTAACTGCTTCGAAGCGATAGCTCACTTCCTTATGGATCAGTAGAGTTCTAAGGAGGGAAACTCGGTTTTTCGTTTCATGAACAGCGCCGAAGACAAGGCGTAGATCTGTATAGACCTCTTCTTCAGGGCGCAGTGCCCTAATTGACATTCTAAAATACGCCGCTTCACCCAGTTTGACCACATCATGATATTTGCGCGCGCGAAACAGATATCTAAGCCTATACCAGTGTTGGGTATCATCCGGCGGTGCATGGTCGGCGATAGACGCGAGCTTTGTTTGAAACTCCGCGTCCAAGGCTTCGTCGAAACTTCCAAAACGGGTCGCGGTAGCTCGAGAGACAAACAGTCGGAAGCTATTGTGGAAAATCGCAAGTCGATTGCCACCCGAGCGCTTAAGTAGAAAACCAGCATCGCGAAGAACAAGTTCAACGGTTTGATCACTTGTAACACTTGCAAGCTGCTCACAAGATAGGTTTGCCTCCGCTCGGGCCAGTAGAGCCAGCGCAGGTTTTGCGTCTGCCGCTTGCTCGATCTTTTGCCAAACACGTTCGTATATTTGTTCAATGCTCTGCCCGAGACCATCCTGTCCCAGTATCCGTATCGCATCTTCTTTCGTATCTACCGAGCTCAATGCCTCCACATAGTAACGTGCTGACAATGGATGCCCATCGCAGCAGTCGTACAGACTTGATCGATCTACAAAATTCGGCAGTCCGGCCTTATCGGCGAGCTCCGCTATAGCTCTCCTTGTGAGTGGCTCAATCGTGATCGTTCGGCGCTCTTGGCCCAGTTGTTGGAGGATTGTCGGAGCGATTCCTGGTAATTCAAGCCGTTGAGTGCCCAGCACGATGAGAACGCCTTCTGGAATTGCACTGGCTGCCGGTAGCTCCTGAAGAAAACTGACTTGCGGTGTTTCTTCGCGGGGCACGTGATCAAGACCATCAATTGCTATGATCGTTTTTCGTCCGGTCTTTTGGAATTCAGAGCTCGCGATGCCTAGTTGTCTACCGAATTCTTGCCGTAGTCCTGCTAAGCTATCGCTTCGATAGCGTGATCCTCCGATTCCTTGTGAATAGAGATCTGCTATGGTGTCATTAAAAAATTCCACTGCTTCGGCGCGACCAAGCCCATGCCGCTTGTCAGGGTGGAAGGCCAAGTATCGTGCAACGCGGTATTCGTCAATAGAATGCAGCTCCCGTTGCAAGAGTGTGGATTTTCCTGTGCCCGGCGGACCGACAAGAGCGATATACCCCGAATCGAGCTCACCAATCCGCTGTAGCAAGGCTGCAGTTGAGGCGCTTTCTTGATAATCCGAAGGCACTGGGAAGACGTGAGAGTTTCGTTGAGAAAGCCTCGACTGCCACCCTAGATGATTAACCAGATCGACCTCGGTCCAAATATCGCCTGGCGACGCATGTGCCACCAAATTGGGTAGCAGATTTTGGATTTCCTCGACTTTACCGCGATCATCCTGATGGAACGCTGCAATTTGATTTCTGACCAACGCCCGTTCGTCCTCGAAAGTCACCTTGCAGATAAAATCGAAGAACTCGACTTCGCTGAGCTGAGAGGTGGCCAGCATTTGCGTCATTAAGTCAGACCAAACCGACGACTGTACGATCTCAGGCGTCAAGTCGTCTCGTGATATGAAGCGTGCAAACTCGGCGCTGTGACGTGCTCCTGAAGTATCTTCGTTGGCGAGATTCGTATCATTTGTACTGAACAGACCGGGAAATATGTAGGTCAAATGCACAGTGCGCTGAAACTGCTTCTCTAGCGATTCCCAAGCACTCACCATCGAACTTAGAAAGTCAGCGTCGAGCTCTGTTTTGAGCGATACATACGTCGCATTGTGCTCGCTTTTGATTTGCACTGCCTCGACATGTGATCCTAACAAAATGACCAGATCATCAAAAACTCCCGCCTCTTTTGACAATAGGCACAGGCTCTCGAGAGCGCCTTCCGCCATGAACCGATATATCCGTGCGGCAGAATACTCATATTGTTTCTGGTAACCACGAATGGCAGCTTGTTCGCCGGAGGACGGTGCACGTTTCACTTTTGTCATTTAGACTCCTTCAAACTGCTCAACTCTAGATACGTGCTCAGGTGTGTTATAGCTATCGCTTAGACGTCTATGCGTTCTTCTTTTAGCTAAACAGGTTTTGCGCTCGAACCTGATCAGTTCCACTTATGATGTATTGAGCAAAAGCCGCATTTTCAGCAATTGATCGATCAATAAGCTCGGAAAGTCTTGAAAGATTTGTTTTCTGGATGTCGTTCATAGTGGACCGATCAGACACAATGTCACCAACTTCCGTTCGGTTGACATAGGTGAACGCTTTACCAAGCAGTCCGACGACAACGTCTGCTACTTGTATGCCCACATGCTCAGTTGAATCCACGAATTGATAATTCTTAAATGGTGCTCCGGCATCAACAAACTGCTGTCGCGAAAGACGATCTTGCACCAATTCCTCAACATCGAGCACATGCGAGGAAAACTTAAACAGGCAGATGCGGTTGATGTAGAAGTCACTGAACCCGTCAACGAGAACCCGGGGTTCTTCGTTTTCGAGATACGGCAAAGAGGTTATCGTCTTTGACATCTCCAACACCCCCTTGAGCATTTGGTATCCAAATGGCTCCATCTGTTCACGATGTGCCGCCACTAATGACATTAGTTCACCAATGAAGGCATGTCGCCGACCTCGACCAACATCTGGATAATCATGTGCATTTAAAATTGAGACAGTGTGATCCAAATCGTTGCGAAGAGCAGAATACAAATCATTCTTCAGATTTGGTGACATGGCCATCAGCATCGGTTGATCCAGCTCCGTGACAATCGAGTCTATGATGTCAACAATTGACCAGTACATGACGTCGAAGACCTGAAAATGCACAAATAGGCCTTCGCTCTCTACCCAATCCAGAAATGTTGAAATTTTGCGGGATTTCAACAGGTCCAGAAACGAACCTTTACCCAGATGCTTGAGTTTGATCTCATTGGCGTTCTCTTGAATTCTCAGAGACGAACGCAGTCCTTCTACGTCAAAAGATATTGCTGGGCCTGCATGGCCAATACCGCCCAGAACGAAACACTCAAGTTGCCTGACATTCAGACCCTCAGGCCTCATATGCAATTTTCGTATGTTGTTTGTCTCGTCATAGTACAGCGTATAGCACTCGTCCGCTCTTTGGAGGCCATTAAATTGAATGGCCAAGTCCCGCATCGCATTGACATCAATCATTGTTCGGTGCCTCCAGTGGGCAAGAAATCATCAAGTGTTGGCTGCCTTTGGTGGCTGTCAGTTATCATCGTCTGCGACCATAAAATAGACGTTTCATAGAACGCTTCACATTCGATCTCACCGTTTCGCTCGAACCAATGAGTGGCTTCTGGCAAAAGCTCGCGTGGTGTTGGATGGAGAGCGTGTGGATTGTGAAACACCTCCATTTCCGCTGTCCAGGGCTCATAGCCTTGTGGCCAATAGGCGCGATACTCGTTGCTCGTAATATCGTGGCAAAAGGGAACGCCCTCTAGCGCGCCAGGGGTTCGATCAAACAATCGACCCGCTCGGGTATAGCGATATTCAGGCATTTGGGCGCCAGCGGAAATACCGACACGATAGAGTTTTGAAATTGAACACGCATTGGAAAATATGACGGCGGACAAATCGCTTTGCCGCTCATCGGTGAACAAACCTGCTGGAATACCCTCGTTTCCCAAAAGCTTGTCACGTGTTGTCTCGACTGGGGTCATTTTGCCGTTGAGCAATCTCGCGGCTGCGCCTGAACCATAAAGATATCCAATCAGCGCTTCTCGACTCCACACCATAGACGCAGGCGCATGAAAATCGGCGAGTGCGATTACAAATGGCTTTCCGACAACATGCGGCAATCGATGATATTCTCGTTGTAGCTTGCTACGCAGCGTTTTCGCAAAACGAACCGCCGCTGTACCGAAGAATATGTCGTCGCGTTCAGTAGGAAGCGGGCCTGGTGGCGTATTCACATGATCATAGGCTATCGTCGGGTTTGCTGTAACAGCCTCAACAGTCGCTTTGCCGCCAAGCCGATTTTCAATTTGAAAATCAGGTGACACATAGTCTTGAGTGACCAACAATCCCTGCTCGCGAAAGCTTGCCAATAGTTGCGCCTCCCACATACGTGTGTGGAAGTTAGCTGTTTGGCAGTCGCTGACCCAATTCTTATCGGGATTTGGCATCGCCAAGTACAATTGGTTGATCGTCCATGCGGCGATCCTGTGTGTCGGTTTTCTCAAGACATCGAACAATGAACCGGGTGTCCGATTGCCAATATGGTGTAGGGCTGGCCTCGGAGCTGTGTTAGGGGGCAAACGCACTCGAGCTTGCCCGTCGCTTAAAAATTCCTTGAGCTGAGCAGTACAAGCCTCTTTTGTCCCGATATGGTCTTCACGGACGATTTCGGCCCATACGTCATCAGATCGCTGACGCATCACGATTATTCCGTGCTGATGACTATCGATGTCACGTGTCAGTATGCCAATCGATGAACCGTCGTCGCTCTGCCATGCGCCAGCCGGAGGCCTGAGTCCAAAGCCATGTCCGCTTGGCAGAGCAAGCGCGTATACATCAAAGATCCCTCTTGGTAGTTCACGCATCGCAAATCCATCTGTGGAATTGTGCTGTAGCGGTCCTTTCTCGCCAACCGAATGGTTCCCTGTTCATCAATGCTGTCGGGTAGCCGATCATTTACTATCTTACCTTAAATTAGCTGCGGTCGCCATGAATGTCCGTTGTTAGTTGAAATCGGTGGTTTTGATTATTCTCGGCTATCGTTACACAATGCTGATGGGACTTGGATGAAAATTTGGACGGCCGCTTTGGGGGAGCTGCATCGCAGCATCGGGCCTTATCTTGAGTGGCCGCTTCTCTAATTGGGTGTTTGGGTCAAGCTCATTTTCCTTCTTTCTTTTGGGTCTTTGTCACTCATCCGGGTCACGCTTCTCTTCGCAGTCTGGTTGATGCGGTGATGGCACCGCTGCACGCATATGTCGGATCGGACGCGGAGAGCCTTGCTAAGAGACGCGCTTCAAGTTGCGCTACAGCCATTTTCGGCTTCTTCCACGAACCTCGTCCGGTGAGGGACGACCCCGTCAGGTTGGTGATAGCGTTTTAGATCATGCTTTGCCTCCCACCTGATCCTGACGGAATTCCGTGCCATCAATCCACATCCGGTGGAGCAAGACGGCGAGTTTGCGTGCGACAGCTACAACGGCGCGGCGACGCCCCTTGGTGCGCGCATCAACCGCATTCCCCACGATTTGATCTGAGACCCGGTCAACGTTTGCATGAGCAAAGCGTTGGCCGCGGCGTTCAAAGTCGCGCGGACGTCTCCGTCTCCCGCTTTCGATATGCGGCCAGGATTGTCGTGCTCACCAGACTGGTATCGTCGCGGTGTCAGCCAAAAATGCGCGCCAACAGTGCGAGATCGTTTGAAGCGCATCGGATCGTCCACAGCGGCTTTGAAAGTCAGGGATGCAATAGGACCAATTCCTGGTACCGTCATCATCCGCATACAAACTTCGTCATGGCTCGCTGCGCGTTTGACGCGCCGATCCAGTTTCAAAAAGTGCTGATACAAATCCACACGTGCATCCAAAAGTGGCACCAAGGCATGCGCCAGAACGTCATCCATCTCAATCAATGGTCGTACGACGCCGTCAAAGCTGCCGTGTTTTACGGTTACGGGCAGGCGAATTCCGAAGATCTTCAGCAGTCCACGGACTTCATTGATAAGATCCATCGTTTTCTTCAGCTACGCCTTGCGTGTGCTGAGCGAGGCACGGACACCATGGGCCTCTCGGCTCTTCATATGCACAGGGCTGAACCAGCCGGTGCGCAGGACTTGCGCGATGCCGCGTGCGTCATTTTTGTCAGTTTTATTCCGCATTGCTGATAGCGCCGCATTCACCTGTCGCGCCTCCATGCAAACCACATCGAAGCCTTCTGCTGTCAAATCGAAGTACAGGTGCTGCCTCATCGTGCCCGCTTCAAAGCCGACCCGTTCAATCGGATGTGCAAACTCAGCAAGGCATTTAGTGATATCGCTGACCTCGCATGGCAGCTCTCGTTCAAGCAGTACCTTTCCCTTGCCATCAACAATGCAAAGCGCACAGGATCGCAGCGACACGTCTATTCCGGCAAAATATTCCATTTCTCAGCTCCCTTGTTCACAGTCATCCTGCAATCTTATCGGGAGCTCGACCTCAGAACAGAGGGCAGCCCAATTACGCATGCTTAGGGCCGAAAACAGTCAAGTTCTGTTCTTCATATTGGCCATAAGGCCAATGTAGCGCCCCCAATTGCCCGTGGGAGACTTAATCTGAGGGGTCACATGCAACGCTTACGTTTGTTCGGCCTGCGCCGCCAGCGTCGTGAACCCCCGCCGCATGTCGGTCAGCTGTGTTGTTGTCCAACTCCAGAGAGCCGTTGCTCAGATATGCACGTGCCTTCGGCATGCGGCCCAGAGCGTAACGGATTGCCCTTACCAGTCGCCACTTGCCCGATATCTTGCGCAGTTGCGCGTGCAGCCATTCTTCCAAATCATCAAAGACCGGTTTTGCATCCACTTGCCGTAGTGCTGTTCGTTCTTGGGGCGCTTTGCCTCCCGCATCTTTCTCAACAGCATAGAGCTTTGCGATCCCTCTGATGGCCTCTTCGGCGATGGATGATCCCTATGCTTGAAACTACAGTGTCCCACTGGCACACAAAGCTTCATGCAGAGAAAAGTAATTGAAGGCAGGGAACAAAGAAAGCTCGTTGGTCGCATTGAAAGCGTCCACAGGCATTCTGAAAACCCATTGAGTAGATCGACCTTCGTCTTGGACGTTGTCGACGAACGGTCGGGACCCCTTAGGGGTAAGAACCAGCTTATGTCGTGGCAGCCCAAGCAATTTGGGCTTGCTCGACTAATGACAACGCCTCGTCGACTTGCAGAGATAGCAGACGAGCCTATCGAAATTGAGCAACCGAGTGACTGGATTGGACAGTGGGTAAGCATTACCCTCGACGCTTACCGGACAACCGTTGGTCCCTTAGCGCAATTTTGCCCATTGGGAGACAACGGTTATAACGATGTAGTAAAATTCACTCTCAGGGAAATAACCGTTTTTGGTTCTGAGCCGGATACTCCAATTTCGCTTGGAGCGTCGGCGAATGAAATCAAAGTGCTGATATCTTCATTGGCTGCAGCCGGGCGTTCGTTCGAAGGGTCGCCAAGTGCTCATAGTTTGCTAAAGTTTCTGGGAACAGTTGCAAAAGCTACACCCGAAGAAATTCATATCTTCGACGTAGGCCATGCAAATTTCTCAAGCGTACTATCCGCAAACAACACACCTATTCTACATTTCGACGCCGGCTGGCCGATTGGCTTTAACCACGCAACATATCCGGCAAAACCACCTAAAGTGGACTTGGCGGATATTGTTGTCCTATCGCATTGGGACTGGGATCACCTTCACGGCTATTACAAATGGCCAGATCTAAAAAAATGCATTTGGGCCACCCCAGCACAAGTTTTAGGACCTGGTGCACTCCGCATTGCGCTAGAATTAGATCGGGACCAACGATTGATCAGCATAGGCGTCGACGCGTATTCAAGTGAAATTCCGAGGACACTGGGTTGCTTTAGACTCCACGATGTCGATCCTGGAGCTGAGAAGAACAAGGCGAAGAGACGAAACAATTCAGGGTTAGCATTGCGCGTTTACTTACCTGGCGGAAAATTAGCGTTAATGCCGGGCGACGCCGACTACGATAAGATCGTAGCGCGAGGTAATCGCAAGCCAGATCTACTCTTCGTTTCGCATCATGGTGCAGCAGTCTCTGGAAACATTGTTAACCCAAGAAATCGGAATGGAAGAGCTGTTGTCTCACTTGGCTTAGGAAACAAATATGGCCACCCATGCCCGAAAACTCTCGCATCACATGAAAAAATTGGTTGGAAGCTGTCCATGACCTGCGAAGACCAGGCTCGCAAGCGTGGAGACCGGATCGTCAAATAGAAGACGCGGTAGGTCGTTCTTGCAAGGCGGGCGCCATTGATGGTGATTAATGTGCTGCAGGGCTCTTAGACGCTATGACTATCGTCCTGGCATTCTGTGCGTGATTGGGTTGTGATGGTTTAAGTTGAAATTGCGTATCAAAAGCTAAGGAAATTGTATTCGATATGGTGAAAAAAGTCACAAGCCAACAAGCCGTTGAAGCGGCGATGGATGAGTTTGATAAGATTGGCCGAGACGCATTTTTAGAGAAGTACAACTTCGGCAAGTCATTGCACTACTTCGTCATGAGGGATGGCAAGGCTTATGACTCTAAAGCGATATACGGCGTCGCACATGGCATTCAATTTCCTGATTATGGTGCAGTCGCATCGACCGAATTCCCTGGTGGTGAACATCCAGTCAAAAATCCATTGGAAGCACTTGGATATGAGTTCCGCACAATAGAAGGAGCCACAACAGCCAATGTTCCGTCAGCTGCACAACTGTCGATTACCTCAGAAGACGTCCGCTTGATTGCCAGCTCTCGTTCCAAAAAGAAGTACGCTGAACTGTCCGAAGCAGAACTCGCAGCCTACCTGCAAGTATCTGGGGCATTGGAAGGGCTAGGAAACCTGCTCAAGTCCAAGCTCAAGAAACCGGAAAAGTACAAGGTCGGAACAACCTCTGGCTACCACACCAAGAGCGGCGTTCGAGGTAGCATCCCGAAAGACCTCTGGTTTTCTGTGACACTGGCCGCAAACGCAGAGCATCTCGCCGGCATACCACAGCTTTTCATGATCGTTTCAGAACGCGGCATCGAATATGGCTATGGCGCGTCCGTCTCTCCTCAAGATTTCTCAAACATGGACATCAAAAATCTAGTGCGAGCCGCGGCGCCGATCGTATTTGATCACCTCCCAAAGCCGGCCTCTGCCGAGGCCCATGGAATACAAGGTAACCTCGAATCCGACGGAGCATGGTTCTATCGCAGGAAACATCGCTTACCTCCAAAACAGCAAGAATTCTCCGACCTAAACGCCTGGCTTGAGTACCTTCAAAGTGACGATGGAAAACGCAACGCAGCCGGATGCATCAGCGGTTACCTACTCGCAGATGACGTTGATGGGACAGACTTAGCCGCGGAAATCAGCAAGATGGCGCGTTTATTCCAACCGCTCATGGACCGTGACTGGCATTCAACGAGCCAAACCACCGGCCTGCTAGACTTACCAATTGCAGCGGAAACGGAAGACTTAGAAAGTGGATCTGGTCGCACGCCAACGGTTTGGATCGAGAAGACCTTAGTTAAGAACCGTCAAGACAGGCAAACTGGCCCAGACAGACTTGGAGAAGCTCTATGGTCGCCACAGAAATCGAGAGGCGGTGGCGATATTTATGCGAGCATGCGGCAAGTGAAACCAGGCGATATAGTCCTCCATCTGACTGACAACACGGCGTTCACTGGTGTTTCGCAAGCAGACCAAGAGGTAGATGACACCTTTATTGGACTACCTCACACCGATTGGGCGGGGCAACCGGGATACAGAATACAACTTCGTAACTTCCGCAACCAAGATCCCGAGCTGCCGCGAACAGCTTTTCTGACAGACAACGAATGCGGCAGAGCGCTACTAGAGCTTCTCGACAGCCCACAGGGCAAGGGCCTCTTTTACAACCGGAACCTTGATCTCAATCAAGGCGCTTATCTTAGTGAAGCACCCCCTGCGCTCGTTGCCATTTTGAATAAAGCCTACTTCGATCTTTCAGGGAGAAACCTCGTGGACATGCCGGACCTACCAGAGGCTGCTATTGCCCCAAAGCTTGTCGTCCCCACCTACACGATCGATGATGCGCTCAACGAACTGTTCCTGGAACCAGAGGACGTAGAGCGCTACTTGGATATCTGGTCAAACAAGAAAAACCTGATCCTTCAGGGCGCCCCTGGCGTCGGGAAATCGTTCATTGCGCGCCGCCTAGCCTACGCCCTCATTGGGTTTAAGGACGACACCAAAATTCAAACCGTCCAGTTCCATCAGTCCTACAGTTATGAAGACTTCGTCCAAGGATATCGCCCTAACGGTGCGCAGGGATTTGACCGCAAGAATGGCTCTTTCTACGAGTTCCGAGACCGCGCGTTACGCGATCCAGATAGCAGGTATGTCTTTATTATTGATGAGATCAACCGCGGCAATCTCTCGAAGATCTTTGGAGAATTGATGCTCTTGATCGAGCCCGACAAGCGCGGGCCTCTCTGGAAAACGCGACTGGCCTACGCGAGCGACGGAGAACCCGACTTCTATGTCCCAGAAAACCTTTTCATCCTTGGAATGATGAATACCGCTGATCGCTCATTGTCCCTGGTGGATTATGCGCTTCGACGTCGGTTTGCATTTGTAGCCATGGCACCGCTTTACGGATCATCAAAGTTCCGCATGCACCTTGAACAGCAAGGCATTCACGGGGATCTTGTTACCCGCATCACAAGTGGCATGGCTGCGCTTAACCAGGAAATTGAGGCCGATCGAACGAACCTCGGCCCTGGCTTTCGCATTGGGCACAGCTTCTTCACACCTTCAAAGCTGATAGCGGATCCCAACGAATGGCACCGCCGAATTGTAGAAACTGAAATTCATCCCCTCCTCGAAGAATATTGGTTTGATGCACCTGAGAAAGCCGACGATTGGCGCGACCGGTTGTTGAGCTAGGCGCATGAGTATCCCTGTCAGGAACATCTACTATCTACTTCTCTATGCGTGGGGGCACTTCAAGAGCGGCAGCGCACGTGATGTAGGCGCGGACGAAAGCCCTGACCTGCCAAACCTCTTGGGAAAGGTGCTGAACGATGGTGCTCATCGCCTTCTCAGGCGCGGGCTAGATCGAGGATACGTCGATGTCACGGAAGAAACCCGGTCACCCAGAGGTAAGCTCCGGATTGATGTAATGACTAAGCAGCAAACGATGGTGCGAGGGTTTGCTGTTTGCGATCTCGACGAATTGACACCGGATGTACTCCACAACCAAATTTTGAAAGCCAGCCTGGTCTACTTGGCAAATTGTTCAGACGTTAGAAATAAGTTGCGACATGAACTTCAAATGTCGGCAAAACGCATGGTCGGCGTATCGCCCATCCGACTATCCTCCAATTTGTTCCACCGCGTACAGCTGTCACGCAACACGTCCCAATACAGTTTCCTTATCAGTGTCTGCGAGCTCGTATTTCATGCGTTGTTGCCGGACGAGCAAGGAAGTGGTTCGAAGTTCAAAAGCATCCTAGAAGACGAAACGCGGATGCCGACGGTTTTCGAAGACTTTCTTAGGAACTTCTATCGCGCCGAATTGCCCGGATACTCAGCGGCAGCCGAGAAATTGTATTGGCAAGCAGAGGCCGAAAATGAGGCTGATCTCGCATACCTTCCCGAGATGCGAACTGACATCACATTGAGGTCTGGTCATCGGACGATCGTTGCCGATGCAAAGTACTATCGAAACATGCTCACTTCATGGCAGAGGAAACCAAAGGTGCATTCCGCTCATCTGTATCAGCTGTCTGCATATCTCGCTCACGTACTTAAAAACGAGCCAACCCAAGCCGTCTCAGGTCTGTTGATTTATCCTGCCAATGGGCAGTCCCTTAATTTGAAGTACAGCTTACTTGGAATCCCGGTGACAGTAGCAACGGTGGATCTGAACGCTGATTGGCAGAGCATTCGTACTGAGCTCATTGGACTGATTCAACAGCAGTAGATCAGACAAGGCGCGAACTTAGCTGGGTTACTAACGCGTACGCGGCATTTCGTGGTCCACATAAGCCCGAAGAAACGCAGTCGTTGGTCAAGGTGTAGCGAATGGCCGGTCAGCGGGTTGCAAGCGCAACATGGCAGGCGTTCGTGTCCTGCGTCTGATTGACGAAGGCCGCCCAAATTTTCTGGTTACGGATGCTGGGCCGCCCGGCAACCTGGGTCGCTGGATAGCGCTCGAAACCATCAATGTCGTTAAGCCACAGGTCTTGTAACATGGGGAAGCTCTTACCTCGATCCGACGTTTGGTGACGAATAACGCAAACTCCGGCCGGGCTGATTCTCACGGACATAAGCAATCGTTGAATGTCATGGTAATGTGTCTATCTTCTACTGCTCCCGCCCGATGTCCCCAAGGTACTTGAGGAACAAAACCCAATACGTCTGTTCGGCATAATCCAGTCCCAACACCCGCCCCCCTTCGTTACGAAATTCGCGGTCGATGCTGTTGAATGCATTTTCCAACACAGGGGTTCCCATCATTTTTCGATAAGTTAGCTTTTTCGAACCGATTAACAACGGGGAACTGCGTGTGGTGCTTCATGCTTTTCTTCGAGCCTTGGCTGCTGCTGCGTATGCCAGACAATTACAAATGATTAAGAGGCAGGTCGCTTGGGTCCTTCCTCGTTTCAGAGGTCCACCGGGGGGTGACGCTGAGCCCGGTGCTCCAAAATTTTTCCAGAAAACTCAGTTGTTGTGCATATTTTTTCCGTTTCTGGGGAATAGCGCGAGTAAAAGTCCCCAGACGACCAATAATTGATAAATAGGTCAGAATTAATGCTCATACGGGGAAAAATTCGTCTAAGCCCTTGAAAACATTCAACTTGATCCAACTTGAACAGCCCTAAAACCACTTGGATCACCACTTGGATCACGATAACCCATTGTTTTTATTAGTATTGATCCAAGTGATCCAAGTGATCCAAGTGATTCCCTAACTGAGACAGGGCTAAAACATACCCCCTAAATTTTTTGTGTTTTTTCGGGGCACATACGTTCCTATCAATCATATGGGACTGCTTGGATCACTTGGATCATTCTAGGTGCTCCCGCCACGGTTTGAACTTACGAGAGTCCTTATTTACATGACTCAAAAGACGGTGATCCAAGTGGTGATCCAAGTGGTGATCCAAGTGAAAAAAAGGGAGGCCGAAGCCCCCCACACCGTAAATTGCGTTAATTATTTAGACCAAAGGGTCGCTGGGGGAGTCTTCATCCGCCCATCGTGCGAGCTGAATAGGTCCCGGCGTGTAAACTGCCGTGTATTTCCGGCCCGATCCGAGCCTTTTCTTGGCCCCAGACTTCACCCAGCCGAGTTTTCCGAGTGCGTTCGCCACCAATTGGGTGGAAACTCGGCCATCCCCCAGCTCTTCAATAATTATCGCTGGGGAAATCTCGGTCCGGCGTTCCATGTCCGGAGTTCCGCCCTCATTCACGTTGTCGAAGTCATCTTCAGCGACTTTTCTGTCAAGAATTGGTTTGATCCGCTCTGCCAAAGTGTCCGCTTCGGACGGGCGCAAGCTGGCTTCTTGGAGTTCGTTCGCGGTCGTGTTGGCTTCGTCACCTTGCAAGAAGAGCGGCAGATCGCCGTAAGGATGCAACGAACGCATTTCACGGTAAGCGGCCAGAGCCTCGGCCCAGAGCTGGGCAAGATTGGATTTCAGCTTGTCGATGTCGATGAAAGAGACGGTCACGAGGATTGGCCAGAAACGGCGGTTGCCCGTGTCGTCTTTCAGAAAGTCATGGTTGTTCGTCGTGCCCATGAAGACGGTCTGACGCGGGAAGTCGGTCGGGTGCCTGTCGTAAGACATCCGGACCGTCATGTGCGTGCCTGAGATGAAGGCTTTAGCCGGTTCGACCTCGGAGCGTGTCATAGAGACCAGCTCGGGCAGCTCCATGATCCACTTGCCGAGCATCTGCTCCGCGAGCTTCTGATCGTCGGAGAAGTCTGCGGTCAGCTCCCCGAAGAAGCCCATAGCGAGCGCCTTGGCGAACGTTGACTTGCGGACACCCTGCCCGCCGACGAGGACAGGCGCATAGTCGAACTTGTGACCCGGCTCGAAGACACGGGCGACAGCGGCCACCATGAAGAGCTTTGCGGCCTGCCTGTGGTAGGCGTCGTCTGGGCAACCGAGGTAGTCGATGAAGAGGCGCTCAATACGTCTCTCTCCGTCGTGCGTGAAGCTGTTTAGGGTCTCTTTGATCGGATGCACCTTGTGATCGTGTGCAATGACCCGCACAGCGTCCTTGAGGTTGCGATCTGTGACCGTCAGGCCCCAGCCGGACAGGCCCGGCCCGTTGGGCGTCTCAAGGATAATCCGCATCAAGGCGTCGTACTCGTCGCGCCACGGCTGCCCTGCGATTTCGTTCTGCTCTTCGACCGGGAAGGAGGGGAGCCAATCAATCTTGTGCCGGATCGGGACAATCATCACAGGTTTTTGGGAGAACTCATTGTAGGCCATCGCGTCGCGGAAGCGCAGGTCGTGCTTCAGGATCATCCCGAGGTTTGCAACCGTGTTGGCAATGTCGCCTGTCTTCGGGTTGGCCTCCAGCTTGGACACCCAATCGGGGTCCGGCTTAGCAGCCCGTTTACGCTTGTGCTTCAGGTAGGGGATTCCGTCTGTGGATATGCCGATATGACCCGACTGTTTATCTACGCCTTTGGGCGCGGGCTTGGCGCTGGGCGGGTTCTCTATCGCGGAGAGCTCTTCGGGCTCCGGGTATTCTGATTCGATGTCGCCGACGAGCTCAGCAATCGCCTTCTCGGTTTCAGCGTCTGCGGTGGCTTCCTCAATTTCGATCTGGTCTTCATCCCAGACGTCATCAAACATCGCCTCAACGTCATAACGGGACGCCATCCGGCTTTTCTGAAAGCCTTCGTCCTTGTTGCAGAACGCCAGCATCTCTTTCCACGACGGGTAGGCGCTTGGGCTCTTGTCCTCTCCGTCGAATCCCTCGTCCTCGTGGCCGAACTTGTGGAGCCGGACCAGATCGAACGCATTGACCAGTTGGTCGGAAGCCGGATCGGAGCCGTGGTGGGAGTATAGGAATAGGCCGTCGTCCTGAACCTCGGCACCGTTGACGGTCGTACCGCCTAGATAGGTGTATCGGGGTTTGTTGCTGGGATCGTCGACCGGCGTGTAGACGTCAGATAGGAACTCTTCAATCGCGCTGGGCACGTCGTAGGCTCGGCAGAAGTCACCCACAGGACCCTCTTTGGTCGTCGGGTCCTCTGCTTTGTCGGATGCCTGCCGCAGCTTGCCTTCACCGACACACTTTGGCAGGTTCTGGACATTGCGCCAGTCGCCGTTGAGGAGTTCAAATTCTTCAAGAGCTGACCGCCAGTCATAGCGCTCGCCGATCACTTCTTCGAAAATGTATTCACCGTCTTTACAGGCCGTGGGCATGAACATCATCTGCGCCGGTCGGAAGCTGACTTGATCGACGTGTGCCATTTCCGGGTCCATCGCCTTGGAAACGATTCGGGACACAGCCGGGTAGTAGTCGTTCGGCACGGGTTCTGCGGTGAAGATCACGAGGCGGAAACGCGGGTGCTCTTCGGTGTGGCGTCGGCTCGTTTGAATAAAGTGCTCAACGCCCGGTAGGAGCTTCCCCGCCTTGGCGAGCTCGAAGAAATCTGGTGTAGCATAGTCGAAGTCGAGAGAGATCAAATCGGACGGCTCGGCGTTGCCGCGCTTCCTGATTCCATCCTTGTTTTGAGCCCGCATCCAGTAGCCGTCGACCGACTTCAGTTCGCGTTGCTCCTTCTCAGACAACTTGAGGTATTCACGCATCCGCTCGCCTGTGCGTGTCGGCCTGCGGAACTTGTCCTTGAACATGCTCCAACTGATAGATTTGTTGTCTACTTTGCCAAAGTTTTTGCGGCCCTGAGAGAATCGGACCATTTCTTTTTCGTTATTGGACATTCATTGACCTAAAGAATTGCAAACGAAACGTCTCAGAAATCACGAAGCGAGTTGTAATCGCCTTGTTTCAAAAGCGCGGTTCGACCGTCGACGCCTTAGGCATCCTTCGAGCGTCAACAGTATTGAAGACGCGCGGACGAAGTTCCAAAGTTAAGTTCGGACTTCTAAGAGTTTGTGACATGCGCGAGTGCTTAAAATCCGCAACCGCCTTCTTTGATGGCAGATTGGCACCAAGGACGGCTAAAGACATTTTCAACACCTTAAGGTGAGCGAAGAGTCTCTTCGACTTGCAGCTCAACAAATTTATCAAGCCAAGACTCAGGAAGTGCCGATGCTCTGGTCGATAGTTTGACAAAGGGTGGGAATCGTTTCTCGGCGATCATCTGATAGATCTGGGAGCGAGATAGACCGGTACGTTCAACGACATCTTGAGGTCGCAATAACTTCCCCAGCGCCGGAAGATCTTCCCAAAATAGCTTAGTCGTCATTGTCTGTCTCCATTTTACTTGGCTCGTTGGCCGCCTTGAGACATAGGTGGACAATCACGGACGAGGCTTCAAAGGACATAACTTGTTCCAGATCGAACCAGTTTTGGCCACCGTTTCGATGGGCAGGCTAAATTCAGACGTCTGAAAGAGGGCTAAAATACATTTGTTTGAGGAAAGATCTTTGAGCCATCCAATACTTCGTGTCGACATTCTGCGACTTCAAGACACCGTCGTTAGGGGCCACATATTCGAGAGCTCGACCGATACGTTTTCTAGTTTTATCAGGTGAATTTTGCTTTAAGAACAGGCCTGTTTTTGCTTCCTCAGGCAATGCAAAATTTGCCGTTTCTGGATCGACAATTAGAGAATGGCATGTTATCTCAATTGCTTCCAGAAAACATGCAAAAGTGCCTGTACCCGGTTTAACGCCCTCAGGCGTTTCCGTGGGCTGGCGCTCAAAAATGATTGAAAACAACGCAGCACAACATGCCACAAAATGCACGTCATCAATATTTTCTGGACGCCCACCCTTCGCCCGACTTTCGATTTGTTCTTCGATTTGACGGAATGTTGACATTGCATCATCGTACCACTGCTTTGGCAGGTTAGGCGGCATGAAACTGGTGTGCTTGAACTTCCTAGCCAGGTCCGAGTAGTTCTTGAGCAAGTCGGCCATCTTCAAGAGCTGATGTCTTTCAGCACGGCTAAGCACTGGTTCAAAGCACCCCATAAGATATTCGTTCAAGATGTCGTTTAGCACACGCACGATCTGGTCGGCTTCAATATGAACTGGAGTAATTAAGCGTGAATCTTTTTTCGAAAGGATCCGCTCTATATTGTTCCAATTCTCCAAGCTCAATATGGGATTTCGACCAATATTTTCTAACGAAAGCACCAAAGGGTTAATCATTGGAAATGGCCCATCAACAGCTTTCCCTATATCTATCGAGCTCCGCTGCCCACCATTCAGCCATTTTCATTCGCTCTTCCCAATGCTCCCCCCGCAGATACGCACGCCTGACATCGTTAGCTTCAACATGGGCAAGCGCTCTTTCAATCGCGTCAGGATTCCATAAGCCACTTTCATTGGCTATCGTACTGAAACTGGCGCGAAACCCATGCGCTGTTACCTGCTCCTTTGAGTAACCCATCCGGCGCAGCACTTGATTTAGCGTATTTTCGGAAATCGGCTTTTTGAATGTCCTGATTGATTGAAACAGATATTCAGACTTGCCGCGCTGTAGTGCCAACTGGTGCAAAAGGTCCAATGACTGATCTGGTAGCGGGACACGATGTTCCCGACGCATTTTTGTCCGCTCCGATGGGATTCGCCAGACTTTCTCTCTAAAATCGAACTCATCCCACTTTGCCAAACGGAGTTCTCCAGGGCGGGGAGCAAGAAGTGCGAGGAGCTGCAAAGCAATTGCTATGCGGGGGTGACAGTTGGCAGAACCGATCCGGCGCAGCAGTTCACCCAACTCACTACGTTTCACAAGAGCGGCCCGCGATTTAGCCTGAGGCGTGATTAATGCACCTTGCAGCGCGTAGGTTGGATCGACTTGCGCGCGACCTGTTGCGATTGCGAATTTAAAAACAGCACTCACCGTGGACCGGAGCCGCCGAGCAGTCTCATACTTTCCTTCTGCTTCGATTTCTCGCAGGACGGACAGTACCTGCATCGGTTCTATCTGGGAAATTGGCAGCTCACCAAGACGTTTTTGCGGGAATGCGAGCAACCATCTGTTCTTCTTCAACGTCGCCGCGGCGAGTCCCTCTTTCTCAAGTTTCGCGATATACTCAGCAGCGATGACAGAAAACGAGTTGCTCCTTGCATCCGATGCCCGAAGCGCCATTTGTTTGCGACGGGTCGCAGGATCCACCCCGTCAAACAAGCACCCTTTGGCTTCATCACGCAGCATCCGTGCTTTCTTCAAAGAGGTGACAGGATACGGCCCAAACGACAGTAGTTTTTCCTTACCGTCATACCGGTATTTCATCCTCCATAAGCGGGACCCAATAGTCGTGACATACAGGTGCAATCCTCCGGCATCGGCTATCTTATATGGCTTGCCCTGAGGCTTGGCATTTTTGACGGCGGTATCACTTAACGGCATCATCACTCCCTCAAATTTGGATACCCCCAAAAATACCCCCAAAAAGGAAAGCTGCCAACGTTTTTAGCTGGACACCGCTGGACTCGAGATTGTGTAAAACCAAAGACTTAATCAGAAATCGGACTACTTTGGATGTCATTGGAAGTTTAAATGGTGCCCAGGGGCGGAATCGAACCACCGACACGAGGATTTTCAATCCACTGCTCTACCCCTGAGCTACCCGGGCACCGGGATGACATCGTCATCGGGTAGGCGCGTTTTAGGCGGAACACACAGGGGTGTCCAGTGCCATTTTGCAAAGTTTTCTAATGCAGTCGTTCGGGGCCGTTTTTTGCCGCATCATCAAGGGCTTCTGCCAAGTTTTCTGCGTCATCTTCGTCCTGCGACGGGATCGCGTAGCTGCCTGACAGCCACTTTGCCAAATCAATGTCGGCACAGCGTTTCGAACAGAAGGGCCGAAACTTTACGTCGGTTTCGCGATCACAGATTGGGCAAGCCACCTTAAACGCCCTCCGGTAGGGTCCGTGTTAGCGTCAGGCGTTCGCGTTTGCGCTGCAATTCGAACAGGCCCATTTGCGTCCAGCCGACCATGGAGGTTTCGATCGGGTCCGCCTTGAGCGCTGCACGAAGCGATTGTTCGACTTGTTTGCGGTGCGCTTTGGACATTGGGGCGAAATCGACGGTGATTTGGCCGCCTAGCCCGCGCAAGCGCAGCGCCCGTGGCAATGCCCGACAGGCCGCCAGGTTTGCCTTCAATGCTGCGGCGTGGGATGTGTCCCCGCCTGTGTTGACGTCAACCGCGACAAGCGCCCGAGTGGGTTCGACAAACATCGTGCCTTCGCCGATTGTAACCATCGGGTCGGACAGACCTTCGATCTGATCGAGCACGCCGAGGTGTTCAAAACTGCCCGCCTCCGTCACGACATCCGCGCGGCCCGTCCATTCGCGCCATGCGACAGTGTGAGGGCCGTCGCCTTCGGTCAATGCCTCTGGTTCGGTTCCTTCGCCTTCGGCCATGATGGCGTCGGCGAGCGTATTCATGGCGTCAATATCTTCAAGGATTTCAGCCACATCCGCCGCCGCACAGCAGGACCGGATGATCAACCCGTGTTCGGTATCATGAGCCCCGTGTGCCAGTTCGAGCAGACGGTCGCGTTGTTCTTCTTCGATCTGGCGGGACACGTTGATGCCCGGTTTGCCGGGTGTCACGATGACGTAGCGGCTTTTGAACAGGACGCGATCGGTCACGGGAACGGCTTTGCCGCCTTCAGCGTAGCCAGTGACCTGTACGAGCATTGGCTGGCCAGGGCGCAACCCTTTGGAATAGCGCAAGAACGCTTTCTCACCGTCGGGCAGGCGCAGCATCATACCACCCTGCCCCTTGAGCGGACGATCACAAATCGCACGGAAAATCGCACCGGGGCGCGGCGCATCCAGATCGTCGATCAGTAAATCGTCGAGTTTACCGTCGATCATGTAAGCTGCGGCTTCGCGGTCACCGATGTGATCCAGAACAATTGTACGCCCGTTCATGATGCGTCTCCAAATAGGGGAAATCCTGCGGCTGTCAGCAGGCCAGCGGTTTCTGGCAAAGGCAGCCCCATGACCGCGTGAAATGATCCGTTGATCCACGGGATAAAGGCGGATGCAGGACCTTGGATGCCGTAGCCGCCTGCCTTGCCCTGCCAATCGCCGGTGCCGAGATACCAGTTTACTTCCGCGTTCGAGAGCCGTTTCATCGATACGGTCGTTTGCACATCTTTGCACCAGACATGGTCGCCGCGTTTCACCGCAACAGACGTGATCACCTTATGACGACGGCCTGACATCGCGTGCAGGAACGTCGCCGCCTCTGCGGCATCGGCGGGTTTGCCCATGATGCGGCGGCCAAGTGCGACGGTTGTGTCGGCACACAGCACGACTTCATCATCCGCGATGACAACCGCTTCCGCCTTTTCACGGGCGATGCGGTTCACGTAATCACGCGGCAGTTCTGCGCGGTGCGGATCTTCGTCAATATCGGGGGGGCGTACGTCGGATGGCGTCAGACCAAGCTGCGCCAAAAGCTCCAGTCGCCGGGGCGAACCAGAGCCTAAAATCAGCCGTAGGCCGGCATTCACCGGCATCACGGTCATTTAAAGCGGTAGTTGATCCGACCCTTAGTCAGATCGTACGGGGTCATTTCGACCTGTACTTTGTCGCCAGCCAGAACACGGATGCGGTTTTTGCGCATCTTACCTGCCGTATGTGCGATGATCTCATGGCCGTTTTCCAGCTCGACCCGAAATGTCGCGTTTGGCAAGAGTTCCTTCACGACGCCGGGAAATTCGAGCAGTTCTTCCTTGGCCATGGTCTCTCCTGAGTAGTTTATACGGGGTTATGTCCCGTGGTGGGGTACATGCGCCCCCTTCCGAGAAATATCAAGTGTAAAGGCGTGTTTACATTTGATCACACTGCATTTTACCGCGTGTTCCGCGAAATTGTGGGCTGATTTTTTGCCGAATACGGCGATCATTGTGGTTTCGTCGATATTCGCGGGTTTAGCGACGGTGCGCGAATCCCAAGCCGGTTTTCAGGTTTCGACGCCAGCCCCCCAACGTGCTGTCAGTTTTTCAACGATTTGGTCGCGGGCCTGACGGTAGTTAACGAGTTGGGCATCGCGGCTGTCGCCTAATCCTGTTGGGTCAATGATTGGCCAGTATTCGACTTCGAGGTGGTAGAATTGCGTGAGATCAAGCGCCCGACGTTGGCTTGCGGGTGACAGCGCCAAGACAAGATCAAACGACGACAGATCATCACCCCATTGTTCCATTTCGTCAAAGCTACGGGACCGGTGGCGCGACAGTTCCACCCCCAATTCCTGACACACAGCAATCGCGAAACCGTCGATCTCAAGATCATTCTTCACGCCAACGGACTGAATGTAACATTCTGTTCCGTATAGTTTTTTCATGATCCCTTCGGCCATGGGTGACCGGACTGCATTATGATCGCAGCAAAAGAGGACCGACTGGGGGAGATCTTCGTATGTCTTGGCCCCGTCCGTCATCTTAACCACCAAAATGCAAAACGCAGATCAAGGTGAACAGGCGGCGGGCGGTGTCGATGTCGACCTCGGCTTTGCCTTCGAGCCGTTCTTGCAGCACCCGCGCCCCTTCGTTGTGGATACCGCGCCGCGCCATGTCGATGGTTTCGATCTGGCTTGGCGGTAGGGTTTTCACGGCTTCGAAATAGCTTTCGCAGATTTGGAAGTAATCCTTCACAACCTGCCGGAATGGCCCGAGTGACAGGTGAAATTCGCCTGCTTCGTCTTGAGTTTCGGTGGAGATTGCGAAAACCAACCGACGGTCACGGATCGACAGACCAAGCCGGTAGGGCCCTTCAGGCACGGCGCGATCATCTCGCGATGCAGGAATAAAGCTGTTGTCTTCCAACAGATCAAAAAGCGCGACTTTGCGTTCTTGTTCAATCTCTGGCGTTGGTGGCGGCAGCGCGCTGTCGTCTAGATCAATATGTGAAATGCGGTTCATGATGGGTCCCCATTCAGGCGGTCCAAACGCGCGCGCACTGACAATCCGTGCGCTTCCAAACTTTCGGATTGCGCCAGCCGTTCCGCCGACGGGCCGATAGCGGCCAAAGCTTCGGGCGACATGCGTGCAAGCGTTGTGCGCTTCAAAAAATCCATGACCGACAACCCGCTGGAGAACCGTGCAGATCGCGCCGTTGGCAACACGTGGTTTGGTCCACCGATGTAATCGCCAATGGCTTCTGGCGTCCACGCACCGATGAAAATAGCGCCCGCGTGGGTGATTTTCGCGGCCAGCGCGTCAGCGTCTGCAACGCAGAGTTCGAGGTGTTCTGGTGCGATCCGGTCGGATAGCGTCACCGCCTCGTCCAAGTCGGAGACTGTGATCACAGCACCAAAATCGCGCCAGCTGACGCGCGCAATATCGCGACGTTCCAGTGTTTCAAGGCGTTTTTCCACAGCATCCGCAACGGCCTGACCAAAAGCAGCGTCATCAGTTATCAGCAGCGATTGCGCGCTTTCGTCGTGTTCTGCTTGGGACAAAAGGTCGAGCGCGATCCAATCGGGGTCATTGTCTTTATCCGCGATGACAAGGATTTCAGACGGGCCCGCGATCATATCAATGCCGACCTTGCCAAAAACACGGCGCTTGGCCGCCGCGACAAATGCGTTGCCCGGACCAGTGATTTTATCAACGGGATCAATGCCTTGCGTGCCATAAGCCAAGGCCGCAATCGCTTGCGCACCACCGACACGGTAAATTTCGTCGACACCTGCGATTTGGGCGGCCAGCAGTACAAGCGGGTTTACCAAACCATCTGGCGTCGGCACTGTGATCGCCAGACGCTGCACGCCTGCAACCTTTGCGGGGATCGCGTTCATCAAAACGGAGGACGGATAGGTCGCCAAACCACCCGGCACATAAAGTCCCGCAGCAGACACAGGTGTCCAGCGCCAGCCAAGCGTCGCACCCGCGTCATCCGTCCACATCTGATCATCGGGCAACTGGCGCGCGTGATAGGCGCGAATGCGGTCTGCGGCTAATTCGAGTGCGGCGCGGTCTTCATTAGATACCTTCGCGCATTCCGCAGCGATTTCAGCCTCGGAAAACCGCAATGTGTCTGCCGTAACGTCAAAACGGTCAAATTTCGCAGTCAGTTCCAGAACAGCCGCATCACCACGCGCCCGCACGTCTGCAATGATATCCGCCACGATATGATCCACATCAGGCGAATCCTCGCGTTTTGCCCCTAAAAGGGCAACAAACTGGGCTTCGAAATCGGCATCTGAACTGGAAAGAAACTGTGGCATCGGGTACTCCTTGCGCCTGTCTTACAGCGCTCACGCGGTACCATCAATGCGACAGGGTTGCTTCTTTTGGTCTTAAATACCTCCGCCGGAGGCATCCGAATTTTCTAGAAAATTCGTGACCCGATCACAGGTTGTGATCAGGTGCCTTTTTTGAGGGCGCAACATATGGCCGCGTCACGTCACGCAAAACAACTTCGAGCGCTTCGACGTCAATCGCAACCGCACCGTCGCCTGCAAGCGTTAGTTCGATGCGACCCGTGCCATCTTCGCCCGCCGTAAACGCCATCGAAAGCAGTGAATAGACCATGTCCGCATCGCGCGGATCGACACCTTGCGATTTGACCGCCTGCACGTCTTCGATCACCAAAACGGACTGCACACGTTCATAGTCGCGTTTGCGCAGGGCAGCTTTGTCTGCATCTTCCCACCGGAAACGGTTCAACAGGATCGCAAAGCGGCGTGCCTTGCGGTCCCATTTCATTTCTGCGGCCGGAAATACGGCGTCTTGCACCAAAGCGGCAAGTACCGCTAAGTCTTCGGCATCAAGCGCCTTCAGCCGTAGGGGTGCTTCGCCGCCATCTTCAAAACGCGCGTCTTCGGTCATATGCCTTGTACCCGTTCAATTTGTGCGCCAACGCCGCCCAGCTTTTCTTCGACATGTTCGTAGCCGCGATCAAGGTGGTAGACGCGGTTCACAACGGTCTCACCTTCCGCCGCCAGACCCGCCAAGATCAAGGAAACAGAGGCCCGCAGATCGGTTGCCATCACAGGCGCACCTTTCATTTTAGCCACGCCTTTCACAGTCGCAGTGCCGCCTTGCACGTCAATGTCTGCGCCCATGCGGATCAATTCGGGCGCATGCATGAAGCGGTTCTCAAAGATCTTTTCTTCCAGCACGGATGTTCCGTCCGCGATACACAGCATCGCCATCATCTGCGCCTGCAGGTCGGTCGGGAAACCCGGGAACGGTTCGGTCGTCACATCAACCGCTTTCGGGCGATCCCCGCGACGACGCACTTTCAGGCCGTTGGCCGTCTCGGACACATCAATGCCTGCTGCATCCAGTTTTTCAGCGAAGGCTGCGACCAAGGACATCTTGCCGCCAAGGCATTCGACCTCGCCGCCTGTGAACACAGGAGCCAGCATATAGGTACCGAGTTCGATCCGGTCAGTGACGACGGGGTGCGTTGCCGCCCCGAGACGGTCGACCCCTTGGATTGTGATTGTGGATGTGCCGTCACCGTCGATCTGTGCACCCATCCGGCGCAGACAATCCGCCAGATCAACGATTTCCGGTTCGCGCGCCGCGTTGTTGATGACCGTGGTCCCTTTCGCAAGGGTCGCCGCCATCATGATGTTTTCAGTCGCACCAACGGATGCAAACGGGAAATCAATGACCGCACCTTGCAGACGGCCACCCACGGCTTTTGCGTGTAGATAGCCGTCGCGCAGGTCAATCTCTGCGCCCATCTTGGTCAGACCGTCGGTGTGGATGTCCATCGGGCGTGCACCAATCGCACAGCCACCGGGCAGCGACACGATCGCATGGCCTTCACGGGCCAACAAAGGCCCCAGAACGAGGTTGGACGCCCGCATTTTACGCACGATGTCGTAATCCGCGGTCGTGTTGATCGCGCCGTGTGTCGACATGACCTGCACTTTGCCGTCCTGCAATGCGGTGACTTCGGCACCCAGCGATTGCAGCAGCTGCGTCATGGTTTTGATGTCTGACAGACGTGGCGCATTGGTCAGCGTCAGCGGTTCTTCGGACAGCAACGTGGCTGGCATCAACGTCAGTGCGGCGTTTTTCGCGCCCGCGATCTGAATTTGACCGCTGAGTTCGCGCCCGCCTTTTACAACAATTGAATCCATCTACCCGCCTACTCTTTCTTTTCAGTCTTGTCCGACGCCGCGCGTGCTTTTGCCTGCGCTTTGCGTTTGCCCATATTCGCCTTCAGCGCCGCCTTTAGCCGGTCTTCCCGAGTTTGCGGAGCCTTGTTTTTTTTGCTTGTGTCTTGCGTCATATACGACGTGTTATCAAGCTGTGCAAAAAGCGTCTAGTGAGGGCTTGCACCGCAATGCGAATACGTCTAATTCCCAGCCTCACGGATGCTGTGGTAGCTCAGTGGTAGAGCACACCCTTGGTAAGGGTGAGGTCGGGAGTTCAATCCTCCCTCACAGCACCATCCTTCAAACAGATTTTTTGTCTTGCGAACCCATGTGTTGATCATGTCGTTGATCGCCTGGGGTCTATGATTTTGCCAACAAAAAAGGCCGCGCAACACACATAGCGTGTAGCGCAGCCTGTTTGGCGCGGGCGTGATGACCGCCCGTAAGCGACGCATCTGGGCCCCTAAACAGGAACTTACCTGACCAGTTCAAGGCGCGGGCATCGGTCGCGAGGTGGATGGAATATCCCCGATGGTCGGCTCCAAATTTCTCTGGCCAGGACGTTTCCACGAGCGCCCGCACATCTCGACGCGTCAATATGCACGGATCGTGCGGGACAACAGCTCAAATTAAAAGATGTTTCGGTCGCAGCGAAATTCTAGCAGCACCTAATTCGACAATCAGCGCCTGCATTTGTTGAAAGGCGGGCCAGGCTTTCCAGTAAAGCATGCCATGACGTGGAATAGGTGTCGGTCACGACATACCCATAGACCCCGCATTGCTCCATCCCGTTGCAGGCATCACGATCACCGGATTCGGCGACATATTCCTAGTCATCGATGAAGCCGCCAAAAATCGGAAAAACATCTGCTGCAAAACCAATCACAGGCGAAGCAGATGAAGCATCTGTTTGCTCAAACATCGCCATCGGGTTGCCGTCGCCTTATGGATAATGCCATTTCCCGCATTTGTGGCAGTTGCCTTATTATTTGACGGGTACTCGGAACATGAGACTGCACGATCAGAAAAAAAGCGCGTCGGTGATGTCATGGGCAAGAACCGGCGCGTTAGACACACTCAAGATAGACGCTGAAAGTGCTGCCGGTTTTATCAATCAAACGCCCGCCCCAAAAAACCGGCGCAAAAGTCTGCTGGAAAGGACTGATGCGGGGCGTGCAAATATGGACGCGATTATTGTCGCATGGGAGGCCGTTGATGCCGTGATCCTCGAAGCGCTCGGCTCTGAAGATGCCAAGGAACTATTCCATTTATCGCGGCGTCTGCGAAGCCAACTCGGCGGGAAAAAACCCGAACGTGGCCCTGATCTAAAGGGAGACCTATACCGACAACCATCTTAATTTTCCGATGTCTACTCAGCAACCGAAATAAGTCAGTATACTGGTTTTTAGAAGCTGCAGATTGATCTTCCGGAGAGGACCTCGGATCGACCGAAATGCAGCACTTGGTCGCCAAAATCGGCTTGCCCTCTTTCATTGCTCCTTCCTAGAGCTGTGCGAACTGCGCCTTCAGTAAGGCTTCGCTATACTCGCTTTCGGCGGTGCTATCATAAACGACACCGCCGCCGACGTTCAGCGTTACCTTGCCGGAGGGCCGGCAAATCAGTGTTCGAATTGCGACGTTAAATTCCATCGCACCATCCGGTGCGATCCACCCAACAGCGCCGCAATATGTATCGCGGGCATCGCTTTCGATGTCTGACAGAATTTCCATCGCCCGCAGTTTTGGTGCCCCGGTGATCGAGCCACATGGAAAGATCGCTGTAAGAATATCAGAAAGCTTACAATCCGGCCGGATTTCTGCGGTCACTTCGGATATCATCTGGTGAACGGTCGCGTAGCTTTCAACGTGAAAAAGCGCAGGAACGCGTACGCTACCAATCTGTGAAATCCGCGAAAAATCATTCCTCAGAAGGTCGGTTATCATCAGGTTTTCCGCTTGGTCTTTTTCGGAATTCGCAAGCTGGGCCTTTAGAATTGCATCTTCGTCCGCATTCAGACCACGTTTGATTGTCCCTTTCATGGGCCGCGCGCGCAGTTGCCCATTGGATGACAGGGAAAAGAAAAGTTCGGGTGATCGACACAATAATTTTGTCTCAGAAAGATCCACAAATGCACCGAACGGAACAGGCTGCTTACGCTTGAGCGCTTCGTAAAGACTGCGCGGACAGCCTTCGTAGTGCGCGACCATAGGGAAGGTTAAATTAGCCTGATAAATATCGCCGTTGCGAATGTATTCATGAATGACATCAAAGGCTTCCCTGTAGGTCTGGAAATCCCATTCGGGTTCGAAACGCCCAAGGTTGGCCATGCCCGCTGTTTTCCCATCAGTGGCGGGGTGAACCTGATCGAACACACCGAAACAGAGCAGCGGATCCTGACGGTTTCCGGGTAATCGAGGGCGCAATTTCGGATTTAGAACGTAGCCCAATTCGTAAGATGCGGTGCCCGCAAGCCATTTACCTTTGGCTTGGGCCGCCTCCATCTCGCACAGCGCTTCATCGACTTCCTCGGGGTGCCACGCCGCGATGATGTGATCTGCTTGATCAAAAAGAGAGCCGCTTTGCAGCGGTCCCCTGTCAAACTGAACAGATCGGGTCATGCCTGTCCGGGAGACCAAAAATCCGCCGCGATACGGAGTTCACGCAAGGGCCGTACGATATCAATGCAATCCTGATAAATTTGGTGAGCGCGATACGCCTTCAGAGATTCTTCATCATCAAACTCTGCATAGACAATCACGTCCACGTCGTTGGAAAACCGATCATCGCTCCGATTGCGGGATACTTCAAAATGCCTGAGGGACGGAATGGCGGATAGCATGGACAGCCCATCCACGATCCGATCAATATCATCTGCATCACGGCTGCTGAAAAACACAACATGACGAATAATCTGAGGAGCGGGTTCTTTGTCTGTCACTTGCATGATCCTAAGCTGATCCAAACCTTTGGCCGTTCTTGTCTTAATCAAAACTGACCTGCGTTAGGTATTTTCACAGCATCCGCTGCAATTCAATGCGGCATTGCGGCAGAGACCAAAAAGGTCCCACTCCGGCCGTTGGGTCTGGCTTCGCAGAGACACTGAGCCACGATGAAAGCCCTCGATTCGCGGTTCAAGCCGGACTTTGGCCCCATCGACCGCGGTGCGGATCGTCGGGTGTGCCGTTCATTGCAAATGCGAAATCAGGGGGCGGCTGACGTCACGCTTCGTCGATTTTTGGGTCGTTGGCGGGGAAGCGCTCGAAAAGGTGGTTTCGCGAGCTGTGTTGGCTCAACCCGCCAATGTTGGACTGGCGACGGTTGTCATGTATTAGGGCTCAAAATAATTGGAAATGCGCGATATGCTTGACTTGCCACATCTTCGAACCGTTCTTTCAGAACACTATGACCTGAGCCCCTCAACTGAGGTCGCTCAGGAATTGGCAGATACGTATGCGCGCATGGAGAGGGTCGTGACACCGCCGGACTGGGCAATCTATGCGCCCTATGTCAAGGCAATCAACGCGCTGAAAAAAGAACGCAACGCCGTTATCTTGGGCCACAACTACATGACGCCCGAAATCTTTCATGGCGTGTCGGACTTTGTGGGGGACAGCTTGCAAATTGCAATGAAAGCGCAGGAAGTTGACGCGGATGTCATCGTTCAGGCCGGTGTGCATTTTATGGCTGAGACAACCAAAATCTTATGTCCGGAAAAGACTGTCTTGATGCCCGACATGGACGCCGGATGTTCCTTGGCTGAAAGTATTACAGCAGATGGTATCGAAGAAATGCGGGCCAAGTACCCCGGCGCGCCAGTTGTCACTTATGTGAATACCACTGCTGACGTTAAGGCCGCGTCTGACATTTGCTGCACGTCCTCAAATGCGTTGCAAATCGTGAATGCAATGGAGAGCGACACGGTCATAATGACGCCAGATCAGTATCTGGCACAAAACGTAGCTAATCAGAGCCACAAGAATGTCGTCTACTGGCCCGGCTCTTGCATTGTGCATGAACAATATACCGCACAAGACCTGAGAGAATTCCGTGAATGGAACCCGGGCACGCGCCTTATTGCCCACCCTGAATGCCCGCCTGACGTTGTCGCCGAGGCTGACTTTTCCGGATCAACCAGTGGCATTCTCAAATATGTCACTGATGAAAAACCGGAAAAGGCGATGTTGATCACCGAGTGTTCTATGGCTTCCAATATTGCTGACCAATTGCCAGAAGTGGACTTCGTTGGCCCCTGCAACATGTGCCCTTACATGAAGAAAATTTCGCTCGAAAAGATCCTTTGGGTCCTTCACACGGGCGAAAACGAAGTGTTCGTGGATCCTGAAATTGGCAAGAAAGCCCGCGCTTCGGTGCAAGCGATGATCGACATGTCGCGTAACTTGGGTCTCTAATCCAGATGAAAAGCATCCAAACTGATCGGATCGTCATCGTCGGCGCAGGCCTTGGGGCGATTTACGCAGCACTGCGACTAGCGCCGCGTCCTGTTGTGATGATCTCGCCTGAAAATCTGGGAGAAGGGGCAAGTTCGGCTTGGGCGCAAGGCGGCGTTGCAGCCGCGATGGACACCGCCGACAGCGCCCAAAGCCATGCTGCGGATACGATTAAAGCAGGCGATGGTACAGTTGACCCGACAGTAGCGGATCTGGTCACTGAAGAAGCACGCGAACATATCCTTCATCTGACGGCACTCGGCACACCTTTCGACCGGAAGGCCGATGGTGGATACGTGATGTCACGAGAAGCCGCACATAGTTACGCGCGCGTCGTGCGTGTCAAAGGCGACCAAGCCGGCGCAGAGATCATGGCAGCCCTGATCGAACGCGTTAAAGAGACGCCATCGATCCAAGTCTTAGAAGGCACTATGGCTGTTGAGCTTGACGTGTCCGACGGGCGGGTCACAGGCGTTGCGGTCCAATCTGCAAATGAACTGCGCTCTGCTCCTGTGATGTTGCGGGGTAGCGCTGTTTTGCTCGCAGGCGGAGGGTCAGGCGGGCTTTATGCGGTGACGACAAATCCGCCACGTATTCGCGGACAGGTCATCGGTCTGGCCGCGCGCGCTGGCGCCGTCATCTCTGATGCTGAATTCGTGCAATTTCATCCGACGGCAATGGACGTTGGTGAGGACCCCGCGCCCTTAGCCACCGAAGCCCTTCGCGGTGAAGGGGCGATCCTGACGAACAAGGACGGTGAACGTTTCATGCAGGCGTTGCATCCAGATGCAGAGCTCGCGCCGCGCGACATCGTTGCCCGCGCCATCTTTGCGCAAAGCCAAGCTGGGCTACGCCCAATGCTTGATACACGTGATGCCCTCGGCGAGGCGATCAAGTCTCAATACCCTGCGGTCGCTGATGCCTGCGCGCGCAATGCAATCGATCCGGCAATCCAGCCGATACCGGTGGCAGCCGCTGCGCATTATCACATGGGCGGGATTGCAACGGACACCGACGGACGTGCGTCCTTATCCAATCTATGGGTATGTGGCGAAGCTGCATCGACCGGATTGCATGGTGCTAATCGGCTCGCTTCAAACGGTCTTTTGGAGGCGCTGGTTTTTGCACGTATTTGTGCCGATGGCATCGCGACAGTCGTTCCCGAGACAACAGCCGAACGCATTCGTATTTCGTTCGAAGACGGCGGCACGCCGCCCGATCCGGACGCCGTGGCAGAGCTACGTCATACGATGACTGGCTGTGTTGGCGTTGTGCGCGATGCCAGTAGTTTGAAATCGGCCTTGCGCAAGATTGCGGGCCTTGAAGCGGCGAACCGGACCAGTGTGTCCTTCCTGAATATGACCGCGACCGCCACGCTTATAGCGGTATCCGCGTTGAAGCGCGAAGAAAGCCGCGGTGCGCATTGCCGTTCCGATTTCCCTGATACGCTCGCTGGCGATGGCAAACGGTCGCGGATTACGCTCCGCGACGCCTTGGCGATACGGTCCCAAATTTGCAAGGAAGCATCATGAGCTTTTCTAACGTTCCCGACTTGATCCTAGAACCGATGATCCGCAACGCGCTTATGGAAGATCTGGGCAGTTATGGCGACGTCACAACCCGCGCCGTAATTCCTGCAGACACAACATATACTGCGCGCCTAAATGCCCGCGCTGATGCCATTGTGTCCGGTATGCAGGTGGCACGGATCGCGTTTAATCTCGTGGATACGTCGCTCGAGATCAAAACACATGTTGCGGATGGCCAAGCTTGTAAAACTGGTGAGGCTCTTATGACGATTAAGGGCAGCGCAGCCTCCATCTTGTCCGCGGAGCGTGTCGCCCTGAATTTTGCGGGCCGCTTGACGGGGATTGCAACCAAAACGGCTTCTTTCGTCGCTGAGGCGGCGGGTACTGATGCGCGTGTCACGTGCACCCGTAAGACTACTCCGGGCATGCGCTTGGTCGAAAAACTGGCTGTTCTGCATGGCGGTGGATTTAACCATCGCTATTCGTTGTCGGATGCGATCCTGATCAAAGACAACCATATTGCAGCAGCAGGAGGCGTGCGGCAGGTGCTCGAGGCTACGAAAGCCCACGCGAGCCATATGATGGCCGTAGAGATCGAAGTGGACCGGTTGGATCAACTGACCGAGGTTCTCGATATCGGCGGCGCATCGGTTGTCCTGCTGGACAATATGGACAACTACAAGTTGCGTAAGGCGGTGGCCCTCGTGGACGGACGCATGAAAACCGAAGCCAGTGGCAATGTCACCAAAGACCGCATTGCGTCGATTGCGGCGACGGGTGTCGATTACATCTCATCAGGTGCGCTGACCCATTCGGCACCGACCGTCGATCTTGGTTTGGATTTCTGACGATTGTGTTTCGTAGCGGCCTACAACTAGGAAAGACCGTCATTCATGCATGCCGCAACATTGGTCGACTTCGGTCTATAGTGGCTATCGGACGCCGTGAAACTTTCGCTGAAACAGCTAAGCTTCGGTTGTCGCAAGCGGCTCGAAAACGCCCATTGAAACGGTCGCCAATTGTCGCAGCCAACTTTGCGGGTATTCACTGCAATGCGGGACTTTGTTGCCATTCGCAAAAGGTTCGCGAATGGCGGCTTTTTTCTCCGCAATAGCTTCGCTTAACCCAGCAATAGGATGTCAGACGCACCGGCACCACGGCGAAGCGCATGCACATCGGCAAGCTCCGGGTCAGTTGACCAAGCTATAGCCGCGTCTTTGTCAGGAATGGACCTGTCGCGCTTTCGTGCCGCCCCAAGTGCTCGTTTATGCCGCTTTCCGTTCGAAAGCGACGGGGCTTTTCCAGCCCAGTGCTGAGTGTCGGCGGCGCGGATTGTAGAAGCCATTGATAT
>NZ_JALKAR010000016.1:0-36007 GCF_023015725.1 Loktanella sp. F6476L | reverse complement strand
TGCTTCAAGCCATTTGGCCAATTTACGACGTTCTTCGAGGTTCAGGTGGGGGTAGCAGCGTCCCATTGATCAACTCCATGCAAGGTTCTGTTTTAATACAGAATTCGCACTTCATTTGTGAATCCACCTTTCTTGGCATCGAATTCCAATAATGTGAGTTATGTTAACCGGCTTGGCCGTGGAAAAGGGTTGCTCATCCCTCCGGACAGCTTCGTAGATTGCGATTACAATCGGACACTAAATGCACGCGGTATTGATGCGTATCCGACTGGATCCGCGGGTCGCACGGTGGGCTGTTGGTGCGTCTAATTTGCTTGAAAACACCCGCGCGTTTCGTATGGCGCTTGCGGACCTGTCAGCGCTTGATAAGTCTGAGCGCGAGGCACGCAGGGTTCAAGCGTGCAGCCATTTGCCGGACCTCGAAGATTTGGCATGACACACGGGGCCGCATTAGGAAAGCTGTATGACGTATCGTGACATTCGCACTTTCGAAAGCCAGACGTTTGGTGGCTTTCAAGTTGGCCAACATATAACCGACGAAGATGCGCAAAACGTACTTCCTGCACCGGTGCTATCCGCGCTAAACGACGGCGATGACAGGCTTTACGCCATTCTTGATGCGGGTCGTGTGCCGTTCCTGTCGGACCGGCTGGACATGGCTAACCTGAACGGCCGCATGATTTTCCGCAGTAACATTGTCATGCGCGGGGTCGAAGACGGTGCCGATCCGATGGCCGAAGTGTCCCCTTGGCTGATCGAGGTGCCACCGAATGATGATCTGATCCGCGACTTTTTCTCGGCTGATCCTAATAACAATTGGCAGATGATGCCGAACCGCGCGGGTATTTTGCTGCGTACGTCCCTGCCCCAAGACGCGCTTCTGCGACGTCTGATGCGGTTGTCGCAATTGCCTGACGAAGCGGGCGCTGATCTGTTCTTTCGGTTTCATGAACCGGGTATGTTGGGTGCACTTTGCGCGACTGTCCGATCGGAAACCGTCGCTGGTATTTTGCACGACATCAGTGCGGTAATCTGGACAGAAGACACCGTGATTGATGACACATGGCAAGCGCATATCATGCGTCCAGCGACGGACATCACATCCGGCCAGTGGCACGGTCCCCGCATTGATGCGCATGTCCGGCGGGGGTTTGCCGATGTGATCAATCGGCGTCGTGCGCATCTGATCCTGCGCGAAAGCGATCTCGCGCCACATGATCGTGGCGCATTGGTGGATGATTTGACCCATCTGTTGGGCGCCAGCCAGTCTAGTGCCGGCGCTATGCTGCATCACCTGCGTCTGGTCGCGGTTGCCCCACCTGCTGATCGCCCCTATTGGCGCGAAATGGTTGATAAGGGGGACATTTCTCTCGCGTTTATCAACCGCAAGATGCATGATCACTACATACCAACGGAGACGTTTGCGAAGTGACCGAGACCTGTATTACCTGCGGCGATATCGAACTTTACTATGTCTTGTCATGCGGGGACGCGGCTGTTGGCGATAGCGTCATCCTGATGTTTGGCGGCGAAGACCACGACGAGTTGAAGGCAGAGATCGACGTCGTTCAGGACGCTTTTAACGAGATCTCACAAAACGCAGCCGAAGATAGCAACGAAGGTGCGGAAGCGACCGTTCAGGCCCAAGACCACCTTGCTAAGATGCTGGACGGTTACATCAAGCCTGACGTCAGCCTGCCCGAAAAACACATGGTGCAGGCCTATAACCTGCGCGGGCGCAAATGGACGTTTATTCGCAGCGATAAAATGCGCAATCACATGCGCAGCTATGCCATCGACAAATCCCTGCTTGAGGCGACAAGCGAAGGTCTGAACAAGGGTGGTTTGCGCTCTGCCTTTATCGCCGCACGTGAAAAGATCGCGAGCGATCTGGGGGGCGGGATCAGTTGGAAAGGTCAGGTTTATAAGGCCTCTATCGGGGGATCGATCACCGACATCTGGGATGCCGATTTCCTGACGTGGGTTGATGCGGTAAACGAAAGCATGGCCTATTCAAACGAAAGCCCCTACCACGATCTGTCTGCAGGTGCGCAGCTGTTGCGGGGCTATGCCGGATTTGGTCTGGCGATCGGGTATAATCCGTCGAAAAACAGTTATGGCCTGACAGGCAACGCCGAAGCCCGCGCCGTTCTGGCAGAAGGGAAAACCACAATCACGGGCTACGTGCCTCATGCGGACGGCTGGTTCGCGCGTGCGCCATTCGCCGATGCCGCAGCGTCCGAAGCAGGACGGCAAGAAGCGCTGAATTTCGGCTACTTCCGTGGCACGATTGAACTGAAACTACACGCGATGTTGGGGGCCAGTATTATGGGCACCGCTGGCATCGAATATGTGCCGCAGCCTGACGGATCGACCCAAGTCCAACCCGCCGCTGCAGGGGCCAAAGGCCAGATTTCGGCAGGCGCCTTTGCCGGGGTCGAGGCAGGCGGTAGCCTGACGGGCGGCGTGCAATGGTTGAACCCCGGTTGGCGCGAAGACGAAGGTCAGCGGCTGCGGGATGCAGGATGGAAAACGATGGTCAGCATCGGTGGTACGGCTGCCGTGAATGCGGGTGTTGGCGCTGAATTTGATCTGATGATCACGTTTGAGAACGGCAAATTCATGTTCCGTGCCAAAGCACAGGTCGTTTGGGGCGTTGGCGCAAAGGGCGGTGTTTCCGGCGGTATCGGGTTCGAGGCGATCATCGAATTTGTGATGTACACCTACCACCAGCTCCGCGCGAACGGCTTTAGCTATCTGGTTTTCATCCACAAAGAAGCTTTCGACGCGATGGTCCAGATGCTTATTTATGCTGTACAATTTGGCGAAGACGCGATGATTGCGCTTGGCAACGGTGTATCTCAACTCGCCAGTTGGGTCATGCAACCGTTCGAAGATGCCGACGCCGCCGAAGCCTTTGCAATCAAGGTGAAACAGCAGCCCCGTGCGCTGTTCTTCGGCCCGCCAGAGGTCAAAGGTGCTGTGCTATATCGATTGTCGGAACGGTTTACGTTCAGCCGCGAAGAACACCAAGAAGGGGCGATTATCGCGATCATGCATTGCATCTCGTCGCGCCGAGAATGGGAAAAGATCGTCGAACGGATCACGCCAAACGGCCAGAAAAGCAGCGCAACCGCAGGGCTTGCCCGCCTGAACGCCGTGCTCGATTTCGGGGCACAGACCCAATTCAACACACGGCTCGCCGAGATTTTGGCGATGAACGACATCTATGATTACGTGGCCCCCGGTGATACTCGTTTCGCAGGCGCCCCTGTCACATTTTCGAGCTACGCATGAAGATTATCCTTGGCCTTATCGTAGTTGCAGTCGTCGGGATCGGCGGCTGGTTTGCATTGACTACGCTGCAGACATCAAGCGCAATCGACGCGCTTGCCGCAGACACCCGTGCGAACCTGATCGCCGTCAAAGGCGGCACTTTTGACGCCGGCAATTTTGAGATTACGGTACAGTTGGAAAATGGCGACCGCGAAGTGCGGCTCGTATCCACGTCTGCCCTGCCCGCCTATACCGTAACCTTGGACGATTTCAGTATGCTCGCGGGCGAGGCATTGAATAGCTCTTTCGATCTGTTCACCCAAGCAACAGGCCGCCCGTCGCAGGTTCATAACGCCGCATTCGGGCTCGGTATTCCTGATCACCCCGCGAATATGACGTGGCAAGAAGCGACCGCTTATTGTGCGTGGCTGGGCGATATCGCTGGTCTATCTTTGCGCCTGCCAACCGAAGCCGAATGGGAATTCGCGGCCCGCAGTCGCGGTGCGCTGGTCCCGTGGGGCACGGCTGGTGGCGTCTGGATGCCGGGCGAAAATGTCCCGCCCGCGGATGCCCCAGATGCCGTCAAAGACGCTGCGAACCAATGGCCTGCGTCCCCGATGGGGTTCTATGACTTTGCGTCCGGCGCGAAAGAATGGGTCAACGATACGTCATCCGACGCGCGGATCGCAAAGGGCGGTAGCAGCCGATCAGATGCGGCATTTGAAACGATCCCGGGCCGCACGATTGTGGATGCTGTGACCAGCAGCTGGCCTGGCGAACCAGACCGGCTCGCGCAACAAGGCTACCCCTACCACGCCGCCTACGCGACAGCCCGCTGCGCGTCCGACGAAGCAGGTCAAGGGTCGGGAACGGTCGATTTCGAAGCACCAGCAATGGTGCCAATTATTGGGGCGCAGGCGGTTAGTTACTAACGATCACCCCACTCGGGTGCTGTTAAATTACGGCTGAAACGGCTGTCCGTCATGTTCAAGCGGCTGATATGGCCCCTCGTGTTTGGGCAAGCCAAGATGCCGTCGCACGGTATTTGCAATAACAATTCCCGGAACGCGGATCGGGGAAACGCTTTGCCGCGTATCGTTAATGAACGCCTGATAAATGGTGTCAGTTTGGGGCATGCGCAAATTGCGAATTTGATTAAGTTCCGTGAGGACGTAGCTTGGTGACGGTTCCAATCTGAGTGCGTCTATCAGTAAAAGAAGTGCGTCGGGATCACCCATCGCGGCCTTGTAACGCAGGTAGGCGAACGCCTCGAAATTGGGTCCGGGTGTTGCATTTTCGGCGCTTGGAAGGGTCAGAAACCGCTGCGCCAATACGTCTTCGACGTCAATTTGATGCCGTGTAATGGTTGAGAAAAAACCCTGTGGAAATGAGTCGCGGGTCGCCATTTGACGCATCGCGGCAACGAGGACCGGACGATCCTTTTCTTCGATTTTATCAAAGTAGGCACCCGTATCGCGGACGATATAGTCAGCGAAACTAAGAAAAACGTCGTTGGGCAAAATACTGCTGCGGTACAAGAGTGCCGCGATGTGGCACGGATCAGAGACGGCGCTGCCGACATAATCCTTGTTGGGCCATGGTTCCGTTCCGAACGTGGTCATATTTGTGCCGGTCACGTATTCCACAATCGCAGGCGGGCATTGCTCTTTCAGAAGGTCGACATAATCCATTGTTTTTCCTTACTATAATCTCGCAGCAACGGCACGTACGGCGTCCCATTGATTTTTGCGCAAGAACGACTGTTCCGTGAAGTTGGGCCAATAGCCCATCAAATTTAACGGATCACGTTGCATGATTTTTCCAATGTTCTTTGGATCAAGCGCCCGAGGTGTCGGGTTGATTGCAGGTTCAGTGTTTGTACCCGGTTCTGCGACAACCGGATGGCCCAACGACGCCTTTAAATGATCGGGCAATTGGTTTGCGATGCCCGCATCATCCGGATGCAATAGCCCCAACGCATGACCAAGTTCATGGGCGAGAACCGCATAACTATCAGTGATAGACTGTCCTCCAATCGCCCCTGAAAAATCTTTGAAGGCGAAAGCGTGATCTGCTGAAATCCAAGGAACAACGCCATTATAGCGAGACGGGACATCATCCGGGACATAGTACCACAAGTACCGTTTCGCTGATGCGCCAGACTGCCATTTGGCGGTTTCTCCGAACCAATCAAGCGTGCCTAGATCATCGCCGCTTGGTGCGCCCAAGAACGCATTTTGTCCCTGTAGCTCTCCGAAACCTTCACTGTAATACGGATCTGCGACAGCGGCGCGCATGCCGAGTTCAGCAGCGGCAATGCCGGGAACGCCCTTCAGGTCGACGTCGCCTACGTCAGTCAGAATGATCCGAATGCCCGCCGCATTAAACGTCCCGTTCAACATGTTAGAGAGTGCGTTTGTTGAATAGCCGACCGACTTTGAAAGCGGGGTATTGATGCATCCTATTGTTGTTTGCAGAACAATCGGGTCATAGCACACCACATGAAACCACCCGATGTCTTCGCCGTCGCAGGACACACGTACCGTCGCTTCGCCTGCGCTGATTCCGCGCAGCGTCAGCGGCATGCCGGACGCTGACCCGCGTGTGGGGGATACCTCTGCGATGCCAGCTGGGGTTACTTCGAACGTGCTGTTGGCGATGCAGGCCCCGCTGGTGTGGCCTTCGAAACTGGCCTCGACTTCAGTTTCGTCGCCCACCATCACGGACACCCACGCGGCACCGTCTTGGGTCATCCGGTCTGATGGCACAGATTTAGCCGCATCCGGCGGAATCCAGTATTCATCCGCATCGCGTGTCTGCGCAAGGTTCGTGCGGGCATCAAAGCCCCTGACCTTTGCTGCGTTACGCGATCCGTCAAATGTGCTGACCTGCGGACAACAGGTCGCGACGGGCGATAGCCCGCCGGACGGCGGGGTTCCATTCGGATCGGGTGAAGGATCAGCCATCAATCAATGCTTTCCAAAAATCGTTACACACATCGTCCCATTCCTGCGCCGATTGCGGAGGATGAACACGCCCCAAAAATGGGTCTTCATAAAATTTATAGCCCCAAAACAGACTAAGAAACGCAAGGCAGGCCCAGTGCGTGTCAGGTGCACCCGCCGATGCCAATGGGCCTTGCGATTTCTTCCAAAGATGCCGGAACGGTTCCTGACGATCAACCGGAACATGTGCATGCAGGCAGGCGGCAAGCACCTCTCGGTTCTTGGTCAGGGTATCGTCCACGATCAGACGTGCATCCGACAACAACGGTGCTTTGAAATCGCGCAACACCGCGCGGTACGACCCCGCCCATGCGTCGGAAAACGCAGCCCGCAGCGGGACCTGCTTTGCGCGTCTGTCGCTTTGCAGAATGTCGGTCAAAACCGTGACCTGACCGCTTTGATGAAACCAGCCGCCAAAATGCACCATCAGGTGACCGAGATAGGCAAATTCGTCCTGTCGTGTGAAACCGAACCGTGTGCCTTCACGCAAGATATGCGGGCCAAGCGCGTCGCGGGCCGCTCTAGCAAACAATTCATCGGGATAATCGCGGACTAACCAGCGGGTCAGGTTTTTCTCGAGACCAATTCTTGCAATGCGGTCCATCACGGGACCATCCGGCGCTTCGAGCGTGAAATACTTCCGCACGCCCGTCCGGCTGGCACGGCCAGAAACGTGGATCAGGGTCAATTCATCCGCGTTGTGTTCTGCCACGACATGAACGGGCGTGCCTTGTTGGGTGAAATGAAACCGTTCGAACCGTGTGGGTTGTGTTGCCAGACTGGGTAGGAATTCGTTTGCGACGACGGGGTCCCAGTAACGTAGGAAAACCATTGATGTGCTGTCGGGCGCGCGGGCAACTTTGACCAAACCGCGCAGGTGCGACCGAAGTTCGGGTTCATCCGCATCGGTCAGCAGCAAGATGCCGACGCCCTGCCCGTGGAATTTGCAAAAATGATCGCGCAGCACGGCGGCTTGGGCGCCGGTTCCGCGCCCGAATGACAACAACCAAGGGCCGGCTTCGCCTTCGTCTGCGTCATGTTGGAACAAGGGGGCTGCCCCGACTTCAGGTGTCAGCGTATCCAGATCGTTCAACCCCAAGACAGCCGCGCGGCGCGTCCCGTCGAAGACACCGTAAATCTGCAGGTCTTCATCCGCCTCTATCAAGGCAGATAATTCCCGAGGGTATTCGATTGATGTGTCATCCACCCAGTCGGGTGCCAGTACGATACGTTCGACGTGCAATTGCGCTTGAGCCATTGTCGTCTGTCTTTACGGCAAGATCTTGTGGTTTGGTGAACCTGCGACGATTGCGCCGCCGTGGGATGTTGCGCAGCCGAGGTAGGCGACGGGTTTACCGTCGTCGGTGGACATGGATGATCCCATGATGATGGTGGCCCCGCAGGCGGTTTTGTCGCCCATGCGCGCGACGGGTTTGCCGTCGATCATCGCTTTGCCGCCAGACACAATCGTGTTGGGGCCGTGGATCGGGCAGACGTGTTTATCGCCCAGGCGTGCAATCGGGATCATTATTCACCCTCCTTCGGGCATTCCTCGACCAGTGGCAGACCTGCGTTAGCAGCCCCCTGCAGGGTCGGGACTTGTGAACTGCCAGAGCCGCCCATCGACACATTGCCCTTGAGTTTGATCTGTGCGCCTTCAATCGTGACGCCGGAACTATCAAGCGTGATCTTCCCGCCCGGACCCTTGATCACGAACTTCTGGAACGCCATCAGCGTGTGAACTTTCGTGTTGTTCGTGATCGACTGGTTCACGTTCAGCGTCGATTTCCCCAGAACCGTATGTTCGGCGTTACGGCCAACTTGGGTCAGGTGATCTGCAAAAATGTCCTGTTTGTGAATGTTGGCCACGTTGTGCACATGGTCCTTGCCATAGTTTTCAATCTGGTTCTGGCCGACGGTGTATTGCACGTCGCGGCCAATGTTGATCGTTTCATCGCGGCCTACAACTTCGGTATGATCTTGCCCGACAGAGATCGCTTTATCGCGCCCGACCGTTTCCGATTGATCCTGACCAATTGTCTTGTTCCGGTCATTCAGAATGTCGATCTGCTGGTCTTTTTGACCATGCATGTAGATCAGTTCTTCGTCTTTTTCGTCTTCGAACATCAGCTCGTTAAAGCCACCGCCCTTGTGGGTGTCGGTTTTGAACGTGGACTTGGTTTTGTTCGCAGGCAGCGGATACGGCACGTCGTTCTTGCCGTTGTACACACAGCCTGTGACCAGCGGTTTGTCGGGATTGCCCTCAAGGAACTCGACCACAACTTCCATGCCGATCCGCGGGATCACCATGCCACCCCAGCCCTTACCGGCCCAGTTTTGCGACACGCGGCAGCGCATCGAATAGCGGTTGTCGAGGTCCCAGTGGAAATGCACCAGAATGCGGCCGTATTCGTCGCAATCAATCTCGCCTTCGCCGACAACGACCGCGGTTTGGGGGCCGTGCACAACGGGGATGCGGGTTTTGCGTTCAGGGGCCAGCGGCGCAGAGATCGGTAGCAGTACGTAGGATCCGTCGTAAACGGGGTCTGAATTGCCCTGACCGGATGCAAAAGACGCGGTCGCAAAGCTGTGGCTGGCCGACAGGCACAGACACGGATCGTCAACGCCCGTGACCTTGTCGCCCTTCACTTTGACGGTGAGCCCAGCCCGCAATGACGCCACATCACCGCTGGCTTGATGCCGGTGATCTTGACCGCGTTCTTGCAGCGTGCGCAGGCGGGCCACCAGTTTGCCGGTGCCTTGATCGGGATAATCGCCCGGATAATCGTAGCTTTCGATCTGGCCCTGACTGTAGGCCGCGTCGCCCATCCGATCGGTTTCCATCGACGCACTCGGCTTCTTAAAGTTGTAGTCCGTTAACCTGATCCCGCCCGTCGTTAACCGCCGTCCGGGGCGCATATCGGTAAAATGTTCTTCATCGGTGGTGCGGTTTCCGTCGGACACCATCTTGAACGCACGACTGCTGCCGTACAGCGGTTCATGCGCGGTCATCGCGTCGGTCAGCACCAAGGTGTGCGATCCGCGATCATGGGTGAAATGGTAGGAAATCCCGAAGCGTTCCATCAAACGGGTCGCAAAGCTCAGATCGCTTTCGCGGTATTGCACGGTGTATTCCAGCGTTGGATAGCTGCCCGACAGCCGCTTTTCCATCGCAGGTTCGCCAAGACCTGAATAAGGGGCGAGCAGCTCGTCCAGAATTTCAACGACTGTTTTCTCGTGATAAATCCGTTGATTGCGGCGCAGACCCGCCAGCCACATCCACGGCTTTAGCGTCAGGGTATAACGCCAGCCATTTTCATGCAGGCCGTCAAAGTTCACTTCGGAAATGATGCCATCAAAAGGGACATCAGGGTTGTCATACGTCGTCAGCTCAACCGTCGCATGGGTGCCGATAAGCGCGTCAAAATCCAGATCGTTGCGTTCAGCCAAAGCATCGACGCGAATGGTGAACAAATCGTTGACGTGTTCTTCGGTCGTCATACGAAGAAGCACCAGCGTATTCGCACCCAACGCCGTATGAAGCTGCCCCATACGTTCATCTTGCTTAAATCGCGCGTTCATCAACTTTTCCTAACTCTCAACATCACACCAGACGCTACCAGCGCAACAACGCAATTCAAAGTTGAAAACGGCACGTGGCGTCAAATGTGCGGTGACTGGACCATCAAAATCGCGCAAATGCGCCGATTGTTGCGTAAAGCGAGTTAATCAAGTGCTCATGGTGCCTGTCTGATCCATCGGATGGGGGTGTCGCTGAGAATTTGTATCAGGTCCCGAATTGATGCTCTCAACCAAGGCAAGTTTGCGTCGTAACATTTTAGATGAGTTCGATCTAAAGTTTAGATTTTGCCAATTTCCGGCATAATTGCTCTTTAATGAAAACGATTACGTAAATTACGGTGCAGAAATTGCCTAAATGTGGCCAAAGTCCTAAAGTTTTAGATGTGCCTAAAATATTAGCAAAACTAGGGGATTGATACAGTCCGGCGTCGAAATTGTATCAGCCCCGCCGCCTTATTTTCGGACAGTTACGCAAAGTTACGCCAAGTTACGGTCCCAGCGAAACATTATCCCGCCCTCATTCCTAATCATCAAGTTTGCAGTTGATTGTTCGACGATTGGCGACCCGGTTTCCTCACGACGGGTTGTGCCAAGTCGGCATAACATATGGAGCAGACTATTGACCTATGAATTTCTAAAGACCCCTGCATCACTTGGCCGTATCTGTGCCTTGCTTGGTGCAACCGCATTGGCAGGCGCCGCTGCGGCTGACGAAGTTACGCTGCGATCTACGGATGGCACGATTAATCTTGTAGGCGATCTAATTAGTTTCGATAGTGAACATTACTTCCTTCAAACAGACCTTGGCGATTTGCGCGTTTCCGCCGAACGCGTCCGCTGTGACGGTGCCGGTTGTCCGGTCTTCGCGGAAATCCTGCCGGACGTGTCTATTGGCGGGTCCGACGCCATCACCGAAGGCCTGATGCCGCTGTTGTTGGCTGGTTTTGCAACCGACACAAGCGCTGAAGCGCAGACCGAAAAAACGCAAACCCAAGGCGAATTCGCGACCACATTGGTCGGCGAAGATGGCTTTGGCGACCAGATCGGCACGTATCTTGTACGGTCCGGCACGTCTGATGATGCGTTCACCAGCTTGCTCGATAATTCGATCCAGGTTGGCATGTCATCCCGCCGTATCCGCCCTGATGAAGCCCGCGCATTGAAAGCCTCTGGTGCTGGCAACATGATCGACCCAAGCCAAGAACACATCGTGGCTGTTGATAGCCTTGTTGTGGTCGTGAACCCGTCGAACCCGATCCAAGACGTGACGATGGAAAACCTTGCGCGGATCTACGCAGGCGACATCACCAACTGGTCCGAACTGGGTGGTCCTGATCTGGCGATTGAACCAGTTGTGCAAACCGACGCAGGCACAAACGCGGTGTTTAGCACGGGCGTTTTCGGTGCCGAAGATGCAGCGCTGAACGGTGCATACGAAGCAACCGATAACGTCAACGCAGCCCTTTATGTTGACGATAATCCGGGCGCGATAGCCTACGTGGGTTTTGCGTTTAAACGCGGTCAAAAACCACTTTCTTTGGTCAGCGAATGCGGGATCGGCACAACGCCCGATGCATTCTCTGTGAAGACAGAGGAATACGCCCTGTTCCGTCGTCTTTACATGTACAACCGTGCAGATATCGACAATGCGCTTAGCGCTGATTTCGTGAACTTTGCGACTTCAGATGCCGCGTCCAACGTGATCCTGCAGTCCGGCTTTATTGATCTGGGCATCGAACGTGTGGTGCAAGCCGCCAACAGCGATCGTGGCCAGCGCGTGCAATCCGCAGGCACCGATTCCTTCGAAGTCGCCCTGTCGACCGATATGGTCGAAATGCTGGACACACACGACCGTCTGTCGTCCACATTCCGTTTCCGTACGGGGTCAACCAACCTTGATCCACGCGGCAAACTGGACCTTGAACGCCTTGCGAATTACCTCGCCGATCAGCCCGCTGGCACAGAGGTCACATTCGTGGGTTTTGCTGACAACGTGGGTGCGTTTGAACCAAACCTGACGCTGTCCGAAGGCCGCGCTGAACAAGTCCGTGACGCTTTGATGGACATCGCAGGTGACCGTCTGGACGGTATCACGCTGAACATCCAAGGCTTTGGCGAAATCTCTCCGGCGGCATGTAACACCAATGAATCCGGTCGGTTGATCAACCGCCGCGTTGAAACATGGATCAGCAAATCATGAAACAGCGCAGCACACACATAACGACCCGCCCCGTCACCCAACAGGAGGCCTGTTCCATGTCAAACACCGACAAAGGCTTTATGAAACGCATCTTGCAAGGCGCATGTCTTGCCGCGACGCTGACCGCAGCCCCGGCTGTTATGGCCCAAACCGCTGACGATCATTACCGCGCTGGTGCGGAACGGATCGAAATCGGCGACCGTGTCCGGATGTACAGCCAACGGATCACAGCAATGGCTTGCATGGCCGAAGCAGGGATCAATGCGGCTGAAAACCAAGCCGCGATTATGGAGGCAATTGCCGAAGTCGATGGTCTACTGGACGCCATGAAAGACGGTGACACCGCGTTGAACGTTGCATTGGCCGAAGACGACCGGCGCATGCTGTCCGCGATCCGCGGTGTGGCGTTGCAGTGGGACACGTTCAAACAGGCGATGACACTGCGCTTTGATGTCGGCGCGACCGAAGTAGGTCCGGATTACATATCGCGGCAGAACCTGAACCTGATGCACGCGTCCAAGAACCTGATCAGCGAAACGATCAGCCATTACGCCATCCCCCCTGCCCTGTTGCAGAACGACGCGTTCACGTTGCAAATCGCGACACGTCAGCGGACCTTGTCGCAGCAGATCGCCAAGGAAACCTGCGGGATCGTGACAGGCAACGCGGTGATGGGCAGCGAAGTGCGGCTTGCCAAATCGACCCGCCGGTTTGACGCATCGCTCAACGCGCTGGTCAACGGGTTTGAAGGGGCCGGTGTGTCTGCACCAGCCACACCCGAAATCCGTGATGGTTTGGCCGCGATGACCGCCGATTGGTCCGCGTTGCGCGATCAGTTGAACAGCATCGACGGGACAACAGGTTTGGACACCGTGTCAGAGGTTTACGACGATCTTGACGCACTGCTGGCCCAATTCGATACCATCGTGCCGCTGTATATCGCGGAAAGCAAATCGGGGCTCTAAGCCTTGAGCGGTCGCTCGTCCCAACCGGGCGGCCGCACCCTCTTGCATTACGACACGCCACCCCGCAAAATCATGACAGTCGTTGTAATGATTTCCTGGAAAACCCTGCTATGATCCATCCTGTCATCCTTTGCGGCGGTTCCGGCACACGGCTTTGGCCCGCATCGCGCAAGGCCTACCCCAAGCAATTTGCGCCCCTGATCGGTGAACAAAGCCTGTATCAGATGGCGCTTCAGCGGCTGACCGGTCCAGATTTTGCAGCCCCCTTGATCATGACCGGCGACGACTTCCGCTTTATGGCGACAGAACAGGCCCAGGATCTTGGCCTATCCGACGCCCGCGTCATCGTGGAACCGATAGGCCGCGATACCGCCCCCGCGATCCTGACCGCTGCCCTATCGCTTGCCGATACGCCCGACGCGATGATGCTTGTGGCCCCGTCCGACCATGTCATCGGCGATCTTCCTGCGTTTCTGACTGCGATCAAAGCCGCCGCTGAGGCCGCGCAAACGGGTGCTTTGGTGACCTTCGGTATCACGCCCGACAGACCGGAAACCGGTTATGGTTATCTTGAACTGCCGCAGACACCTGACAGCGGTGCCGCGATCAAGCTGAACAGTTTCCGCGAAAAACCGGACGCGGCGACCGCCCAACAGATGTTGGAGGCGGGCAATTACCTTTGGAACGCGGGGATATTCCTGTTTCGCGTCAAAGATATTATCGCGGCCTTCAACCAACACGCACCTGATCTGGTCACGCCTTGCCAAGCCGCGATTGATGCGGGATCCGACGACCTGGACTTCTTCCGGCTCGGCGCGAATGAATATGCGCAGGCCGCCGCGATTTCGTTCGACTACGCAATCATGGAAAAAGCACAAACCGTCATGGCCGTGCCCCTGTCCTGCGCGTGGTCCGATCTGGGATCATGGGACGCACTGTGGCAAACGCAGTCGCCAGACGCAGACGGCATGGTCGAAATCGGTGCGGTGACGGCGCTGGATTGCACCAACAGCTACCTGCGATCCGAAGAAGACACGCTGCAGCTTGTCGGTCTTGGGCTCGATAACATCGTGGCGGTTGCGATGCGGGACGCAGTTCTCGTGGCCGACAAATCGCGGTCACAAGACGTCAAAGCCATCGTCGGCGCGTTGCGCACCCAGAAAGTCGCGCAGGCCGACGATTACCCGCGCTTCTATCGGCCATGGGGCTGGTACGAAACACTTTGCCTTGATGCGCGGTTCCAAGTGAAACGGATCATGGTGAAACCGGGCGGCGTGTTGAGCCTGCAAAGCCATCACCACCGGTCCGAGCACTGGATCGTCGTGGCTGGCACGGCAGAGGTGACAATCGGCAAAGACACAAAACTGGTGACAGAAAACGAAGGCGTCTACATACCGCTCGGCACCGTGCATCGTCTATCCAATCCCGGCAAACTGCCGATGTACCTGATCGAAGTACAAACAGGCGGCTATCTGGGCGAAGATGACATCACACGCTACGAAGACGCCTACGACAGGACCTGATCCGTAAACACGCAACTTGGCAGCTTCACGGTCAATCTTGGCAATCTGACGTAAGCGCGGCGGTTTTGCGGGCGGTATGTCGGTCGCATGGATATTTCTCTGCGATATGAAAACGCTGCCCTGACTTGGAACACGAAGATTGCGCGCCTTGGCTACACCAAAGCGTATTCTGATTTCTTCGCGAATGACGTCCTGCGATCAGGTCATGTTTTGGACGTCGGGACTGGCACGGGCGCTTTTGCACAGGCTTGGGTGGACGTGGGCGGCAGTTCTGACGTGACGCTTCTTGACCCGTCGATGGCGATGCTAAAACAGGCGCAGGCACAATTTGCGGCACGCGGACTGTGCCCGAGGCTTGCGCGCTGCGCATTTGATGATTTTCGGCCGGACACCCAATTCGAAGCAGTCTTGGCCGCGCATGTCCTTGAGCATTTCGACGACCCCGCAGCCGCAATGCATCACTTTGCGCAGATGTTGACCCCAAATGGCCGCCTCTATCTGGCTGTTTCAAAACCGCATTGGTGCAATTGGGTGATTTGGCTCCGGTTCCGGCATCGCTGGTTCAGACGGACAGATATCACCGCAATGGCCCATGCCGCAGGATTGACAGAACTGGCCGTGCGCAGGTTTCGAACCGGTCCGCCAAGCCGCACCAGCCTTGGCTACATTTTCCAGAAAACCCAACCGAAAGAGACATAAAATGTTGATTGCTCATGTATCGTTTCCCGTGTCGTCCACGAACCGCAGCCTTGCCCTAGACACCTTAAAACAAGAGGTCGAAACTGTTCGCGCGATGACCGGATGCCTGTCATTTGTGCCCTACCTGAACCCGACCAATGACACCGATGTCGGGGTGGTTCATGAATGGGAAACGGCACGCGATTTTGACGCCTACATCGCATCGGATAGCTTTGCGACAGTCGGGCAGGTACTACGGCCTATCATGACGTCCCCACCTGTCAGCAAAAGATTTGACGCCACACTGATCGAAAACGTAAATTAACGAATGCAGCCAGAAGCTTATTGTGTCCACCGGAGTTTTGAACCGGCTGATCCATCTCAATTCGAGGTGGATCGCCATTATTTGCTCTATGCGTTGGAAGGCACCATTCGTCTGGAAGCCGACGGGCAACGCTGGACGTTGCCGCCTGCGCGCGCAGCACTAATCAGCGCGGGACACCCGATCACAATCACCGTTTTGTCAAAACTGACCTCTGCATCGGTCTTGTTCGCCACCGAATTTACCAAAGCACCGGACCACGTGCTGACGGTGTTCGACATGTCGCCTCTTGCGCGTGAATTGGTCCGCACGTGCCGGGACTGGGGCCCCGAAAACGGGCCACTATCGCCGTTCGCCAAACGCATTTTCGAAACCTTGGCCGACGTCGTGCACCAGTTGTCGTTGGTGCCAAGCCAATGCGTTTTGCCGTCACCCAAGTCAGAGCAATTGAAAAATGCGGTGCAACTGACCGAACAGCTGGCCCATGCAGATCCGACATTTGAAGACATCGCGACGCAGTCCAACCAGTCACCTCGGGCTTTGGCGCGCCGCTTTGCCGACGAAATGAGCATGACGTGGCGCGAGGTGCTGCGCCACATTCGTATCATGCGGGCGGTAGAGGCATTGGCAACGACAGACGCACAGATCACCGAAATCGCGTTTGCTGTTGGGTATGGGTCCCTATCAGGGTTCAACGCCGCATTTCGCCGTCAGATGCAGATGTCACCGACGGAATATAGGGCGAGTTTCACCGCCTGATCGCGACCGCAGCATGTCAAAAAACAGTAGCGTCGGGCGGTCGGTGCAACTGTCACAAATCTGTATTCGAAGCGTTACACAGTTTTTACGGGGCACGTGCATGCGGTGTGCGATTGAAATCTATGGGGAACACGCACGTGTATTTAAGATTGACCGCCATGACCTCTGTCTTGGCACTGACCGCCGCTACTGCACACGCCGACGCATTTAACCGGATCGCCAGCTTTCCGACGCATCTGAACAACGCTGAAGCTAACGCGGAAAGCTCTGCCGAGATTATCAGCGCCACAGCCGACGGTATGACGCTCGTCTATTCTGACAGTCCGCTCGAGGTTATCGGCCTGATCGACATCACCGATCCCGCAAATCCGACACCAAAAGGGAACATCGCAGTTGGGGGTGAACCAACAGCCGTTTCTGTTATCGGCAACACCGCCTTTGTCGGCGTGAACACATCCGAAAGCTACACAGCGCCATCCGGCATGATCAAAGCGTTTGATCTGGCCACGATGACCGAAACCGCCGTCTGTGATCTGGGTGGTCAGCCGGATTCCACAGCTGCAGCGCCCGACGGGTCGTTCATCGCGGTTGCGATTGAAAACGAACGCGACGAAGACCTTGGCGACGGCCGCACAGGTCAGTTACCGGGTGGTTTTCTGGTGACTGTCGATGTGGTTGACGGGTCTTTGGACTGTGGCACTGTGAACGCGATCGACGTGACAGGCATCGCTGAAATCTCGCCTGAGGATCCAGAGCCGGAATTCGTCGACATCAACGCCGCTGGCGAAATCGTCCTGACGATGCAGGAAAACAACCACATGGTCGTGGCCACCAAAGACGGTGTGATCAACCATTTCTCTGCAGGTCAGGTTGATCTGGAAAACATCGACGCGACAGACGAACGCGGCGCGTTGATCTTTACCGAAAGCCAGCCGAACCGTCTGCGTGAACCCGACGCGGTTCAGTGGATCGACGACAATCATTTTGCGATCGCCAACGAAGGCGACATGGACGGCGGATCGCGGGGCTGGACGATCTTTAACAAAGACGGGACCGAAGTTTACGAAAACGGCACCGGTTTCGAACAGGCGATTATTGCGGCAGGTCATTACCCCGACAAACGGTCCGACAGCAAAGGCGTCGAACCAGAAGGCATGGAATTTGGCATTTTCAACGACACGCCAATGGCCTTTATCCTTGCCGAACGGTCGTCCATCGTTGGGGTCTACGACCTGACCGACCCTTCAGCCCCTGTACTGGCGCAGCTTTTGCCATCCGGTGTCGGTCCTGAAGGCGCTGTTGCGATCCCCGGTCGGAACCTTTTTGTCACCGCAAACGAAGTCGACCTGATCGAAGACGGCGGTGTCCGGTCCCATGTGATGATCTACGAACTGACCGACGCGGCTGCATCTTACCCACAGCTGACATCTGCAGGCACGGATGAACTGATCGGTTGGGGTGCGATTTCCGGCATGTCCGCAGGTGCAGGATCAACAGTTTACGCAGTGAACGACAGTTTCTACGGGTATCAGCCGACTATCTTCACCATCGACACGGCAACGACCCCAGCCACAATCACGGATGCAACTGTCGTGACACGTGGTGGTCAGCCGGCGCAAAAACTGGACATGGAAGGCGTGTATTTTGACGGCGAAGGGTTCTGGATCGCATCCGAAGGGCGCACCGACCGGATGATCCCGCACGGGCTTTACCATGTCGACATGGACGGCAACATCGACGCGGAAATCCCGTTGCCTGCCGAATTGCTGGCTGTTGAACGTCGTTTCGGGTTTGAAGGCATCACACGCGTGGGCGACACGCTTTGGATGGCGGTGCAGCGCGAATGGGCGGATGATCCGGAAAACCACGTCAAACTGGTGGCCTACAACCTTGAGACCGAAGAATGGGGTGCTGTGCATTATCCGAAAGCCGACCCTGATACCGGTTGGGTAGGCCTGTCAGAAATCGTGGCACACGGCGATTACGTCTATGTCATCGAACGCGACAACCAGATCGGCGGGGCCGCCGTGACCAAGAAAATCTACCGCATCGCAGCGGCTGACATGGTGGCCGCACCCCTTGGTGGTGATCTGCCTGTCGTCAGCAAAGAAGAGGTACGCGACCTGATCCCTGATCTGACGTCCCTAAACGGCTATGTAGTCGACAAAATCGAAGGGCTGGCCATCATGGAAGACGGCACAGCGTGGATCAGCACCGACAACGACGGTGTGGATGACAGTTCCGGCGAGACGTATTTCTGGTCACCCGGCAAATTCTAAAGCCTGACCATGAAACGCGAAAACGCCGGGGCATGTCCCCGGCGTTTTTGATTGGTAAGTACGCGTAAACCTGCGCTGTGTTATCTCACGACATAGACCGAACAATCGGAATGGCGCACAACGCGGGCCGCGTTTGGCCCCAGCAGATAGTCTTTGAAGTCCAGCCGGTGCGCACCAATCACGATGAGGTCGGTTTTCGAAAGCTTGGCGGCTTTCAAAACCTCTTCGTAAACAGTGCCGATTGCGACGATGTGACGAATGTCTTTATTCGCCTCCGCACCAACGATGCCTTCGATCATCTCGTTCAGCAGTTTCGTCGCCCCGTCTTTCGCCGGTTTCACATCGTGATCTTTGAAGTATGCACTGACCACGTTTGCCCCGAAATCCGGAACAACGGTGATGACATCCAGCTGCGCGCCGTCCATATCCGCCAATTTCTTGGCTTGTTTGACGACATTGGCTTCATCGGCAGGCCGGTTGATGTCGACCGCACAAAGTACTGTATTACTCATGCCGTTTCTCCTTCACGGTGCGTGTGTGGGGCCGCCCGATTGTTCTGCAGGAAGGCAATCAAAGCAAGCAGCAGAAGTGCAGGGATCCAGATCAGTTCCTTTGGCAACTGGTTTGCTGCGACTTGAACAGAACTGATTGCCACTGGTTCGTCGCCGTAGAAATCGAACGATGACAGCGCGTCAGACAAGTCCGTCCCGAAACCCGGTTCGTCCATGTTCTGCGCATCCCCAACTGGCACAAGAATGATACCCAGTGCGTCAAGACGCGCATCGGCCCCTTCTACGTCAGGTACGGTCAGCGGCACGGTGATGTCTTTCATATCGAACGTGTCGAAATCCGGTCCCGTGATGACGGTGCGCAACGTGCTACCCGGTTCAGCATCTGCCAACGCTTGCGTGAATGCGGCTGGCGCGATTTCCTCGAACGGTGGTTGGATTTGGTTCATAAAGAACCCTGGACGGAACAATGCGAATGCAATCACCAACATCGCGACGGTTTCCCAGATGCGGTTCTTGGTCATGAACCAGCCCATTGTCGCCGCCGTAAAGACCAATATCCCGATGGTGGCGGTAATGAACACGATGATCCCTTGTGTCACGGTCACATCAATCAACAGAAGATCAGTGTTAAAGATGAACACGAATGGCAGGGCCACTGTCCGCAAGCTGTAGAAGAACGCGGTGAAACCGGTCCGGATCGCATCGCCGCCAGAAACGGCAGCAGCCGCGAAACTGGCCAGACCAACCGGCGGCGTCACGTCCGCCATGATCCCGAAGTAGAACACAAACAAGTGCACAGCAATCAGCGGCACGACCAAACCGGACTGCGCGCCCAATTCAACCACAACAGCCACCATCAGCGATGACACAACAATGTAGTTTGCCGTTGTCGGCAAACCCATGCCAAGGATCAGCGACAGGATCGCCACAAAGATCAGCATTAGGATCAGGTTACCACCGGACAGGAATTCGACGAAATCCGCCATCACCTGACCAATACCGGTCAAGGACACAGTTCCCACGATGATGCCAGCCGTTGCAGTCGCAAGACCGATACCGATCATGTTGCGCGCCCCGTCGATCATCCCTTCGATCAAATCCGTCAGACCCTCTTTCAGGCGGCTGATCGGGTTCGGCTGGCCGCGGAAGAACGCTTTCAGCGTCTTTTGCGTCAGCAAGATACCGAACAGCATGAACGTCGCCCAGAAAGCAGACAGACCCGGGGATTTACGTTCAATCATCAAGAAGTAGACCAACACGATGATCGGCAGCAGGTAATACAGGCCGGATTTGTAGATTTTCGCAAGATCGGGGAGTTCGACAACTTCGGCGTTGGGATCATCGGGTTCAAGATCGTCCGCTTGCGCTGCAAGATAGATCAGACCGACGTAGACCAAGCCAAGCAAGCCGGTCAAAATCAGGCCGGACCCTTCTGGAAACAGCGACACGATAGCTGCAACCGGATATTGCGTGGCATAGCACAGCAGCGCAAAACCCGCGAAGAAGCCGAACATCCCCAGCACGGTGTTGACCATGTTGACGGCTTTGTTGCCGATTGTCGGCATGTTGTTTTTCACCGCTTCAAGGTGAACGATATAGACCAACGCGATATAGCTGATGATCGCAGGCAGGAACGCGTGGGTGATGACCTCGACATAGGAAATGCCAACATATTCCACCATGAGGAACGCAGCAGCGCCCATAACCGGCGGCATGATTTGCCCGTTCACGGATGATGCAACTTCGACAGAACCCGCCTTTTCAGCGCTGAACCCAACGCGTTTCATCAGCGGGATTGTGAATGTACCCGTTGTTACCACGTTTGCAATGGATGACCCCGAAATCAGACCGGTTGCGGCAGAACCAACAACAGCCGCTTTCGCTGGACCGCCACGCAGGTGGCCCAAGGCGCCAAAGGCCATCTTGATGAAGTAGTTCCCAGCGCCCGCCTTATCCAGCAACGCGCCGAACAGAACGAACAGGAAAACGAAACGGGTGGATACGCCCAAGGCGATGCCGAACACGCCTTCGGATGTGATCCACATATGGCTCATTGCTTTGCGCAGGGATGCACCGGCCCAACGGATTTGGTCTGGCACAACTTCGGACGACCCGAAGAAAACATAGCCCAAGAAAACAACCGCCAACAAAACCATGACGGGGCCAAGGGTGCGGTAGGCCGCGATGAAAAGGAAAATCAGACCGGCAAGCGCGAAATAGGAATCCGCGTGATCGGCCAGACCGCCGTTGCCAACAATCTTGTTGTAAAAGAAATAGCCATAAAGCGCGAGAAACGCGCCGCCGATCCCCAAAATCCAGTCGTACCAAGGAATGCTGTCGCGGGGGCTGTTTTTAAACAGCGGGTAGGCCATTGCAGACAGGAAAATCGCAAAGGCGAGATGGATTTGACGCGAGTTATTGATCAAATCACCGGGTAAAACATAAGGACCGATGGGCGATGCCAGCAGGACCTGAAAGGTCGACCATAGCAACGCGGTGATTGCGATCATTTTGCCAACTGCGCCGGTGGGGCTTCGGGCACCACTGTCGCTGGCTGCAACAAGTTCCTGAAGTTCCGCTTCACTGAGCGCGCGATTTTCTCCGGTCGTCATATGTCCCCCTGTCGCCGGTTTCCGGCTGATCGTGTTTTGTCGTCCCAAGGGCAGGCTGGCCCGCCCTTGGGGTTTTCACGTGACTGGGCTGTTATTCGATCAGGCCAGCTTCTTTGTAGTATTTCGCAGCGCCATCATGCAGCGGTGCGGACAGACCGGCAGATGCCATGTCAGCTGGTTCGAGGTTCGCAAACGCAGGGTGCAGACCGCGGAAATCGTCGATGTTGTCAAAGACAGACTTCACCAACGTGTAAACCACGTCTTCGGACACATCAGCGGAGCTGACGAATGTTGCGCCAACACCAAATGTTGTCACGTCTTCGTCGTTGCCACGGTACATGCCGCCCGGAATAGTTGCGGAACGGTAGAACGAATTGTCTTCGATCAACTGAGCCACAACATCGCCGGACACTTCAACCAGCACGGAATCACATGCTGTTGTTGCCTCAGAGATAGAACCGGACGGGTGACCAACAGTGTAAACCATCGCATCGATCTGGTTGTCGCAAAGAGCTGCGGACTGCTCAGATGCTTTCAGCTCTGTTGCCAGTGCAAAATCGTCAGTTGTCCAACCCAGTGCTTCCATCAGCACTTCCATGGTGCCACGCTGGCCAGACCCCGGGTTACCGATGTTCACGCGCTTGCCTTGCAGGTCTGCGAATGTTGCGATGCCGCTGTCGGCGCGTGCCACAACTGTGAACGGTTCAGGGTGGACCGAGAATACAGCGCGCAGGCCTTCGAATGCGCCGTCTTCTTCGAAGCGGGATGTGCCGTTGTATGCGTGGTACTGCCAGTCGGATTGTGCAACGCCAAATTCCAATTCGCCTTCGCGGATTGTGTTGATGTTGTAGACAGACCCGCCTGTGGATTCCACAGAGCAACGCACACCGTGGTCGCGACGACCTTGGTTCACCAGACGACAGATCGCACCGCCTGTTGGGTAATAAACGCCGGTGACGCCACCGGTACCGATTGTGATAAACTCTTCTGCCATAGCCGCAGGCGCTGACAAAGTAGCCGCCACAGCAACAGCGGCGAAGGTTGAGATTTTTTTATCGAACATTGTTGTTCTCCCAAGGAATAATAGTTTGGGACGGGAAATGCGGACGTAGGCGTTGTGCCTTTGCCCGTCTCGTTGATCCGCCCCAATGCAGCAATGCAGGGGATTCCTGCTTGTCCCATGACTGTCTCAGTGGCGGCGAAACCTGTCTATGCGCGTAATTACCTATATCCAGCGTTTCGAACTCATGAGAGACTTCGCGGGAAATCGGGACAGCGTTCCTGCACTGAAATTTGGCGCCAAGCTTAAGAATGCAGCTATTGGGTGTCAGTTGTGTTGCCCATCGGGGGACGCCGATCCGGGACAATGACTTGATCTGCTTACACGAACCGCACACACTTCCGGCATGAGGTATTCATTAGGATTTGTTCTGGCGCTTAGCCTTGCAGGGCTGCAATTCATCGCCATCATCTTCGTTGTGTCCACGTCTTACGTGTCCTCTGAACGTGCCATGCTGGAACATGCGCGTGGCTTGATGGACGAAGCGGGCGCAAATGCCGCCGAGCACACCAAACGTTTCCTCGAACCGGCCACCGAAATCACCGAACAAGCCCGCCGGATGTTGGACAACGGTCTGGTCTCGACAACAGCGCCCGCCGAAATGGAACGCTATTTCTTCCAGCTGTTGCGGGCCGAAACCCAGCTGTCAGGCATCTACTACGGGGACGAAAGCGGCAATTTCGTCTACGTCATGAACAGCGACGGGCCGGGCCCCTACCGCACGAAACTTATTTCAACCGACGGCGAACAGCGGACGACGGAATACATTTGGCGTGACAACGAATTTGATGTGGTCGACCGCAGCTTTGACGACAACGATATCTTCGATGCGCGGGGGCGCCCGTGGTATCTGGAAGCACGTCAGTTGGGATCACGCGTGTGGACCGACCCTTACATCTTCTTCTCATCGCAACAGCCCGGGATCACGGTCGCCGCACCGATCCAAGGGGGGCAGGACAAGTTGCACGGCGTCGTCGGGATCGATCTGGATATCGCGGATATTTCCCTGTTCCTGTCCGACCTCACCATTGGCGATTCAGGGGCTGCCTTTATCCTTAGCGACGATGGCCGCGTGATCGCGCACCCTGATCCCGCGCGGATCAGCACGCGCAATGACGACGGCACGCTCGGGTTTATCGGTATCAATGATTTCAGCGATCCGATTGTGCGGGCGGCCTTTGCGGATTTTGACAAAAGCGATTTGTCAGCGAACCAATCCGTCCAATCCGAATTCACGTTCTCTGGCGATCAATACATGACACTATTGCTGCCGATCCCCGACATCGACCTGCCGTGGAACATCGCGGTCTTCGCCCCAGAGAACGATTTCATCCAAGGCATTCGGGATAACCTGTCGCGCAACATCTGGATTGCCGCGATCATTTCGATTGTAACGGCCATCGCCGGTTTGATCCTCGCGGAACTGATCCTGAAACCCGTGCGGGCCTTCGCTGTGCGTACGTCGCTTGTGTCCCAAGGCGAAGTATCCACCCGCGATCCCCTGCCCCGCACCTACAACGAACTGCGTGCCGCCAACGAAACGCTGATCAATGAAATCGCACAAAGACGCAAACTGGACGGCAAATTGCAGGACCTGAACCGCGAACTGTCGCATGTGACGCGGGTCAACATGATGGGGCAGATGGCGACGGGACTTGCCCATGAACTCAGCCAACCACTGACGACGATTACGCAAAATCTGGACACCGCGCTGTCGGTCGCGAAAATGGACCCCGCGCCGAATGAAGAACTCATTTCGATCCTCACAGAACTGGATGAACAGGCACACCAAGGTGGCGACATCATCCGCGCCCTGCGCAGTTTTGTCCGCAAAGACAAAGGGACCATCCGGCCATTTGATCTGCAAGAACTGGTCGAACAAACCCAACGCCTGTTGCGTCAGGAACTGGAGGCGGGGAACATTACGATGGACACCCAAATCCCGCAGTTACGAAACGCATTAGGCAACCGCGTGCAGATTGCCCAAGTTCTGATCAACCTGTTGCGAAACGCGGCGGATGCGATCCTGATGGCTGACGCCGTTGACCGGAAAATCACGGTCACTGCTGTGCAATTACCGGATGCGATCGAAGTCAGGGTCGCAGACACAGGCCCCGGCGTTGATCCCGATATGACCCTGTTCAAAGAATTCCAAACCAGCAAACCCGACGGTCTTGGGCTGGGCCTTTCGATTTCGCGCACCATTGTCGAAGCAGGCGGCGGTGATCTTTGGTACGATGACGCTTCACAGCAGTTCCGTTTTACAGTGCCATGCGAAACGCTTTAATATCCGGCAACGCATCGCAACTGGATAGCCATTCTATGGTCGAAACACCGCCGCCTCACACATCCACCGTCTTTCTGATTGATGATGACGCTGACGTGCGGACTAGTCTGTCGCGGGCCTTGAACAAACGCGGCTTTACGGTGCGGGCCTTTGAAAGCGCACGTGCGTTTCTGGATGCATACGACCCATCCCAACGTGGCTGTTTGGTGCTGGACTACGGATTGCCCCAGATGGATGGCCTGAAACTGCAAAAGGTTCTGGCAGACAAGAAGATCAACATCCCGATCATCTTTATATCCGGACACGGCGGCGTCCCTGAAACGGTCCAAGCCATTAAGGCGGGCGCGATTGATTTTCTGGAAAAACCGTTTCGACAAAAGGCCTTAGTCGATTGCATCACCGCCGCTTTTCTTGCGGACCAAGAACGCAGAGCCGCAGACGTCGACCGCATTTCTGCGCTGGAACGCTTTGCAAAGCTGACGCTGCGCGAGAAAGAAGTCGCCAATTTCATGATCGCGAACCCGTCCAGCACAGCCAGTAAAGAAATCGGCAGGGAATTGGACATCAGCCCGCGCACAGTGGACCATCATCGCGCGCGTATTCTGGAAAAAATGGCTATCGGGTCAGTCGCCGAACTCATCGACCTGTCCATTCCCGACGCGGATCGGCTAACCTAACAACGACTGATCTGCATATGATTTCAGCCATGTTTCAAACGCATCAACCGTTGCGCTGACAGGGCGCGCTTTGGGCCGGATCAGCGCATAGGACGTGGTGCTGTGCAGCGTTCGCGCGTGAACCTGCTGCAACGCACCTGACACAATCGCCTGTTGCGCGAAAATCTCTGGCAGAACCGCGACCCCAAGCCCCGCTTGGGCCGCCGAAATCACCATATCAAAATGCTGGACGCGCGGCCCCTGCATCCGGTCTGCATGCACGCCGTCCGCATTGTCGAACCAGTCATTCCAAAGCTCGGGCCGCGTGGCCAATTGGATCAGCGGATAATCCGTAAGATCAGCCGTCGTCAGTTCCTTTTTAGGTTCAATCAGGCTGGGGGCCGCGACAAGGATAAGCCGTTCTTCCAGCAGATGCACCACATCCGTGTCTTTGCGCGCCATATTGGCCCGTTGGATCGCCGCATCAAACGGACTGTCGTCAAAATCCACGGGGTACAGCGCCGACGCGAGATCGATGGACACTTCGGGATGCAAATCCAGAAACGCCGGCAAGCGCGGGATCAACCACGTTGCCGCAAATGTCGGCAGCACCGCCAGCCGCAACACATCGCCGCCCTTCCCGAATGCCATCGCCATCTTCGCTGAACGGTCCAGCGCGATGAGGATGTCACGCGCATCATGCACCATCGCGCGCCCTGCATCCGACAGAACCAGACGCTTCCTCACGCGGTGAAACAGCTGCACACCAAGCCGTTCTTCCAACGACCGGATCGACCGACTAACAGCACTTTGCGTCAGGTTCAGGGCATCTGCGGCAAGCGAAACAGACCCGAATTCGCTGCATTTAACCAATGCACGCAGTTCTTGAACGCTAGGAGTGTAGTTTGGGCGATGTACCATACCATTCATAGAACTCATAAACTGAGCAGTTTCAATCATTACCTAATCGGGGTTCCAGTTGGTAGAAAACGATCAACAAAAGGAACCCGATATGTCGCTGAAAGCCAAAGACGCCCCCGATCTGAACCACTTTAACTGGGAAGACCCGTTTTCCATCGAAACCCAATTGACCGAAGACGAACGCATGTTGCGCGACGCGGCAAAGGCCTATGCGCAAGACAAATTGCAGCCGCGCGTGATCGACGCCTACCGCGACGAAAACACCGACGCAGGCATCTTTCGCGAAATGGGCGACATGGGTCTGCTTGGCGTCACGATCCCCGAAGAATACGGCGGGTTAGGCGCGTCATATGTGTCCTACGGATTAGTCGCGCGTGAAGTCGAACGGGTCGACAGCGGCTACCGGTCGATGATGTCAGTGCAAAGCTCGCTCGTGATGTATCCGATCTACGCCTACGGGTCCGAAGACCAACGCCGCAAATACCTGCCAAAACTCGCCTCAGGCGAATGGATCGGCTGTTTCGGCTTGACCGAACCTGATGCGGGCAGCGACCCGTCAGGCATGAAAACAACGGCGAAGAAGACAGATAGCGGGTATATCATCTCGGGATCGAAGATGTGGATTTCGAACAGCCCGATCGCCGATGTTTTTGTCGTTTGGGCAAAATCGGACGCGCACGGCGGTAAAATCCGCGGGTTTGTGTTGGACAAAGGAATGCCCGGACTTTCGGCACCAAAAGTTGGCGGCAAACTGTCCTTACGGGCCAGCATCACCGGTGAAATCGTGATGGACGGCGTGGAGGTTGGCGACGACGCCTTGCTGCCGAATGTCGAAGGGTTGAAAGGCCCATTTGGCTGTTTGAACCGTGCGCGTTACGGGATCAGTTGGGGGGTCTTGGGGGCCGCAGAATTCTGTATGAACGGCGCGCGTCAATACGGGTTGGACCGCAAACAATTCGGCAAACCGCTGGCGCAAACTCAACTGCAACAGGTCAAGCTGGCAAACATGCTGACCGAGATCAGCCTTGGCTTGCAAGCCAGCCTGCGGGTGGGACGTCTGATGGATGATGCACAAGCAGCGCCAGAGATGATATCAGTCATAAAACGCAACAACTGCGGCAAGGCGCTTGATATCGCGCGGGTGTCTCGGGACATGCACGGCGGCAACGGAATTTCCGAAGAATTCCAGATCATGCGCCACATGATGAACCTTGAAACCGTGAACACCTACGAAGGCACCCACGATATTCATGCATTAATCATTGGCCGCGCGATCACTGGGCTGCAGGCATTTTACTAAATCACAGCCCAAGGCATGCAATCTGGTGGCAAGTTTCGTCTTAGAAACTTGCCACCAGATTGATGAATGCACCTTGATCGTCTTCGACCAGATCCGTCAGATCGTCCGAGAAACGCCCGAAGTTGTAGCCAACGCCGATGCTGACATTGCGATTGATCTGCTTGTAACCTGCGGCCAACACGCTGAAATCATTGGTTTCTGCTTGCACCAATCCAAAGTTGCGGAATTCGACAAGCGCGTCCCAGTCGTTGACCAAATGATACCGCGCGGACGCCACCGCCAACCACGCATCGTTCTGTTCAAATGCGGAACTGGCCGTCAATGCCGTCTCGGACATCCGGTAGCCAAGCTTACCACCCAGCGTCCAGTTCTGGTTGACCGCATATGTGGCGTCGATGCTGGTCACGTGGCTGCGCTGTCGCGGACCTTGTTCGTCGACCCCGTCAACCCGCTGCCCGAATTCATCCATCAGATAACGGTAACGCGCCAACAGGTTCAGTCGGTCATCAACGGCTGGACGGTAAGCATAGCCCAGCACGACATCCGCGTAATCCCCGTTCAACAAGTCCGCTTCGTCGGTGTCAGATTGCGCCAAGTCGGCAGAGACGACAAACCGCTGATCTTCGTCAATTTTGTAAGCAATATCAGTGGCAAACAGCAGCGTGTCTGACCGCAAATCATCGCCGGACCGCAACCCGTCTTCCGTGCGGAATTCGAACCGGCCCTGCGCTTCGACTTTGTCGTCCGCGTATTGCAAACCGACCGAAATCGCGTTGCGTTCAAAATTGTTCTGGTCTTCGTCATCAACGCGGCCCACCTCGAAAGCGACCGTTGTCGATAGCGCGTCATTTGGCGCATAGGTCAAACCATAGGCCGACGTCAGGCTGTAGGCGTTGCCAAAGATGTCGTAGGTGTTTTCACCAAACACAGTGACCGCGTCATTCACACGCGACCGACCACCAGCCACGAATTGCCCGCCATCGTCGCCGTCCGCATCAATACCAGACAACGTCCGACCCGGTTCCAACTGATAGCCCGCATAGCGCGTGCCACCCTGCCCGTCGCTATAGCTGGCCAAGATGCGCGCACCTTTGCCTTCACTGCCGTCGGATACCTCTGTGGTCAGCTCCCATTGGCCAAGCGTCACCGCCCCACCGATGCCGTAACGATCGTCGTCATCCAAACCGTCCACGTCCAATGTCGTGCGTCCAAAGGCGAAAACCTTTGCCGTGTCGGACAGGCTGTACGTCAGTTTTGCTGCCGCTGTGTTCCGCGTACCGGTTTCCGTCGCACTTTGGCGATCAAGGTATTCAAGACCCGCTGCGATAGCGATTTGCGGGGTCACATCCGCCTCGATCTCAAGCCGCGCTTCGCGTTCGAAATTGCCAACAGCGTTTTCATAATCGTCGTATTGGCCGCTGATCCGCAGCCCGTCACGCGGGGCAACATCGGCGCTCAGGCCCCAGAATGTTTCGTCGCCCGTGGTCGCCGTGACTTGGCTATCAAGGCTGGAAAACCCTTCGCTGCGGTCTTCGTAATAGGCCGCAACAGTGCCTTCGCCGCCGAGCCCAAGATCAACAAGTGCTGCCTGTCCGGTGACTTTTAGCGCGTCACCCGTACCGTCAGCCACGTCTGTGCTGTCAAAAATCAAACCACCGTCAACCGACAGCAGCGACCCAAAACCCGGTCCTTCGGATTCAGCGTAATCGAGATGGACAAAGGTCCGCTCAGACACGCGGAGCATCACGTCAGCACCGACAAGCGTCTGATCTTCGATCCCCGTCTGGTCAATCATGCCTGACGCACCGACACGCAACTGATCGGTCACCCAACCTTCGGCACGTCCTCCGTAAGCAAAGCCGTCCACGTCACCAATCGTCGGTGTGTATTCGTATTGTGCAACCAGCAGCACGTCGTTGTCGGTGCCCGCAGACCCCGCGATCAGGCTTTCGTCGATACCCGATTGCAGCGGACGGCGCAGGGTCACGACACCTTGGATATAGTTAATGTCGTAGTCGTCACCGAAGACGAGCGTTTCAGTCGAAATCACCCGACCTGTCACACCATCGCGGACCTGAACCGACAAGGTTTCAGACGCACGCGCAATGTCTTGGCGGTCGAGAAAATAGACGGACCCGCCCGTACCCTGCAACACATCCCGTTGTGGCAACTGGTCGGGCTGGGCTGCATAAAGATAGGCCTGCGACCGTGGCGTACCGTGTGGTGTCACGCCTTGCGACGCTGCCCCTGCGGACAAACCGTACAATGTCCGGTCATTGCGCACATAGCTGTTACCGCCCAAATTCGCTGAGAAATCACCCCATTGGGCGAAATTCCGGTCCCGTTCGATCCGCAGAAACACATTGCCGGATGTTGGCGTGCGATCCTCTAACGTGGAATCGTCGCCATACGTCGGATACAGATCACGCGGGTCGATCCGCAGCAACAATTCGCGCGGGTCTTTGTCGTCCAAACGGCGGAAAATATCGCGCACATCACCTTCACCGCTATCGGCAGAGGCGGTGATCTTGATCCCCGTATCGGTGATCCCGTCCACAAAAAATGCAACGCGCCCACTGTCGTAGGTATCACGCCCGTCAACGTCATTATCGTTAATACCGTAGGTCAGATCGACAGTCGCGACATAGAAAAATTCGGACCCCGGCACGGTCAGATCACGTTCCAGCGCCACGTTCTGCCCTGCCCCTTGGACACGGACATCGACGCCGTACTCACCAGCCGGCAAAATCCGTTGCAGCACAAACCCACCGTCACGATCTGTCGGCACACGTTCACCAAGCGCGGTCACAACCGCCCCCCGCGTTACGTTTTCGCCCGACACAGTAATCGCGCCGCCGTAAACCGGTATCCCGCGTTGGGCGGTGCTATCGATGCCATCTTCAACGCCGCGTGTCCGCGCCTCTGGTGCGCTGATTAACTGCGGTTTTGTTTCGTCAAACCGACCTTGCGCGTCGTAAACACGGTGGATTACAGCAATGTCACCGTCAGGCACCGCAATCGTCGCAGCCCCGTTTGGCGTCACCGGAACAACGGCAACGGTACGTGGCCCGCCAACGGCGCTTGTGTCGATCAAACGCAGTTCACCGCGCGTCACATAGGCCGGATAATTCAGCGCAGATTGCACCGTCACCTGACCATTTGCCGCCGTGCCGATTTCCAGATCAAGCCGCGGGGTCGCCCCCAGCCCGTCGAAACTGACCTGCACATCGGCCTGTTGGATCGCTAGGTCAACGACGCGTGTCTGTTGCACCACACGGGTATCACCAGCAATCTGGTTACCGTTAATCGCAATCGAAAACCCGTCTTGCGCAGTCGTATTTTGCGCCAAGAGCACAATCGCTGTCGCCCCCATCAAACGCGCGAAGGTCTTTCCAGTTAACATCTGCATCTTACTGCACCTCCGCAATCGTACGTTCAATAACAAGGTCATAGCGTCCACCACGCGGCCACGCATCGCGCAACATCGCCTCGACAGCATCCAGTCGCGCCCGCGCCACATCACGGCTTTCACCGTTTGTATAATAGCGCAGTTTCAGCACCGATGGTGCACCGCTCAGCTGGGTCACCAACTGCTGCACACCTTGGGCCAGCGCCGCAGACGGTCGCCCGTTCGGGAACGCCGCGTTAGTCAGCGATACATCAATCACATCCGCCAGACCCGCGCCAAAGTTCATGCGCGTCACCGTCCCCGGTGTCAGACGCATCGTGCGTGGGTTTTCGGACGTCACGGCATAGCCAGTCGGCAGGCTTGTCGGGTCAAGCTTCAGCGTGAAGTTCGATCCGATATCCGCAGGCAAGGCCGCACATGGCACACTATAGCGCCCATATTCGTCCGTTGTGATGATCGTGCCATCAACAGTGGCAAGACGCGCACCCGGCAGACCTTTTTCAGCACTTGGCGGTTCAACCGGTGGCGCCGTGAATTTACCGCCATCGTAGGTCTGATCGGTGATCAGGCTGCGATCAACTTCAGGAATGCCGTCTTGGTAGCCGTTCAGATTGCGGTCATCAAACACGCGGCCAATGACTTCGCTACAATCGAACACAGCCTCTGGCGGCACCTCGAGCACGGCGCTTGCGATGTTGGAAATCGTTTCACCATCGCGGCCTTGGACGAATGCGATGTTTTCGAACCGACCCGGTCCTTCGACCACACGCGCCTGCAACGTCACGACAAGGCTTTCACCCGACGCCACATCCACATCAGCCCAGCTGAGACGACGACCCGATGCCACAGGTTCCGGCGTCGCGCTGCCGTTTACCTCTGCCGATCCGGGCACAAAGCGCAGACCAGCAGGCATTTCATCAACGACCGTCAGACCGGTTTCGTCAAACACACCTTCGTTTTCAACTAGGATTGTGTAGGTCACTGTCGCACCAACCAAAGCACGGCCCGGCGTCACGGATTTCGTGACCACCAGGTCAGGTTCGACCAGCGGCGCAATCGCAACCACGGCAGCGACTTCGCCTTCCAAACGATCCGAATTCAAGGTGACCGTGTTCGGTTGTTCCGGCGCACCATTTGCGATGTCCAGACGGACGGTAAAGGTGATCGTTACGACCTCTGACGGGGCAAGCGTTGCATCACCATCCACCAGATTCGTATCACCAATTCCGTTAAATCCGGCATTCACGTCACCCGTCGTCAGACCCGACACCACTGGCGTCGTGACCGATACCACTTCAGCAGGGGCTGCGAACGCGGCCAGATCATCGCGCAAGGACAGATCGCTCAGCGTGACATTACCCGTGTTCGTGGCCGTCACAGTGAACGGGATTTCAAAGATACCAGCACCAAGCCGCACAGGCGCGCCTGCCGCTTTGGTCACTGTTGCGGACGGATCAGGGGCAATGGCAAGCACCGTCGGATCGGCATCGCCCGCACCATCAGCCGGATCAGCACTATCGGATGTATCACTGATTTGGGTGCCTTCAGGGTCAACCGCGGTACCCAGCACGCTGTTCGACAAACCACCGGAATCCACATCCGCTTGGGTCAAACGATAGCTGACCTGATAGGTCGCAATTCCCAGCGGCGGGATTGGACCCGTGTCGGCAATCCGTGTCGGACCTTGGACGCCAGCGCTGACATCTGTGCCATCCGCGTTGGTCATTGTGTCGGTCAGAACGATATCATCAAGCGTCGTGTTACCCGTGTTCTGGACAGTGATTTCAAATGTAACCTGATCACCCGCAACCGTTCCGGAAACGCCAACCGCTTTGGTGACAACCATGGACGGTTCAGACGCAACCAAGACCTGCGTTGGATCATCGGACGTATTACCGTCGCCGTCGTTCCCGTTATCTGACGTATCCAGCACGCCAGCACCCGTCGGATCATCGGCACGGCCAATCACCACGTTGGAAATACCGCCCGCGTCAACATCCGCTTGGGTCATCGTATAGGTCGCTTGATAGGTCCACGTCTCGGACAGGTTCAAACGGTCGTCGTTATTCCCATCGCCACCAACAAAGGCAAACGGCGCATCAAGGAAAATCGTGCGACCATCAAGGGCGGTCATTGTATCCTCGAGCTCCAGCCCTGCCAGCGTCACGTTACCGTTGTTGATCACAGTGACGGTGAAGTTCACAACAGACCCAGCCGATCCATCACCAGCAACCGACGCCGTTTTCGTAGCAATCAGCGACGGTGCTGCAACTTGACCAACCGTGTTGATCGTATCGCTTGCATCAATCGGCGTGCCAAACGGATCATCCGCCGTCACACCAGCGGTATTGGTGATGTCACCACGATCCACGTCGGCCTGCGTGACCGTGTACCCTAACAGACAGCTGTCGTTAGTTTCACCCACATCAAGCTGCGCGATTTCGCAGGTGAACGGTGGTGTAACGATATCATCCGTCACCACAACATTTGTCAGCGTCGTGTTCCCGTCATTTGTCACCGCGAAACGGTATTGGATTGTGCTGTCAGCCGGACCAAACGGTTCGATGCTCGCTGATTTCACGATGGACAGTGCAGGTGCGGACGGTGGCATATCTAGACGCAATTGGGTCGCATCCGTGATGGCCCCGCCGCGCGGATCAACGGCCGACGCATTTGCGGTGTTCAACAAGAATCCACGATCCACGTCGTCCTGATCAACGGTATAATCACCAGTACAGGTCAACGTCGCAGCAGGTGCCAATGTGGCCGCTTCACAGGTGAAGCCCGGCAGCAACGGATCAGACACAGACACCTGACGCAATGTCTGGTTACCCGTGTTTTCTGCCGTCAGCGTATAGGTCAGCACCTGATCCACACCCGTCACAGGCAAGGTCGCCGCTGTTTTCGTCAGCACCAGACCCGGTTCTTCCACCGCAGTTGCGGTTTCCATCACAGGGGCAGACACAACTTCGCGGTTGCTGGCACCAAAGATCGTCTCGGCCGTGGCTGTGTTCGTCACAAAGCCCGCGTCGATGTCATCTTGATCAACGGTATAAGTCGCTTCGCATGTGATCGTTTCGCCTTGGAACAGATCTGGGTCATTTGCCGTCGATGTGAAGCAGACAATCGGATCATCAATCCGGTCGTCATTCACAACCACATCACCCACAAACGATACTTGGCCCGTGTTCGTGACAGTGTAGAGGTAAGTTAGTTTGTCACCAACCGCGCTATATTCAAGGCTCGGGATATCGACGTCATCAGCAGTCGCCGCGCTGATCAGATCCTTCGTTGTGGTCAACGCTGGCACACCACCCGCAGGGACAGTTTCGCTTACGGTATCAGATGTTGTGGTCCCGTCAGACGCGCTGGCCAAGTTGGTCACGGACCCGATTGAAACATCGTCGCGCGTCACGGTGAATGTGGCTTCACAAATCAGTTCCGCATCAGGGATCATACCACCCGCAGGCAAGGCCGGACAAGAAACCGGATCAATCAAGTTGTCCGTCACCGTGATCGGCGCCGTGATCGTCGTGTTACCAGTGTTTGTAACGGTGTAGTTATAGGTCACAACCGCGCCCACGCGGAATTGCGCGTCCGGCACGCCGGGATAAACAACGCCCTCGACTTCAACAGACACAGCTTCCTTATCTGTTTCCATCGCTGGCAATTGCTGCGCCAGAACGGTCACAGACGACTCAGATGACGTTGCAAGATCGCTCACGGCTGTCGCTGTATTCGTGAAGCTGCCCGCATCAATCAAACCTTGGGTCACTTGGAAACTGCCTTCGCAGGTGATCATCCCGTCAGGCAGGATATCCGTCGCAGGACAGGACACAGTGCCACCCAACGACGCCAGCAACGGATCATCAATCGTCACAGTCGCAGGAATAGTCACGTTACCTGTGTTGGTCACATCAAACGCAAAGGTCAGGATATCATCGGTGCTGTCATAGGTCGGACCACCCGCGATCAAACGCTTGGTCATCTCCAATGCAGGCGCAGACGTAATTTCCAACAACGTCGGATCATCACCGTCACCAGCACCATTATCGGACACATCCGTGATCGGGAGACCACCACCCGGCGGTGTACCTGTGGCTGTCGCGGTGTTCGCGATGCCGCCCGCGTCGATATCTTCTTGCCGCAAGACATAGCTGGCACGGTATGTGGCGGTTTCACCCGCTTTCAGCGCACCCTCTGCAGACCCAAGATCAGCGGCAAGGAAATCGGGCCCGGATGCCAGCGTCAGCGGCACAGTTGGCGTGCTCAATCGTGTCAGCGTATCGGATGCAATATCAACTGACGACAGTGTCACGTTGCCTGTGTTTTCAACGGTAATCTCGAACAGAACCAGATCATCCGCGATCACGGGATTGTTCAAAATGACCTTCGTCGTTTCCAGTCCCGGCACTTGGTTCAGTGGCGCAGTTGTTGGCGTATCACCGGGGGCGTCGGTATTATTCGACGTATCAGTAACTTCGGTGCCAAACGGATCATCAGTCGTGACAACAACCGAATTTTCCACCCCGCCTGCATCGATGTCTGTTTGTGTGATTGTGTATGTGAGCGTGTATTGCCATGTTTCGTCGACGTCGATTTTGCCGTTGGTGTTTGTGTCGCTGGCGGGGACGAGTTGTGGCACGGGGTTTGGTGTCACG
>NZ_JALKAR010000015.1:0-40073 GCF_023015725.1 Loktanella sp. F6476L | reverse complement strand
CGAATATATCAATGGCTTCTACAATCCGCGCCGCCGACACTCAGCACTGGGCTGGAAAAGCCCCGTCGCTTTCGAACGGAAAGCGGCATAAACGAGCACTTGGGGCGGCACGAAAGCGCGACAGGTCCAGGTTAATCATTATCCACACGGCAACGAAACGGCAGGGAGATTTCGTAAAGGACCAAGTGCTGTCACTTTTCCCGGAACTCGCGTCTCGTGTTGCGCTTCAATATGCAGATATCCGACTGTCAAAAGCACTCGTCGTTTTGGACTCAAAATTCTTGTATTTTCAAACCCACGACGACCAAATGCCGTCGATCGGGGACCTGTGTCGCAAAAGTTGGCTCTGGCGAGACCGGGACCTTGACCGACAAAGCCACAAGACGCTGACGATGAATAGCTATGCACAGCCGTTGCGGATGTTGCGGGACCGCGTGGTCGCGCGGGTGCAAGAAACGGCGGATGATCAGGCAGCACACGCAAAGCCGCGGCGTTTATATGTCCGGCGTAGGCAGGCCGGACGCCTTCGCGGAATTGTAAACGAAGACCTCCTGATTGAAATGCTCGATGGGCTAGGCTTCGAAACCGTCTATTTCGAGGATCACAATGTATTGGAACAGGCGCGTTTGATGTCCCAAGCCGAGATCGTCGTCTCGGTTCATGGCGCAGGCATGACGAACATGCTCTATGTGCCAGAAGGGTGCTTGGTCGTGGAATTATCAAGCTTGCAGATCATCATGCTCAGGTTCGGTGATTTTAACCCTTTGGCCTTGGCATCAAAGGCAAAGTATTTACATTTCGTTGTTGATCATGACTGGCCGGATCAGGAGACAATACCAGACTTTAAAACGAACAGTATTGTTGGTCTCAAAGTAGATGAACTGGCCGTTCAGCAACTTCGGGCGCGCCTACTGGAACATGTCGAAGAAGTAGAATTTGAAACATTGATGGAAGAGGGGCGATCTCTGAACGACGCTTCGGATTTTGACGCTTTGGCTGAACTTCTTGACGACTACGCGGGTCGGTTGCTCCACAAAGCGGACATGCATGTTTGGGCCGCAAATTGCGCCGCGTCAGGCGGCGACTTTCACGGTGCGCTGGATCACTTGTTGCGTGCGGTACGGTTGGGGCCCATGCGTCAATCGTTACTGGAACGCGGATTACTTTTGGCGCACCGCCTTGGTCAGCAAATTGCGTTCGACGCGATTGCGTCCGACTACTTTTGCCATTCGGAATCGGCAGCAAGGTCCTTTTTCGCGGAAAACGGCTGGGGCCTGCCTGATGGTATTGAGCCAGATGTGCCTTCGGGAGCAGAGAAGCAGACCTATCTTCAACCAGTCGCCGATGTGACCGTTTGAAACAAGAGTTGAACCCCTGCAGAGCAATTCACAGGGGTTTCTTCTTGAGATATCGACGTGTTGCGTTCACACCTTTACGTGTCTTTCATGTTGAAGAAGTAAGGGGCACCCGTTGAAAATTGCTGCCATTCTCTTGATCGTTGCGTCCATCTTGGCGAGCTGCGACGCGACCCCGCGTCAATTAACCACTGAAGAACGCGAAGCCCAACGGTATGCCGAAGGTGAAGCCGCCGTTGCCGCCTGTCAGGCCACACGGTGCAAACAGCTGGACCTCGACGGGAACCTGCTGGCTGACTTTACCGTTCTGAACGCGATGTCCCATGTTGAGGTTCTAATGGTCAGCCGGACAAATTTTGTCGATCTCACCGATATCGCCGAAATGGGTCAGTTGCTGGAACTTCATATTTCGAACACGGGCGTCAATGATCTGACGGGCCTCAGCGCATTCTCGAACCTTGATGTGCTCCACATGGAAGGTCTGCGTGAAAAGCCAAGCCTCGCGCCGTTGGCATCACCTGCGTTGACTGGTCTCGTGGAACTCGCTTTGACGACTGAAAAAGAGGACAGCATCGCGTTCATCGCAAACATGCGCTCTCTGAAGCGGCTCAAATTCGGCTGGGGCGAAGTTGGGTCAATCAGACCGCTTGATGGGCATCCCTCCCTCGAGAAACTCTCGTCTGATTCCGATATTCTGTCGTGGCAACGCGGATTGCTGCGGATACCGCGCTTGCGTGAATTTTATGTTGGAACCGGAATGCGCAATCTGGATGATGGTATCCGGCAGTCGCTCGATGAGCGGGGCGTTCTAGCGATAGCGCCGCCCTTGGTCGTGTGTTAGTAGGTCTTTCAGGGGCAAAGGGTGGCGCGGCGGCGCGAAGCCTGTCACGGTCCGGTTGACGCCCGAATCTGGACGAAAAAGGACCGCGCCATGAAACACGTTCCCAAGCCAACGACTGACGAAGACCTGATTAAACAGTTCCTCGACAACGGCGGCAAGGTCACCAAAGGCAAGACCAAACCGATGCCCGACGATCTTGGCCTGTCCAACAACGTCTGGGGCAATAAGCTGACCAAAGATGAAAAGGCCGCGAAGAAGGGCAAGTAACGCCTTCAATTCGTCGCACTCTCAAGACACTTTGCCCGTCAGGCGCCCGCATCGTGGGGCTTGGTTGATGGTCTAAGAGGTGCGTTGTGATGATACGGCAAGCGATGAAAGCAGTTGCTCTGTTCTTCATGTCGACAGCGCCAGCCGCCGCGATTCCCATGGGCATCCGGACGGGTTGGAACGAAACGCTTTCGCTTTGGCTCGGGTTCTTCTGTTTCATGGCAGCCACGTCTGGGCTCGCGCTGCACGCGGCAAAGCCACCCCAAATCGCATTTCACAAGGTGCATACGGCGGAAATCAGTAGGCTCGCAAAAGTCTACCGCGCCATTTTCGACATCACGACAACAGGGTGTATGCTGATTGTCGTCTTCGGGCCCTATGCAATGGGCGAATGGAAAGTCGATCGGACGGAAGACATCGAAGCTGGCATTCTACAGATGCTTGAAGGCGGCCATGTAGCAGACGGGCACCCGCCAGCCGCTACCCCCAGCTATAATTGAACGACACGGTGATCCGTTCGTCTTCGGCCATGTTCATCGGCACTTCGTGGCGCAACCAGCTTTCCCACAGCAACACGTCACCCACATCGGGCTTCACGTACACAAATTGCTTCAACGCCTCTGGTGCGTCCTTCAAGCGGCCCGGTGCGGCCATCATCATCGCAAGACGCGGGTCTTCGAATTTAATCGCTGACGTGCCTTCGGGCATCGCTACATAGGTTGTGCCAGAGATCACCGAATGCGGATGGATATGAGCGGTATGGATGCCACCCTCAGGCAGAATGTTGATCCACAGGTCTTCTAACTTCAGCTCCTTATCGCCCAAATCGAAATGACATTCTTTGGCAAAGGCGGCCACGTGCTGATCCAAAGCTGCCACCAATTCCTTAAAGATCGGAAAACGCCAAGGTAGATCGGTAAGCGAGGCGTAAGAGGTATAGCCGGGAAACTCATTCGCCTCGCACCAATCCTGACCGGCCTCATCATCATTCGCGATCACATCGCATGACGTGGCCAGTTCATCCTGATCAATCTTGCCGTGGTCATTCAAAGGGGCGCGGTAAAGCGGGGTGGTGAAGAGGGGGGTTGTTTTGGTCATTGGAGGTCCTCGACGCGGCTGCGGGCGATCTAATTGGGATTTGTCCGTCTATATACAGGGCGCAAAGCTGATTGCGAGCAGGCATTGATCCGCTATGTTGCGTGGCATCGCACACTCCTGCCAAATCCTTAAAAACAAAGGGCCGTTAGGGGTTGCGAGACTCACAGAACCCCCCTATACGGCCAACTTCTACCCAATCCACTGGATTCGGGGTGACGCATATCGCGCGGCCTCCCAGTGTTTGAAACAAAGGAAAATGGCATGAAAGCCAATGAGTTGCGGGAAAAGACCCCCGACCAGCTTCGTGATGAGCTGGCAAATCTGAAAAAAGAATCATTCAACCTGCGCTTCCAGCAGGCCACTGGCCAAATGGAAAACACATCAGGTATCCGCGCTGCACGTCGCAACGCGGCTAAAGTCAAAACCATTCTGAACGAAAAAGCAGCAGCCGCTGCCAAGGAGGCTTAATCAATGCCTAAGCGTATCCTTACTGGGGTTGTGACAAGCAACCAGAACGCCCAAACAGTCACAGTTTCTGTTGAGCGCCGCTACAAGCACCCATTGCTTCAGAAAACAATTCGTAAGTCCAAAAAATACCGGGCGCACGATGAGCAGAATACCTTTAACGTAGGTGATCAAGTTCGCATTCAAGAATGTGCGCCTAAGTCAAAAACGAAACGCTGGGAAGTTATCGCTTCTTAAGCGGTACCCAACAGTATTAACGAAACCCTGGGCCCCCGGACAGAAATCGGGACTATGCCCATAGGTCGGAGAGAATCTAAATGATCCAGATGCAAACCAACCTAGATGTGGCTGACAACAGCGGCGCCCGCCGTGTTCAGTGCATTAAGGTTCTGGGTGGTTCCCACCGTCGTTACGCGAGTGTCGGTGACATTATCGTCGTATCGGTGAAGGAAGCCATTCCACGTGGTCGTGTAAAGAAAGGTGACGTCCGTAAGGCCGTCGTCGTACGCACCGCAAAAGAAGTTCGTCGCGCAGACGGCACAGCAATTCGTTTTGATAAAAACGCTGCTGTGATCCTGAACAACAACAATGAACCAGTAGGTACACGTATCTTTGGGCCAGTTGTTCGCGAATTGCGTGCGAAAAACTTCATGAAAATCATCTCACTTGCTCCGGAGGTGCTGTAACCATGGCTGCTAAGCTCCGTAAAGGTGACAGTGTCATCGTTCTTGCTGGTAAAGACAAAGGTCAGAAGGGCACAATTTCGTCCATCGATCCTAAGTCCGGCAAAGCCATCGTTGATGGTGTGAACATGGCGATCCGTCACACAAAGCAAACCCAGACATCTCAGGGTGGCCGCACGCCAAAGGCGATGCCGATCGACCTGTCCAATCTGGCAATTGTTGATGCAAATGGCAAAGCAACACGCGTTGGCTTCCGTATGGATGGCGAAGCGAAAGTTCGTTTTGCGAAAACAACAGGGGATGCGATCTAATGCTTGATAACGCAAACTACACCCCGCGCTTGAAAACTGCTTACGTCGACACGATCCGTGCTGCGATGAAAGAAGAATTCAGCTACAAAAACGACATGCAGATCCCACGTTTGGACAAAATTGTTCTGAACATCGGCTGCGGTGCAGAAGCTGTCCGTGACAGCAAGAAAGCAAAGTCGGCTCAAGAAGATCTGTCTACAATCGCCGGTCAAAAAGCGATGACAACACGCGCTAAGAAATCCATCGCTGGTTTCCGCGTTCGTGAAGACATGCCTCTTGGTGCAAAAGTGACCCTTCGTGGTGACAAGATGTACGAATTCCTTGATCGTCTGATCACAGTTGCAATGCCACGTATCCGCGATTTCCGCGGCGTATCCGGCAAATCTTTCGACGGTCGCGGCAACTACGCCACTGGCCTGAAAGAGCACATCGTGTTCCCAGAAATCAACTTTGATAAAGTTGACGAAAACTGGGGCATGGACATCGTAATCTGCACCACCGCCGGTAACGACGCTGAAGCAAAAGCACTGTTGAAGCACTTCAACATGCCTTTCAACAGCTAAGCGGTAGGGAGAATTTAGATATGGCTAAGAAATCCATGATCGCTCGCGAAGTTAAGCGCGAGAAATTGGTCGCTAAGTACGCTGAAAAGCGTGCTGCGCTCAAAGCAATCATCAACGACAAAGAGAAGCCAGTAGAAGAGCGTTTCAAGGCAACACTTGAACTCGCGAAACTGCCACGCAACTCGTCTGCTGTTCGCCTGCACAACCGGTGCCAGCTGACAGGTCGTCCACACGCTTACTACCGTAAGCTCAAGATCAGCCGGATCGCGCTGCGGGACCTTGGTTCCAATGGCGAAATTCCCGGCATGGTCAAGTCAAGCTGGTAAGGGAGCATAGATAATGAACGATCCTATCGGTGATATGCTCACACGTATCCGCAACAGCCAACTTCGCGGTAAGTCCACGGTTGAATCACCTGCTTCTAAAGCACGTGTTTCTGTCCTGAACGTACTGGCAGACGAAGGCTACATTCGCGGCTATGAGCTGACGACTGGCAAAGATGGCCATCCGGCAATCGAGATCAGCCTCAAGTACTACGAAGGCGAAGCTGTAATTCGTGAAGTGAAACGGGTCTCAAAACCTGGTCGTCGCGTTTACATGAGCGTCAATGACATCCCACAAGTCCGTCAGGGCCTGGGTGTGTCGATTGTCTCCACCTCCAAAGGTGTGATGACGGATGCAAGCGCACGGGCGGCCAACGTTGGCGGCGAAGTGCTCTGCACCGTATTCTAAGGAGAACACGATGTCTCGTATTGGTAAAAAAGCGGTTGAACTGGCATCCGGCGTTTCTGCGTCCGTATCCGGTCAAACCATCGAAGTGAAAGGCCCGAAAGGGACCCGCAGCTTTAAAGCATCAGACGACGTGACAATCACAGTAGACGGCCAGTCCGTTTCCGTTGAACCACGTGGTAAATCCAAGCGCGCGCGTCAGCAGTGGGGCATGACCCGCACAATGATCGCGAACTTGGCCACCGGCGTTACCGAAGGTTTCAAGAAAGAACTTGAAATCAACGGTGTTGGTTACCGTGCACAGATGCAGGGCAAAACCCTGAAACTGGCGCTTGGTTACTCACACGACGTCAACTTTGAAGTGCCCGATGGGATCACAGTCACAGCTGCAAAGCCGACTGAGATCACTGTGGAAGGTATCGACCAACAGCTTGTAGGTCAGGTCGCGGCGAACATCCGCGCTTGGCGTAAGCCCGAGCCATATAAAGGCAAGGGTATCAAGTACAAGGACGAGTACATCTTCCGCAAAGAAGGCAAGAAGAAGTAAGGACGGTAACAATGGCAAATTCAAAAAGAACTCTGTTCTTGAAGCGCCGCTTGCGCGTTCGGAACAAGCTGCGGAAAGTTACTGCCAACCAGGGTCGCCCTCGGTTGTCTGTGCACCGCTCCAACAAAAACATCAGCGTCCAGCTGATCGACGATGTAAACGGCGTTACAATCGCGTCCGCTTCTTCGCTCGAAAAGGACCTGGGTTTTTACGGCAAGAACAACATCGAAGCAGCTCAAAAAGTGGGCGCGGCTATTGCCGAGCGTGCTAAAAAAGCTGGTGTTGAAGTTGCATTCTTCGATCGTGGTGGTTTCCTCTTCCACGGTAAGATCAAGGCACTGGCAGACGCTGCCCGTGAAGGCGGTCTGAAGATCTAAACGAACAGTAGGCGGCTTGGACAGCGTTCAGGCCGCCTCGATAATCGGGGACGCATCACGCGTCACTGCGATTGAGATTAATAGGCGCAAAGCGCGCTACCTGAATAAGGACTGCATTCATGGCAGAACGTGAAAACAACCGGGGCGGCAACCGTCGCAACCGTGAAGAACAAGCACCAGAGTTTGCTGACCGTCTGGTCGCAATCAACCGTGTTTCCAAAACTGTTAAGGGTGGTAAGCGCTTTGGCTTCGCCGCACTCGTAGTTGTTGGCGACCAAAAAGGCCGCGTCGGCTTTGGTAAGGGTAAAGCGAAGGAAGTTCCTGAAGCGATCCGCAAAGCCACTGAGCAAGCGAAGCGTCAGATGATCCGCGTAGCGCTCAAAGACGGCCGCACATTGCACCACGACACAAACGGTCGCCACGGCGCTGGTAAAGTTGTGATGCGGACAGCCCCAGTTGGTACTGGTATTATTGCTGGTGGTCCAATGCGTGCTGTGTTCGAAATGCTGGGTGTTCAGGACGTTGTGTCCAAGTCCATCGGCTCTGCGAACCCATACAACATGATCCGCGCTACAATTAACGGCCTGAAGTCCGAGCAATCCCCACGCAACGTCGCACAGCGTCGTGGCAAAAAGGTTGCCGACATCCTGCCAAAGCGTGATGACGCACCAGCGGCTGAAGCTGCTGCAACTGAGGAGGCCTAAACCATGGCTAAAACAATCGTTGTAAAACAGATTGGTTCTCCAATCCGTCGTCCCGCCAAACAGCGCGCAACGCTGATCGGCCTGGGTCTGAACAAAATGAACCGTACCAAAGAACTGGAAGACACACCTTCCGTACGCGGCATGGTGAATAAGATCTCTCACATGGTTGAGATCATCGAAGAAAAAGGCTGAGCCTCACTTCGAACGCAGGGGAAACCCTGCACCGACATTCAGGACGCCTCGCAGAAAACTGCGGGGCGTTTTTGGGTTGAGTAGGGGGAGGGGGCACGCGTGATATCAGTGCCATTTACGGGGGCGCAACGATCGCCATTGGCTTGTGTCGCGAATGCTGCCCCCCCAATTTCGCAGCCAATAACAGCCATGAGCCCAGACTTAAGTTTTTCTGCAAAGCAGTTAATGGCGGCTTTAGGTGGAATCGCTGTAGAAATCTTGGAACTTGATGAGTGCCGTTGGTCGCGTTTCGACATATCGCAGGAATCGAACCCTAAACTTTCCCGACTTCGCTTTCTTGGGTAGTCTGCTGAGCCAATGGCTATTCAACTCAGTGCTGTCGGGTGATCGCTTCAATAGTGTTCTCGCGGTCGGGAACGGTGTCGTTGCAAAAACTTCGCAGTATGCATCCAACTCTGCGGGGAGCCAAAAAGCCAAAGAAATGTCATCAATTTCTATAACAAGTTGCGCCCATTTGGTTCGACCACTCTTCACTTCCGCTTCAATTTTCTGCCTGAAATCTGTCGAAGAGGCTTTGCTAAGATAGATGTTTTCGCCATCAACGCGGCGCAGCTTGCTCTCCGGTTGCTCAGGATGAACCACGCGTGACCCAAGTTTGGTCGCGTCGTTGCCGTCGAAGTAGCTAATGGACATGTTCTTCATCACTTTAATGAATTACCATCAGCGGCGCTGATCAACAACTTTAGAAAATTGATTTGAGACATTGAGGTCTTTGCCGTGAACGGCAGTAAAGTCCGCTTTGCGGTAATTCGGCGTAGGACCATAAGGTCCGCTTTGGACAACAGGCAACGGGTTGCGATATACATTAGCGCTTGAAAATTGCTAAAGCGGAGGGCGTTCCAGCGTTATGGCGCGCCCGGTCATTTTGGGCGGTTACGCGTCGACACGGCGGTGCACGCATTGTGCACGGGTTGTGCACGTGAATCACAGGCTGATTTTTCGGAATTTGGGTGCGCTTATGCCGGCAGCAGCATGCCGTCTGATTGCTTGCGGCGACGTCCGAATAGCCCCAATCCCAACAGGACCGACCCAAGCAAAAGCACAGATGCTGGCACCGGTACAGGGGCTGGGACTGCGTTGGATGTTGTGAATTCACCGATCGCTGTTTGGCCCACGATGTCGTTCGCGCTATCCGCAGGGAAGAACAAGGAACCAGCGCCGGGGGCGTTGACGAATTCGGCGTAGAGGCCGGGCGTCAGGTTCCATGTCGCGGACCCTGTAAACGCCTGTGTGCCATCAGTAAAACTGACGGTCCCGCCGTTTACGAACGACCAGATGTTCAGGCCGGTGTCGCCGTTATAGCTCCATAGGTTCGCCGAACCGTCGGATGTCTGGTTGGTCGAGCTAAAATTGCCTGATGTGTTGTTGATCCCGAACCCTGTGTTTCCGTCCGCAAAGAAATTCGGAAGGTAGATACCTACGCCGTCCGATCCGGACACAGTTGCGTTGGCAAGGCCCGGTTCGGCGACGACAGTGATCTGGTTTGCAATGCTCAGGTCGATGGACAGCAACGTTGCTGCAGCAGACACGCTCGGTGAAAGCACTAAGGCCGCGATTAGCGATGAAACTAGCTTTGCCATGACAGTCTCCAACATCAAGACACAACCGTCCCAAGAACACGTGACGATCTTCGTTGGGGTCTGTGTTAGAAGAGACCTGCGACAATTGTTGGGCTGAAAAGTGTCAATACTGCCAAATTGCCGAAAAATATACGTTATTTCTTGTCATTTCCGCTGGCAGCGTTCCACTGGGGGTAGGGGAACGCTGCTCAATTGATTGTGTTTAGGTCGCTGTTTTACGGCCGCGGCCGCCGGGCGGATGCATCACAAACAGCGTCGGGATCTTCCGAAGCGCAGCCCACTTCAGCCTTGAGACACGACAGGATCGCATTCGTTCCAGCAGCACCTGCGTGGTAATGATATACGCCGTTTTCGTCCGAATGGCCGTTGCAGGCGTCGAGCCCCTCCGGCTCAGACCCGTCAGATAGCAAGTGAGTATAGATCGCATGGCCATCCATCGCGATCCCGACCTGTGCTGCATCTTTTCCGTCGGCTGCAGGTTGATCAAGACAGTCCGTCACAGCGTGATAATGATAGCCTACATGGGTATTCACGTGCCCGCCGCAGTCGTCAAAGGGCGCAACTGTGTAGGCGGACAGAATGGCATCCACAGGGGCAGGGCCATCAAGACGCACACCATTGTGCGCAAGGCCCGAACCCGCTGTATTGGTCTGCACGGTTTGCGCGCTGAGCTGCGGTTCTAAAGGAATGATGTAAGTCATGCTCGCGTCGCCATCCATGTATTCGGGCAGGCACTGAACGCAGAAATTGTTGTACTCTGGATCAACATCCGGACGGGCGGCTGCTTCGCAAGAAGCTTGTGTGTCCGTGACGTTCACTTCGCCTGTTGCCTCATTGAAAAGTTGCCAATTCTCATCGCCATATAGCGTCGATAGTTCCGTGATGAATGTGCCGTCGACGTCCAACACCTCGCCTTCGTTCAGCCAGATGCCGCCTGCACTGGCATCGTCATTAATCGACGTGGGGCACCAAGGGCCGGGCGTGTAATCCTGCGGCTCGGCCTTAACTGTGATCGAAAAGCAGCTTGTCTGGGTGCCGCCCGACAAGGTGCAATCCACGACCTTCGGCTCATTCAAGACCACAGCATTTTCGAAGAAATGTTCAATCTCATGCAAGCGATCATCGGTTGTGTCTGCCGAGGCTGAAGTCGCTATCAGCATTGCGGCGGCAAGGTAGGGGAGAGTTTTCATGAGAAATCCGATCATCACTTGGCTGGGTAAATCGTTTGGGCATATCCTGTTCTACGTTGGCGTTTCCCGTTTCCGTCGCCGTAATTTCAATATTGTAAAAAGATTTGAGCCGCGTTCATGTCGTACGGGTTTCCTTCTGCTTTCACGTACTGTGAATTTTTGATTTACCCGCCCACTTGATCCATGCAGCGCACCCGTCTATACGCCCCCAGTCGGGTTCCCGAATCCGATCTATTTGAAACGCCGTGTGCCCCATTTCCGTCGCTGGACGGGGTCCTCCGGCAAAAGGAGAAGCGACAATGTTTAAGTTGAACGAACTGTCCGACAACCCGGGCGCAACATCACGCAAAAAACGCATCGGCCGTGGTCCAGGTTCTGGCAAAGGTAAGATGGGTGGCCGTGGTATTAAAGGTCAGAAATCCCGTTCCGGTGTAGCCATCAAAGGCTTCGAAGGCGGTCAGATGCCGATCTACCAACGTCTTCCAAAGCGTGGCTTTAACAACATCAATGCCAAGACATACGCAGTTGTGAACCTTGGTCTGATCCAGAAATTCATCGACGCTGGCAAAATCGACGTCAAAGCGGACATCACCGAAGATGCGCTGATCGCATCCGGTCTGGTACGTCGCAAAAAGGACGGTATCCGCGTTCTGGCCAAAGGTGAATTCACCGCAAAAGCCAACATCGCTGTTCACGGCGCATCAAAAGGTGCGGTTGAAGCAGTTGAAAAGGTGGGCGGAAAGCTCACAACAACTGCCCCTGCGAAAGTAGCGGCTGAGTAAGACCTTGTGAGCGGCCAATTGGTCGCTTACATACCAAACTCAAGTTTTCCCAAACGCCGCCACTCGGGAAACCGTGGCGGCGTTTTTCATGAGAAGAGACCCATATGGCATCCGCAGCAGAGCAAATGGCATCCAACATGAGCTGGGGGGCGTTCGGCAAAGCAACTGAGTTGCGCCAGCGTATCCTGTTCACACTTGGCCTTTTGATCGTTTACCGTCTTGGCACATTCATTCCGGTTCCCGGTATTGATGGTGCTGCCCTTCGTTCCTTTATGGAGGACGCCCAAGCCGGTATCGGTGGCATCCTGTCGATGTTCACCGGTGGTGCGCTGTCCCGCATGGGTATTTTTGCCCTCGGGATCATGCCGTACATCTCTGCATCCATTGTGATTCAGTTGCTGTCCACAATGTATGAGCCGCTGAAAAACCTCAAAAAAGAGGGTGAGCAGGGGCGTCGCAAGATTAACCAATACACGCGTTACCTGACCGTGATCGTGGCGACAGCACAGGCCTTTGGTCTTGCCGCGTCGCTCGAGGCTGGTGGGCTTGCGTCCAATCCGGGCCTGTTCTTCCAAGCGTCGTGCATCATTACGATTGTTGGCGGGACGATGTTCCTGATGTGGCTGGGTGAGCAAATCACCGCACGTGGCATCGGTAATGGTATTTCCTTGATCATCTTCGTCGGCATCATTGCCGAGGTTCCAGCAGCGCTTGCGCAGTTCCTGTCACAAGGCCGGTCCGGTGCGATCAGCCCTGTTGTGATCGTCGGTGTTATCCTGATGGTGATCGCGGTTCTGACGTTTGTTGTGTTCATGGAACGCAGCCTGCGTAAAATTCACATCCAGTACCCGCGCCAACAGCGCGGTATGAAGGTCTACGATAGCTCGTCTTCTCACTTGCCGATCAAAGTGAACCCTGCAGGCGTTATGCCAGCGATCTTTGCATCCGCATTGCTGTTGCTGCCTACAACGATCAGCACGTTCTCTGGCGGATCAACGAACCCAGTGATGTCGACCATTCTGGCCTACTTTGGCCCCGGTCAGCCGCTTTACCTGATCTTCTTCTCAGCGATGATCATCTTCTTCACGTATTTCTACACCAAGGAAGTTGCGTTCAAGACGGAAGAAGTTGCCGAGAACTTGAAGAACCAAAACGGTTTTGTCCCCGGTATTCGTCCCGGTAAAAAGACCGCTGATTACCTAGATTACGTTGTGAACCGTATTCTGGTTCTGGGTTCCGGTTACCTTGCTTTGGTTGCCCTGATGCCAGAGATCATTCGTTCGCAACTGTCCATCCCGTTCTACTTTGGCGGCACGTCGATCTTGATCATTGTGTCTGTTGGTATGGACACGATCCAGCAAATCCAGTCGCACCTTCTTGCACATCAGTACGAAGGTCTGATTGAAAAATCGCAACTCCGTGGTAAACGCGGTGGAGCAAAACGTAAGGGACCGTCACGCCGATGAATATTATTCTGCTTGGACCGCCAGGAGCGGGCAAAGGAACACAAGCCTCCATCTTGGTCAAAGAGCGGAATATGGTTCAACTCAGCACCGGTGACATGCTGCGCGCAGCAAAGACATCGGGCACCGAGATGGGCAAAAAGGTTGCTGCCGTTATGGACGCTGGCAACCTTGTGACGGACGAGATCGTGATTGGTTTGATTCGCGAACAGCTGGAAGTTCAGAAAGACGCGAACGGTTTTATCTTTGATGGCTTCCCACGGACATTGGCACAGGCCGATGCGCTGGGTGAACTGCTGGCAGAGATGGACGAGGCGCTGGATCACGTGATCGAGCTGGAAGTAAACGAAGATGTGCTTGTGCAGCGTATCCTTGGTCGTGCGGCGGAAGCCGTGGCTGCGGGTGGTACCGCCCGTGCAGACGACAACGAAGAAAGCCTGAAGATCCGCCTGATGGCCTACTACAAGCAGACTTCACCGCTGATCGGGTATTACTATGCCAAGGGTGATTTGAAGTCTGTCGATGGGCTGGCGTCAATGGAAGACGTGGCTGGAAGCATCAAGGCAGCGCTTGCGACCTAATAGGTTGGTGGTGACCGTTGCGATTTTGTGCTGGCTTGCACATTCTGCGTTGGTCCGCGGTGGAGTAATCGCTCCGCTAGCAGTGCTTTGGTAGGCTGTGAGGCCGAAAAGTCGCGGATGCGTCTATTGTCTCAAGTCACGTTTGAATAGTGCGTCTATGACCACTTGACCCCCTACCGAAACACTCCTAAACACCCCCATCTCTTATGAGAATCATTTTGCGAGAAATGGGTCGCACCCGATGATCGCAAGCTACCTCGATATGACGCAGCCCGGCGCCTTTAGGTCCGGGCTTCCGTTGTGAAAAAAGGGTCTGGAACCACGGACCCGCAACGTAAAGGAAATGCACGTGGCACGTATTGCTGGCGTAAACATCCCTACAGGAAAGCGCGTTCCAATCGCACTGACCTACATCACCGGAATCGGCTCTACTACAGCTGTTCAGATCTGCGACGCGATCGGTATCGATCACACACGTCGTGTGAACGAACTGTCTGACGCAGAAGTCTTGAAAGTCCGTGAATACATCGACGAAAACCTGACTGTTGAAGGCGACCTGCGCCGCGAAGTTCAGATGAACGTGAAGCGTCTGATGGACCTCGGTTGCTACCGTGGCCTGCGTCACCGTCGTAACCTTCCTGTGCGCGGTCAGCGTACATCTACAAACGCGCGTACTCGCAAAGGCCCTGCAAAGGCCATTGCTGGTAAGAAGAAATAAGGGAGGGCTGATATCATGGCACGCGAAGCTAAACGCACCAAGAAGAAGGTCTCCAAGAACATCGCCGCTGGCGTTGCTCACGTGAACTCTTCGTTCAACAACACAAAAATCCTGATCTCCGACGTACAGGGCAACGCCATTTCATGGTCGTCCGCTGGTACAATGGGCTTTAAAGGCTCACGGAAGTCCACACCTTACGCGGCTCAGATGGCTGCTGAAGATGCGGGCAAAAAAGCACAAGACCACGGTGTGAAAACACTGGAAGTTGAAGTGCAAGGTCCAGGTTCTGGCCGTGAGTCCGCATTGCGCGCTCTGGCTGCTATCGGTTTCAACATCACATCTATCCGTGACGTGACACCAATGGCACACAACGGCTGCCGCCCACCAAAGCGCCGCCGCGTCTAAGCGAATTACCCGTGATGGGGCTGTGCATTTGCACGGCCCCATTCCGTCATTTTGAAACCTCGGGCGTTTGCCTTTTGATCATGAAAGGCAGACTGGAATGGAGGGACACATGATCCACAAGAACTGGGCTGAATTAATCAAGCCAACACAGCTGGAAGTGAAGCCGGGTAATGACCCAGCACGCCAAGCCACTGTAATTGCCGAACCGCTTGAGCGCGGTTTTGGTCTGACACTGGGCAACGCCCTGCGTCGTATTCTGATGTCATCCCTTCAAGGTGCTGCCATCACTGCCGTACAGATCGACAACGTTCTGCACGAGTTTAGCTCTGTGTCCGGTGTACGTGAAGACGTAACTGACATCGTGCTTAACCTCAAAGGTGTGGCGATCCGTATGGACGTCGAAGGCCCTAAGCGTTTGTCAGTACAAGCCAAAGGTCCAGGTGTTGTCACTGCTGGTGACATCTCTGAAACCAACGGCATCGAAGTGCTGAACAAAGATCACATCATCTGTCACCTCGACGATGGCGCTGATCTGTACATGGAACTGACCGTGAATACCGGTAAGGGCTATGTTGCAGCTGAGAAGAACAAGCCGGAAGACGCGCCAATCGGCATGATCTCTATCGACGCGATCTATTCGCCGGTAAAGAAAGTGTCATATGACGTGCAGCCTACCCGTGAAGGTCAGGTTCTGGACTATGATAAACTGACGATGAAGGTTGAGACTGATGGGTCTTTGACACCTGACGATGCTGTCGCTTACGCGGCCCGCATTCTGCAGGACCAGCTGTCCATCTTCGTCAACTTCGACGAGCCTGAATCAGCACAAGCTGGTGCAGACGATGACGGTCTTGAGTTCAACCCGCTGCTTCTTAAGAAGGTTGACGAGTTGGAACTGTCTGTTCGTTCTGCGAACTGCCTGAAGAACGACAACATCGTTTACATCGGTGATCTGATCCAGAAAACCGAAGCTGAAATGCTGCGCACACCAAACTTCGGTCGGAAATCTTTGAATGAGATCAAAGAAGTCCTGTCCGGCATGGGGCTGCACCTCGGCATGGACGTTGAGGATTGGCCACCAGACAACATCGAAGATCTTGCGAAGAAATTCGAAGATCAGTTCTAAGATATTGGGCGGGTTTTCGGACCCGCCCTTTCACGACAATGCCGGCAATGACCGGGAAAATATGGGCAATCACGCCCCAACAGAGTGGGGGACACGCATCCCTTGCCGTACAAAGCATAAAGCACTTTAGGAGACTGACATGCGCCACGGACATGGTTACCGTAAACTGAACCGTACACACGAGCACCGCAAAGCGATGTTCGCAAACATGGCTGGTTCTTTGATCGAGCACGAGCAGATCAAAACAACACTGCCAAAAGCTAAAGAATTGAAGCGCGTGATCGAAAAGCTCGTCACGCTCGCAAAGCGCGGCGACCTGCACGCACGTCGTCAGGCAAACGCACAGCTGAAGCAAGAAATGCACACAGCACGTTTGTTCGAAATCCTCGGCCCACGCTACAAAGACCGCCAAGGTGGTTACGTGCGTGTGATGAAAGCGGGCTTCCGCTACGGTGACATGGCGCCAATGGCGATCATCGAATTCGTAGACCGCGACGTTGATGCAAAAGGCGCAGCTGACAAGGCACGTCTGGCAGAGTCCGACGCAGAGTAAGCCAATTGGCTAAGTATTCGGAAAAGCCCCGTGCATCCCGCGCGGGGCTTTTTCTTTGTCTCCTTTAAGTTTAGCGCATAGGTTCCCGTTATGGCTGATCTTTTTGAAACATCTGCGGCGACACCCGCTGCTGGACCCCGCCCATTGGCAGATAGGCTACGCCCGCAGTCGTTGGGCGACGTCATCGGACAGGAACAGGTGCTTGGGCCTGATGCGCCTTTGGGGATCATGTTGTCGTCGGGATCGTTATCTTCCCTAATTTTCTGGGGCCCGCCTGGCGTTGGGAAAACGACGATCGCGCGGTTGCTCGCGAACGAATCCGATCTGCATTTTGTCCAGATCTCCGCGATTTTTACTGGTGTGCCTGAACTGCGCAAAGTCTTTGAGGCTGCGAAAATCAGACGCCAGAACGGGAAGGGCACCTTGTTGTTCGTGGACGAAATCCACCGTTTCAACAAAGCACAGCAGGACGGGTTTCTGCCCTACATGGAAGACGGCACCATCCTATTGGTGGGGGCCACAACCGAGAACCCGTCGTTTGAATTGAACGCCGCGGTACTATCGCGCAGTCAGGTGCTGATCCTGTCGCGGCTGACCGAGGATGACCTTGAACGTTTGGCGCAGCGCGCAGAACGCGAGCTGGATCGAAAGCTGCCGCTTGATGCACAGGCACGCGCCGCTTTGATCGAAATGGCCGATGGCGACGGGCGCGGGTTGCTGAACCTGATCGAACAGATCGCCGCGTGGAAGGTTGATGCGCCGCTGACGGCCGATGATTTGTCGAAGCGTTTGATGAAACGTGCGGCCAAATACGATAAAACAGGTGATGAGCATTACAATTTGATCAGCGCCTTGCATAAATCGGTGCGTGGCTCTGACCCTGATGCCGCTCTCTATTGGTTTGCACGGATGTTAGCGGGGGGCGAAGACCCGCGATATCTGGCCCGCCGCATCACGCGCATGGCTGTAGAAGATATCGCACTGGCCGATCCGCAGGCGCACCGCGTTTGTCTGGATGCATGGGAAACCTATGAACGGCTGGGGTCGCCTGAGGGGGAATTGGCTTTGGCGGGTGCCGTAACCTATGTCGCGCTCGCCCCGAAATCGAACGCGGTTTACGTCGCCTATAAGGCCGCGATGAATGCCGCGAAGAAACACGGGTCCGAACCGCCCCCCGCGCATATTCTGAACGCCCCAACGACGTTGATGAAAGAGCAGGGGTTCGGCGCGGGCTATGCCTATGATCACGACGCAGAAGACGGGTTCAGTGGTCAGAACTATTTCCCCGAGACAATGAAGCGCGGCGAATACTATGCGCCGGTTGATCGTGGCTTTGAACGTGATCTCAAGAAGCGTGTCGACTATTTCGCGGGACTGCGCGCGAAGAGGGCGAAGTCATGACAGTTGTATCCGTCGCCCTAGGTGGCGCAATCGGGGCGGTGTTGCGGTATTGGGTGGGGCTGGCTGTCGCTTTCCCGCTCGGGACGCTGACCGTCAATGTCGTGGGATCGCTGATCATTGGAATCGTCTGGGCCTACGTCAATGCAAAGGGCCTGCACGCGTGGTTGCCGTTCATTATGACTGGGTTATTGGGCGGTTTTACCACGTTTAGTGCGTTTTCCTTGGATACGGTGCGTCTGATCGAGGCGGGAAGGCTGGCGGCGGCTGGTGGATATGTTATGGCGTCCGTTCTGTTATCGCTGGCGGCCTGTGTCGTCGGCCATTGGATGATTAGGGGCACGCTATGAGCGGCGTACAAACACGGGTCGTGGGACCAGACGAAGGTGATCAACGCGTTGACCGTTATTTGCGGCGCTTGTTTCCGCATGTGACCCAAGGCCGGATCGAAAAGATGTGCCGAAAAGGCGAGGTCCGCGTTGACGGTGGCCGTGTGAAGTCGAATTCACGCGTTGAAGTTGGCCAGAAAGTTCGTATTCCCCCATTGCCGACCGAAGAAGAAGCTGCAGCAGCGGCGCGACTGAACAAGCACGGTGTGACCAAGGCCGATGCGAAGCTGATCCAGTCCTGCGTGATTTATCGCGACGCCGATATGATCGTGATCAACAAACCTGCTGGCCTTGCCACGCAAGGTGGCACGAACACGACGCGCCACGTCGACGGCCTGTCGGAAGCGTTGATGTATGATTACGACGAAAAGCCGCGTTTGGTGCATCGTCTTGATAAGGATACGTCGGGCGTGCTGGTTTTGGCCCGCACCCGTATGGCCGCGCGTGCTTTGACCGAAAACATGAAGCATCGCGAAACCCGCAAGATTTACTGGGCGGCGATCGCCGGTGTGCCGCATCCACGTGCCGCGACCATCAAATACGGCTTGATGAAAGCGGGCGGCGGACGTGGTGGCGAAAACGAAAAGATGGTGTGTATTCACCCCGGTGAAGTTGCAAAGACCGAAGGCGCGAAACGTGCCACGTCTGACTACGCCGTCATGGATACGCTTGCCTCGCGTGCGTCATGGTGCGCCTTGGTGCCGATTACGGGGCGGACGCATCAGTTGCGCGCCCATATGGCCGAGATTGGCCACCCGATTGTCGGTGATGGCAAATACGGCGGGTCCGAGCAGGAAAATCTTGGCGATGGCTGGGGCGCGGGCATGGGCAGCGAAATCGGCCGCAAGATGCATTTGCATGCGCGTAGCTTGAAGATTGAACATCCGACGACCGGTGCGGTCATGGATTTCATCGCGCCACTTCCAGAACATATGCAAAAGACGTGGGATTTTGTCGGGTGGAAAGTCAGCCACGCCCCCGCTGATCCGTTTAATATGCCAGATGCCTGAACCGCGGCTTGTCATCTTTGACGTCGATGGCACCTTGGTCGATAGCCAAGAGATGATCGTCGCGGCCTTCACGCATGCCTATGGTGGACTTGATCTTGCGCCACCGCCCCGCGATCAAATGTTGCGGTTCGTCGGGCGGTCGCTTGAGTTGATTTTTCCGGAATTGTCGCCTGAACTCGACGCGCCGCTGCACGACAAACTAACGCAAGGCTACCGTGACGCGTATTTCCATCTGCGCAAGACGCGCGGCAGCAATGCGACCTCGCCATTGTATCCAGGGGCGATGCGGGCGCTTGAAACGCTGCGGGCGCAGGATTGGACGTTGCTTGCGGTTGCGACAGGGAAATCCAAGCGCGGTCTTGATAAGCTGATCGAAGGATACGGGCTTGAGGGCTATTTTCTTAGCCAACAAGTGGCCGACTTTCATCCGTCAAAACCACATCCCGCGATGGTGCAGGCTTGCCTGAACGAAACAGGCGTTGCCGCTGATCGCACCGTCATGATCGGTGACACGACCTTTGATATCGACATGGGTCGTGCCGCCGGCGTGAAAACAATTGGTGTTTCTTGGGGGTATCATCCGGTTGAGACCTTGCAAGCCGACACCATCATCCACAGCTTTGATGCGCTTCATAGCGCGATAGACGATCTAATAGGACTTGAGACATGAGCGACTGGGCCGCGAAACGCTTTTGGAAGACAACAGCAGCCGTTGAATGTGACGGCGGCTATGCGATTGAACTGGACGGGCGTCCTGTCAAAACACCTGCAAAGGTGGCGTTGGTTGTGCCAACCGCTGATATGGCGGCGGCGGTGGCGTCCGAATGGGACGCGCAGGTTGATTTGATTGATCCTACGACGATGCCTGTGACGCGCGGTGCGAACGCGGCAATCGATAAGGTGTCCGTCCAAAGGACCGAAGTGGTCGAAATGCTGGCAGCCTACGGTGACAGTGATTTGCTGTGTTACCGCGCGGCGGGCCCTGCGGAATTGATTGCGCGCCAAGCGGATCATTGGGATCCATTGTTGCAGTGGGCAAAGGGACGGTTTGATGCCGACCTGAAAAGCGCTGAGGGCGTTATGCATGTCCCACAGGACGGTGGTGCGCTGACGCGTCTGAAAGCAGAGCTGGATGCGATGACGCATTTCCAGATCGCGGCTGCCCACGATTTGATCAGCTTGTCGGGGTCGCTTGTCATCGCACTGGCGGTGATCGATGGTCATTTAAGCGAAGAAGACGGGTGGGCTGTGTCGCGCGTCGATGAAGAATGGCAGTTTGAACAATGGGGTGACGACGACGATGCGCGTGCGCTCGAATCTGTTAAACGCCAAGCTTTTTTTGATGCTGCTAATTTCTACAAAATGGCCCGGACCTAGCGTCACCTCTCGTTAGACGGGTGTGCGAAAGCCGTCGTTTGAGGCGTTTGCGTATTTTGATAGCAAATTTGTCTGAGAATCCCTTGACGATTCCCGATGATTCCTCCCACTCTAGGGCAGTTAAAGGCGGGGTGTCCCGTCTGGAGCTTCATAACTATCCCTGAAGGGATGGAACAAAACCGCCCGAACGGGAGTAAGGGCGGAAACTCAGGAAGAGGTAACAATGAAAAAAACCGTATTTCTCGGCGCACTCACGGTCGCTGGTCTGGCTGCAGCATCTGCATCCGCGGCAACACTGGATGACGTCAAAGAGCGCGGCAAACTGAACTGTGGTGTGACCACAGGTCTTGTCGGTTTTGCGGCACCTGATGCGAACGGCGAATGGGCTGGCTTTGACGTTGCAGTCTGCCGCGCAGTTGCAGCTGCAGTTCTTGGCGACCCGACTGCCGTTGAATTCGTTCCTACAACTGGTCAGACACGCTTCACAGCGCTGGCGTCCGGCGAAATCGACATGCTGGCACGTAACACCACATGGACATTCTCACGCGACACAGACCTCAAGTTTGATTTCGTAGGTGTGAACTACTACGATGGCCAAGGCTTCTTGATCCCGAAAGAGCTGGGCGTTGCCTCTGCTAAGGATCTGGACGGCGCGACTGTATGTATCCAAACTGGTACAACAACAGAGCTGAACCTTGCTGACTTCTTCCGCGTCAACAACATCTCTTATGAGCCTGTGCCGATTGAAACAAACGCAGAAGGCCAGCAGCAGTACCTTGCCGGTGCTTGCGACGTCTACACAACTGACGCATCCGGTCTTGCTTCGACACGTGCGACATTTGAAAACCCAGACGATCACGTTCTGATGCCAGAAATCATCTCCAAAGAGCCACTTGGCCCGCTGGTACGTCACGGTGATTCCGAATGGGGCGACATCGTACGCTGGACACTGAACGCACTGATCACAGCTGAAGAGCTGGGCGTGTCTTCATCTAACCTTGCTGAGCTGTCCGCAGCTGCAACTGACAACCCAGAAGTTAACCGTTTGCTCGGTACTGAAGGTGAGTTGGGCGCGATGATCGGCCTTGACGCTGGTTGGGCTGCTGCCGCTATCGGCGCAGAAGGCAACTACGGCGAGATCTTCGAGAAGAACATCGGTGAGAACACACCAATTGGTCTTGCTCGTGGTCTGAACGCACAGTGGACCGAAGGCGGCCTGCTGTATTCACCACCATTCCGCTAAATCCGGAATACGAAGGGCCCGGCATAACGTCCGGGCCCTTCGGCTTTAAGATTTAAGACGACATTACAAAAACAGCATCTCGCGCCTTGATAGATCCACATAAGTGGACATGAGGCGATAAAAATAACGAGACGCCCGGGAGATCATCATGTCCGTCATGACCGACCCGCCGAAACCTGCGTTTCGGCCCAGTCAGCTTATTTACGACACCCGCTACCGTTCCATCACGATCCAAGTTGTTGCCCTTGCGCTTATTGGCGCGGGTCTTTGGTGGTTGGTGAATAATACGATCAGTAACCTCAATGCCCTTGGCAAAGACTTTGACTTTGGCTTCTTAGGTCAATCAGCCGGTTACGACATTAACCAGATGCTGATCGAATACACCAACCAAGATACACATGGCCGCGCAGCGTTTGTGGGTATTCTGAACACGCTTTTGGTTGCCTTTTTGGGCTGTGTAACAGCGTTGGTTCTTGGGGTTCTGGCCGGTGTCGCCCGTCTATCGAAAAACTGGGTGATCAGTTTCTTGATGGCCGTTTACGTCGAAGGATTCCGCAACGTACCATTGTTGTTGTGGATCATTCTGATTTTCGCGGTTGTCACCGAAGCGACCCCGCAACCGCGTGATTTCCGTGGCGACACACCCGAAGCCAGCATGCTGTTGGGCGATAGTGTCGCGATCACGAACCGCGGCACGTATATCCCAGCAATTGGTTTTACACGGTCGCTGAGTGGTAACGAAGCTGTCGCGCCGCAGGAAGGTCTGGCCCCTGTGGCATCCGGCGGTATCGACTGGATCTTGGTTCTGGGCACATTGGCTGCAAGCATCATCGCAATTCGCTTTGTGAATGCCCGTGCCAACCGTATTCAGGAACAGCATGGTGATCGCCCAAATACAACTTGGACCAACCTCGCTATCTTCTTTGTGCCAATCGGGATTGTTTTCCTAATCCTTGGTGCAACGATCGTGAAGCCGTACCTGAAAGGGTTCAACTTTACGGATGGTGTCCACCTTCGGAACTCTTTGATCGCGCTTTGGATTGCGCTGTCGCTGTATACGGGTGCGTTTATCGCTGAAACGGTACGTGCGGGTATTCTGTCTGTGTCCAAAGGTCAGTCCGAGGCCGCATTTGCGTTGGGCATGCAGCCCGGTCGCACGATGAGCCTTGTGATCTTGCCGCAAGCTTTGCGCGTGATCATTCCGCCGCTGATTTCGCAGTTCCTGAACTTGACCAAAAACTCGTCACTGGCGATTGCGGTGGGGTACATGGATGTGCGTGCAACTTTGGGCGGGATCACGATTTCCCAAACAGGGCGCGAATTGGAAGGCATGCTGATGCTGGGTGGGTTCTACCTAATCCTGTCGCTGCTGATTTCCACTGCGATGAACATCTACAACAACTCAACTAAACTGAAGGAGCGGTAGGATGTCTGATACACACGCACAAACCGTCTCTTATGTCCGCGACACGATGTTGCCAGAATCGTCGCCTCCTACGACTGAAGTGGGGGCCGTGAAGTGGCTGCGCGAGAACCTGTTCTCAAGCATCACCAACACGGTTCTGACGCTCCTGTCGATCTTTGTGATCTACTGGATCCTGTCCCATGTCGGGCCTTGGATGTTGGGTGGTATCTGGAATGCCGGATCCCTGTCCGAATGTCGCGAGATCCGCGACGCGACTGTGGGATCCGATCACGGCGTTGCCTGTTGGGCGGTGCTAAGTGATCGTTGGCACCAATTGCTGTTCGGCTATTACCCAAGCGAATTGTACTGGCGTCCGATCCTTGCCTTGATCCTTTTCTTGGGCGGACTGGCACCTGTTCTGTTCGACAAAGTGCCGCGCAAGATGTTCATCCTTTCAGCGGTCGCACCATTCTTGTGCTTCTGGCTGTTGTGGGGCGGGTCCATCTGGTTGCCGATCTCTATCGCTTTGGGTTTCGTCGTAGGCTACGTCGTTTACGGACCCCTCACCAAAACGTTCGGATCATTGGCTGGGATCATCGGAGCCATCGTACTGCCGTTGCTTTACTGGTTGTTCCTGTCAGGTTCGGTCTACGCGGGGCTTGATAGCGTTTTGCCAATTGGGATCGAATTTGTCGAATCTCGTGCGTTTGGTGGTTTCATGCTATCCGTGGTCATCGGCCTGTCAGCGATCGTGTTGTCGTTGCCGCTGGGCATTCTGTTGGCGCTTGGCCGTCAGTCGGACCTGTTCATCATCAAGACATCCGCCGTGGTGTTCATTGAGGTGATCCGGGGTGTGCCACTGATCGTGTGGTTGTTCACAGCCCAGTTGCTGTTGAACTACTTCCTGCCACCGGGGACCAATTTTGACCTGACGCTTCGAGTGATCATCATGGTGACCCTGTTCTCTGCCGCTTACATCGCGGAAGTTGTACGGGGTGGTTTGGCGGCTTTGCCGAAAGGTCAGTACGAAGGTGCCGATAGTTTGGGCCTGTCTTACTGGCAATCGATGCAGCTGATCGTCCTGCCGCAGGCTTTGAAAATCTCGATCCCGGGTATCGTGAACACCTTTATCGGGTTGTTCAAAGATACGACACTTGTGGTCTTTATCGGCCTGTTTGACCCGCTTGGGATTGCCTCTGCGATCCGCGCCAGCACTGACTGGAACGGTATCTACTGGGAGCTCTTCATCTTTATTGGCGCTATGTTCTTCATCTTTTGCTTTAGCATGGGCCGTTACTCACTCTACCTGGAGAAAAAACTCCAGCGTGAAAACCGATAGGAGGGTTTGGATATGTCAGACCTCGCAACTGATCGCGCAATTGATCGTTCCAACATGCAGGTGTCCGATGAGGTCGCCATTGAAATCAACGGGATGAACAAGTGGTACGGCACATTTCACGTGCTGCGCGACATTAACCTGACCGTGAACCGTGGCGAACGGATCGTGATTTGTGGACCTTCCGGGTCCGGTAAATCCACATTGATCCGCTGTATCAACCGTCTGGAAGAGCACCAGAAGGGCCAGATTATCGTCGATGGGACAGAGCTGTCTTCAGACCTGAAGAACATCGACAAAATCCGGTCCGAAGTTGGTATGTGTTTCCAGCACTTCAACTTGTTCCCGCACCTGACGATCCTTGAGAACTGCACGCTGGCCCCGATTTGGGTGCGTAAAACGCCCAAGAAGGAAGCCGAAGAAATCGCGATGCACTACCTTGAGAAGGTGAAAATCCCTGATCAGGCGCTCAAATATCCGGGCCAGTTGTCCGGTGGTCAGCAGCAGCGTGTGGCGATTGCCCGTTCGCTTTGCATGAAGCCACGGATCATGTTGTTCGACGAACCGACATCCGCGCTTGACCCTGAGATGATCAAGGAAGTGCTCGATACGATGATCGAGCTGGCCGAAGAAGGCATGACCATGCTTTGCGTGACGCACGAGATGGGCTTTGCTCGTCAGGTGGCCAACCGCGTGATTTTCATGGACCAAGGTCAGGTCGTTGAACAGAACGAACCTGAAGAGTTCTTTAACAACCCGCAATCCGAGCGGACACAGTTGTTCTTGAGCCAGATTTTGGGCCACTAAGCTTTCAGCTTAGGCCGTTCTACATAGATAAACGAAAGGGCCACGCGGTTGCGTGGCCCTTTTGTGTTACAGGTCCCGTGGAACAATAAAGCCCACTGCGTTGCCCTTACCGGGCTTCAGCCAATCTTCATCAGCAAATTCAATAACCGTGGTCGCGCAGGTCGGGTAATCGTCGAACCGGTGATGATTGGGTGCGTAGGTCACAAAGCGCCGCGCCGCCATGCCGATTCCGGGGTTGTGTCCGACGATTGCGATGGTCTGGGCATCTACCGTGATTGCAACTTCTTGGATCGTCTCCGGTGCGGCGTGGTACAGCATGCCTATCTCTTTCGTCGCGACAGTCTCAACTAGCCCGCGTTTCACCATGTTTGTTGTTTGCAGTGCCCGCGTCGCGTCAGAGGTCAAGATCAGGTCTGGCACATAACTCTGCGCCTTCAGCCATCCACCAATGGCTTCCGCCGCCTTTTGCCCTCTGTCCGTGAGCGTACGCGCATGGTCGTCTGCATAGATGTTATCCCATCCTGATTTGGCGTGACGGATGAGGATAAGTCGTTTTGTCATAGGAATGCTTTCATATGGTGTGTTGCTTGGGCGGGCATCCGATTGCCTTGTCCGATAGGGCATGCACGCCGACTGCGACAGCCTTGTGACATACAGTCCGCCCCTTGGGCCATGCGAAGGTGTGATTTGCAGCTGTCGACATCATACCCGTCATGAAAGGCATTCACTGGGCATGCAGGGATGCATGGCTTTTGGGTACAGGTGATGCAGGGGTTCTGACCTTGCGATGGAGCGATAGCGTCATCCAGCAACAGAACACCGCGAAACGACACGAATAGCCCCGCAACATCATGCACCAGAAAGCCAATGGGCGAGGACCAGAAACGCCCGGTACGCAGTGCCCACGTGAAAACGGGTTGAAAGGGTGGTCCACCAAAGGGGAACAGCGCAATTGCGCCGTGTTTTTCAGCAAGATCGCCAATAACCCGCAACGACCATCGGTCTAGCGGGTCCTTCTGTTGATCGTGGTATTCGGCACTTTGCGAAAATATCGGCCAGAACGCAGGTTCTTGGGGCCCGATCAGGACAAGCGTGCCGTCACGTTGCAAGTTGTCCGTTGGTGCCGAGGCGCAGTGCCCAAGCGCTTGCAAGCCATGTGTGGACAGGGCGTCGATCAATTGTTCTGGATAGGTGGGCAGCATTGGGCCAGACTAGCGGCTCACCGACCTCGCGCAATCGTCTTTTGTATTAATCCAGCCGTTGCCAGTTCGGCGGTATTTTCGCGGGTGTACTGTTCGTCGTAAAGCTAAGCGAGTTGCCGGCACAGGTGTACGTTCCATCACCGTTGCCAAACATGCCTGTCGAGGAACTAAATGGAATCTCCATGCGGGTCCCCATGACGTCGGCTGCACCAACGAGGTTATAGTCCGTTGCGGTCGCAGCCCACGATCCACCTTCGGCCTGCATCCCGCCCGCGCTGTAACCGGACACACTGACGTCCATTTCGGGGGCGTTCGGGACTTTGACCCGCAGTGTCATGTTCTGCACTTCGATGCGTACTGATCCGGGTGGGGCGACTTGCATCACGACCTTGCCGCCAACAGGCGTCGCGGCACCTTGCATTTGGGACGCCATGATCTGTGCAAGCTCATCGAGGTCCGCCTGCCATGTGCCAACGACGCAAGGATCGATCGCAGCGTTAGCAAAGCTCGCGAAACAGGAAAAAGCGGTAGCAAGGCGTAGTGTCGACATGTCAGACCTCTTGGCTAGGGTTGTGTTAGGTTACCACAACACGCCTCAATCGCGAAATCTGTTTTATTCGTTGCGTATGATTGATCCGGCGCCATGTTCGGTAAACAGTTCGAGCAGGCTGGCGTTCGGCAATGTGCCATCAAGTATCACGACAGCACGGACACCTTCATCAAGTGCTTTTAGGGCTGTTTCGGTCTTTGGGATCATGCCGCCCGCAATTGCGCCGCTTTTGATCATGTCGCGAACTTGGATCGCAGACAATTGGGTCATCACCTGACCGTTTTCGTCTTTCACACCGGGGACATTCGTGAGCAACAAAAGGCGGTCCGCCTTAAGCGCGGCCGCAATGGCGCCAGCGGCGGTGTCGCCATTGACGTTGAAGGTTTCGGCGCGGCCTGTGCCGGACGCAACAGGTGCAACAACCGGGATGATGCCCGCTGCGTTCAGATCGTGCAGGACCTGCACGTTCATTTGGGACGGTTTGCCAACAAAACCCAATTCAGGATCGTCCGCTTCGGCGACCATCAGGTCGTCGTCTTTGCCAGACAGGCCGACAGCGCGGCCACCTTCGTCCATAATGGCCTGCACGATCCGTTTATTCACGAGTCCGGTCAGGACCATTTCCACGACTTCGACAGTCTTCTGGTCAGTCACGCGTTTGCCGCGCACAAAACTGGATTCGATGCCGAGCTTGTCGAGCATATCGTTGATCATGGGACCACCGCCATGCACCACAACAGGGTTCAACCCGACCTGTTTCATGAGCACGATATCGCGGGCGAATTCGGCCATCGCGTCTTGGTCGCCCATCGCATTGCCGCCGAATTTCACCACAACAATGGCCCCAGCGTAGCGCTGCAAATAGGGCAGGGCTTGGGATAGGGTTTGAGCGGTTCCGATCCAGTCGCGAGTCATGTCTTGGGCCTTCATATTAATCAATCCCGGCAATAATTGCGCGCAGTGTCTCGATGCCATCACCCTTCTCGGATGAGGTCAAGATCAGCTCGGGGTAAGCGGCAGGGTGTTTCACCAGTGCCGCGCGGGTTTTTGCAAGTGATTGTTCCAACGCATCGCCACGCAGCTTGTCGACCTTCGTCATGACGACCTGAAAGGTGACAGCGGCACTGTCGAGCAGCGACATGATTTCGTCGTCAACGGCTTTGGCCCCGTGACGCGCGTCGATCAAAACAAAGACACGGCGCAAGGTTTGGCGCCCACGCAGGTAGCTTTTCAACAACCGCTGCCATTTTTCGACGACGGGCAGAGGGGCGTTGGCAAAGCCGTAGCCGGGCAAGTCGACAACATACAAATCACCAGCAGTGAAATAGTTGATTTCTTGCGTCCGGCCCGGCGTGTTGGACGCGCGCGCAAGACCTTTGCGGCCTGTGAGCGCATTGATCAGGGACGATTTACCCACGTTAGAACGCCCGGCGAAGCAGACCTCTAGGCGATCCGCAGGCGGCAAGCCGTCCATGGCAACGACGCCTTTCACGAATTCGGTTTCCCCCGCGAACAGCAGGCGACCGGCTTCGCGTTCGGCGTCTTCGGGTGGCTGAACTTCGGGGAAGCGCATTTCCATTGTAAGGCTCGTTCGTTTGACTGTGATGAAGAAAAAACCGCCGCATCACTGCGGCGGCTTTGGTTTATTTGTTTTTCGGCTTCGCTGGCGCATCCTTGGCGGGCGGCGCTTTCTTGAAGCTTGAGGTGATGTTCCCGAACAGGTCGGGCTTCGACCCGTGGCTCCGCATGATCGTGTATTGCTGGATAAACGTGATCACGTTGTTGGTGATCCAGTAGAGGACCAGACCGCTGGCGAAACCGCCCAGCATGAACATGAAGACCCAAGGCATATAGGCGAAGATCATTTTCTGTGTTGGATCGGTCGGGGCCGGGTTCAGTTTTTGCTGCAACCACATGGATACACCCAAAACAATCGGCATAATCCCAATCGCGATCAGTGCGATAAAGCTACCTGGTTCTGGCGCGCTCCATGGCAGAAGGCCGAACAGGTTGATGATCGATGATGGATCCGGTGCGGACAAATCTTTGATCCAACCAATCCAAGGTGCATGACGCAGTTCGATCGTCACGAAGATCACCTTGTAGAGCGAGAAGAAGATCGGGATTTGCAGCAGGATCGGCATACACCCAGCGGCTGGGTTAACCTTGTTATCCTTGTAAAGCTTCATCATGCCTTGCTGCAGCGCCTGTTTGTCTTCGCCGGACTTTTCTTTCAGGGCTTCCATTTCAGGCTGCAGTTCCTTCATTTTCGCCATGGAAACGTAGGATTTGTAAGCCAAAGGCAGCACGAGAGCCTTTAGGATGAAGGTTAGCGCGATGATCGACCAACCCATGTTGCCAATGATGACATTCAGGTTGTGCAGCAGCCAGAAGATCGGCTTGGTCAGGAAAAAGAACCAGCCCCAGTCGATGCTGTCGAGAAAGCCGGTGACGCCTTCTTCATTTTCGTAGTTGCGGATCGCGTCCCATTCCTTGGCACCAGCGTAAAGTCGCGTGGTGACTTCGGTTGTTTCACCGGGGGCGACCGTTTGCAGAGCCATGACTGCTTCAGCTTGGTATAAGTCGCGGCTGTCGAAATACTTGGATGTAGACCGGAAGGCTGTGCCCTGTTCGGGGATCAGCGTTGTCATCCAGTAGTGGTCTGTGTAGCCGATCCAACCGTTTTCGGTAGCTTCCAAGCGTACCGCTTGGGTGCCTTCGCGCGGGTCCAGATCGTAGTCGACGATTTTCTTGTAGTCGGTTTCTTCCAACTCACCGTCAGTCATGCGCACGAGGCCTTCGTGCAGAATGAAGAAGTTCTTCAAGTCTGCCGGTGTGCCATGACGGCGCAGCAGGCCATATGGGCGCAAAGTAATGTTGGAAGTCCCTGTGTTTTCAACGCTTTGAACGTAATCGAACATGAAGTCTTCGTCGACACTAATTTCGGTGCGGAAGATGTGGCCAGCGCCATTGTCCCAGACCAGGGTCACAGGTGTTTCAGGTGTCAGCGCATCACCGCTTTCGACTGACCAGATGGTGTCGGGGCCGGGGACCTGATCTGCAGCGATACCTTCGGCAGAGGCCCACCCGAATGTAGCGAAATAGGCTTCAGCTTCGCCAACAGGCTTCAGAAGGTGAACGATGGGTGAACCGTCGGCCAATTCCTCGCGGTATTGGGTCAGTGACAGATCATCGATACGGGCACCCTGTAGGGACAAAGACCCTTTGAATTCAGGTGTTTCGATTGCGATACGTGCGGCTTCTGCAACAGTTTCTGACGCGGCGGGTGTTGTTGTCGGCGTCGACGTGGTTTCCGCGGCAACGCTTGGCGTTGTGACATCTGCAGCTTCTGCGACTGGTGGCAGATCAGTCAGCTCGGGTTCTTCAGGCGGGAAAAGCCAAAACCACACCATCACAACGAGGAAACTTAGCACCGTTGCGAGTATCAGATTCTTGTTTTGGTCGTCCATGCGAATGCCGCCTGTGTCGAAGAAAAGGTCCCGCTGGTTCAACCCCTCAGAACCCCAAAGGTCAAGCGGTTTTGCCTTGTTTTGATGAGAATTCGACGTGATTGACTGCGGAAAATTGCCATTTCACGCCGCGCATTTGTGCGACCGTCTGACAATTACTGAAGATAGCGCGGTCTCTGCGCGAAAACCTGCGGCAAATTGTAGTCGCGCAGCCATGTCAACGTTTCGGCGGGGGGAAGCGGGCGGGCGATGGCAAACCCTTGTGCATGACCGCAGCCATTCTTCGCCATGTGTTGGATTTCGCTCGTCGTCTCAACACCTTCGGCGAGCGTTTCTATTGATAAGCCCTTAGCGACCATCAAGATCGTGTTAACCATTTGCTGTTGGCTTTCATCGACATCAACGTGGGAGACGAAGGAACGGTCAATTTTGATCCTATTAACGCTAAAATTCTGAATGGTTGTGATGGCCGCGTGGCCGGTACCAAAATCGTCAAGGTCAATGTTGCAGCCCACGTCGGAAATTGCATGCAGGTTCCGAATGATCGGATCGTCAGCGCCCCTTGCAACGACGGTTTCCAAAATTTCGATGACTAACCTGTCAGGTGTCAGGTCAAAGGCATCCAATTCTAACCGAATTATGTCGACAAGATTCGGATCGCGCAGTTCAAATGCCGACATGTTGACGGATACGCGCGGCACGTGGACGTTCGCGTCATCCCATTTCCGCAGCGCACGAAGGGAATCTCGTAACATTGCCAAACCAAGTTGGCGCATCATCCCAGCTTCTTCCAAGATGGGGAGGAATTCCGCAGGTGAAATCACACCTCGTATCTTGTGATTCCATCGTGCCAGCGCTTCGACTCCTGAGACTTCATTGGTCGATAGGCACAGCTGAGGTTGGAAATAGGCATGAATTTCGCCAGTTTTAATTGCGCGCAATGCCTCCGCCAAGAGAGAGCGGCGCGCATCGATCCGTTCTTTCATTTCGGTCGAATACACCCGGATCATCGAAACGCCTTGGTTCGCAGCCTCAATTTGCGCGACGCGGGCGGATTCTAACAGTTCCTCGCCGTCTTCCTGCTGTTCCGGGGAGGATATTGCGCAACCTAAAGAGAGGCTAATTTGGAGTTCTTCGTCACCAAGTGGGATGGGTTCCGCCGCCTTGTCTTGGATCATCATTGTAAGGTCTAATAGCCCCGCGCGGACCAATCCCCTTAAGGGGCTGACAACGCATACAAATTGATCCCCGTCCAATCGTCTAACAACATCCCGAATGAGAAGATCGCCCTTTAGACGGTCTTCCAGAACCCGCAAAACATGACGGATATCTTTACCATTTCGGGTACGTCGCAGATCGTGGAAATTGTCGATTTCAGCCACGATCACAATCGCATTGTAGCAATCGTAATAGCGGCGTTTAAGCGTATCGTCCAAGGCGTCGATGATCTGTTCACGCGGGTCGGTCGGCCCTACGAAGACGTTTAAGACGGCAGTGATCCGTGTCCATAAATGGTGGAGGAAACTGCGCAAATCTGTGCCTCGCTTGGTAACGGGCACCATGCCCTAACGCGCAATGGATAAGACAGATTAGATAAACTTTGATTAATCCTGTTCAGGATTCGTCATCAACCCAACGAAATCGAACAGCTTTGGGTCGAGTAGATGCGACGGCCTTGCATTTGTTAACGCGCGGAACATCTTTTGGCGGCGACCGGGGTGGTTCTTTTCCCAGCCGTCCAGCATTTGTTTGATCTGCTGACGTTGTAGTCCGTCCTGCGATCCGCACAGATCACATGGAATAATCGGGTAATTCATCGCGGTTGAAAATGCTTCGCAATCGGCTTCGGCCACATGCGCCAGCGGGCGATACAAGAACAGATCGCCTTCTTCGTTTACGAGCTTGGGTGGCATTGTCGCCAGACGGCCACCATGGAACAGGTTCATCATAAACGTTTCGAGAATATCATCGCGATGGTGGCCCAAAACAACGGCGGAACATCCTTCCTCGCGCGCAATACGGTACAGATTTCCGCGTCTTAGCCGCGAACATAGTGCGCAAAAAGTGCGACCAGCGGGGACTTTGTCCATGACGATGGAATAGGTGTCTTGGTACTCAATCCGGTGCGGTACGCCCATCTTTTCCAAGAAAGCAGGCAGAACGGTCGCTGGGAAATTGGGCTGTCCCTGATCCAGATTGCAAGCAACCAGATCGACTGGCAACAGCCCGCGCCATTTCAGTTCGTACAAGACTGCCAACAAGGTGTAACTGTCTTTGCCGCCAGACAAACAGACCAGCCATTTCGGCGGCTTCCCATCGCGTGCTTCGGGCGCGATCATGCCATATTGTTCAATCGCTTCACGCGTATTGCGCACAATACGTTTGCGGAGTTTCTTGAACTCTGTCGTGGAAGGTGCGCCATTAAAGAGCGGATGAATATCTGTGTTTTCGTCTAGCATGATCCCGCATTATAGCGCGTTCGCGATCCCGCCAAGGGGTTTCGTGACTTGCCGCTGCCGCTTTGCGAATTAAGTCATCGGATGAAAAGAGGAACAAATATGCGTTTATTGATTGCTGCCGCCTTGATCGTGTTGTCCGCCTGCACTGGAAAGCCGTCATTCAACGATGAAAGCCTAAGCCGCGAAAAACTAAACCTTGAAGAATTCTTCGACGGTGAATTGGTCGCGTATGGTCAATTCCAAGATATCTTGGGCACCGTTCGGCGCAGTTTTGTGGTCGAGTTGAAAGGCGATTGGGACGGGGAACGCCTGCGGTTGGAAGAAGATTTCATTTACGAAGATGGATCGACAGAGAAACGCATCTGGACGCTGACGAAGACCGGACCTGATAGTTGGACGGGGACAGCTCCGGGTGTGATCGGTGTCGCGACTGGTGAAGAACAGGATAATCGTTTTAATTGGCGCTATGAAGTTGATTTGCCGATTCCGGCGGCGGACGGGTCTGTTGAAACCATGCGGGTCACGTTTGATGATTGGATGTGGTTGCTGTCTGAGGACCGTTTGTTCAACCGCGCCTACGTGCAGCGGTATGGCTTTGACATTGGGGACGTCAGCATTTCTTTTGAAAAGCTAAACTAAGCGTCGGGTATTCCTGACTACGTGACGTAAGGTCCACCTGCTACGGTTCTCCCATTTTTAGGGGATATCGTCATGAATTATTTTTACAGTCGTCGCGCCTTTAACCGCAGAACCGGATATTTCACGAACCATCCTGCCGTCAGCACAAGTTACGTTGGGCTTGGGCCATCGGACGGGACCGTATCGCGCGGAGCGCTTTTGACTAGCCGGAAATGGGCCGATGCGGTTCTTGCTCAAAGCGGGAACGGGCATGTCGTGATCTACGTGCACGGATTCAACACCAAACAAGCCACGATGTTGAACACGATGACCGCGATTAAGACGGGTCTGGCTGGTGAAGGGTTTGATGCAGCGGTCGCCGCATTTGATTGGCCGAGCGACGGGGTTGTTTCGTCAAGTGCGTATCGGCGCGATCGCAAGGATGTCGAAACGGTAGCAGCCCACATGGTTCTGGATGGCGTGAAATTGCTACAGGAGGCAAAACCGTCAGCCAAGGTTCATATTGTCGCCCATTCGATGGGGGCCTACGCAACTATTCACGGATGGGGTACCGTCGGACACGCGTATTTTCCGGCAAAGGTGGATCAGGCGGTTTTCGTCGCTGCGGACGTTGATCAGAACAGGTTGCTCAAATCAGGAATTGCCGGGCGCGTTATGGCGCAGCGGTGTAATCGGTTGACCCACTACTATTCATCAGAAGACTTGGTGTTGGATTTGTCGGGCAAAATTATCAACGCGGGCACACGGCGTTCGGGCCGTCACGGTCTAGGGACATGGCCCGCACCGACATTTAAGGACGTATCTTGCGTTGATCGTTACCTCAGCGACAATCCACAGCATAAACGTACGGAATCCCATTCGCACAGTTGGTATTTTCAAGATGACAGATTCTACGAGGATCTGGCGAAAACTCTTGCTGGTGAGAACGACAAAACCTTGCCGACCCGCGAACGTCAGGCAAACGGTGATCAGCGGCTGAAACGTTAGTCGGGCACGTTGTCGATTCCTGAGCCGCCCCAAGGGTGGCATCGTCCGATGCGGCGAATCGTCAGGATGCTACCTTTGATGCCGCCGTGCTTTTCCAACGCTTCAAGGGCGTAGGCGGAACAGGTTGGCTGAAAACGGCACCCGTGTCCCACCCAAGGACTAAGCAGAAGGCGATATGCCTTGACGGGGACTGCAAAGACGTGGGCAAGCGGGCTCATGTGTGCACCTTATCCAATGCGCGGATCAGGTCACTTTGCAATTGGGTGAAGGGCAGGGCGGCTGTCGTTTCGAACCGTCCGACAAGAACGTAGTCCCAACCATCGCGGCCGTGATCCTTGAGAACAAGACGCGCAACTTCGCGCAAACGGCGCTTGGCGCGATTGCGGGCAACAGCGTTGCCGACTTTTTTGGAGCAGGTGAAACCGACACGGATACAATCGGACGTTTCACCGGCGTGACGCTTACGCGCCTGCAGATGAATCCCCTTAGTTCCAATGCGTTGCGCTTTGGAGCACCGGACAAAATCAGCCCGCTTGGTCAGTACAGTGATCGCTGGACAAGCGAAAGCCGCCGGTGGACCGTCCATGTGATCGACCGTTTGGTCAGACATGGGTGCCACCGGCGGCTTCAATTCGAATAACCGAAAGTTGGCGCTTACGCGCTCAGCTTCGCGCGGCCTTTTGCGCGACGGTTGTTCAGGATCTTGCGGCCAGCTTTTGTCGCCATGCGCGCGCGGAACCCGTGACGGTTCTTACGAACCCGGTTAGATGGCTGGAACGTACGCTTCATCGCGTGTCCTCCGGTTAATGGGCCAAACCCTGTTAGAGATTCGAAGCCGATTGGAATTCAGACTTGTCCTTTAGAGGGGGTACCGTGTCCTGTCAACGCAGGTCAGACCAGAAAACTGCAACAATTTCACAGAGCGTTGCGGGGCAAATGTTTCAGTCGACGGCCTGATAGGCCCCGAAGTATCGCAAACCGCTAACGACTGATCAAGCGCCCGTGATCGGGGTATCACCAACAGACGTTTCAAGTCATCTACAGTCCCAACGAAAGCGCGTCCGTCAACCGTGATTGCGCCGCGAAATATGATAGGATGACCCGATGATTGATGCCCCGACCGAAATGGCCCCTGATAAGCAAAGCAATGCCTTTGTCCGCAGATTGCCCCTTATAGTCATAGCGATTGTCGCTGTGTTGGGTGCGATTTTCTTGCGTGATTACCTGACATTCGATGCGTTGAGTGAAAATCGTGAAACGCTCCTGGCCTTCCGCGATGCCAATTACCTGCTGACAGCGTTGTTGTTCATTGCAGCCTACGTCGTGATCGTGGCCTTTTCATTGCCGGGTGCAACAATTGCCACGCTGACAGGCGGCTTTTTGTTTGCGACTTTCCCGGGCGCGTTATTTAACGTGACCGGTGCGACGTTAGGGGCGACTGCAATTTTCCTCGCGGCCCGTTGGGGATTCGGGGAAAAGCTGGGTGCCAAGCTGGAAGGATCCGAAGGGATCGTCAAAAAGATCAAAGACGGTATTGATGAGAACCAGTGGTCGATGCTGTTCTTGATCCGTCTGGTGCCGGCTGTGCCGTTCTTCATGGCGAACCTGATTCCATCGTTCCTAGAGGTCCCGACACGCCGCTTCATCATTTCAACATTCTTTGGCATCATTCCGGGTGCTGTAGTCTACACGTCCGTTGGTGCGGGTCTTGGTGAAGTGTTCGAGCGTGGCGAAACCCCGAACCTTGGCATCATCTTTGAGCCATTCATCATTGGCCCAATCATCGGCCTTTGCGTGCTTGCCGCACTTCCTATTTTGATCAAGGCCGTGCGCGGCAAGAAAGGTCTTTAAGCCATGAACCGTATTAAAACTGATATCTGTATCATTGGTGGTGGCTCTGGCGGTCTGTCTGTCGCAGCTGGTGCTGTTCAAATGGGCGCAAAAGTTGTCCTGCTCGAAGGCCACAAAATGGGCGGTGATTGCCTGAATTATGGCTGTGTCCCATCAAAGGCGCTGATCGCGTCCGCGAAACAAGCCTATGCGATGTCCCATGGGTCCGCGCTGGGCATTGCAGACGAACAGGCGCAGGTGGACTACGCTGCGGCCAAAGATCACGTCGCCGACGTCATCGCGACGATTGCACCAGTCGATTCGGTCGAGCGTTTCGAGGGTCTGGGCGTTCAGGTCATACAGGAATTTGGCGCGTTTATCTCTGAAAACGAAGTGCAAGCCGGTGATACGATCATCGAAGCGCGTCGGTTTGTTGTGGCCACAGGATCTGGGCCGTTTGTGCCGCCAATCGATGGCATCAGCGATGTCACATACTATACAAATGAAAACATTTTTGATCTGCGCGAAAAGCCAAAGCATCTGATCATCATCGGTGGCGGGCCCATCGGTATGGAAATGGCGCAGGCGCATCGTCGCCTTGGTTGCGATGTCACCGTGATTGAAGGGGCCAAGGCATTTGGCAACGATGATCCGGAAATGGCCGAAATCGTGCTGAATAAGATGCGCGACGAAGGCATCCAGATCATCGAAGGTGCACAGGCGGAAAAGATCAGCGGCACGGATGATAGCGTGACGGTCCATACGCCAAAAGGTGATTTCACTGGGTCGCATCTGCTTATGGCCGTTGGGCGTAAGGTGAATATCGACAAGCTTGATCTGGACAAGGGCAACATCGCCCATGATCGGCGTGGTTTGAAAGTTGGTGATGACCTGCGGTCCGAGACAAACAAAAAGGTTTATGCCGCTGGTGATGTCGCTGGTGGGTTACAGTTCACCCATGTTGCAGGCTATCACGCCGGTGTTCTGATCCGGTCACTTCTGTTCGGTCTGCCGTCCAAGCAAAAGACGTCTCATATTCCCTGGGCGACTTACACAGATCCAGAATTGTCCCAAGTCGGCCTGACTGAAGCACAAGCCCGCGAAAAACATGGCGACAAGTTAGAAGTGGTGCGTTTCGAATATCATCACAACGACCGCGCCATTGCAGAACGGAAAACAACGGGCCTTATCAAGGTGATGGTGGTCAAAGGACGGCCAGTGGGCGCGTCCATCGCGGGCCATCTGGCGGGCGAGTTGATCTCGATGTGGGCCATGGCGATTGCAAATAATATGAAAATGTCTGCCATCGCCAATACCGTTTTGCCTTACCCGACCATAAGTGAGGTCAACAAGCGGGCGGCTGGGGCCTATTTCAGCCCGCGCTTGTTTGATAGTGCAATGGTTAAGCGGGTTGTTGGGTTCGTTCAGCGCTGGATCCCGTAACGCAGGCAAGAAGGCGTCATTATGTTCAATACCCTCTCTGGGCGGTTCTTGGTTCTTACCATCATCTTTGTGATGTTGGCCGAAGTTTTTATCTTTGTGCCGTCGATTGCGCGGTTCCGCGAAGATTATTTGCTCGAACGCCTTGAGAGGGCGCAAATCGCGTCTTTGGCGCTTGAGGCGGATCCGTTCATATCGCCCGAGCTGCAATCGGAGCTTTTGAAGAACGCTGACGTCTATAACGTTGTTCTACGGCGCAACGAAGTCCGGCAATTGGCGTTGTCATCACCGATCCCGTTTCCCGTGATGGCGACCTACGACATGCGCGACCCGTCGTCTTGGGAATTGATCCGGGATGCTATGTCGACGCTTGTTACCAAGGACGAACAGGTCATCCGCGTCATGGGGACACCTGTCCAAGGCGGCGGAACACTGATTGAAATCACGACACCGCAAATGCCGCTGCGCGATGCGATGATGGCGTATGGACGGAACGTCTTGATCCTGTCGTTGGTGATTTCGGTTATCACGGCGGCGATGTTGTTTGTTGCCGTTCGCTATTTGCTTGTCCGGCCTATCAAAGGGTTGGTGGATCAGATGGAACGGTATGCCGCGGCGCCAGAAGACGCGCGTAAGATCATCGAACCAACGGCCACCGTGCGCGAATTACATGCGGCTGAACTGGCGTTGCAATCGATGGAAAACCAACTGACTGGCGCGTTGCGGCAAAAAGATCGTCTCGCGCAGCTTGGCGGTGCCGTTGCCAAGGTCAGCCATGACCTGCGCAACATCCTCACGTCAGCGCAATTGTTCACGGACCGGATCGAAAGTTCGGAAGATCCATTGGTCAAACGGATGGCTCCCAAATTGGTCGGATCGATCACGCGCGCGGTTAATCTGTGCGAAACAACCTTGGCCTTCGGGCGCGTGGAGGAACCGCAGCCAACGCTAACCCGCATTGTTCTGGTCGGGTTAGTCGACGAATTGCTGGAAGGCGAGCGCCTTGCGGCAGGCGATGCACCAATCACGTTTGAAGCGGATGTGCCGGCTGCGATGACTGTACGCGCAGACGGAGAACAAATTTTCCGGGTTCTGTCCAATTTGTTGCGCAATGCCCGTCAAGCGATTGAAGCGACGCGGGCCCCTGGCACGATTACGATCCGCGGTTTCGAAGACGATGCAGCGTGGTGGATCGAAGTATGCGATACGGGGCCAGGGTTGCCGAAGCGAGCACGGGACAATCTGTTCAAACCGTTTGAAGGCGGGGCGCGTAAAGGCGGGACGGGACTGGGGCTCGTCATCGCAGGCGATTTGATCAGAGGCCACGGTGGCCGGTTAGAACTGGGTAAGACGGATGAAAGCGGTACTGTGTTCGTGATCCAGCTGCCAAAAGCTGACTTGGCACTGGAGCCTTCGGCGTTAGAAACGGCCTGAATTGAACAAGATTAAAAATACTTACGATTTGGGCCTTGCATACCCCGGCAGGCACAGCTAAATCCCACCACACGCGGATTGGTAGCTCAGTTGGATAGAGTACTTGACTACGAATCAAGGGGTCGGGGGTTCGAATCCTCCCCAGTCCGCCACATACACACTGTGTCGAAAACCGAGATAACTTGCCTTTTTGCGTGGTAAGTTGCCTTTTTCGACGTGCATCGGTGACCTTTCCTTTCAATTTGATTGCCATCGCTCGTTTCTCGCGTCCTTCAATCGTTGCAGGTTTCCAAGACAACGCACGCAGTGCGCTTGCTCTGAAACCTTGCCACGTGGCGAACGCGGGAGGGGGCGAGGCAGGTCTATTCGACAGCAGTGGTGCGGCCCGCAGGCGCTAGCCGAGGACCCGGTGCTGTCTAATGGACTTGCCCGAGGGGGAGGGCCGCGCCCTCACCCTAACGCTGTGCAGTGGCGTTCGGCTTGGCCGAACCCCCAACAGCCATAGAA
>NZ_JALKAR010000014.1:0-46999 GCF_023015725.1 Loktanella sp. F6476L | reverse complement strand
ATGGCGTGAACAGCATTACGCTTGTTGGCGTTCAGCTGGGCGACCTGAGTTCAGATGACTTCGTGTTTTAGACTTGGATGAGTATGAGGCGCTTCACCCTAGACTTTCCGCGCATTGTGAGGGCCGCAAATCAACTTCAAATATCGATTTGTGAACGGCGTTGCTTGGCAGAGGCAGTGGTCACTGTTTTCAAATGGTTCTTTTGCTGCCGTAATGGCGGACTACAGAACTACCGCCGATGCAGTCTTTAGGTGCCGCCATACTGTAAATTCGGTACTAGGATAACTCCTAATGTGGAGCGGCATGCATTTGCGGGTAGGCGAGTGTGAGCGCTTACACTTTCTGTTGCAAACGAGGTAATACATCCGCTCTTCTGAGCTACTCCCCAATATCTGGACAGGACACGGCGTAATTTAAGCTACTTTTCGCACCTGCTGATCGGGGTTGGTTGTTTCAATTCGCTGCCAGTAGGTCACAGCAGGTGGTTTGCCGCCAAGGGCGGAATGCGGGCATTTGTGATTGTAGAAGTCGACCCACTTTCTGACGCCTGCCTTCGCCTCTAATCCGGCTTCCCAAGCATGCAGGGTAACCGCCCCATTGTTACCGCGTTGTTTTGGCCTTGATGCGCGCGACCAATTCAGCATCATCGACGAAGTCTTCAAGGAACTCATGCCAGAGTGCGGTGGTCATACGGGCGTCGCGGATCATCTGCTTCAGCTCCTCGATGCCGTCGTCGGTCAGTGCAGTGACGGTTTCGTCGGCACCGGCATAGACGCTGACGATGTTGCCATATGTCAGATTATCGTCGTTAGAGATGATCGCTTCAAGAAGTTCGACATCCTCGCCCAGCATTTTAGCGACGTAGTCGATGGTGCGGACATGGGTCACCGCAGCCATCAGGCGGCCTCTGAATGGGCAGCGTTAAGTGGTGTCCAGTTCCACGGCAGCAACTCATCCAGCCGATTGATCTTGTGATCGTGGATGCGGTTCAGGATGTCGGCGAGATAGGCTTGCGGGTCGAGGCTGTTGAGCTTGGCCGTTTCGATAACCGTCATGGCCCGCGCCAAGGTTTCCGCGCCGGTGTCGGCTCCTGCAATCAGCCAATTTTTCCTGCCGATTCCAATTGGGCGCAGGGCGCGCTCGGCTGGGTTGTTGTCGATGGCGACGCGGCCATCGGACAGGAACAGGCTGAAGGCCTTTTGGCGGCTCAATCCATACCTGAAGGCTTTGGCCAGATCGCTTTTGCCGGGAATGCGCAGAAGCTGCTGTTCGGACCAAGCGAAGAAGGCGGAGACCTTTGGCTGGCTCAGCTTTTGACGCGCCGTACCGCGGACGTCAGCGGGCTGGCCATTGATGTCACGCTCAATGTCGTAGAGCTTGCCGATCCGGTCGAGCGCCTCGCGGGCGATCTCGGATTTTGTCGATGTCCAAAAATCATGGAAGTCACGCCGCAGATGGGCCCAGCAAGCCGCTTCGCGTAAACGCGGCACACCATTGGCTTCGGGCTCGTATAATTTTGCATAGCCCTTGTAACCATCGGCCTGCAGGATGCCACGGGCTTCAGCCAGATGGCTCAGGACATGCTCTTCCTTCCAGTTCGGTGCGAACCGATAGACTGCACCGGGTGAAGATGCCCCCGCCCATGGTCGTTGGTCACGTACATAGGCCCAGATCCTGCCTTGCTTGACCCCTTTACCAAGTCCCTTGTCGCGTCTTGAACGATCCAGCACCCGGATCGGTGTATCGTCAGCGTGCAGCAGATCGCTGCCCATGATGTCCGCCTCGATCCGCTCAATCAGCGGCGACAGTGTTTTCATGGCGCGCCCACACCAACCGACAAGCGTGCTTTCAGGAATGTCCGCACCCATGCGGGCAAATATCTCGTGCTGACGATACAAGGGAAGGTGATCGTCAAACTTCGACACCAGCACATGCGCCAGCAAGTTTGGGCCTGCCATGCTGCCCGGGATCGGACGGCTTGGCGCGGGCTCTTGCACCATCTTCTCGCAGCGACGGCAGGACTTCTTGATGCGGGCGATCTGAACCACCTTCATCTGCGCCGCGATCATGTCCAGCAACTCGCTGACATCCTCACCCACCACACGTAAGTCACCGCCACAGTCAGGACAGCATGTGCCAGGATCAAGTTCACGGCGCTCGCGCAGGGTCGCATCAGACACACGTGGGCGGCGGCGCAAAGCAGGCACAGAAGGTTCCTCTGGGATAGGCTCATTCAGCCCCTCGTCAATCGGCGCGTCATCGTCTTCGGCCACCGCAACCAACAAGTCTTCGAGCGCCAGTTCCAACTGTTCGATCTCGCGTTCAATCTTTTCCGAGGATTTACCAAAAGCCAGTTTCTGCAACTTGGCAATCCGCAGACGAAGCGCCTGAACCAGCTGGTCATGGACCCGTAGCGTCGCCGACATCTTGGCGTTTTCAGCTGCAATTTGGGCATTCTCTGCCTGCAAAGCGGCGATCATCGCCCTCAATTCGGCGGGATCATTGGAGAGGTTTTCAGTAGGCTTCGACATGCGTCTGACTACCAAAAATTAGGCTCAAGCACCATATAAATAACGATAATTCGAGCGTAGAATTACCCCACACGCGCTGGCGGAGCACCCCAATCCGGACGCCGCCAGTCGATCCCCTCCCACAGCATCGCGAGCTGTGCTGATGTCAACCGCATCGACCCATCCGCAGCATTCGGCCAGGGGAAGCGACCACGCTCCAAGACTTTGTAGTAGCGACAAAACCCTTGGCCATCCCAATAAAGCAACTTCAGCCGATCACCGCGCCGCCCACGGAAAGCGAATACCGCACCACCCGTCGGTTTCTGGCGCAACACATCCTGCGCCAGCGTCGAAAGGCCCGCGATGCCCTTCCTCATATCCGTGACGCCACAAGCCAGATAAACCCGAACCCCGGTTCCCGGACCAATCACGCCGCGTCTACCGCTCGGATCAAGCGGGTCAGCGCAGCCGGATCCAGTGTGCTGTCAAAGTGCAAATAGCGATCACCTCGCAGACGCAATTCAATTGCAGTCGGCGGAGGCGCTTCTGGAACCGGCAGCTGCGGCGCGGGAACCGTAACCTGAACCGGAATGTCCATCGGATAAAAAAGAGCGCCACCCTCAGGCGACCAAAGCCCTTTCTTCTTCAGATCATGCCGCCAAGCATAAATTTGTTGGCGTCTAATCTCATGGCGCTGCGCCACCTGGGTCACGCTCGCACCGTCGACACAAACCGACATAACAATCTCCAGCTTGTCATCGTCATGCCAGAAACGCCGCCGCTCAGCTCCAAGTATTTCGCCACGCATTACAGACCCCGCATAAGAGACGTCGCTAAGGACGTCATTAAACACGTGTCTTAGATCAAAGTGCCAAGTTCAGGCAGGCGGTGCCAATGGCGCGGTTACCATGCAGGTAGACGCATTCATATTTCAACGACCGCCACAGCCGCTCGACGAATATGTTGTCGAGGAAGCGTCCTTTGCCATCCATTGATAGCGGCGCAGGCGGTTGTTGGTGTTTGCAACCGTACCCTTTTGCCAAGGAGATTGGGGGTCACAGAACCAAGGATCGGCACCAATACCGGCTTTGAGATGTTTCCATGCCGTGAACTCAGTACCCCGATCAAATGTTTTCGACCGGCGTACATTTGAGAGAAGGGTGACAGGCTTTCAATTAGATCTTCCATCACTGGCTTTGGCTGCCGATCCGGATTCTTCAACACAACCGCAAACCTGCTGACACGTTCAACCAGCGATGTGACTTTGGCTTTTCCGAACTCCTTACAGAACATCACCAAGTCGCATTCCCAGTGGCCAAACTCGTCGCAATCCGCGATGACCTCCGGGCGATGTGCAATAGCCAATTCCTCAAGGAATCTACGTCAATGATGCTTGCGCGTTCCACGTGGCCGGCGACGTCTGCGGTGTTCAGACAGGTGGCGATAAAACTTCTCAGCACGGCCGTCGTTTGAAAAAGCGTAACCGTAAATCGTCTCGTGAATGACACGCATAGGATGGCGTTCCAGCTTAATGCGTCCAGCGATCTGTTCTGGCGACCATCCGGCATCAAATCCGTCGCGGACAGCAGCCATGATCCCAAGGTGCCGGATCAACTTGCGATGCACCGCACGACGCTTCTCATATTGGTCCTATGCATTAACCGCGTGATAGCCATTCAGCTGTGGAAGCTCGTTATCAGAATAGTAATTCCACCGGATCTCACGGTAGATTGTTGAGGGCGCACGATGCAAATTGTCGGCGATCTCTTTGATCGGTATTCTCGCTTCAAGCCATTTGGCCAACTTGCGACGTCCTTCGAGGTTCAGGTGAGGGTAGCAGCGTCCCATTGATCAACTCCATGCAAGGTTCTGTTTTAATACAGAATTCGCACTTCATTTGTGAATCCACCCGCGTACAATTTTAGAACCAATAATCAGGGTTATGTTCAATTATCGTGCGGATGAGGATGCGCAAATAGGTTTTAAACTGTAAAGCGCGGAAGCTAGCCAATCTAAGTTACAACCAAACCGTCTGGGAAAGCATTATTTACTCGAAACATGCCGGTTCCTGGCTCTAAAACCAATACAAGTGCGGAAAATGCTGCGGATTGCACCCTACATATCCTGCTTCCACTTTATCAAGGAGCTGTTTTGAGGCGCAATACGGCCAAGGGCAGCGTGGTGCAGGCTGCACCAGCGTGTTGCAGTCTGCACCAAAACCGGAATTTCTGCTGGTGCAGCCTGCACCATTCACCTGTAAGTAATTGAAATAATTACGAAAAAACCCAATACCACTTCGCTGTCCACTAGTTGGCTGTAAGGCCCTGTTTTTGCTCACAAAAACGCCTGTCGCAGAGATCTGCATGACGTGTGTAATTTTTATGGGACAGACTGTCCCACGAGATGCAGTCCTTCAAAACAGGTTTGGGTGCGTTGTCACAGACGACCCGCAAAACGCCTTACAGAACGATAACGCAAAGCAGGAAAATAGGAAGCTAGAGCCACACAGCGCGCCCTCAGGCTCACCGCCACCGCGCACATCGGCCTGAGAGCCCAAACGAAGCTCACTGAAGCGCAACTGCTGGCATTGGTACCCGTAACGTACAAATGAAGCCCGCAGCGCTCAGTGACGCTTGTTTCACGGCCGGCATGACTTGGATACAGAACCCGCCCAATCAATTTTGCAGGATCTCAATGTTCGTGCGGGATATATTCGCCCTTACCCAGTCAAAAGATCGGTCCGGCTGACCTCAAAGTTTCTACACACGTCATGCAGCTCTCTGCGGTAGGCGTTTTTGCGAGCAAAAACAGGGCCTTACAGCCAACTAGTGGGCCGCGAGGTGGTGTTGGCTTTTTACGCATTTATTTCAGTATCTTACAGACTCCTGGTGCAGGCTGCACCAGCAGAAATTCCGGTTTTGGTGCAAGCTGCACCACGCTGGTGCAGCCTGCACCACGCCGCCCATGGCCATATTGCGCCTCGAAACGGCTCTTTGTCGAACAGGATATGTGGGGTGTGATACAAATTTGGTTTGGGTGAACATCCTTGCCACGATCAGCGCCCGCGACGTTGAAGATCGGATGCAGGGGCGATCAAATCGCGACTAAGCCGAGATGTGCCGATCCGTCTGCAAATTATAGCACTTGGGTTTTAGGATGACTTCTCGAACGCTGAGGCCGCTTTGTACTGGGACTCTTCTACCGGTCGCGACCCACTCCAAGCATTCCATCCTGTGGCCACTACCGTCCGCGATATCCATCCCCCCAGCGAACGGGCTTGCCGCGAATGTCAGGCAGGCTTCGACTGAGGCGAAAATCAAGCGTTCAAGCCTTGCGGAATTCGCAGCCATTGCATCTCTTCGCCATCAGTCACTATCCGCACCACGCATTTGTTTATTTGCGTGGCACAGCAGCATCGATCCGCCCCCCCAACACGACCAATGTGTTCATCATTTGACCGAGCGCGAGCCGCAGCGTGCATTGATGTCCGGGATTAACGTTGAGGCCGCACCAACTCATCACAAGCCACGCCGAGCACAAGCGATAGCTCGTACAGCGTGATAATCGTCGGGTTACGCCTGCCGCGCTCGAGACCGCTCAAATATTGCTGACTGAAACCGGAACGCGCTTCGAGTTGCTCTTGCGTAAGCCCTTTGTCGCGCCGTATCCGAGCAACATTTTCACCGACGATTTTGCGCATATCCATGTCGGCGAAAATTTACGATTACATACTTTAATGTTATCAACTATAATGTGTATGCGCGATCTTTTTTAACCTATCGAGGCACCCATGAAAGTCATCACGACCTTTTCACCTAAAGGCGGCTCCGGCCGGACCACCACCGTCTTGGCGCTCGCATGCGGGTTTCTGGAACAGGGTAAGAAGGTCAGCGTGATGGAATGTACAGATCACGCAGGATCTGTGCCACGCACGCAATGTCCCAGCACAGTATTAGACTGGGTGCTCGACATGCAGAAAACCAGCATCAACCGTATTGCGCTCACCTACCTGCCTTGTCGCACCGGACAGCAGGTTGCCGATTGCATCGCGTTGGCGCGGATAGAAGGGTTCGACATCCTGTTGATTGACACGCAATCAACCATTGAGCGGGCACAGTTAGAAGCAATCCGCGGCGCTGATCTTATCCTCGCTCCGGCCTCGGGACCTTTTGAAGCTCGCTTTATCTTGCAAGGGATCGATAAATATATCGACAAACCGCAGGATGTGGTCGGCGTCGTCACAAATCGAAGTGACGATCAAGCCGCTGCGCGACGCACACGGGCTGCTTTTGGTACCCACCCTGCTTTCAAATCGGAATTGCCCTGCGCCGACGTCCTGGCCAACCAAATTGAAACCGGCGGCATTGCACAACGTGTCGCAAAACTAGCATGCAATCCCACCGATGCGGGGTTCGGGGCGTATCGCGATGCCTTGGCAGCATGGGTTGCGGTCCAACAGCTGGCCAGCGAAGTGCAATGGGCCTTGGATGGACAGCGCCTGCAAACCTATGACGCGGACGACCACTGCGCATAAGACTTGGGCCTTACATGCAACCTTTGCTCTGACACCACACCGCCTAAAGACGCAAAGGCCCGCGATACAAATTTCCCACTTGGTTGCCACCCCCTTCACCTTGCCTTTTTTGTTCGTTTGCAAAGACGATGCTGGAAAGGCCCCGTCGCTTTCGAACGGAAAGTGGCTTAAACGAGCACTTGGGGCGGCACTAAAACGCGACAGGTGCACATTGAAGCCCTGCGTCAAAGGCATCGCTTGCGTCAACTTGCGGCTTTGAGACATCGCTTTATCGAATCATTAGATGGCGATGACGAATGGGCGGCCTGGTACTTTGATGAATTTGTTCATCTTGTGCTTAGCTTACCAGCGGTAACCGATCATGAGATTTATTGGCTGATGCGGATTGGATACATCAAACAAATTCGCATTGATAATCTTCCGGAGTTTTTGACCTGCAAAAGCCGACAGAAGTGGGCTGGCCGAAAAATAGCACTAAAGCTTGCCAATAGCGAACTCAGCAGCCAAACTTAAAGAGATTGAACGAAACAACCCGCAATTAATAAGTGAAACGATATGCTCCCCATTGCCCGTCTTGGCGACAAACATGTCTGCCCTCTTTGCAAAGTTGTGACACCAATCACCAGCGGTGCGTCGAATTGGAAGACCGACAACAAGCCAACAGCTTGTGTTGGGGACAAAACGGCTTGTGGTGCCGTCATCGTGCAAGGGTCCTCCATGTCGCAGATCAATGGAAAACCGGTTGCTTATCTAGGATGTTCCACTTCACACGGAGGCAAGATCATTTCTGGGTCGCCCAAATGTAAGATTTTGCCCTAATCAACGACTTTCAAATTGCAGTCTTCAGCGCTCAACACCCGTCGGTCGCCCTGTCTCAACAACGCCGCCATGGAGCTTTTCATCTCTTCTCTTTGCCCACTTGGCATGTCTAACTGATCCACCAAAGCGTCAATATCCGCCGGAAGCTGTGCTTGCCTTGGCGCTATGAGATCGCCGAAACCACGGCCTGCAAATTGCGGATGCAAATCTGTGCGGCCCTGTTCCATGAATACAACTAACCAGCACCGCATCCCGTCCCACCGACGCATCCAGTTCAGACCAAGAGTGTTCAAGCGCCAAGCCCGAAGCTCTTTACCCGCATGATAGCCGGCAAGAACGAACCATGCCCCCCTGCCCGTCCCGTTTTCGAACAAAGCAAATGCCGGCGTGGTAATGAACGCCCCCACAAAAGTCCGCATCTGTAAACCATCCCAAGGGGCGGCCCAGACTTGTCCGTTGTGGTAGGTGTACACCAGTTTGCGCCGCCGATCGAATACGAGCGGCGGAGGTGTTTTGCGAAAAATGGATAGAGCAGCTGTGATTCCAACGAAAGCGATGATCAGGAATGGGAAACGCATGAAATCAGTCGCTGCAAAGACCTTTTCACCGAGTGTTTGTTGGAGCGAATTCGGATCAAAAATGAGCGCATAATAACAATATTGCATCGTGACGTAGCCCCAAGGTGTTTTGGAGACTGGGGTCATCACAGGATCGATACCACCTTCTACCGGAACATAGGTGACGCAGCTTCCACCTCTGAAGGCAAAACGCATAATCTCTTGAAATTCCAATGCGACACCAACAAACAAGATCGGCGCAAGGATCATCACAAATAGCACGAACCGCCAATGGTGTGTGCCGCCCCCAGCACGCACCGCGACGCGGTCATCATCAAGCGCTATGATGTGTTTTCCAAGATAGGGCATGACTTCGGGATGTTTATCCCTTGGGCCCACGACCCCGCTTTGCCACTTGGACAACCCCAAAGCCATCGGAGCTTTAATCTTAGGGTCAGCAGGTTTCGGGTCGTTGCTTTTTTGCAATTGCTGCATTGGCAGTTTGCGAATGGCAGGCAGAACAAGACCAAATCCAACAGCCGCAGCAATAGTGCCAGCGATAGCAGCTTGTATCACCCGAGGATCATCAAGCATCTATCCAACCCTAATCGCTTTTTGGCCACCAATTGTCGTCTCGTCATCCCAAGCACCGCTGAACCAGTGATCATTGTAGTTCATTGGCAACTGTATGTCCGGCTTCGGTCCATATTTCCAGCCTTTCACCATATAGGCACCAAGAACCTGCCACTCGATATCGTTCATCACGTTGGTGTCAGTATTGTTCCTCATATGGATCGTATAACTGGCTTCAAAGATACCTTCCGCAGCGTTGACGAGTCTAAGGCTTGCTCTCACTTGATCAGTGATCTCACGTTCGCTCAATGGAATGACAGCGTTTGGTGCATTCACGATCACAAAGAACCTGCTGTCAAATTCGGAAAGACCATCAATGAAGTTTGGCAAGCGGAACCGAAACTGGTCAGTCCACTGACGATGCTTCATGAGATATGTGTTGCGCGCAAATGGACCCCATCCAACAGTCCTGATCCCTCTTACTTCTGCGGGGTCGCGCGTGTCCTGAGGCCAATAAACCATCTCATGGAATTCTTGCATCTCACGTTGGAAGTAGCGAGCGATGTCATAAGACGAGTTACCGCCGTTGCTAAGCTTACGTTGCGCATCGTGAATTCCAGCTTCCGCTGCTGAAGCGGTCAAGGTTGACCTTCTGGTATCATCCCAAAAGGTGTAATTGGGCGCTGTTCCCCAATAGCCACCCTTGATCCACTGGGTCGTGGGATCGTCAACAAAGAATGACAGGATCACCCCGATCACGATCAGAACGATACCGACGACCGCCCCGATTCCTGTAAATCCAGCAAGCATTGCTGCGCCGCCTGCGGTCAATAGGATCGCGCCCAAGCCCATTGCAAGATTTGACAACATGCCAACCGTGTCGCCGCGCCGCCACGCCTGAGCTGCGTTCAGTAAGTCCAGGGCACCCAATGCGAATCCAGCGAATGTCGCCACACGGCCAACCCAGCTCATGACGCGAGATGACGCCAAGGCGGGCGCACGAGTCTGAGCTACACGGTTCGTATCAATCACCGATTTAGCAAGATCGTCGCCAAGCCCTTTGCCCAGCATCAACTTTTGCAGGGTCGCGCGGTTCAACTGTCCGTTTACAAAATACGTCCGGACAGTACGACCACCAGTGGACGCATCGTAACCAGCATCCATCAACTGGGTCGCTGTCTCAACAGCAGTCAGACTAAGCGCTAGCCGGGGATCAGCGGCAACTGCGCCAAAGCCGCCGGAAATGCGACTACGGTCTGATCCGCTAGTAAGTGTGACGATATTCAGCGCGTTCGCGAACAGACCAAACCCATTTGCGCCCTGCGCGAGCGCTGATTTAGCTTGCACGCCACTCACATGGATTGTGCCATCAAACTTATAAACGCCAACCGGGACACTCACCCGGTTAATCGTTTGTCCGCGTTGGATTAACGTCGATTGAGACCTGCGTGGGCGTGCCCCCATCATCTCGGCTGTGGCATCAGAGATCGGTTGCATCACCTTACGTACGGTCTTGTTGTAAATCCCGTTCGAGAACTGATTGACCTCGGTCAGCATATCGATCCGCTGCAGCTGCTCAATCTCAAGCGCCGCAGGCATAGCAAGATCGGCAAGTAAATTGCCTGCAGCGTTTTTGGTGCTCAACCGGTGGTTTGCAATCAGGCCACCACCACCCAAGTTGGTGCCGACAATCTTAATAGCCGCAGCCACAGGGTTGCCAACCTTCTCCCATTTGCCCCGCGCCAATGCGATTGATCGCATCTTCAATGATCCGGCCTTAGATGCGCTGAGTGAGGCAATGGAGGCTTGCGCCAGATCGATTAAACCTTTGATCTCATCTTGTTCTTCCAAAGTATCTGGGAACGAAAGTAAGGCATTTTGCAAACTCCCCGGTGTGCCAGCAGGGTCCGCCTCACCCATCAAGAAAAACTTTTCCCACGCCGCAAGAATACCCGTCAAAACAGTTTCAAAATTAAGCAATTCAGCTTCAGCTTCAGCCAAAAACGTCGCATGTTCAGGACGCACCGACGTCGTCCATTCTGTAAACATGTCCCGCGTACGGCTATCCAAGCCACGCGTTGCAAGTTGGGTTGTAGCTGTATTTTGCAGAACCTGAACGGCACGGGCCGTGGCCAAAGGATAGGCATTGCTTTCCAGATATTGCGACCGGATCGATACCCGATTGACGTGACCTGTGGCAATTTCACGGGCGATCCCAACCGGGTCATGCAAACCCACCATGATTGCAGTCCCTTTTGCATTCACGACAGAAGAAGAGCTAAGCAAACGCTGCGGGCTTTGCGCCTGAAATCCAACGTCGCTTAGGGCATTCCAGACATTTGTATCGTGAATCGCACCCGCACCGGCATACTCAGCGACGTAGTTCCCGATGTCCGTCAAAGGCGCCGAAAAAGTTGCGGCTGATGGGGCAGTGACCTGAACCTTCGTCATCAAACTATCTTTGTTCTTGATGACATTATCCATTGTTTTCCAATGGTACGAGCCAAAAGCGATCAAAATACTTTCGCAATTGTCTGGGACAAACGGCAAAGCCAGCTTTTCATCGGTCTTGGTCCAAGCCTCACTTGGCTCTGTCCCAGACGTCCATTCCCACCGTTCATAAAGGCCAGCGGACGCGCGATTGCTTGGTGCATGAATAAATCCAGCCCAAACGTCATTCGTTTCATCATAGATATAAACGTCCCCAGCCCGCAGAGACCGCAGACAGAAACCATCGCCGACGCTTTTGCCCATATCTGTTAGCGATGTCGGATAGACAAAGTCGCCGTTCACATCACCTTCGAGATCAGACCAAGCAATACGTGCCGGAAATATCGGAATGATGGCCGGATTTTCGCAAGCTTTACAGTATTCTTCTGAATCACCCGTGCTCTCAAGACTATTTAGACCTTGTCCTGTCTCACCAGCCATTAGACGGCCTCCTTTGCACGTTGCAAGATTACTGTTTCGGCAAAACTCAATAACGCTTTTGTGCGCATGTTCTCATGACGCGATCGATCTAAATATCCGGCCACACGAGATAAATGGGCGGGCGTCATGACCTGACCCATAATAAACCCTGCAGCCGCAAACTGACCAATTGCCAATTCAGTCTTAAGCCCCTCGGCACGTGCGGCCTGAATGCTGTCTTTCACGATTTGCCTGATTTGATCAGCCGACAAGTTCTGCACATTTGCATAATCATATGTGATCGCGGACATCAGGCGACCTTCCAATCGTAGGTCCCTAATGCGCTCAAGGATCATCACATATTGAGCATCCAACCGATAAGGTGCGACCGCCCCCTTATCCTGCATTAAGGTTTGTAGTGGCTTATAACTATGGACAACATCCAAATCAGGGCGTGGAACGATGTATCGGAACACCTGTTGTTCGCGTCCGATGGCAAACCACCGTCTCAGGTGACCGGCAGATTGGGACAATCCGTCTATGATCGCGTCCATTGCCTGGGGCATAAAGAACCTTAAGAAGAACCATGCTCCGGTGTCGTCGGGAATCTTAGTGAACCTGCGAAAATGATCTCTGACAAGTTCGAATGGCGCAGTTGTTTGCACCAAGATGACAGCATTCCGATCCCAATAATGCCAAGGCTGTTCACTCCGCGTGAACAAAGCACGAGTGAACGAATGGTCGGGCTCAAGAGCAATGAGATACGGCGCACAATCGGCAAGGTCCTCCGCGGGGGCGCCTTTAAACAAACAAGCAGCCAGGAGCCCTCCTGCGGCATCCGGGCTATCAAATCCGGGCAGCGATGCAGCATCAACGATGGCGTAGGTCTGCAAGGCATCATCACCAAAGAGCACCTCCTCCAAAGCCGAAGGCACGGTAAGCAGCGTGGACGCCCCCATCTGCAAGTCCAGCGGTTTCACTCGCAGCGTTTGAGTTTCAACCAGCATCAAACCGCCCCTCGCGAAACCACAACTGCTTCCGCTGGAGTCTTGCCTGCGGGCATCACCATCCGATCAATGCCAGCAAACAATTGCTGCGATGCTTCCGCTGTCATCGATGACAAAAGGCTGCGCAAAACGGATGGTGCATAAAATCGAAAATATGTAGGCGCCGCACCCGGCTCGCCCTCAAGTCGGGTAAAGTTGCGCAAGTGGCGCCGTAATCCAGGCAATCCGATCCGACTACAAAACAACACGGCGCTTTCTAACGGCCATAAACCGACGGGTGGCGCAGCGACATCAAGAAAAGCAGTGGTTAAAGGATGATCGGCCGTTAATCTAACAAGCCAAGGTGCCACCTCTGACAACTCCCGCTCGGCTTTGCCGGAAAACAAGCAGACATGATCCAAACCGGACCCCTCTAACATCTCTGGCATCATCGGGTCCAAAGCGGCGTCAATCAGTGCGAAGACCTCAACGTCAGCAGATGTATCAAACGGACTTTCTAGGCTTTGAACGTCGGACCCAAACAGCATCTCTTGAAACGCAACGGCGGGTCCGTCAGGAATAGCGACTTTATCATGCAAGACTGACCGGCGATCCAAGATCAGATCAAGTCGAAGCGGATCGGTACGAACAGCATTTGTCCGAGCAACCAACGCAGGATTCGCAACGACGGAAAGGTCATTTTCAAGCGGACCCTCAATGATCATGCGACCACCTAGAGCGTCGACGAACACGCGCCGGTTATGCGCGGCGGCATCGACGCTTTGGCTTGGGTCCGATGTTTCAAGGACATATCGATCTTTCAGCGTTTCATAAACGCATGTCCCACGCCACATTCTGATGATGCCCTCGCTCTTTAATTTTTGAAACTCTGCCATTAATTTTGGAGGGGTGCAACAACACGCCCGGCAGTTGCAAACCGGGTTGACCCTGAAGCGTTAGACAGGTTCACTACGCTCAAGCAGCTGCATCTAGGACCGGCAAACGTGATTAAAAAAAGTGACATGATCACCCCAGCCGTAACCGACAGTTTGGCGGCAGCGGCGCGTGAGAATTACATCGTAAAAGCGTGTGGCTTCTTGCGGGCCCAATTCCCGCGCCAAACCAAGGATGTTTCGGATCAAACGCTTGCTGCAACCGCACGGTTAGCGTTCCAACACTCGCAAATGCGCGGGTATACCAAGACGCGGGATCATCTGAAGTACCTGATCCCAGTTGTGTATTGGGGCAGTTACTTTGAAACCGATCCCCAGCATCGCGCCGCATTGATTAGAGCAGATTGGATTGCACAGGACGGGCGAGCAAAACAACAACCCAGCCTTGGCCAGCTCACGATTGAAATCGACGCCCACACAGACGCGACGCGCAGTGACACGGCAACGCTCGAAACGCCAGTTTCTGCGTTTCAGGCTCACTTTGAGCAAAACAATAGTCGCGACGACGGTCCGGCCTGTCTGCAATTAATGACATCAACTTTTCCGGCACATGTGGCGTATATGACAGATGCAGATATGCGTGATTTTGTGCGCATGGCTCTCACACAAGGGAAGACGCGAAATCTCTTCGGGTGTGATCTGGTGGCTTATGTCGCGCTCGCGCTCAAGTTCGGAACACACTTCGGGATAGATCCGCTCCACGATTGGGTGCATCCGGCCTATATGGACACTTCACTATCAAGCGACGAACACCGTTTGCTATTGGGAAAAGGCATGACGACCTATCTTTTGCGTTTTGAGATTGCTGAGGAGGACGCATAAATGTCTGATATTGTAGGCAGATGTAGTCGCCTTTGGTCCAAAATGAAGGACGTTGCGCAAACACTTCCACCTCTTTTCCCAGAGCCCCCTGCCCCGCGACGCGACGCGCCAGATCTTGGACATGAGGGCGGCGTCGATGAAGATGTGCAAACAGGCACGTCGGAAGCGCAAGAAGCCGGTCAAGCTGCTGATGAAGCCGGCGGTGATGCAGACACGACCGAAACGACTGGCAGCTGTCCTCTTTGTAAAGTCGCAATTGTAGTTGGTCACAACTCTCGTGCGCAGGGCGCTTCATCCCCTCACGTTGGCGAAAGCGAGTTTCCTTACAACAGCGATATTGCAGAGCGAACTGTCGCCAAGATTGCGGAACTCGGTGGCGGGAAGATCACCGCGCAAGTCTTCTTCCGGACGGCTGGCGGCGGTTACACAACCGAGATGCGACGGTGCTATGAACCGGTAACCGCTTTCTTGGAAGGCGTACCGAGCAACAAAAAAATTGCGCTCGAACTGCACTACAATTCTGTAGATTCCCCATCGGCTAGCTATACTTTGACGATTTACAAAGGTGATCGGGCCTTTGCGACGGCGATCACCGCGGCAATGTCCGAAATCTACGGGGGTACGCGGCAATTGGTTAAGTCTCATACGGAAAACGCACGCGGCAAGGCCACGTTCACCTATGGTCCCTCGAATACATATTTGATGGAACCCTTCTTTGGTTCGCACGAACGAACAGGTAAAATCGCTGGTACAGAGGCCGGTCGCGATGCGCTGGCACAAGTCTATGCGCAAGCATTGGTTGATTGGGTTGGATGAACAAATGAAGGAGAAAACGATGAATTATCTGCCTCTAGCAGCAATTGCCATTTGCCTGCCACTTGCATCACAAGCTCAAGATCTTTTGGCATTGCCCGGACCTGACGGGTTGAACATGTGGGACACTGCTGGGAGCGGCCCCGCCACGCTGAAACTACAAGACATCGCGGGCGGACAGGCAGGAACCTGTTATTCATATTCCGCCTCAGCTGGGACATTGACGCAGTCAAATCAACCGATTGGCTGCCTGAACTATCTGGTGCTTCCACCGCAGAACATATCCACGCAAGAACCTCCTTACGCCATAACCGGGCAGATCGAGTTCATGGAAGAGCCCCTGAATGAAACTTACAATGGTTTCAAAATCAGCGGCGTTTCAGGCGTCGACTATTGCGGTGAACGTGACGGCTGCGACGAGATATTCGTCCGAGGCGTTACAAATCCAGACCTATTAACACCTATGATTGCCGCAGCCCAGTTTGGCGAAAAAGTGCGCGTGACTGGACCTGCAATTTGGCATCTTGAATCCATCGATATCGTGATCGACAATATCGACTAGAGCTGGATTATCCCTCGTCACCTAACTGGGCAAGACATTCTTCCACGAGCGGCAAGCCTTCATTTGCGGCCCCCTGCAATGTCGGCACTTGTGCACTGCCACCGCCACCCATGGACACGTTGCCCTTCAAATTGATGGTTGACGCTTCAAGCGTAATATTTCCCGACGACATGGTGATCTTGGCACCTGGGGCTTTGATAATAAACTTATCATAGGCCATCAGCGTGTGGGTCTTCGTGTTATTCGTAATCGCTTCGGTCACGTTCAAAACGGAACGACCCAAAATTGTCCGATCAGAATTCTTGCCAATCTTCTGTTGGAAATCAGCGTAGATATCTTGTTTATGGATATTCCCCACGTAGTGGATGTGGTCTTTGCCATACTTTTCCTGTTGGTTTTGCTTCACTTCATACATCACGTCCCGCATGATGGTATGCTTAGCATCTTGCCCAACGGTTTCCGTATGATCGCGGCCAATCGTGATTGATTTATCGCGGCCAACGCCTTCTTGCTGATCACGGCCAATATTCTTGCTTCGGTCATTCAAGATATCAATCTGCTGGTCTTTTTGACCATGCATGTAGATCATTTCGCGATCTTTTTGATCTTCAAATGTCAGCTCATTAAAGCCTTCGCCTTGGTGCGTATCGGATTTGAAGACAGATTTTGTCTTGTTCCCCGGAAGATCATACGGCGGCATATTGCGACCATTATAAACACATCCAGAAATCAGTGGCTTGTCGGGATCACCTTCCAAGAACTCGACCACAACTTCCATGCCGATCCGCGGAATGACCATTCCACCATAACCACGATGCGCCCAGTTTTGGCTTACGCGACACCGCATCGAATACGCGTTGTCGAGGTCCCAGTGAAAGCGCACCAAGACGCGACCATATTCGTCGCAATCAATCTCTCCCTCACCTACAACAACAGCGGTTTGTGGGCCTTGGACAACCGGACGCGGGGTTTTGCGGTCTGGGGCCAAGGGCGCGTTAACTGGCATGAACGTATAAGCGCCAGTGAACGGATCGTCGCTGACTTCTGTAACGGTACCGTATGCCTCTGAGCGGAAATCATGAGAGGCTTGCAGACACACGAACTCTTTGTCGGTTGCCCCGGCCACAGGATCACCTTTAAGGCCAATCCGCATGCCAGCGGACAGTGAAATACAATCGCCTTGTGCCCGATGACGGACATCGCCACCACGCTCTTGCATGACACGCAAACCAGAGACGGCTTTACCAATCGCTTGCTCTAGAAAATCGCCGGGATAGTCAAAACTTTCAATTTGACCATGCGCATGACCGGCATCGCCGATCTGATCGACTTCCATCATCGCCGTTGGCTTTTTGAAGTTGTAGTCAGTCAGACGAATAGCACCCGTGGTGATATTTTGTTCCGGCAGCCATTGCCAAAACCGCTCTTGATCACCGGCATGGTGGCCTTCGTTTGGTTTAAATTCGCGAGTCTTGCCATCAATCGCTGCGTGCTCATCAATGCTATCAGTCATGACCAGCGTGTGGCTGTTTTCCGAGAAGGTGAAATGATAGCTAATCCCAAAGCGTTCCATCATCCGGGTGGCAAATGCTAAATCGCTCTCACGATACTGAACCGTGTATTCAAGCTCTGGGTAATTGCCGTTCAGCTTGTCAATGAAGGCGGGACTTCCCAGCGCGCTGTAAGAACTAAACAGCTCGGCCAAAATCTGGCGCACAGTCATTTTGTGGAAAATACGTTGGTTGCGTCTTAGACCAGCCAACCAAAACCAAGGGCGCAGTGTCAGAGCGTACTTTTGACCCGACTTCGTCGTCCCTGCCCAGCAAGCATGTGTAACGATACCATCGAAATACCTGTCTTCGAACTTTTGCGATGCGATCTTAACCGTGGCATGAGTACCCATCAAAGCATTCAGATCGATGTCATCCTGTTGAGACAACGCTTCCACCCGATATTCAAAAAGATCATTCAGGTAGTCAGTACCCGTGAATTGAAGCAAAACGAGATCTTTGTCACCCAGCGCAGTCGTCAACGATCCAAGACGGGTATCTTGAGAAAATCTTGCGTTCATCACTAAAGCCTTTCAGGAAGGAGTACTATCCAGCTGCTCTCATAACATCTCAACCTACAGAAAATCAAAGCAACAGCAACACTCTCTTAAAGTTACTGCATATTGTCGTTTCTCGGTCTTAAATCTGAGCCTGTATCTCTTCCAAAATCCATTGTGCAGCCTGGAGCCGCGCCTGATCACTGTTGTAACATTGATCATGAGAATACCCAGCCAAACCTCCGTCTGCTGTCTTCGTGGGTTCATTTTCAATACTACCAGGAACCTGAATACCGGACCCCCCGTGGACTGTGCCATCACCTGCTGCGTTTACCCCCTGCATCGCAGCGGTCCCACGCAGCCGAGTGCCCGTGCCATCAGCTGACTCTGTAGATCCCAAATCGAGGATTGCGCCCAACGGGCTACCGTCCCCTAATGAAACGTCCCAAGAGGCTTGTTGATATGCAGATGTCATCGCCGTTGCCATCTGTGGTAACAGCGATGGATCATCGGTCGTTTCAGCACTCCGGCTATCTATGCCAGTGTTGATCCCCCAAATAGTGACATCTTCCTCAACACCCAATTCGGTCCGTTGTGGCATCTCGCCCCGCCATTCAACTTCGTCCCAGGACAGGAATGCAGAAGAATCGGAGTACAGCATATAGGTGTTTGGATGAAACCCACCTGCGCTCTCGCCCAAACCACCATGAAAGTTTTTGGCCAGCTCAAGATTGGAAAGATAGCTTGTCCAAGCCGCTTCTTGTTCTAACGGATCTGGCGTTTCGGGATCAATTTCATCAATCTGGACCGGGCGCCACCAAACATCTTCACGAGCGTAAATCTCAGAGTAAGGATCAGACTGCGGCAACTCAAGAACAGGTGCGCCTTCAAGCGTAAAGCGCAACCATTTTTTGTTACCATTACGGTTTTTGTGGAATGTTGACGGCAGCAATTCTAGAACGCCCGGTGAATTGGCCCCGATCGCAACAACCTGCGATCCTGTCACCCCCAATGCAACAGATGCACCACCTTCAAACCCTGCCATCATACGTTTATATGCTGCTGGTGCACCTTGTGTTGGCAACGCGCCATGAATTATCGCGGAAACCTGCCCTGCATTTGGTTGGTCTTTTGCAAATGCGCGGGCGACCAAGCCTCCCATGGAGTGGGTCACAACAATTGGCTTTAGGACACAAGTCTCGGTACCAGCATATTTAGCGGCCGTCTCAGACATGGCCTGACTAACCCGACGATTCAGTCCTTCAGCAGACGCCCCATTATCACCTGCCCAGTTATAGGGTTCGGCAAAAGCCTCGACTTTTAGACCTCCCATCCGTGGATCATCGTTTGTCAGGACCCGCGGCATGTCGCGTTCCATCCATTGCACGAACGGTCCGTAAAAATCCCAGACGAGGCCGCCCCACCCGCGATCAACCTTTTCTTGTGCCACATTCTCAGGGACATGGTCGGACATCCATTCGGCGTCCGCGAAATCAACGGTTAGAAAATTCGGATCGAAAAACGAACCCGGATTCCCAATAACAAGCCTGCGTCGTGCGCCAGGGCCAGCCCCTGCGTATTGCCACAAAAATGAGCGCGTAACAGGGTCCCAGACATTGAGGCCGCTATTGGTTTGCTTGAGACGGGACCCCATAATGCCCGGAACAAATACAACCGGTAGCGCCAAATCAAGCGGACAGATTTCGCAGACGCGATCAACAGTTCCCATCAGTTCGTGGCCAACGCAGGCAAAGGGGCCGCGCTTGATAGTAGCGTTTCCCATATTTGATCTAGGGCTTGCGCATCAATTGCCGATGCTTGCCCCTCATCCGCAATCCAAAGGTGAATAGTCAACCGTAAACCCGGCGCACTTCCATCCGTCCCTTCGTAATATCTTTGCCCACCTGTCGGAGGCAAAACGGTCAGTCCCCCGCCGCCAACGGTTTCACCGCTATCTAAACGCGCTTCTACACCGAGTGTTCCACCAACTGTGCGGCCAGACGCCCAAGGAAGAGACGTATCAAAGTCGAAGGAAATCTCAGGTTTTGCCAACCATTCAGACGTCACCTTGAGCCTAAGACCATCCTGAGACTCAAAAATGGCCTCGTAAACCTTGGACCTATCAGGCGCAGCAGTTGGACCGAGAATATATCCAGATGAAAAACAGAAAATAGCGTTATTATTTAAGGCACTATTTAGTGGGCGCAAACGTGACAACACATCTACCGCATTTGCCCTGAACTGATCTGCCAATCTATCAGAAAACGTCGACTGCACCTCAAAACCTACATTATCCCGAAAAACGAACCCATAAGATGTACCACCCCGAGACGTTTCGCGAACTTCGTACAGGCGGCCATTTGGGATTTCCGTTAAGATAGGATCGCGTTCACGGTCAGCTTCAGTCAGCTCTTGGGATCGCGCCAAAACAAACTGATTGAAAGCAGTTTCAGTAGACACATCCAAACGCTCAAAATTCACAAGGTCAAATCGCGCGGTCGTTTCATTGAAACGAGACGTAAACCGCTGATCGACAGATAGCAGGAAGTGCCCCAAACAGTAGCGGTTCATTTCATTGTCCATCAGCGTCTCCGCGTACAATTTTAGGGGAAATAGATGCACCAAAAAGGCAGCACAAAAAAGGAAGCATTTCACGCCGTCGCCTCAGGAGTTGCTTTCAACATCAAACGTGCCTTCTTTGTCGTTGGTATCATTTCATTCTGCCAAATGTCAGTGTGAAGATCAGCATATGCAACTGGAGCGAGATTGCTACGCATGCATCCAACAGTCAACGCAACCAACGCGTTTTCATCCGCAACGCTCGCGTTATACCATGCTCGGGCAACTTCCAAAATGCGGCCGTCTGACCAGCCGAAAGGATTTGGTTCATCCGTCTTGATTTGAATAACGAGTTTATTCAAAATCTGAATTGACTTAGTCCTTTGCAAAGCAGCCCAGATCTCGGGTGTAAGGACAACACTAGGACCGCGAGCCTCAACACCTTCGCTATCCGTAATCCACGCGTATTCGCCCGCGGGCATCAGGATTTTGTTCGCGCCATAGAGGCCTTGAAGATGACGCATTTCAGGAGTCTCAAAAATGGATTTCACAGTCGTTGGATCCCAGAACCGGAAATAGAACCACTTGCCCTGCGTGTCCCTTATTCGTGTATAACGACGCAGGTTCTTAAGCATCTTTCGAAAGGTATAATTGCTCTCTAGAACTAAAGGCGATCGGGACCAGTAGCTCCAAGGCTCCGAACCAACAGTGAAGATCTGGCGCGTAAATTCTGACCGAAGGTCAAGCTGAACCAGCCACGGGGCTGCATCACCTAATTCTTGTTCAGCGTCACCCTGAAATAAACACGCATTCTGCAAACCAGTCCCCTGCAACACCTCAGGCAAACCTTGAATGAGTGACGCATCCAAAAGAGCAAAAACTCTAGACTTATTGCTTCCATCCCACTGGAGGTGTCGCTGAATCCCCTTAGGAATCGCCTGATTCGGACCAAGGATTTCAGTGCTATTAAAGGGGGTGGCTTCTTGGAAGATCAAAGTCTGTGCATTTCATGTTTACTATTATGACGGTGTCCGTCGTCAGGGTTTTTGGGACCAATGGCGGCCTAAACTAAGAGAGAGTTTGTCTCATCTGGTTTGTTAGATTTTGGTGCCGCAGAAGTCAAAACTAATGGGTTTCATAAAATTTATGGTTCGGACGGTTTGGGATTTCGCAGGCCAGCTCATCACAGGTACTGGATTCATGATTTTTTTGGGCGCGATCGTAGCTCAATTGTGGATTATGGTTCTTGTTTCAATGATACTGATGCTGATTGGCTTTTTCATGATGCGGCCGTGATCTTGATGCTGCAACAGAAATTTAGGCGAGGAGTTACCTATGCCTAAAACAACCCGTTTGGGTGACACCGGCTCGGGTCATGCCTGCCACTTCCCCTCCACCCCATCGATTGTGGCGTCAACCGACGTTTTTGTCGAAGGGATCGCCGCTGTTCGCAAGGGCGACGCCTAAGCGCCATATGCTTGCCCAACATGTCTTGCGCCACCGCATCCGCGTAGCCTGGCTGCCGGATCTGGGACGGTGTATATTAATGGTAAACCTGCGGGGCGTGTGGGCGATGCGATCTCTTGTGGTGAGAATGCGGCCGCAGGTGCCTCGACCATGTCAATGGGCGACTAATTTATCAATCAGCGCAACCTATTAGCCTTAAAGGACGGGTGGTCATCACCGTTTTGCCTCTCGACGGGGCAAAGCCCAAAGCAGTCCGCGATCTGCTCCACGCCGCGAAATACCCCCACGCAGGGTTTATCATTGAAACAGAGACGGCCATCGACGACCTGCGTCGCCACTACGCCTCTTGGCTCAACGTCACGATTGATGAAGGAACGCAAATGGCCCTTTTCCGGTTCTACGACACCCGCATCCTGCTCGCCTTTCTCGGCACGCTTCAGGCTACCGACGCCGCAGCGTTCTGGGGACCGTCAGAGCGGTTCTATGCGCTCAAATCTGGCGTGCCATCCGTTATCACCCGCCCCGCACTCAGCGGACCAAACAGTGCAGCTCTTCCGCTGGAATAACCCTACGCTGTCAACGTGCAACAAATCGAAATGTTCACCCAAATCACAGATCAGGTGTTCCGCAACCGGCTTGCCGATTTCTTAGGACGCGTCTTTTGGGAACAGGGCGAAACGCTCTCACAAGCCCAACGTCTCTATATCGTCGATCAGGCCATTCTGGACTGCGCATGGCTCGAAGTTTGCCGCGAAGGCGATGTTGTGTCGATGGCAGTTCTGCGACTTGTCACACCTAACCTCGTCGCGGATGACGCCTATCGCGATGCTGTGATTGAACAGGTGCCAAACCCCAACCAACGTGTCGCAGCCTATCTTGGCGAAGCGGCTTTCCACATGTCAGTCCAAGACAAAGAGCTCTTCTACGGGAAGGTTGGTTTTTGGTGGGAATTCGTGAAAGGAAAAATCTAGACCATGATGAACCCAGAATCCGCGCGTATTATCGCTGATAGCGTTGCACGAAAGGTTGAACCATTCGTCAGATCAGAGGCGCTTGATCCAGCCACACGGCCCCTGCCGCCCTATAATTGCCCGACAGGGACATGCCGGACCGACAAAATCTGCACAAAGGTTTCCATAGGCGATACTATTGACCCGTATGGGCGCGAACATATCGAACGCAACGCCTGCAATCGGTGCCCGTCGAGCAACCCAATCCCTGTGAACCGGATCATCCCGAAACACGGCCGCACTCCGCAACGCACTGAAATATCACACTATGTCGACGGCCAAGGGAACACCTGGGCGCCTGACAGCGGTCTGACGGCCCCCGTTTTCCACGGTGACGCAGGTCTTGGAAACCGGAACGCGGAAAACCAAACCTACCGTCTGCTGCAAGGGCATGGCGGGCGCGGCTGGCAGTGTCGCTACTATGGCGGCGCGGTTGATGACACGAGCCTCGATTTAGGAACATATGACTACGCTCCAGCGCCAGGTACGGCACGAGCCGTCGGTAATCGCGTCACGTTTGGGCTGGTTGGTGACGATCATAACGACATGGACGTGAAGCCCCACAACTCCAATCCCAACTACGCCCCGAACCTAACTGAAAAATTCTAACGCAATGGCCAAACCTATCGACCCACTCACAGGCGCCTTCCGCCTTGGCACTGACCTGACACTCGCCGACATTTGGACTGGTCTGCACATCGATGCCCAGATGTGGCAGCGATCAGCATTCGCAGCAGACACCCTGCGCCAACGCGCATCCATCGACGACAACACCAAGTCTCTTTTAACAGCACTTGCCCCCTGCCCGGCCACACGCTGGCAAGCCTTTATTGAAGCTCAAGGCGTCACCCAGATCGGAGCCATCGCGCTGTCGTGGTGCGCAGATGTTGAGCTTAGCACCGTCGCGGACCTTTTTCTGCGCGAAATCTCTTGCCCCGCCGATATTGATAAACGCGCAGCACAGCGCCTGAATCCTGCCCTTCTGCCTAGCACACGGTCACTAAGCGAATTGGCCGCATCGGCACAAAGCGACATCAAAACGCTTGTCCTTATGTGCCTCGGCCAAGCAACGCCTATCACTTTCGACGTCTCAGGTGCATGGCTCCAAGATTTGCCTGCCATCGTCGGTGCGATCCTGCTTGAACGCTACGATCCCGCAGTATCGCAACTTGATCCAAACATCCTCTCAACTTGGCGAGCGGCCGCCTAACAGGACATTTGCGCCAAACGGTTGCCTTCCAACGCAAAACGCTGTTTTCCGTCGCCCACGCTGTGTGAACCCGTCACGGTAACTTTCTCAACATCCGCACCTTCGCATAGCATCAGACCATCGTCCGTCAGCGCGTACAACTGCCCACCATCCACCGCGAAATACGGATTTAGGAACCGCAAGGCCGGTGCGTTCATCCCCGCCACAGGTTTGCGATACCGACTCCCCAACAGCATGTGACCCGCACTGTCGATTAACAGGCGCGGCGCAGGACTTCGCGCCGTTTCAAGATCAAGCGCACCGATCCGTTTGAATTCCTTCCCGCGGAACAACAGCGCCTCACCCATCGTCGCAAATAGCCGGCCAATCGGCTTCACCGCTTCCGGATCCGCAACGTCGCGCTTGCGCACGCCTTCCACGATTAACCCCTCCGCATCCATCGCATAGGCACCGCCGAGCAGACGGAAACTCGCCATATCCGCTTTCACAATCACCAACCGGTGATAGTCGCGCGGATCGGTCAGGTTCATGAAATACGCCTGATTGGCACAGCGATACCAACCGTCGCCGAGGGCTTCGAAACTCTCAGGATCAGCGCCTTTCACAACAGGCCGCTCATATCCCTCCAGCCGTGGTTCCACATAGCGCAAACCAGACCGATCAATTGCGAACACATCGACCACATGCCGAAAGCTGTTGTGATCGATGTAATCGACCGACACCCATTCACGCTGTCCGCGCTTGCGACCTTCAACCCAAAGCCGCTGACCATCGCTAAAATACGGGCCGCCAATCGGCACACGTTCTGTCTGCCCTGGTTGATTATGAAACCAAGCCGTCTTCACATCAGGCCGTGCCGCGAAATACGCCGCCCACCGATCATGGTCATCGGCAGACGATACGACCTTTCCGCCGTAATAGACCCTGTTTTTGTCAAACGCGCGGTACTGGCCAACCTCTATCGCGCAGGTAAAACTCTCCCGATCCGCGCCTTCAATCGGCGTGCGTTCCCAATAGATTCGGTGCTTATCGGCAAAGTACTTGCCCTCTACGCCAATCGCCTCAAAGCTCGCTGCATCGGCCCCATCTATTGCAACACCGTAGCTGTAAACACGGTGCGAATCCTTTGCGTAATGACTATGTTCAGCGTGCTGCGTGACGGGGTTACCATAAGGATAGCTGACCACCGCAAAACTGCCCGGATCGCCGCCCGTCAGCCGCAAATTGGTGATGTAATACCCAGCTTCCTTATCCGCCGCATACCGTTGATTGAGCACCCGAAACGTCGCCGGATCAGCGCCACGTGCCACGAACCAATGGCGCGACGTAGGCTGTTCACCCTGCCCGTATACGCGTTTACCGTCGGTAAACCACCGCTCACCCAGCTTACGAAACGCGGCGCAATCGATGCCTTCAATCACATCGCCCTTCTTCGTCTGTAGCGGCTGTCCCGCGACGCATACATGCGTGCCATTATGAACGTAGCGGATCGTAGGAAAATGCCGTTCGCACAGATACTGCGCAATCCAGTAGACATCCGCAAACGGCCCAATCCGCGGGTCCGCTTCAACCACCCGCCGCACCGCCGCCAACCGATCACGCATGCCAAACCGGAGCGGCGCACGTTTCCCAGTCAGGTGCTTGTATAAGGCGCGATCCCCCTGTGGTGCCGCCAAACCGCCCCGTTCAAACGCGTGCGCCACCCATCCCGTATCGGCAAAATGCAACTGGCTGTAGCGCTCTTGGCAGCCATCCCAGACAGCCTGCGTGACGCCCGCGCAAGCCAATACATCAGCCGCTGGCACACCTGCGTCCATGAACAAACGCGCAGCATACCAATCAGTGTAAAGCATTGGAAACGAAGCAGCATATGTCATTGCAACGACCGCTCGAGACTGTTCTTCAGCATCAAAAACGACGATTGCCCCGGCAGCCGACTAAAGAAACTCATCCGGTCCGTCGCTGGCGCAAAGTTCTGCCAGAGCCCGATCACATAAACCCGCTCGCCATGCCAAATGAAGCTCGCTTCTATATCGCCAACCCCACCGACATTGATCCGCAACCGCTGAGCCATAAGGTCAGGTAGGTCATCATCCGCAACATTTTCGGTTACATCGAACGTCGTCGGTTCATCGCTCAACGCCTGAAAATACTCCGTGACAACCGGCACCGCGACCTCGGCCAAATCAACGGGCTTGCGCCCCTCGAAAACGTACAGCCACATCAATCCCTTCGACGGTCCATCGCCATCAGCGCGTATCAACTGCATCTCGGCAGGCAGCGCGCCCGTAAAATCGTTAAACGCGACTTCCCAGATCGCGGGGACGCCGATCCGAGTTGTCTGATCACCAATCGTGACCACGATATCCTGCATCTGTTCACCAAAGTGCGCAGGCCGCCCGTCTGCGAAAGACATCCCGTCGGTAAAGCGTTTGTACACATCAAGTGCAGCAAGCCGGCGCATCTGATAGTCGTCTTGCGTCGTGACGTCCGCCACATCAAACAGCACATGCACAGCCAACGCACTGCTGCCGCGCGCATAGCAACGTGACAGGCTACCAGATGTCAGACGCGCCCCGTTGCTCTTCGTTGCAAAGGCCTCGGCCATCGTCAAATTCGGCACGCTACGGATATTGTGAACCTCATAGCCCGCCGCCGCGATCTCGCTCTTGCACAAGGCCTCAGCGACTGCAGGACTGTTCAATGCATACCCGACAATCGAAATCCCCATCCAATCACGCGGCTCGGTAACCTTGCCGATGTTCGTGATATTCACGATAGCCCCCGCGTCAGGCACGTTCATCGGCGCGGTGTTGACCACCGCCCCCAAGACGACATCGGTCGTGAAGTTCAACAGAGGATCGGCAAAATCGAACTGCCTCACCTCCCAACTATCATAGTCTTGCGCCACTACCGGGGCTGCGATTGTCAACCAAATCGCCAGTAACAACTTCAGCATACCACTTAATCCTATTCTAACGCGTTGCGCCCTGCTTGGACGTAATTCTCAATAGCATACCCCGTAAATTCACTTTAATCGAACAGCCAAAGCAGGCTATAGACATGCAAATTATTTTATTTCTTTAGGATACCGACTAATGAAAATTGTCGTCGCCGGAATTGGCTATGTGGGCCTGTCCAATGCTATTTTGCTGTCGCAGAACCATACAGTCGTCGCAATCGATCTCTCTAAAGATCGCGTCGCTATGCTTAACAATCGCGAGAACCCAATCGTTGATGCGGAAATCTCGTCGTATCTCGCTGAAAAAAAACTGCATCTGACTGCGACGGTGTCATCCGACGCCTATACAGACGCTGACATCGTTATCGTCGCAACCCCGACTAACTACGACCCTGTCGCGAACTACTTCGACACCTCATCCGTCGACAAAGTCATCGAAACAGTCACTGCACAAAACCCCGACGCGCTGATCGTCATCAAGTCAACGATTCCCGTTGGCTTTGTCGAAGAAGCCCGGATCCGTTTCACCAACGAAAACATCATCTTCAGCCCCGAATTCCTGCGCGAAGGGCAAGCGCTGTACGACAACCTGCACCCTTCCCGCATCATCGTCGGAGAAAAGTCGGACAGGGCGCGGGCCTTCGCCGAACTCCTCCTCGAAGGGGCAATCAAAAAGGACGTCGAAATCCTTCTCACCGGCCCCTCCGAGGCTGAGGCGATCAAGCTTTTCGCCAACACCTACCTCGCCATGCGCGTTGCCTATTTCAACGAGCTCGACAGCTATGCGCTGGCGGGCGGCATGAACACCGAAGAGTTGATCAAAGGCGTTGGCCTCGATCCGCGGATCGGCGACCATTACAACAACCCGTCCTTCGGGTTCGGCGGCTATTGCTTGCCAAAAGACACCAAACAGCTGCTGGCAAACTACGCCGACGTGCCGCAGAACCTGATGCAAGCGATCGTCGACGCCAACCGCACGCGCAAGGATTTCCTGTCAGATCAGATCGTCGCGAAGGCGCCGAAGGTCGTAGGTATCTACCGCCTCGTGATGAAAGCAGGCAGCGACAATTTCCGGCAATCATCCGTGCAAGGGATCATGAAGCGGATCAAAGCAAAAGGCGTCGAAGTCATTGTCTACGAACCGATCATGGAAGACGAATCCTTCTTCGGTTCAAGAGTGATCCACGACCTCGAAGCGTTCAAGGCCGAGGCGGACCTCATCGTCGCTAACCGCCTGACAGACGATCTAACAGACGTTGAAGACAAGATCTTCACCCGAGATCTTTTCGGCGCGAGTTAACCATTACTCATGGAAACCCCATAGTCAGAGGCTGTAGTATTCCCGATACCAGACCATGAATTTGTTGACGCCCTGACGCATTGTCGTGGACGGCGTCACCTCAAGCAGTGATTTCAAAAGGTCAGTGTTCGCCCAAGTTGCGACGACATCACCAGCCTGCATGTCCATCATGTTCATATTCGCTTTCACTCCAGCCGCATCCTCAAGCGCCGCGATAAAATCCATCAAGGGTTCTGGCGATGCATTACCGATGTTCAGCACACGAAACGGGGCTACGGGCGATAGGCTGTCACCCTTCTTCACTTCGGCCTCTCCACTAGGCTTCACGGGCGCCTGAGCGATAAGCTCGGAAAGAGCGTCAATCAAATCATCGATGTATGTAAAATCGCGTTTCATCTGCCCTTGATTGTAAACATCAATCGGATCGCCAGCCAAAATGCGTTTCGCAAATTTCATTGGTGCCATGTCGGGTCGGCCCCAGGGGCCGTAAACTGTAAAGAACCGGAACATCGTAATTGGCAGGCCAAAGAGGTGCGCGTACGAATGCGCCATATTTTCGGTCGACTTTTTGGTTGCCGCGTAGAACGAAACCTGATGATCGGCCTTGTCGGTTTCAGCATACGGCATTTTCGTGTTTGCACCGTAAGCCGAAGACGTCGAGGCCAAGAGCATATGAGCCGGTGGAAATGCTCGGGCTGCTTCCAATATCTCAAATGTTCCGATGATGTTTGCTTCAAGGTAGGATCTTGGATTTTCGATAGAATACCGCACGCCCGCCTGCGCCGCGAGGTGGATGACCGCGTCAGGCTTATGGTCTTCAAAAATCGACATCATGAGGCCCGGTGTTTCGATTTTTTCATTATAGACTTTGAAGTTTGGCGAAGTCGCCAGCATTGCCTGACGCTTTTTCTTGAGCGAGACATCGTAATAATCGGACAATAAATCAACGCCAACAACCCGCCAACCTTCGTCCAAAAGACGCTGACTAATGTGATATCCTATAAATCCGGCAGCGCCGGTCACAATCGCCGTTTTCATAAATAACTCCCTCAAATCAAAATGTTGGAAAATACCTTTTTGAATTACGTACTAGTTTCGCAGCGAAACTCCCTATGGCGCCTCGAACAAATGCGCGATTTCTTGCATGGCGGCGTCGAGCGTTTCTGCGTCAACTGACGGCCCACTAATCCGGATGAAATAGCCTTTGCTGTCGCTTGACCGCGTCAACTTCACACCGTTGGAAAGCTGCATTTCGTTGCCCTTCGCGGGAAGCGGTCTTGCTTTGGGGCGGCCCATCTTGACGGCTGGTTTTGGCGCGGCTTCGACGTGGTCGATGATCGGCTCCAACAGCGCCCATTCGTTGTCGATGCTCTCTATGCCCTTCGCGCCTTCTAGCGCATCCCGCAACTTGTCTTCGACCCCGTGCCGGATTGCGGCGGCGATGCGTAGGCCGCGGCGTTCGGTGAGGTCTTCGGGGAACTGGAGGACATCTCCGAGACATTCAAAGACTTCAGCGAATGATTTCACCTTTGATCGCTTGGCCTTCGATGCCGCGACGAACAGCTGTGCGACGGCCTCGTCGGTGCTATTGAACGCCCCCTGCCGTGCCGCAAGGACCGCAATACGCCCACGTTCGTAGTGGCTAAGGTTCGCGCGGATTTCGTTTTCTTCGACCATCGCCATGAAGGACGTCGCCATGTCGCGTGGCGCGCGCACGATGGCTTTGATCTTGCTGTAGCCGCCCGTGTAGGTCTTGCTGAGCGCTGTGAAGGCGAGCATGCGGCGGTAGCCGGAGATCAGCTGATACGCCCCCTGCCCGTCTTTGTAGACCTCAACCGGCAGGCGCAGTCCGTTGATCGTGATGGACGTGATCAGCTCGTCCAGTTCGGACTGATCGATGATCGTCCGGTCGCGCACGAGGTCGTCGGTTTTGATCTGGTCCAGCGGGATTTCTTCGATCAGCAACCCCGCCTCTTCGGCCGCGCGGAGTTTATCCGCATCCAGCCGGTTCATCTTTGCGGCCGGTGTTTCGCCTGTGCCAAGATGCGCCGCCTCGCCTGCGACCTGCGCTATGGGCGCGGCGCCCCTGCCCCGCCGTTCGGGAGTTTCGCTGCGAAACTCTGCGTCCATTGCGGCCAGTTGATCGGCGCTTGGCGGGTCTAATCTGCGTTTTGCCATCAGGGATCTCCTGTTGTCGTCTGCGGGAGTTTCGCTGCGAAACTCTGGTTATATTTGGGGCGAGTTTCGCTGCGAAACTCGAAACCCGTCAAGTTTCGAGGCTCTGCATCATCTGCTGATCGCGCCACCATGTGCCGAGTAAGACTTCTTTAACTTCGGCCCATGTGCGGTCGAATGTCTCGCGTCCGCGCACGTAGGTGTCACGGTTAAAGTCACGATAATCGGCTTCGTAAATACCGTTTACGCGCTCGCCGGCCTGCCCAACCATGGCCGTGACTTCCTGGCGGTAGGTCGTCATGAAGTCCCCAAAATAGGCCTGCACGACATTTGCGAGGTCGGTCTGTTGCGCCGCATCAAATCGGGTGACGATGGCGCGGACGGCGTCCCATTCGAATTTCATGTCCGGCAATCCGTCGCGCCGACGGATGGTGTTTTCACCGTCTTCGATGGAAGCGAAGGTGCTGTAGAGCATGTCAAAGAACCGGCCTGTGCTGTCGAATTCAAGAAACGAAGCCCCAAGCGGGACCAGAAGGATGTCCGCCGCCGCCAGCGCATTAATCGTCAGGTAACCGAGGGCAGGGGGCGTATCGATGAATATGACGTCGTAATCGGTTAAGATATCTTCACGCGACAGCGCGTTGGTCAGCGCATCCCAGAGCGCCCAAGATCGATGCTGCGTACGCCAGACGGGGACCTGAAATTCGGCCCAATAGAGGTTCAGCTGTGCGCCGATGAGGTCGATGTTCGGCCAGTGCGTGGATTGGATCAGATCGCGGGCGTTCGTCTGTAATGCCTCGGTTAGAGTCTCATCTAGGGGCAGGGGGGCTTCCCCACGTGCCTCGCGTGCGCGGTTTTCGGCAACGACGTTCATCGCGTAATCTTTGGCCATAAGCGGGAACGCGGTTTGCCATTCGTCTTCGACCTTGCCGCCCATAATCGAGGTCATGGAACCTTGGCTATCGAGGTCGATCACGAGCACTTTGTAGCCGTCCAACGCGGCGGACATGGCGAGGTGTGCGGCGGTTGATGTCTTGCCAACGCCGCCTTTGAAGTTCGCGACAGAGATGATTTTCGCGTCTAACCCTTTAGGCCGCCATGGCAGATATTCCTTGTCAGCGGCACCTTCGGTCGCGAAATGCTTGCGCAGAGCGAGCACCTCTTCGAGGGTAAACCACTTCGAATTTCCTTCGCCGGTGCCTTGGGGCAAATCCGGATGCGCCTTGAGCACACGCCGGAAATGCGATGTCGCGACGGGGATCATGTAGCGGCACACTTCCCACGTCGAAAATTTGCGCAGACGCTTGGCACCATCAGGGGCGTGTCCACGTTTCGCCAGATCTTCGCGGCCTTTCGCAGCGAAAGTCGCGGCTTTCGCGAATCGCGTCGTATCAACAGGGGCCGAGAGTTTGCTTGCAGCAACCTGTGGGTCGATGTTCATATAAGGGGGCAGGGGTGGTTTATCCGCTGATGCCATTGTCTTATCTCAATGTATGCAAGGTTTGTATGCTTTGGCGAAACTATCGCACATGAAACCGCAAATGAGAATCAGAATGTCCATTTAGACCCTAATATTAGGATATTTGATAAGAACAACGACGATAAACTGTTTAGTATCTTTAGATACTTTAGAATCTTTGGGGTGAGATAATAAAACTATATCAAATAGTTAGGGGCGAACATGGACCCGCCTACAGGACGAAAGGTATCCGTTTACGGGACAAGGAGCACCTAAAGTTAGGACGAAAGGTGCCGATTCGCAGGATGATGGGTATCCAGAGTCGGTTTCGGCTATGTTAGGCTCTATTCAGTATCCGGGGGTGCTCAGGCGTCCCGTGTTTGGGTACCTTTAGCAGAATTTCATGACAGGATAACCAGTGAAAGGTACCTGTTTACGGGATCCGTTTGACCCGTCTAAAGGTGCCTACTTGATTGTTGTTTGCAGGTTCCTTTTGCGATAAGGTACCCGCAAATAGCCGTCAACAAGGCACGCCAATGCGCAAAGAGCAGACACCCAAAGACCTGACCGGCCCGCTGCGGCGCGGTTCTGTGAAAAAGAACGTCGCCGCGATCCACGTGAGTGGCAAGTTAACGTTATTACAACGCAAGCTATCGAACGTGCTGCTGCTGAATGCCTACGACACATTGGTGCATCAGGCGACCCACAAGATCGACGCGCAGACGCTGTGTGCGATGATCGGATATAATTCGAATGATATGGAGTCGTTGAAGGCGTCGCTACGTGGTTTGGTCGAGACATTGGCCGAATGGGATATGTTGGACGAGAACGGCGAGCAAGAGTGGGGCGTGTCGAGCCTGCTTGCCTATGCAAAGCTGAAGGGTGGGGTGTGCGAATATTCGTATTCGTCTGCCTTGGCGGAAAAGTTGCACGATCCGAAGGTTTTCGCGCTGATTAACCTTAACATTCAGAAGCGGTTTACCTCGGGCCATGCGCTAGCACTTTACGAAAACTGCTACCGTTTCGTGCGGACGCGCAGCACGGGGTGGTGGGAGCTGGAGACGTTTCGCCGTCTGATGGGCGTGAATGACAGTGCCTATTACGAGGTTTTTAAGCACCTGAACGCGAAGGTCATCAAGCCGGCCGTCGCGGAGGTGAACAAGACGAGCAATATCATCGTGACACCCGAGACGCGTAAGATGGGCCGATCTGTGACGCATATCCGGTTTAAGATTAAGGACAATCCGCAGCTCGCGATCCTTGATATCGATGACGGGGCAGGGGTGCGAAATTCGCCGGTCTATGCGGCGTTGATAGGGCAGGGGGTCAGCGACCGACTGGCAAAACAATGGATTGCAGAACACGGAGCCGAGTATGTGGCCGCAAAGCTGGCGTATGTCGGGGAACGATCCGACGTGCAGAACCCGGTGAGCTATTTGCAGGCGGCATTGCGGGATGACTACGCGGCGCCTGCGGTTGAGGAAGCGCCGATGTCAGAGCGCGGACGGAAGTTGGCAATTGTGCGGGACTTGGTGGCAGCGCGAAGCCCGACGCAGCGGGACGCAGACAAACGGCTGTTCATGGCGCGACTGGAGGGGGCGCCGCGGTTGGATTTTGAGAAGCATGGGTGGATGTCGGCGCTTAATGCAGAGGCGATATTTAGGTTTTGGGAAGAGCTGATGCCGGGCGTTCTTTACCCCCCATAGGCGGCATTATTGGGGCCGGACGAAACTTTTGGGGCGCCAGGGCTTTTTGAACGGTTGGTCTGCCATATACACAAAGTATTTCGTTCTTTCTGACCGAAACGCATTGCTCTTTTAGGGGCGCGTGATACGGGGTAAACCTAGTCTACTTTAACAATTTGGGATCATTTCAATGCTGACCATTCTTGGGGGATCTGGGTTCATCGGAACTAATTTGTGCCGTTCTTTGGCGGCGCAAAATATTGATTTCCGGATCGTTGATCTGAAGCCAAGCCCGGAATTCGCGGATAGAACTTTGATTGCCGATATCCGGGACAAGGAAGGATTGCTTGTGACGCTTGCGTCCATTGGCAATGCTGGTCCGTTGATTAATTTGGCAGCGGTGCACCGGGATGATGTGTCCGACCGACAAGAATATTATAACACCAACGTCGACGGAATTGCGAATATCTGCGATATCGCAACCGAACTTGGGATTGACCGAATTGTATTTACTAGCACAGTTGCTGTGTATGGATTTGCAGCGCCTCAAACCGATGAAACCGGAACCATTGATCCTTTCAATGATTATGGCCGGTCTAAGTTTGAAGGTGAGAAGGTTCTTAATAAATGGTTTGCAGAAGCTCCCAAGACACGCACGATCTGTATTGTGCGCCCGACGGTCGTGTTTGGTGAAGGAAATCGCGGAAACGTCTTTAATTTGCTTAATCAGATTGCGTCTGGCCGATTTGTCATGATCGGGGATGGTAAAAACAAAAAGTCTTTGGCTTATGTCGGTAACATCGTCGCATTTCTTGAATGGTGTACTATTCATCCGAATGGGTCAGACATATTTAACTATGTTGATAAGCCCGATTTTGACATGAATTCGCTCGTATCCCATGTCAGATCTGTCCTGGTTGGCATAGACAAAATTGGGTTTCGTTTGCCGTACCCAGTTGGCATGTTTTTGGGTAAGATTGCGGATGGCCTCGCCAAAGTCTCTGGTAAAAACCTTCCCATTTCATCAATCCGTGTCAAGAAATTCTGTAGTGAGACGTCGTTTTCAAGTAGCGCCCATGATCAAGATGGCTTTGTCGCGCCCTATAAGCTGGATGAGGGATTGCGTCGCACGCTGGTGTCAGAGTTTCTTGAGCCTGATGACAGCAGAACAATCTTCTATACTGAATAAACTTCATTTTAAGGATGACGACTTTGACCGCACCATCTCAGTCTAAGGGTACGATTGCCATTGTCTACAATACAGCTTTATATGTACTGAAATTGCGTATGCGATTGATTAAAGTTTTGCGTGCCGAAGGTTATGACATCGTGGTTATTGCTCCACGCGATGAGGCGGTCCCGCTTTTGGAAAAAGAAGGCATCCGCTACATTGAGCTGCCAATGTCGCAGTATGGCATGAACCCTCTGGCCGAGATAAAAACTGTGCGGGCGTTGGCTCGCATTTTGCAGAAATTGAAACCCGTTGTCTCGCTGCACTACACCGTCAAGCCAAATACTTTTGGGAATATCGCGGCATCAATGGCCAATGTTCCAGTAATTAACAATGTTGCGGGTGCTGGGCGGGCTTTTTCATCGACGGGATCACCAATCTTGCGGTTTATCGTGCAGCGGCTGTACCGTGCCGGCCTTAGGCGAGCAACGCATGTTTTTTTCCAGAACAATGAAGATCGCGCTGATTTTATCGCTGCGGATCTTGTAGCTAAGGAAGTCACGTCGAGGATTCCGGGTAGTGGTGTGGATGTTGATAAATTTTTGGTCCAGCCATTACCTGAAAAGACAAAGTTTCTTTTTGTTGGCCGTCTATTAAAGGAAAAAGGGATTGCTGAATATGTGATGGCTGCGGCTGCGTTGAAAAAACGTGGTTTGGATTGCGAAGTTCACATTGTGGGCGAGCATTCAGACAAATCTGATCATATCGATGGTGCAGTTTTGCAGAAAGCAGTAGAGGCTGGTGACGTGATTTATCATGGCAGTGTGTTGCCGGATACGATCCCAGCACTGCTAAAGGACGCCTCATGCGTCGTTTTACCGTCCTACTATGGCGAAGGTGTCCCGAAATCCTTGCTAGAGGCCTGCGCAACAGGTCGTCCGGTGATTACAACAGACCATCGAGGCTGTCGTGATGCGGTTAATGACGGTGTGAGCGGTTTTTTGGTGAACCCACGCGACACGCAAAGTCTTGAAGAGGCGATGGCAAAAATAATTGACATGCACCGCGATAAACTCATTGAAATGGGGGCGGCGAGTCGTCGACATGCCGAAACGGTATTTGACGAACGATTTGTCCTTGATGCCTACTTGGATGAGATCAACAAAATCGTTGATTGAGAATCATGACGATTATCGCAGCTTTGACGCGAGATAGAATGGGATCATGATAACACAGACTACAATGATTTTCGACATGTTGTCGAACAGCGATGTGCCCACATTGAAAATCCAAGTGAATAGATAGATTTGGAAACAGATCGATAATTGGCTTTGTGATTTTGAGAACCGTGCGGACATGACGCCCGCCAGCGCACCGAATGCGATCCCGCCAATGATGAGACCGATCCATCCGCCTGCCATCCAGAATGTGCCGGGTACTGTGGCGGGAAAACCGATGCCGCGCGCGAGGATGGCCGGAAAAAATTCGGTCATAAACGTGGTTCGTGGTCCATCAATTAGATACGATAGCGAGCGCGGAAACGGGTCAATATTGAATATTAGATAGAAATTGTGAAAACCGTCGAAGTTTCGTTTCTGGATAAAGACGGATTCCAGTAATGACCCCGTACTGGCGATCCGAAGAAGTTGATCGGTTCCCCGACCGTAGTAAATCGCAAGAAGGGGATCAATTAGGGATGCTGCGAAGAATATGACAAGCCCCCAACCGAGTAACTTGCCAAGATGAATTTTGCCTTTTCGCGTAATCTGCCAAGTTGCAAACAACGAAAGGAGTGGCCAGATCACACGGCCGCGCCCTCCCAAAACAACAAAAGCACTAACGAAGACCAGTGTTATTATCGCGAACCAAATGTAGTTCTTCTTATTCAGCGCTCGTAACGCTAAGGCCAGATACCCTAAGATGGCCCCAAAAGAGATTGCAAAAATTAGCTGCCCGTAAAGAGTGGATACCAATCCACTACGCATATCGCCGGAAAATGCTTGACCCAAGAGATAAGCGCAAAATAGGCCAGTAATAAACGACCCGCGCGCTACCACCAATTCCGCTTTTTTGGGCGGTGAATATGCTTCAAAATGGCGGCGCGCAGGAAATAGTTTTCGGACAAAGACGAGCGATACCAATGTAACCAAGATGAACAACGCCGACGCCGCGATTGTGTCAATTATTTCAATCTGCCAGCCGGGGAAGTTCAAGTCACCGTATCCTTTGATGGACCTAGTGATCGCAATGGATACCACGGCCGGTACAAGGAAATACATGATGAAACTCAGTACGATCCATGCTTCAGGCTTGAAGACCGTCCGGGCTTCGACTTCGCCGAAGGACAATTGCTTCCGAGGAATCGACAAACTGTGCCTTGCCTGCATTGTGCTTTCAGCCTTTATGGTTAGAGGTGTCGCCGGAGTGCGTGTACTTAGGTGATTGCAGCCTGCTACGCTAGTAAGATCCAAGAATAAAGGTAAACGCTATCATGAGCGGTAGATCAGTCTTTAGCAAAATCCGCCCAATTCTAAGGGTTTTGGCGGTGGTGTTTAGTGTCTTTCCCAACTTTTTACATCGCTGGATTTGGGAAATCAGCGACATAATACCAGGCGTACTAGGAGTTGGTTTACGCTATTCTTTGGCGCTTGCGAAGGCCAAGGCTATGGGTAACAATGTTTATTGGGGTCGCAACATCGTGGTCAAAAATTGGAAAAGTCTATCGGTTGGCGACAATGTATCATTTCATGAAAACTGTTTTCTAGACGCATTGGGCGGGATCAGGATTGGATCCAATGTTTCTATCGCACACGCCAGTTCGCTGGTATCTTTCGATCATATGATTGAACCGAGTTTGCCAATTAAATATGGTAAACTCGCGATCGGCGAGATTACTATCGCAGATGACGTCTGGATTGCATCTGGTGTTCGAATTTTACGCGATACGACTATTGGCTCACGTGTTATTGTTGCGGCGAACGCTGTAGTCCGTGGCGATTTGGCGGATGGATGGCTCTATGGTGGATTGCCTGCCCGTCAGCTCAAGTCTCTAAGAGACGCAAAATACACCGTTTCATCTTCCAGGGCGGACATCAAAAATGATAGGTCATCGTCTGATGGTGTCTGAGTTTCTGATTGTCCCCCACCGTAGAACAAGTTCTTTAATCCCGCGTTCTTAAAGGCATTCACGATAGAATATAGCCCTACATAGCGAAACGCCCGGGCTCCGTAGCGCCCGACACGCGCCAGTAAATAAGAGCGTGGGGAGGTGGCTTGGTTGCTCCGCTGAGATGCCCGTTGCCCTGCGTGAATAGCTGGCAAATTCAGGTGTGCTGATAAAGTGGCAACATATTCTTCTGGATCTTCGGCGAGGTGGGCCTGTTGTAAGGCCGTGACATTGGAAAAGTGCTTTTTCCAGATCGGCATATGGGCCGAATATCGGCTGGCATCCAAAATCTCAGGAAACTCTTGGACAGCGTCTTGCAAAGCCAACGCTGTATAGCCCCGCGACATGTGTTGATAGTGCGACCAAGCTCGCTTCACTGGATCGCGCAACGTAATGACAATCGGAATATCGCCTAATTCACTCAGAATATGTGGTGCGGCAGTGCTGGACACATGAAACAGTGACGGAGCTACTTCGACAATGGCGCGATGCTGGTTGGCATTAAAGTGGGTGAAGTGTTTTGTGTACCAGTCTAGGCCGCGCCGTGGGTGACGGTCATAGTAAAACGTTTCTTTGATCCCGTTGGGAAGACAAATATCGCCGCGATCTTCAAAGTAATCGTGTATCCAGCTTGTTCCACACTTCATTGGTCCAACAACGAGAGCCGTGGGGCGAGTTTGGTCATGGGGCGTCATTGTTGAGGTATCCTTTACGAAATAATGTCGCGGGCGGGTCTATGCCCATGCTCGTGATGGCCGCTTTCCGTAAGGCAAGGTTGGAAATCACGATTGCCAAGAACGCTGCTGTCGCTGCCCCGATTGTACCAAAAATTGGGATCAACATGAGGTTGAGAATAATGGTCGATACCAACGCCAACGCAAACGACAATAACGTGCGGCTTTCGTTGCCAGTCATGTTTAGTAAAGGAATGACCGCGCCATTGAGCATCGCAACTGTGTTACCTGCGGACAAGACAATTAGAGGAACCAATGCGGCAGCAGCTGGCGTACCAAATAGGGTGGTTAGGATCAGTTCTCCTGCAGTTACATATAGCAGAAATCCCGGTACAGCGACACACAGCGATAACAAAATACTCAGGCGTAGCAGGCGAGATAAAGCCATTGTGTCGTGCCCATTTTTGAGAAGCGCCAAACGCGGGGCCAGCACCATATTTACTGCCTGCGATCCAAATGCGACTAGCATCGCGCCTTGCAGAGCAATCCGGTACAATCCCACTGAGGTTTCATCCACTAACAAGCCCAACAGGATGAGATCGGCCTGTCGTGTCGCGATTTGAGCCCCCCCGATTGCGGTGAAGGGTAGGGCTGCTCGCACCCACGCGCGATGTTCCATTTTGGGTGCGCCCGATTGCTGTAAGGTTGCTGGAATGCTGCGCTTGAAAGACCACATATTTACCAAAGCCGCAATTAACGTCGCGACTGTCATCGCCAGTGTGGCAGTTGTGGCTGTCAATAGATCAGGGCGGATCGCGGCCAACACCAACGCAATTGCAATTAGTAAGATCGGTCGTAGCAACGTATCTGGAAACAAGGCTAATGCTGGTTTGCCCAAACCACGCAACCCGCCCGAGAAATTCCCCATCAAAGACAGTCCCGGCACGATCAACATCGATAAAGCGACAGAGAGCGCTAATCCGCTGGTTGGAAATAAGGCTACCGAAACCGCCGCGACGGCGCCACCTACAACCAGACAATAAATGCAGCTAAACATCAGCACCCACCGCATTATCCCGTGCAGTTTCGCTGAGTCATCTTCGTCCTCTGCCCGAGAGACCTCTCGCACGACAAGTTCAGTGATTCCGTTCTTCGTTGGGATAGCTAGTGCCGTGGCCATCGCTAGTCCAAATGAAAACAGTCCAAATTCTGCAAGTCCAAGCAATCGTGCGAGCACGATGGTGACTAACACACCCATCACGGCCTGCACAACTTTCAGGCCCCCAGTACCCAAGCTCTTCTTGAGAATATCAAGCATTATAAATCCAGCACCGTCGCAAGGTCTGTCATCGCCTAAATCTCATAAAAATTGCGATACCAATCCATAAACCGCGCGACTCCATCGCGCATAGCTGTCTTGGGACGATAACCCGTGATATCTTTGAGCAAATCTGCGTTCGCCCATGTCGCCATAACATCGCCTGCTTGCATTTCCATGAAGTTCTTTTTGGCAGGCCGTCCAACCGACGTTTCCAACGCTTCGATGAAATCCATCAGCGGTTCAGGCTGCGCATTCCCGATATTGAGTACGCGGAACGGCGCTACGGGTGACAGGCTATCGCCTGCTGGAACTTTGTCAGCGTCGGTGGGTCGCACGGGTGGCTTGGAAATCAGCAAGAACAATGCATGCACAAGATCATCTATATATGTGAAATCTCGTTTCATTTGGCCGTGGTTATACACGTCGATCGGGTCATCTGCCAGAATGCGTTTCGCAAACTTCATCGGGGCCATATCTGGGCGGCCCCAAGGTCCGTACACAGTAAAGAACCGGAACATTGTTGTTGGCAGATCAAACAAATGCGCATAGCTATGCGCCATGTTTTCAGTTGATTTTTTGGTTGCCGCATAGAACGAAACTTGATGATCTGCTTTGTCGGTTTCGCTATACGGCATGTGGGTGTTTGCGCCATAAGCCGACGAAGTCGAGGCCATAAGCATATGTTTAGGTGGAAAGGCCCGAGCAGCTTCGAGAATTTCAAAGGTCCCGATGATGTTGGCTTCAAGGTAAGATCGCGGGTTCTCAATAGAATAACGCACACCGGCTTGAGCGGCCAAATGGATCACGGCGCTAGGGCGATACTTCTTGAACAAAGTCATCATCGTGCCTGGCGTCTCGACCTTATCATTGATCGCTGTAAAATTTGGTGAAGCTTCGAGCATCGCCTGACGCCTTTGCTTTAGCGTCACGTCGTAATAGTCCGACATTGAATCGATACCGATCACCTTCCAGCCTTCAGTCAGCAATCGTTTACTGGTGTGATATCCGATAAAGCCGGCAGAGCCGGTAACGAGCGCAGTTTGCATTTTCAAGAAATCCTTGTGGACGTTGGCGACTACCTACACGCTTTTTCAATGTCTCTCTACGATAAAAGACCAAGCAGGTACTTGTTATAGGCAGACGGCATGATAACCGATCATTGCTTTGATCACATATCATATTTTGGAAGTTTTCAGGGAGATTGCTATTATTGGTACGGGCTACATAGGCTTAGTTTCCGGGGTCTGTTTCGCTGATTTCGGCCACAACGTCGTGTGTATCGACAAGGACCGTAGCAAGATTACGATGCTGAAGAGCGGCAAGGTTCCGATTTTCGAGCCAGGACTTGAGGATTTGCTGGCCAACAACGTGAAAGCGGGACGCTTAACCTTTACCGAGAATTTGTCGGACGCGGTTGATGGCGCTAATGCAATCTTTATCGCGGTTGGCACACCAACCCGACGGGGTGATGGCCATGCAGACTTAAACTACGTTGTCGCTGCCGCCGAAGAAATTGTCAAGACTGCAAAAGTGTATGTTCTGATTGTCACGAAATCGACGGTTCCTGTTGGCACTAACCGAAAGGTCGCAGAAGTGGTTGCCGCTGCCAATCCTGAACTGGTTTTTGATGTCGCATCGAACCCTGAATTTTTGCGTGAAGGGGCTGCAATTTACGATTTCATGCGTCCAGATCTGGTTGTTGTTGGTGCGGAGACTGAACGCGCCGCTGAAATTATGAATTCAATCTATCGGCCGCTATATCTACGCGACTTCCCGATCATCACGACTGATTTGGAAAGTGCAGAAATGATCAAATACGCAGCCAACGCATTTTTGGCGGCCAAGATCACTTTCATCAATAAAATTGCGGCCCTATGTGAATGTTCCAATGCGGATATCAAACAGGTATCAAAAGGGATTGGGTTCGATGGTCGGGTAGGCAGCAAGTTCTTGCATGCTATGCCGAGGTTCGGCGGGTCCTATTTCCCGAAAGACACTCGCGCATTGGCGCGAATAGGCCAAGAAAATGGGATGCCCATGCGGATAAGCGAAACCGTGATCGAAGTGAACGAAGAAACCAAACGCCGCATGGTCAATAAACTTAAGACCCTTTGCGACGAAACGTTCGACGAAAAGACGGTTGCCATTTTAGGCGTGACGTTCAAGTTGGGTACGGATGATATGCGCGATGCACCATCCATGACAATCGTACCTGCATTAATCGGGGGTGGTGCCACAGTTTGTGTCGTCGACACGCAAGGTCGCCATGAAGGCGAACGCTTGCTGCCCGGCGTACGATGGGTTGAAGGCCCTTATAATGCCGTTAAAGATGCGGATATGGTGGTACTACTGACTGAATGGAACGAGTTTCGCGCACTCAATCTGAGCAAAATCGCAAGGTCGATGAAAACTGCGCACATGGCTGACTTGCGTAATATCTATTCTGCAAAAAGCGCAGGAGAACAAGGATTTGATCGCTGCATTTCGATCGGGCGACCGGACCTGCAATGCGCATAGTCGCCGCTAACGGATGGACGTTGGCGAGACGTCTGGTTTTACGGGCCGGAGTGCGTACAATTATGGAATCAATACCAAAAGGGGGGGATGTGATGAGTTTTGGAAAGATGCTGTCGGCGGCCGCTTTGTGTAATGTTATGTTTACAGATGGCGCCGGAGCAGACACGCCTACGCTCTCCACATTTGGAACGCCCGGCATTGTTGAGTTACCGTCAGCCGGTCGATTGAACGATGGTGAATTGGGTTTTTCGGTTGCGACAACGGAGCAAAGCCTGCGCAATACGGCGACGTTTCAGGTTTTTCCTCGCGTCTATGGAAGTTTCCGCTACTCGATCATTGACAAGTTTAGTGAGGTTGTTGGCACTCGTTTTGACCGCAGTTTTGACGTGCATTTTTCGCTCCTCGATGAAACCGAAACACGTCCCGCACTTGCCTTTGGGCTGCGCGATTTCTTGGGAACCGGCGTATATTCGAGCGAATACCTTGTCGCGACGAAAAATGTGACGGACACTATATCCCTTACCGGTGGCATTGGTTGGGGGCGCCTAGCTGGGCGAAATACGTTCGATAACCCGTTGGCGCCGCTTGGATTTGACGAAAGCATTCGTGATACGGTCACAACTGGGCAGGGCGGGCAGCTTGAAGTTGGGAAATGGCTTCAGGGGCCTGCGTCGTTCTTCTGGGGGGTGGATTGGGACGTCACAGACAAAGTCAGTGTCCAGTTGGAGTATTCACCGGATCTTTATGGTCCCGAAACTGTGGTTGGAGCATTTAACTACTCATCGCCTGTGAACGTGGCGGTGCAGTACAAGACCAATTTTGGGCTGAATTTTCGCGGGTTCGTGATTGCTGGTGAAAATTTCGGTGTCCAGTTTGGCTATGTATTTGATGCCAAAGAACAGGTTATTCCTGGTGGGCGTGAGCCTGCGCCTTATCCCATTATCCCACGTCGTAATCTTGCAACGGCTAGTTGGAATGTGGATGGACCGACGGGCACCGTCGATGTGTTGCGTAGTAGGCTTGGCACTGAAGGGTTGGCGCTTGCCGAAGCCGAGATCTCTCCCACGAGTGCAACAATTTTTATCCGTAACAACAGATGGAATGTTGAGGCGCAGGCTGCGGGTCGTGCGGCGCGCGTGATGGCTAATACGCTGCCTCCGCAGATAGAAGACTTTACTGTTATTTTCCAAGAACGTGGTGTTCCGATTAGTTCCATCGCCACAAAGCGCGCCGATCTCGAAGAGCTGCAATATGTTTTTGATGCGGCATGGCGCACACGTGCCCGCGCTGATGTCAGCGACGCTAATCGGGCCGGTGTCGGTGCGCCGCAGCTGACGTATAGCCTTACGCCGTACTCCGCATTTTCTTTCTTTGATCCGCAGAGCCCGATCAGAGTCGATATTGGACCGCAGCTGGATATTGGCTATCAAGCAGCACCGGGCCTCACTCTGGATGCACGGTTTCGCTATCCATTGGTGGGCAATTTAGGCGACGGAGTTCTCGAGTCCGATTCTGTGATTGAGCGTGTTCGTTCAGAATCCTTTTTGTTTGCCCGTGAATCTGACTTTGAGGTAAATTTGTTAACTGCTGAATATCTTTGGCGGCCTTCTGCAGATGTGTTTGCTCGTGTGACAGGTGGTTATCTTGAAAACCAATTCGGGGGTGTTTCGGCTGAGATGCTTTGGTCTCCGATAGATAGTCGATTGGCCCTTGGTGCAGAGTTGAATTATGTTCGTCAACGCAATTTCGATATGTTGCTCGGTTTTCAAGATTACGACGTCGTGACTGGCCATACATCGGTTTATTATGACCTTGGGTCTGGGTTTCATACTCAGCTGGACCTAGGTCGTTATCTTGCTGGTGATTGGGGGGGGACCCTTACTGTGAACCGCGAATTTAACAATGGGGTGAAAGTCGGCGGCTACTTTACCCTCACCGATGTGCCGTTTGCGGACTTTGGTGAAGGTGCTTTCGACAAAGGCCTACGAGTTGAGATCCCACTGACTTTTGTCACGGGCCAACCGTCGCGCCGCGTCTTGAGCCAAGCTATTCAGCCAATCCAACGCGATGGTGGCGCTCGGCTGAATGTGGAAAACCGCTTGTATCCATTGACTCGAGATTACCGGGGTGCAGAACTGACCGATGGGTGGGGGAGGTATCTGAGATGATCCGAACGTTGATGTTGGCGGGTCTTGCCACAATTGGACTAAATGCGTGCTCTAACGATAAGGAGCAATCTGGTATCGCATTGGCGACCTCCTATTTTGCCCCGAGTGAAATTGTTTCTCCAGACCGCTTCTCGGACCTCTTCTCGGAACCCAGATCAGTACTGGATATCGAGTTCCTTGATTTAGGTGTTGCCGGTAAATTGATCCTAGAACAACGCGATGGTCCTTTTGCAAGGTATCTAAGCGCAGATTTGGGGGGCATTGTTCTCCAAAGGGGGTTCCTGCATAGTATCTATGGTTTTGGCGAACCGCTAATAGGTGCTGATGTGTCAGAACCGCTACGGCTAGTGCTAGCGGGCCATTCTGGGTTTGCCGATCGATTTCATACCTACGTGAATGGTGAGGACCGTGCCATAAATCGGACGTATCGGTGTGAAGTTAGTGCGAAAGGCCCGAGTGAAGTCGAGTTGGAGGCAGGAGCTGTGTCAACGATTTTGATGGCGGAGGTATGTCAAAGTACGGCCCAGTCTTTTGAAAATCTCTATTGGGTAGACCTTGGCCGCCGCGAAGTGATTCAATCACGTCAGTGGGCTGGCGAAAATACGGGGTATTTGGTTACTCGGGTGACGCGACCATAAGCTTTTTTAGGAAACAGTGATGCGAGGCCGCGGGTCTGTTCGTATCGGTCTCGCCAGTCATTGTGCTAGCGAAGTACCGTGACCTGATGCACAGCATCACATATAAAAATTGTCACTGAATTTTGGCTTCCCCGTAGCGACCTCCTTACCTCTAAATTAAGGAAGAATGTGTCTACAATTTTGGGGCTATACAAAATTGAACAACCCTCCAAACGATGCCCTTGCATCGCAGATAAGGCACCGCATACTGAAAGCAACTAGATAAGCCTGTATCTTTTTGTTTATGCTGCTGCTTTGGCCCAAAACTCCCACGGTGGGTAATGCAATGATACCGCCAGACCTTATTGGGAAAAAGGGCGCGCGCTTATTCTTAGCTCTTGTTGGTTGTGAAATAATCACTCATCATTGGAAGTGGGCGCTCCCAGCTCTAGCAGTTTTCTTGCGTCATAATTGGTGAACAGTAGAATAACGAGATTTACTATGCCTGATATTAGTCATGACCTAACAATCTATGTTGATCGTGTAGATGATTTCACGGGTAGCGAGTTAAATGAGCTATTTTTGCTTAGCGCCATTTCGTCGGGTTTACCAAGCGTAGTGCTAGATGGGGCAGGTGGTCTCGATACACTTGATGCACGGAACGTCTTTGTTGGCTACTCGAGGATGTCCTTTCGTGACACCATCGTTAATGGTGTGGATGGTTTTTCATTCGGTGATTACGAAGCTGTAAATTTTGAACAGATTTATGGACATAGTACGCACCGTAATTCTTTCCTGCTTCAGAATTTGGACCATGAGGTTGTCTTGCATGGTGGCGAAGCCGATGACTGGTTTGCCGCATCCTTTGGCCCACGTGAGGCTTGGACGTCGGATACTTTCTACGGATATGGTGGAGATGACTACTTTTTTCTTAAACCATTGGATCAAGCATTTGGCGGTGACGGCGATGACATCTTCTCCCTCCATAGTTTAGGCGGCGATTTAACGGGTTCGTTTGTCGACGGCGGTGCGGGAAATGATACGCTAGAGGTAGCTACTGGATGGATAATCGACCTATCAAATAATTTCGCTGATAGCCCGTACACAGGTTCGCTGGACCGCTACGTTTTTGAAAGTATCGAGAATGTCGAAGCATCTGCATTTCGCGGTAGAGCTAGTTATGTGACGGGCGATTCCGCAGCAAATATTCTGAGTGTGAACAATGTCTTAAATGATGGGTCCATTGGAGTGCACTTCGATGGTTTAGGGGGGGATGATACCCTTTCAGGCAGCAAAGGGTCAGATACGCTGAACGGCGGAGTTGGCGATGACACGATCTATGCTGGTGATGGTGCTGATACGATCTTTGGTGGTGCTGGGTTTGACAGCATTTACGGTGGTGCTGGCGACGATGACATTACTGCGGGCGATGGTGGTGGTGTCTTTGATGGC
>NZ_JALKAR010000013.1:0-51531 GCF_023015725.1 Loktanella sp. F6476L | reverse complement strand
ACGCAACACCGCGCAAGTGCCTCGGCTATCAAACGCCTTCAGAAGTGTTCCGCGCAAAACTGATGGAAGGAGAGCCATGATCCAGATAAACTGAACAGAGAGAAATCGCGCTTCAGCGTGAGTTCACCAAACCGAAGGCTTCAGCGCTGCGTCCAAGTGTTGAAAACTGGCACTTTCCAATTGGCCATACCAGCAGACGGATCACCCGCGGCCAAACACGTCGCTGCCACACGTCGCTGACGTTGGTAACCAGTCACAAAACACGCCTGATAGCTGTCCGCATTGGCTGGGCGTCCCAAAATATGCGCGCCCGCGCCAAATCGGCCTTTGATCCCGTGCCAATGGCCCGCGATATGATCCGCAGACGCCCACGCCAGATTTTCGTCTGGATCAAGATCAACGTCATCATCCAACGGATCATCTGTTGGCCCATCCGGCGCGTCATCCGGTTGGTCGCGATCAAGGTCCTCTTCCTCCAGATCAGCGCCCGTGATCAGCGCATAACTTTGGCCCGCAATCTGCGCCAGATCATCGTCGGCCATCTGTTCGATCAACCAAGGCACCGCGCCGACGTCACCTAAAATACCGTAGCCTTTAATCTTGCGTGCATTCGCGTCGATCGGTTGCGTCGTCAGCCAGCTACTACCCGCCGCAAATCCCATCGCAGGCAGCACAACATGCAACGCGTCATCCGCGCGGGCATTATCGCTGGTCGCGATCTGCGACAGACCATCAAGCGCCGCACCGCGGTCCCCCAGCAAAACCGCCGCCCACATCGCCCAAAACGCCGTTTCTGGGTCCGTATCGGTGCAAAGTTCCTGAACGCGCGGCAACAGATCCACCCGCCCGATTTCACCCGCAAGACGCAGCGCACGGCGACGCACGCCGGGCGCATCGTCCAGAAAAGCGGCCATATGCTTGCCAGGATCAACGCGGTGAACAGCACAGGCGGTCACACCAAGCGCGCGCGACACGGGGTTCGATGACCCCAGCAGCGGACTAACTTTGCCTGACAGTTGCGACCCGTGCAGCCACCCGATGCCCGACGCGGCGGGTCCGATCAATTCGCTCGGGTCAGTCTTAATCATCTCGATTGCGTCAGGGATCAGCGATGTATCGTGATGCCCAAAAGCAAGGTGGGCCACGGTGAACATTTCACCACCTCCGCCGATACCTTCGAATGCGGCAACCGCTTCATCCCAGCCAGCCGTGCCAGCAATGCGCAATCCGTCAAGATGCGCCTCGAGCTGCTCATCCAACCGCCCCAAATACATCGTATTGTAATGTGGCGCACCCACCGCACGACGGCGACGTTCCCACAGGACAGCCGCATCTTCGATGTGTTGGGCAAGAATTATCGGGATGTGTTTCATATCAGTTAAGGTGGATCGAACCGCCCTTGATCCGGTTCGCCCCCGATGAACGGCTGGAAATATAAGCACCGCGCAGCAGGATTTTTCCGGCCTTTGTCAGCGTGATGCTGGCACGCCCACAGCGGATCACGACCTGCTCTTTACCGGTGATATCGACGATCTCTTCTGCCCCATCATCAACGCTGACCCGCATCGGGGCGGGAGCCATATCAAGTTCAGTGGTCCCATCATCAGGGTCGTCCATCCCGTCACCCGGACGCAAAAGACGGCCCATAATGATCGGGGCACCGGGGTTGCCCTGCTCAAAGATAAGCGCCACTTCCGCGCCAATATCGCGGGTCGACAAAGGCACAGTTGCCCGCGCCGGAATCGCTTCTTCACTGGGATTACCGGGAAAGACCACCTGAATGCCGTCCTTTGTCACATCCATGACCATGCCAATCACAACACCGTCGAGCTTCACATCACCAATTTTCACGTCGCTGGGGTTCATTTCAAATCTCCTCGGTTAGGATTGACCTATCGTGCGCCAGTCGTTGCCGTCGAATAGAACGATGTCCTGTAACCCAATGGACCAAAGCCCGCTGGGCCCAACGGTTAACGCATAGACGGTGCGCATCTCTTCGTCGGTGTCACGCAGCATTTCCAATTCGCCGTCTTTCAATTCGTAAATGCCGCTAAGCGCTGTCAGATAGAACGCCCCGTTAAAGGCGCGGACCGACCAGAAATCTTCTTCGGTTTCGTCCTGTTCAACCATTTGCCAATCGTCACCGCGCCCCATGATTATCTGGCCAGCAAGCCCCACAGCGACGCAAATGTCCGGACCTGCAGCGATATCATTGAGGATGATGTTGGTCGGGCTCTGGCGTTGCTGCCAGTTGCTGCCGTCATAAGACCAGATTTCGCCATCCCAGCCAGCCGTGTAAAGTTCGGTATTGGAAAACCCGTCGATGGCCTGAAAAGCAACGGGCCGTTCGTTGGTCATGACGTCGTCATTTGAAATCATCTGCCATTTGCCTTTGTTACGCATATAGGCTTGGCGTTCGACACCAACGGCGTAAACTTTGTCGCCGACGCGGCGAACGGCCCGCAACGGCGCGTCCGGCGCATTGCCTGCCCCGTCTGTGACGCCGTTAATCACCGCATTGCCGCCGTCGGTCACATGGACAAGGCCAAACGGGTCGGTGACTAGCGCCTGCGCACCATCCTCGGTTGTTGTCGCGTCTGCTGTGACGCCATTGGCCAGACCAATTTCACACCACCCTTCGTCGTCGGACCAATAGACAAGTCCTGTGTGCGGCTGGGTTTCAATATCCATGCCCGGGGCCTGCGTGCAAACAACAAGCTTTTCGTCGTCGGTTTCAGCAGCGCGAATGAACTTCTGACCTGTGATATCCATTATGGTGTTTTCCTTTTATCCGCCTGTTGCGAGCTTGGAAAAGCCCGTGGTGCCCGGTGAAAGCCCGGCTTTGCTCACGTCGAAACCCGCATCGACCAGCTTTTCCGCGTTGGCGATGTCAACATCTTTTGTGTAACCGGTATCAACGAGTTTCAACCGGTCATTGTCGCCCACGCCGACATCGTCTTTGTGGTATGCGTCAAGCTGGGCTTCAGTACATTTCTTGTCGCATTTTGCCTTTGGAAACGTCTTGTTCAGAGCCTCAGCACCGTTCTTGCGAGCTTCGGCATAAGACACAGATGGTGTGGTTGTTGAGGGACCATTTCCGAATGTGACCGTTTCCCCCGTTTTGGAATCTGCCTTGTTCGCCGCACCTTGGAACGTGTGCAAAACGCCATGCGCGCCTTGATACTGGTTCGGGCCAAATGCGCACACGCAGGGCGCATCCCCCTCGTCGTAACCGGTTTTGCCATCCGCGCCACCGGACGCGATGGTCAGGCGGGATGCTTTAGACGATTTACTGGTGCCGCGTCCGGTTTTGAAAAATGCGGATGCTTCAACCAGATGGTGCGGGGTTTGACCGGGACAACAGCCCGGTTTCTTGCCGCTTGGCGCATCCTTGGGAACCAGCTTACAGGCCCGCGCGGTCAGACATTCGTTAGCCACGCGTTTTTGCGATTTGGACATGTTCTTATGCTTGTCGCGAGTAAAGGCGGAACCGGTTTCTGGTGCGACAAAGCCTGCTGCCGCACATGCATCTTCGCCGTCTTCTTTGTGCGGCTGATAATCCTTACAGGCGTCTTCCTCTTTCTTTTTGTCCTTTTGACAGGGATCATCGCTTTTCCCGTCAACATCAATCGCCATGCTGTCCATGAACGGCCATGGTGGTGTGTTTCCCGGCGCACTGCCGTGATTGTGCGTTGTCAGGTCGAGGTGACGCACGGCGTTTTCGCCTTCGATCTTCACGTCCATCGACCATGCGTTAAAATAGACTTTGCCACCTGTTTTACTGGTCACGACACCTTTCTTCGGGGCACAGCCCGCTTGATCGCCGACGCTTTTCTTGAACGCACTTTTGTTCTTCAACATCACCTCTTTTTTGGTGATTTTCACATCGCGGCTGCCTTTGGATGTGTCGGACGACATGCCGGTGTTGGGGTACGGGATCGGCACGCCGGGGGGCGTTGCTGGGGTCTGTGGCGGCGTGAAACAGACATCAGGAAAGCAGCAGATCGATTTACCGCTGCCTGCCTTGCACGACAATTCGCGCCCGTTGGCGAAGACATCATTCCCCATGATCTACCCTTCCATCCTGAAAATTGCGGTGCCGCGTCTGCCGTCATCATCTGAGGTTTGCATGATCACTGTTGGCCCCGGCGCATAACGTTTTTGCGCGGCGGTCAGACCTAGGCCAAGCATAAGCGGAATGCTTGCCGCACCCGTATAGCCAAATTCGCTGGCGGGGTTCCAAAGGTCCATTTGTTCAACCCTGATCCGCAACACGCGCGTCAAAGCAAGCGCTGCTTCTTTGAAATAGTATTGCTCACCGTTCAGGTCACTGACACGGTAATCGACTTCGCTGAAATCAATGCCCGCTTCACCCAAAGCACCGCGCATTGCTGTGACAAGTCCATCGGCACGCGTCGGTTCACCCGACGTGATATGTGCGGCTTCGCGACCAAAACCGAGGCCGAGCAGTTTGAACGCACCTTCGCGACCAAGCAGAACAGCCCCTGCCCCTTCAGCGGCAGGAAACCCGTTTGAGTTTGTCTCGGTCAGCACACGATCTTCGGCGTCGTAAAAGCCCATCGTTTGGGCCAGAAGATAGCTGTCCACGCCCGCAATAATGACCTTTTGCGCGCCCTTTTTCATCAATTCACGCGCGTCACGCAGCGCCACGATCCCGCCAACGCGACCGTAGATGATCACGGCACTATCTTCGTGCACCGGTTGGCCAATCGCCCGCAGCGTATCGTGCAACAACGACGCGTCCACACCAGCGAGCCTGCCGGGGCGGTCCGCCTCTGCCAAACACAACAGCACTGGCACGTCTTTCGGGTCCACGTCGCCCAAAGCCGCGTAGCATTCGCGCAATGGTCCTTCGAGCAATGCCTGCAGACGCGCGCGGCCCCGTTTCGGCGGATCCAATGGCACTTCGGCCCCGATCATCCATTTCCCGTCGTGGGATATGAAATGGGTTTCTTCGAAATTCGACAGGCGCGCCCGCTGGGCCGCTGCGGCGGCGGCCGCTGTCAGGCCGATTGCGGTGGTCATGCCGCAGGCTTCAATCGCAAGGCCACTCATAATTCAGGGACCTCTTTATCCATGCCAAGACCCGCAAGCCCCGGATTATACTTCTTGCCGAGCGCACGTGCCCGCCAAAATCCGCGCCCGCGCTTGCCGATAATCGCTTCGCGCATTTCCAGAATATCGCGCTGCAACGGCAGACTGGACCGCGTCACCACATCGATGATGCGCAAATCGGGTTGAATGATAATCGTGTCAGCGACCGAAGTGCCCGGAATGTCAGGACCGCGACGCCGCGCAAACACAACCGGCAGATCAAGCTTTGGCAGTACCATCTCGAACGGGCCGTCATGCCCCTGCATCATGTTGTTTAACTTGATCACTTCGCCCCCTTTTGGATGGCGAATTTGCTGATCGGCGGGGGCGGATTGCGCGTAACGATCGTCATAATCGTCGGGCAAATGCGGAAAACGGTTGTCGATCCAGTCTTGATCATAGGTCCCCGCATATTGCGCACGATTAGGCGCACCACGGGCCAACGGGCCAAAGCTGACAGGGGCGACTTTGTCCCATGGGGACTTTAGCAAATTATGTGGGTCTTCGCAGAACGGCATCGGGGCGCCATCCACGATGTCGCTGTTCTTGGACTGATGCCACCCCATGCCAACGGTGTTCAGCGGATACATCGCAGGTTCTTTTTCCGCTGTGTTCAGACGATCCGCGCCACCAAAGGCGTAATCATACGAAATCATCTGGCGGGTGAATGGTGCGGCCTCTGACGGCGACGTCGTCAGCATGTAAGACTGCCACGTACGCGGCCCGAAGACGGCAATCGTTTTTGACACGGTGCCGCAGATCAAACCGGCGTAAACCATTTGGGTCGGAACGCCGCCGGGCGCATACGCAGCCCCATGCACAAGCACATCGCAGTAAGGTTTGCGCAGCGCAAATTCGGATTCAAACGTGACCGCGCTCACCCCTTCTTCACCGCTGAATTCATCTGCAGTGCACAAAGCAGGCACATCATCCGACCACGTGCAAACGCCGCCAGTTTCAGCCGGAAAGGAAAGCCGCCGCTTTGTCACCACAACAGCATGTTCGCGGCCAGTCGGGTCCATCCCGATACTGAACCCTGCTATTCCGGACCCTTTGAGGTCGATGTGCATAGTCGCCCCGCGCTAATAAAACTTCTAAAATCTATACAACCTTCCCACCGTTACCGGATTCTTGAAAGGCTTTTATGACAATCGCAATATCCTGCAGATTGGGCGGGGATGTGCCCCTGGGTCAAGTCAGGAAAACCCGCAACATTTCACGACGCGCGAAAATGACTTGATCGGCGTGGCACCGCGATGCAGCTTGCAGGCGACATCATCAAGGGGCCGACCACATGCGCTACACGACAGAACACCATTGGCTAAGGGCTGAACAGGGGTTTGTTGTGGTGGGAATCACGCCCTTTGCGGTCGAACAACTGGGGACCTTGGTTCTGGTGGAATTACCGCAAATGGGGGACAACGTGGCCAAAGGGGAAGAGGTCGCAATGGTCGAAAGCAGCAAGGCCGTATCAGACATCTCAGCCCCGATCAGCGGGGACATCGTGGCTGTTAACACCGCGCTTGCAGGCAATCCGGGCCTCGCGAACGAAGACCCGATGGGCAACGGGTGGTTGTTCAAAATGTCCGTGCCAAATCCGTCCGAAATAGACGGCATGATGGACGATGCAGGCTACAAAACATTCATGGGTTAACTGCCCGCACGTACGTCATGCCCTTGTGACAAACGAAAGGTAGCGGTTCCCTTACTTGTTTTTGAGACTGATTCTATGTGAAGCTATGCGCAGGTTGGGCGTATTATTTCTACGAAAGCAGACCTCTTTTTTACAAAGCGACCGCGTTTTTAGCATGTTAGGACACTGAAATGGCATCGGATTTTCTACAAGACGGCCGGATGGGCATCCTGAAAACAGAGCTCGGCGAAAACGAATTGGTCCTGCTGCGTTTCAACGGCGAAGAACACGTTAACAACCTTTTCGAATTCCACGTCGAAGCCTTATCCACCAAGGCTGACATTGATTTTGACGCTTTGGTCGGCACGCCCGCCCACGTTTTGCTGAAAACATTCGAACACCCCGATCAGCCATTCCACGGGGTCGTCACTGCGGCCAAATTTGATGGTGTTGATGAAAACGGCTGGCGGTATGATTTGACGCTGCGCCCATGGTTCTGGCTGGCTGGACTGCGCCGGAATCAACGCATCTTCCACGAAATGTCGGTCGTCGAAATTCTGGACGAACTGCTGTCCCCCTACAGCCACCTCGGGTCGCCCGCCGTCGAAAAGAAACTGACCAAAAGCTACGCGACGTTGGAATATACCGTGCAGTACCGCGAAAGCGATCTGGCTTTTGCTACCCGCATGATGGAACGGTTCGGGATCAGCTATCACTTTGCCCACGACGATTCCGGCCACACGCTTGTCATGACCGACGAGATGACCGAACACGATCCTATCGACGGGGATAGCCGCAAATTCCAGCAAGTCGCAGATCGACATCGCGGCAACGAAGAACATTTCTGGCACGTGGCCCCTGCCCGACGGATCACAACCGGTGCGATCCGTCTGACCGACTACAACTTCAAAACGCCCAACGCGATGATGGAAGCCGATCACATCGGCGATGCCGGTTTCGGTGAAGGTCAGATTGAAAGCTTTGATTTCCCAGGCAACTACCTTGATCAAGGCGAAGGTAAAGCGCTGGCCAAACTGCGCACTTTGCAGGAACGTGGCCAAGATCACCGCCATTTTGCGACGGGCGATGCCACATCGATGCGGGCCGGCTTGACGGTTAAAATCATCGGTGATCCGATCAAAGGTGTCGATGATCCATGCCTGTGTCTGACCGCGCGCCATAGCTATTCCAGCAACACATATGCCAGCGGCAACGGCAGCGGCGAACCCAATTACGAGGGCACATATGTGATGCTGCCCACGTCGGCCCCGCTCGCCCCCGAACGCAAAACACATGTGCCTGCGGTGCAGGGCCCGCAAACGGCAACGGTCGTCGGCGAAGGCGAGATTGATTGCGACGAATATGGCCGCATCCTTGTGCACTTCGCTTGGGATCTGGCGGGCGCCAATTCGATGCGCTGCCGCGTGTCGCAAAACTGGGCCGGTAAAGGCTGGGGCGGCATGGTGATCCCCCGCATCGGGATGGAAGTTGTCGTTGAATTCCTTGAAGGAAACCCAGACATGCCGCTGGTCACGGGCTGTGTCTACAACGGCAAAAACGACGTGCCCTACCCGCTGCCTGCGAACAAAACACGGTCGACCTTCAAGACGGACACGCACCAAGGCACCGGTTTTAACGAACTGCGGTTCGAGGACGACAAGGAAAAAGAAGAAATCTTTATCCACGCCCAAAAAGACCGGAACGAAAAGACGCTGAACTGCCATTCGGAACGGATCGACGCCAACTGGGTACAATCGGTCGGCCAGAACAAATCCATCGAAGTGAACAACAACCATGTCGAAGCCATCGGCGGCAACATGAACCTGACCGTCGGCCCATCCGCGATCAGCAGCGTGGTCAGTGCGGCGGCGGCGGCAATGGCAGGCGGTGTTGGCAGTGTGGCTGCGGGGCTTGGCAAACTCGGTGCGGCGATCCCTGGTGAAGGACATTATGTCGAAACGATTGACCTGACCAAAACATCCACCGTCGGCATTTCGGATTCCGCGACCATCGGCGTGTCAAAATCCGTCAGTGTCGGCAAATCCATCGACGTGAAATCCGGTGTGTTGATTGCCGTAGAAACTGGCAAATCCTACGATCTGCAATCGGGCGAAACCATCGCGGTCCAATCGGGTAAAACGATGGATGTGCAGGTTGCAGAAGACGCGTCAGATACCGTTGGCAAAGATAAATCCATCGCAGTCGGCGAAAATTTCAGCATTAGCGCTGGCAAAAAGATGGATATCACCGTTGCAGATGAGCTCAGCATCACCGTTGGCAAAAGCAAGCTCGTGATGAAAAAGGACGGCACCGTCCAGATCAACGGCAAGGACATCGACCTGAAGGCCAGCGGCAAGGTCAACGTCAAAGCAACGTCCAAGATCATCGTCAAAGGGTCGAAAGTTCAGATGAACTAATCGGCCAGCAACGCGGCCCAGTTCGCTTTGCTATGCACCACGCGGATCACGTCCAGCGTGGTGTCATCCGCCGTGTAAATCACGAGATGGCGTTGGTACGGCATGATCCGAACAGCAGGCGTAAATTCATCGCGCAACCGTGTCATTTCTGGAAATTGTCCCAGTTTTTCAAACATCTGACCAAGGCCGCCCAAATAGGTGACCGCTTGGTCCTGCGACCACGTTGTCACCGTATAATCCCAGATCGCATCCAGATCGGCCCGCGCAGCAGGGCGTAGCGCCACCGTTAAAGTCACGCGCCGGATTTGTCCGCGATGAAAGATGCCATATCAAATGGGGTTGCAGGACCACTGTTCAAACCGTCGTCGACAACCGCCTGCAGCTCGGCAATCGCGGCGTGCTGTTCCTGATCCTTCCTGATCAAATCGCGCACGTAATCACTGACGTTGCTATAACGCCCGCCTTTGGTGCGGTGTTCGGCCCATGATTTCATGGGATCGGGAAGGGATACGTTCATTGTGGCCATGACGTGAACCTAGGCTGAATGACAAAGATTGTCAAGATTTCGCCCTACATCACCGCCCCGATTTGCCATGGCACAAATTCATGATCGCCAAGCCCTAACGCTTCGCTCTTCGTCTGCTGCCCCGACGCCGATGCCACGATCAGGTCGAGGATATCCGCCCCCTTGTCCGCAATCGCCACGCCTTGCGACACGATATCCCCGCAGTTCAGATCCATGTCGTCCGGCATCTTCGCGTAAAGCGCGTCGTTCGTGGAAAGCTTAATCGTCGGCGCAGGTTTCGATCCAAAGGCCGATCCGCGACCTGTCGTGAACACCACAATCTGTGCGCCACTGGCGATCTGGCCCGTCACGGACACCGGATCATAGCCGGGTGAATCCATGAAAATCAGACCTTGTTGTTGGGGTTTTGCAGCATACCCGACGACTTCAACCAATGGCGTTGATCCGGCTTTTGCGACCGCGCCCAACGATTTTTCCAAAATCGTCGTCAACCCGCCCGCCTTGTTCCCAGGGCTCGGATTGTTGTCCATCGACCCGCCATTTAGACGCGTATAATCTTCCCACCAGCGCAATTGCTTGCTCAGAGTTTCGCCTACGGCATCCGACCGCACACGGTCCAGCAACAGCTGTTCCGCACCATAAATCTCCGGCGTCTCGGCCAGCACAACGCTGCCACCATGCCCGACCAAAAGATCGCTCGCGGCACCCAAGGCGGGGTTCGCCGTGATCCCCGAATACCCGTCAGACCCGCCACATTGCAGCGCGACTGTCAGCGCAGACAACGGTTGCGGCGTGCGTTCGGTGGCATTCACATCCGGCAAAATCGCCTTCACCTGTTCGACGATCCGCGCCGCCGTTGCCGTCGTCCCGCCCGTTTCTTGAATGGTCAGACCGTGAAACCGTTCCTGACCGGTGCTGCCGAACTTCGTCTTCATCCGCGCGACCTGCATCACCTCGCATCCGAGGCCCACAAAAATCGCAGCTCCGATATTGGGATGCGTGGCATAGCCCCACAAAACCCGTTCAAGATATTCCATCCCCAAACCGTCAGTCGCCATCCCGCAGCCAGTCCCGTGACCAAGGGCCACGACCCCGTCAACGTTCGGATAAGCGTCAAGTAGCCCCGACGTCGTGATCTGTTCCGCCGCCTTGCGGATCACCGTGGCAGAGCAATTCACCGTCGCGATCAGCGCAATCATATTGCGCGTACCAACCTGCCCGTCATCGCGCAGATAACCGCCAAACGTACGCGGCGAAACATGCGGCACAGCCGCCTTTGCAGTCTCTAACGCGGCCCCAAACGGCAAATCCGTATCGTGATCACCAAAGGCGCAATTGTGACTATGCACATGTTCGCCCATTGCAATATCGGTGGTCGCATAGCCAATCAGATACCCGAATTTGAAGACCGCATCGCCTTTGGCAATGTCCGCCCGCGCTACTTTGTGACCCGCACTGACAGAGGCTGCTAAAGCTGCGCCATCAGGCACCACTTGCGTCCCCGCTTTGGTGCGTTCCGTTAGGATCACCACGTTATCGCGGTCGTTCAAAATCAGGGTCGTCATTGGGCGATATATTCCTTTACAGCCGCACGCGCCCCTTGCGATTGCAAGCGCGCATATGCTGCCGTCAAAGGTGCACGGAAAGCAGGGTTTTGCGCAAGCGTTTCGCTGAAAATATCGCGAAACCCGAGCAGATCAAAAACGCCATCTGACGCCTTCAGCTGGTCCGCCATCGGGTCACGGACATCAATCGGGTCACCCTTTTCATCCGTGCCACCAACGTACCGCATCCACGCCGCCACCGCGAGGATCAGACCATTCGGCAAATGGCCCTGCGCCAGATTATCGGCGATTGTCCCCAGCAACCGTTGTGGTAGTTTCTGACTACCATCCATCGCAATTTGCCAGGTCTTATGCCGGATCGACGTATCCTTGAACCGATCCATCAGCGTCGCGCAATAGGCTGGTAGGTCTTCGCCATCGGGTTGCGGCAACGTCGAAATGATCTCTTCATGCCACAGCTTTTCGCACAATCCGGCAAAATCAGGGTCTGTGACAACGTCGCCAATCGTCTCTAATCCCGCCAAATAGCCTAGATAAGCCATCGTCGAGTGGGTCCCGTTCAGGCACCGCAGTTTCATCAATTCGTGGGCATCAACATCCTTGACGAACTGCGCGCCGGCGCTGTCCCACGCGGGACGCCCATCGGCAAAATCATCCTCGATCACCCACTGCCTGAATGCTTCATGAAACACGCAAGCGGGGTCGTGATAGCCCGCAATCTCTGCCAGCTTTTCCACATCAGCGTCAGTTGTCGCAGGCGTAATCCGGTCCACCATCGTAGCGGGAAACGGCACGTTCTCCGCAATCCAATCCGCCAACGCCGGATCATAGGCTCGCGCGAAATCAAGCACAGTGCCCCGCGCCAACGCCCCATTCGACGGCAGATTATCGCACGACAGAACGGTAAACGGTTTCCCGCCCGCCGCATGACGTTTTGCTAACGCAGCCACAATAAACCCAACAGCCGTGCGCGGCGCGGCGATATTTGCCAGATCATGCATAACGTCAGGATGGGTTCGGTTCAGCGCACCCGTCGCAGGTTCGTGGCAATACCCTTTTTCAGTGATCGTCAACGACACGATCTTCACACCCGCATCCGCCATCGCATCAACGACAGCGTTCGGGTCTTCAGGCGCAACTAAAACGCGGGAAATAGACTCTATCACACGCGGTTTTGGCCCGTCTTCGGACAGTGACACAGATGTGAACGCGCCGCCCTGCGGGTCAAGCTGATCACGCGCAGTGGGACTGCGCAGACTAACCGCGCAAATCCCCCAATCGCCACCTGCATTCGCCATCGCTTCATCGGTGTAAACCGCATTAAAGGCACGGAAAAACGCGCCCGGCCCAAGGTGAACGATCCCCACTTTCGGGGCTTCACACGACCGTTTCAACCTTGGTTTATCGGGCAAGCCATCCTCCATCGACGTTCAAAACTGCGCCCGTCACGTAATTCGCGGCACCGCCACACAGGAACGTCACCGCCCCCGCAATATCGGCAGGATCACCCCACCGTCCGGCAGGAATACGACCCAAAATCTCGGCACTGCGCTGCGGATCATCGCGCAGGGCGGTCGTGTTATTCGTAGCAATATAACCGGGTGCGACCGCATTCACGTTGATCCCGTGCGCGGACCATTCGTTCGCAAACAGTTTTGTTAGACCCGCAACGCCGTGTTTTGACGCAGTGTAGGCAGGCACACGAATGCCGCCCTGAAACGACAAAAGCGAAGCAATGTTGACGATACGACCACCCGCCTCTCGGGCAATCGCGGCTTTCGCAAAAGCTTGGCACATCATGAACACAGCCTTCAGGTTCACGTCCATTACGTCGTCCCAATCGGCCTCGGTGTAATCGACACTGTCGGCCCGGCGAATAATGCCCGCGTTATTCACGAGGATATCGAAATCACCCGCACCTTCCATCGCAGCCACCGCCGCCGCAGGATCGGACAGATCAAGGCGCAGCTCTGCGCCCTTTTCCCCCATCATTGCGACGGTTTCAGCACATGACGACCGGCCAGCGGCGACCACGTCGGCCCCCGCCTGCGCAAGCCCCACGGCAATCGCCTGACCGATACCCGTATTCGCACCCGTCACAAGGGCGCGTTGCCCATCAAGTCGGAACGGATCAGTCATTTCAGGTCCCCGATTGCAATCATGTCCATATCGGTGAAATCAACGTTATCGCCGGCCATTGCCCAACAGAACGTGTACGACGACGTGCCAGCACCTGAATGGATCGACCATGGCGGTGAAATCACGGCTTCCTCGTTGGCCATCACGATGTGACGGGTTTCCTGCGGCGTGCCCATAAAGTGGAAAACCCGCTGATCTTCCGGCACATCAAAGTATAGGTAGGCTTCCATCCGACGATCATGCGTATGCGCAGGCATCGTGTTCCAAACAGACCCCGGCGTGAACTGCGTGTACCCCATCAACAGCTGGCAGCTTTTGCAGACGTCAGGGTGCAGGATTTGAATAATCACACGTTCATTTGCGGTCTCGCGCGCACCCATTTCGACACGGCGTGCGTCTTCAACTTTAATCAGCGTGGTCGGGTAGGTTTGGTGGGCGGGTGCGGACAGCAGATAGAACCGACCACCCGACAACGAAATTGGACCAGCACCCATGCCGATATATAAAACTTCTCCTTTTTCAAGGGTATATGTTTCGCCACCGACTGCGATCTCACCGGTATCGCCAAGGTTTAGCGTGGCCATTTCACGACGTTCAAGGAATGTCGCCGTCCCCGTTTCTGGCACATGATCCAACGTCAGAGGGCCATTTGCAGGCACCGCAGAGCCAAGGATCAAACGGTCGTAATGCGAATACACCAGCCGGATCTCGTCATCGGCAAACAGGTCGCCCACATGAAAATGTTCACGCAGCTTTTCGGTGTCGAACCCTTTGGCCGTTTCGGGGTCAATGGCGTAGCGGGTTTGGGTCGTTGTCATAGCTCTACTTTCAATTCAGAGGTTATAGGCAGTTTTGGCAAGCCCGTAGGACAGGTCATGCGCGACTTCAAAAGCGTCTTGCTCGCGCAACCGTCCGGTCATCACAAGCGTGGACAAATACGCGCAATCCGATCGACGCGACACATCGTGGCGGGCGGGGATAGAACAAAAGGCGCGGGTGTCGTCGTTGAAACCGGCAGTGTTATAAAATCCGCAGGTTTCGGTGGTATTTTCGCGGAACCGCTTGATGCCTTCATAACTATCATGGAACCACCATGGCGGCCCCAGCTTTAGTGCGGGGTAAGCACCGGCAAGCGGCGCAAGTTCGCGCGCATAAACGGTTTCGTCCAATGTAAACAAGATGATCGTCAGATCAGGTTCCATCCCGACGGCATCCAACATCGGTTTCAGGCCTGTGACGTAATCAGTACAGCCCGGAATATCGAACCCCTTATCGCGGCCAAATTCCGCAAAGACGCGCGCAGAATGGTTGCGCCGCGATCCCGCGTGAATTTGCATGGTCATGCCATCGTCCAACGACATCTTCGCCATTTCGGTCAGCATCTGGCCGCGAAATTCTTCGGCTTCGGCCGCGTTGAAATAGCCACTGTTAATCTTGATGAACAACGCTTCTGCATCCGCGCTGCTCAAAGTGGCCGTGTGCGCAGACGGATGCCCGTGATCCGTCGCTGTTGCACCGTGTTCGCGGAAAAATGCACGCCGCTTACGGTGCGCCGCAAGATAACCCGACCAACTGCGTGTATCTTCGCCCGTGATATCACCAAAATCACGCAAGTTTTGCGCAAAGCCTTCGAATTCGGGATCAACAACAGCGTCGGGGCGGTAGGTTGTGATCACACGCCCCTGCCAACCGCTATCCGCAATCATTTTGTGCCACTTCAAGTCATCCAATGCACCTTCCGTCGTCGCAAGCAATTCGATGTTAAACCCATCGAAAAGAGCACGTGGGCGGAACGCATCAGTCGCAAGTTGCGCTTCGATTTGTTCGTAAATCACGCCCGCAGTTTCAGGTGACAGCACCTGATCAATCCCAAAAACATGTTCGAACGCATGATCAAGCCAGATCGACGACGGCGTCCCGCGGAACAAATGATAATGTGCCGCAAACCGGCTCCAAATCTGGCGCGGGTCACGCTCAACGGCGCCACCATCGGCGCGTGGAATGCCCAAATCAGCCATCGGAACACCTTGCGACACCAACATGCGAAACACGTAATGATCTGGAATCACAAACAATTCAGCGGGATTACCAAAACGTTTATCCTCTCCGAACCATTGCGGATCACAATGCCCATGGGGACTAATGATCGGCAGATCAGCCACGCTTTGATACAGCGCACGCGTCATATCCCGCTGGCGCGGATCAATCGGAAACAGACGATCAGGGTCGTTTAATGGCATGCCGAAATCCCCCTCATAACGGAACTGGTACACTAATATGCTAGTCGGTCAGTTGAGTCAAAGTTGAAATGAGGCTATCGTCCCACAAAAGCACACAGGGCACCCCATGAATGCAATCATATTTGATCCCATCGACGCGCCCACAGGGTCCGCAACGGACACGGTGTTTGATGCGCTTTATGATGCAATCGTACACGCGAAACTGCCACCGGGTGCACGCGTTTCAGAACAAGATGTCGCCAAACAGCTCGCAGTATCGCGCCAACCTGTCCGCGACGCATTTTTTCGATTATCCAACCTCGGGTTCCTCGCGATCAGGCCACAACGTGCGACTTTAATCACGCCCATTTCGGTTCAGGCGGTCAAAGACGCGATGTTCACCCGCACGGCGCTAGAGGTAGAAAGCCTTCGGGTGGCGATGACCAAAGACCTCGCAAAATTAATAGATGCGTTAACACACAACCTGTCAGAACAGCGCACATGCAAACCAAATGATGCTGCGGGATTTCACATACTCGATGAAGCATTCCACGAAATCATCTGCGCGCATTCCGGCCACACACACGTTTGGTCACTAATCCGCGCCCAGAAAGCGCACCTTGATCGCATCCGTTTTTTGACGCTTTCGCACGAACGCTACAAAGAAGTCATCCTCGAACACGACCGCATTCTAGACGCTATCGTGAACGCGGATGCGGCAAAAGCAGAGGCCGAATTGCGGCACCACATCAGCGCAGTCATGAACACGTTGCCCGACATTGTCGCTGCAAGACCCACGTATTTCGACCCGAACGCGAAAGATGCATTGCCTTAACCGGCCCCTTTCAAACGGCTTTCTTCGGTCGCCGGGGCATAGGTGCGGTGCGCAAACGCCAATAACCTTGCCCAAGCCGCAGGGTCAGGGTTCGCCCGATCCGATCGGTCCAATCGATAGGGCATCACCATCGGGGCAGCCACGATCACACGCGATGCAGATTCGTCGATGATACCGTTGAAACAAACACTTTCCCCATCCGTGGTCACGGTCCCGCTCGCAGTTTCAATGGTCGCGCCACCCTGCCCCGCGATAAATGGCAACACCAATATCGGCACCGCAACTGGGCCTATACTATAGTCACGCCGCCCAAGATCCGACATCAAACACCCCGTCAACAATGGGCACAAAGGGCCAGCCGCCGCCCAATCGTCCTGCGTCATGACTGGTTTTGCAGCGTTAAAATCCACGCCATCCATCCGGCGCAACAAAGCTGCCAACGCCGCGCACCCGTCCACCCCGCGTGCAGTTAACCAACGCGCAGCAAATCCGGCCTCGTCCGCGACGCCCCAAGAATATCCCGCACCGCGCGCTGCTTTTTTGGCAGTCGCTTCGACTTCGTTCAGCGAAAACATCACGCATATCCCGTGGGATAGACCCACAAATCGGACGTTTCAGGCGATAAATCCTCGGGATACGGCGCGCCCTTGTACATGCAAATACGGACCCAGCGATCAGATCGCGGATCGAAATGGATTGCCCCAAAAAACGACAACTTCGCGCGCAGCATATCAATCGGCATAACCGCCGCGCTAATCGTATTGTCGCGGATTTCACCGTAAGGCGCGACGCGCGTCAGCTGCGCCCGCTTCACCGCCTGCCGATGTTCGGGATGGTCCAGCAAAACCATCGCAACAGGCGTTTCATCTGCAATATCAGCAAGATCGCGCATCAGTGAAACCGCATCACGGGCGGGGGCCAAGGGTTGTTCAAAGGCTGCAATCGGTTCTTCAAAACGCTCCCCAAGGCGCGGTTCCAGCTTTTCCGCCGACACGTACCACGCGCGCGCGCAGTGTTCCGCCGCGGCCCAATCGATATCCGCAGCCCAGCCGTAGACATCCGCCAAGATCACGCGCAGGTCGCCCACGGCCATCGTGCCATCAATGCGGAACGATTTTTCGAACATATCCGCCATGCAATCCGCTAGCCCGTCGACCAAATTCGGATAGGGTTCCAAGATCAATGACGCGATCAACTCTTGGCCTTCTTCGCTCAGCGTTTCAAACGCCCATAACCAGAGTCTATTCCACGGGAATTCGCCGTCAAACGCCGTTTTCCGGTAGGCCCGTATTTGCTGCAGATCGTCATGCAAATCCGCCAGTTTGGCGACCTGTACCGGATTTTTCGATCGCCATTCGCCAACAGACGTCGCGACGCGGGCAAACAACGTGTCAAATATGCGCAGTTCATCGGCAGTTGCGACTTGCACACGCCGGACGCGGGCAATTGCCTCTTCTCGGGCGAAGATCCAATTGTTGAATAAAACCGGATGGTTGACGATAAACGGGGCCATCCCCAGACCCGTCGAATTGCCGATCCCCAGACTTTGCGCGATTGCAGGGTTCAACGCGACCGCCTTGTCGCCCCCTTCCACACGCGCCATGTGTTGCACAAGGTCACGCACGAAGGTCCGGATCAGGTAAACCGTTAACATCTCGGTCTGAAATGGCACGGTCAGCTCGGGTCGATCCGCGATGGTTTCGCGATCTGCCGCCCCGAATTTACCGGACCCATAAACAGCGGTCGTGCGCATCAGGTAGCCAACGGCATCGATCTGATCGACATCGGGTTGCCGCCCATTCGCAAGTGCTGTGACGACATGCGACCATAACCGAACCGACCGATTTGCCCGTGATAGGGTCAATTCTTTGGCCGAAACGCGACCTGCTTCTTGCAACGGCACGTTTTGCGCCAGCCTGTCGATATCAGCCTGCGTCGGCACGCCATCAAACAGGGTAAACGTCGCATCCCACGCATCTGCGATGACCCGATCCGACCGTTTGTCTGCGGGCAGATCATGCGCAAACGCGATTAACGAATATGAACGCGCGGGCCCTTTTGCAGTGTAGACAGCGTGCCCCACACCACTTTGATCGATGTCGAAGATCGGACGTGTGAAGTCCCAGCTTTCGCCCGCCATACGCCGTGTCAAAACGCGCATAAAGCTAAGCCTGCTTTGGTGGAACGACCCAAGTCTGCTTAATCGCATCACAACATCAGGCGGCCGGCGCGTGATATCTGTGATGCGATCCATCATGTTGCTGGACCAAAATTCGCGGCGAAAAAGCGGTACCAATTGCCGCCCATGATCTTCCCAACCTCGTCGTCAGACATCCCGACCGCCCGCAATCCAGTCTCTATGTTGGGGAAATCGCGGTTATCTTGGAACCAATCCGGCATGTCCGGAAACCCAGGTGCGGCAGCTGATCCTTCGCCGTAGTCGATAGTTTTTGTCCATCGCCCCGTCCGCATCCATTCGACGACACTATCGGGATGATCCTGACAAAGGTCAGAGCCGATCCCAAGGTTATCCACACCGAATTTATCCGCCGTCCGCGCAACCATTTCGCAAAAGCTGGTCAGCGTGCAGTCCGTCTTATCCTTCAGATGATGCGGGTACAGCGAAAACCCGAGCATCCCGCCGTTTTGCGTGACCGCCCTGATCACGTCGTCTTTTTTGTTGCGCAGCGCAGGGCACCATTCGTGCGGGTTGGCATGTGTGATCGCAATCGGGCGGTCCGAGAAATCAGCTGCTTCAATCGTGGACCGATCCGCTGAATGGCTCATGTCCACAACAAGCCCCACGCGGTTCATTTCACGCACCACTTCGCGGCCCATGCGGGTCAAACCCATATCTTCGGCTTCATAACATCCCGTCGCAAGCAGCGATTGGTTGTTATAGGTCAGCTGCATGAACCGCGCGCCAAGCGTATGGTTAATCTCGACCAACCCGATGTCGTCTTCAATCGGGCTGGGGTTCTGGAACCCAAAGAATATCGCAGTGCGACCCGTCGCCTTTGCCCGATCAATGTCTGCGGCTGTTAGACCTCTGATAATCAGGTCGTCGTATTGTTCGAACCAGCGGTTCCATTGTTCAAAGTTCAGGACCGTTTCGCGAAACATCTCGTGGTAGGCGATGGTGACGTGAACCGCGTCCACGCCCCCAATCCGCATTTGTCGAAAAATCTTTTCCGACCAATTCGCGTATTGCAGCCCATCGATCCGCATCAGTCTGGCGTGCCCGCGCTGATGTAGGCGGTTTTCACTGTGGTGTAGAATTCCGCCGCAGCCTTGCCCTGTTCACGCGGCCCGTAAGAACTGTCACCGCGGCCGCCAAATGGCACGTGGTAATCGGTGCCCGCCGTCGGCAAATTGATCGTCACGACACCGGTTTGGGCATTGCGGCGGAAGTGGTTCGCGCGTGCCAACGATTTCGTCACGATCCCCGACGTCAAACCGAATTTCGTGTCGTTCACGACGCTCAACGCTTCATCGTATGATCCCACTTTGATCACGGATGTCAGCGGCGCGAACATTTCTTCGCGGTTGATCCGCATCGCGTTGTTCGTGCCAAGAAACACACCCGGCGACATGTAAAACCCGTCATGCGGCATATCGAGCCGCACACCGCCGCAGGCCAGTTCCGCCCCTTCGGATTTCCCAAGATCAACGTATGCTAGGTTTTCAGACAACTGCTGTTCGCTCACAACCGGACCAATCTGTGTGCCTGTTTCTAACGCGTGCCCGACCTTCATCGCTTGCGCACCCGCGACCAGCTTTTCGACAAATGCGTCGTGCACCGCTTCATGCACCACCAGTCGCGACGATGCCGTGCATTTCTGTCCGGTCCCACCAAATGCACCGCCCAATGACAGCGTCACGGCAAGGTCCAAATCCGCGTCATCCATGATGGCAAACGCGTTCTTTGACCCCATTTCCAACTGTACCTTGGTGAAATTCCCGATGGCCGTTGCGGCAATTCCGCGCCCAACAGGCACGGACCCCGTAAAGGACACCGCGTTCACGCCGTCGCTTTCGACGAGGCGTTGACCGATGGCACCGCCCGCCCCCATCACCAACGAAAACAACCCGTCGGGGATGTCTTGCTTTGCGATGATTTCTGTTAACGCGACGGCGGATGCGGGTGTCATATTGGCCGGTTTCCAGATCACGGCGTTCCCGTAGCAAAGCGCAGGCGCGATTTTCCAAGACGCGGTCGCCGTCGGGAAATTCCAAGGCGAAATGATCGCGACCAGACCCACAGGTTCGCGGCGCACGTCGATCTCGATACCATCGCGCACGGAATCGGCGTTTTCGCCAATCTGACGCAGACATTCGGCGGCATAATACGTGAAGAACTGACCGGCGCGGTACACCTCGCCTTTCCCTTCGGCCAGCGGTTTGCCTTCTTCGCGCGACAACAAAGTACCGAGCTCTTCCGCCCGCGCCATCATTTCTGTCCCGATTGCATTCAGGACGGCCTGCTTACGTTCCAAACCATATGCCGCCCATTCGCGTTGTGCGGCGTGGGCTTTTTCAATCGCCAGATCAAGTTGATCCGCACGGGCCTGCGTGAACATCCCAACCAGATCCGTCACATCAGACGGATTGCGGTTTTCGATCTCACTGTCACCGGCAACCCATGCTCCAGCGATGTAATTCAGTTTGGTGTCGCTCACGTTCCGCGCCCCTGTTTGTATTTAGTTCAGAGCACGTTGTCGAAACGGATTGATTCCGTCAAATTTATTCGCACCGACACAAAGGGCGCACAGATGATGCAGCGACCTAGATCACAACAACACTGTGCGGATCGCAAACGCGACGATGCCCAGCACCGCCACGCTTGCGATCCAGATCGCGATAAACCATGCGATCCGTTTCATCAGTGATACCCTTCGTCAGGGTCGATTTTCCCGCGAAACACCCAATAGGCGTAGGCGGTATAAATCAGGATCATCGGCACCAGCACGACCGTGCCGACAAGCGCAAAGCGCAGGCTTTCGTCGGGGGCCGCTGCTTCGGCGATGGTCAGGCTTGGCGGGACGATGTTCGGGTAAAAGCTGATCCCGATCCCGACAAAACACAGCACAAAGATCGCCAAGGCCGCCAAGAACGGTTGCGCATCGCGGCCCGCGTTCAGCCCTGTGAACAACGCCCACGCCGACACAAGAACCGCCGCGGGCATTCCCACGCTCAGGAATACACTCGGCATTGCAAACCAGCGTTCAAAATACACCGCATCTTGGAACGGCGTCAGGATGCTAACCAGGCCAATAAAGGCCAACGTGCCCGCCCCCAGATACCACGCATACCGCTGCATTTTGCGCTGCAATTCACCTTCGGTTTTCATGATGATCCATGTGGCGCCAAGCAATGCGTAGCCCACAACAACCGCGACGCCGGTCAGCACGGAAAACACGCTTAACCAATCCCACCAGCCGCCAGCATAGGCGCGATCCGCAACCGTGATCCCCTGCACCAACGCGCCAAGCGCGATACCTTGCATAAATGCCGCCACGACTGATCCGCCAAAGAATGCGACGTCCCAAACCGGTTTCCACCGTTCCGTCCGCCACCGGTATTCAAACGCCACGCCGCGAAAGATCAACGCAAGCAGCATCAGGATAATTGGCATGTAAAGCGCAGGCATGATCACGGCATAAGCCAGCGGGAAAACGGCAAACAATCCGCCACCGCCTAGCACCAACCATGTTTCATTCCCGTCCCAGATGGGTGCTACGGAATTCATCATGGTCGCTTTTTCGCGTTCGCTTTCGGCTGTCGGGAACAGGATCCCGACGCCTAGATCAAAACCATCAAGGATCACATAGGTCAGCACAGCAAAGGCGATGATACCTGCCCAGATAAAGGAGAGTTCAAACATCAGACGGTTCCCTTTCGTAGACTTCGGTATGCTGGATCGGTGTGATGCCGGCAGTCCGAATTGGGCCATCCCCGCGCAGTGGATCAAGCTCGCCAACCGGTTTGCCCATCATCCGCAGCAGGTAGAACGTACCTGCCCCAAAGACGAAGAAATAGACGATGATGAAGGCCAGCAACGATGCGGCAACCGCAGGTGCGGCAACAGGGGCCAAACTATCAGAGGTGCGCAGCAACCCGTAAACGGTGAATGGCTGACGCCCGACTTCGGTGGTAATCCATCCGGCCAACACCGCGACAAACCCCATCGGTCCCATCAAAATAGAAGCCCGGTGCAGCCATTTGTCGTCGTACAACTTGCCCCGTACACGCCGCCACAATGACCACGCACCCAGACCCAACATCGCAAAGCCAAGACCAACCATCACCCGGAAGCTCCAGAACACAATCGCGACGGGCGGTTCATCCTCGTCAGGGATCGTATCAAGCCCGTCCAAAGGCGCATCGAGGTGGTGTTTTAGGATCAAGCTCGACAGTTTCGGGATTTCAATCGCGTAATCGATCCGCTTTTCTTCTGCATTCGGAATACCAAACAGGATCAGCGGCGCACCGTCGGGATGGCTGTCGTAATGGCCTTCCATCGCCATGATCTTGGCAGGCTGGTGTTCCAACGTATTCAAACCGTGGAAATCACCCGCGAGAATTTGCAACGGTGCCACCACAATCAGCATCCACATCGCCATCGAAAACATCCGGCGCGCGGCGGCATCTGCGCGATCACGCAGCAAATGCAGCGCCCCTGCCCCGCCAACAACCAGCGCAGTCGTCAGATAGGCGGCCAACACCATATGCACGAGCCGATATGGGAACGACGGGTTAAACACGATGGCCCACCAGTCTTCGGGTACAAACTGGCCCAATTCATTGATGGAATACCCCGCAGGCGTTTGCATCCACGAATTCACCGACAAAATCCAAGTGGCGGACATCAACGTGCCAAACGCCACCATCGCGGTCGCAAACATATGCAGCTTGTCACCCACACGGGCGCGGCCAAACAACATGATGCCCAGAAATCCTGCCTCTAGGAAAAAGGCAGACAACACCTCGTAGGCCATCAACGGCCCAAGGATCGGTCCGGTCTTGTCCGAAAACACGGACCAGTTCGTGCCGAATTGATAGGACATCACAATGCCCGACACGACGCCCATGCCGAACGCCACGGCGAAAATCTTTTTCCAATAGTTGAACAACGCCAGATACGTCTGATCGCGGGTCCATAGATACAACCCGTTCAGAACCGCCAGAAAACTGGCCAATCCGATCGAGAACGCGGGAAAGATGATGTGAAACGACACCGTGAATGCAAATTGCATCCGTGCGAGCGTTTCAGCAGTCAGGCCGTCAAACATTGTCATGCCTCATTGTGTAAGGTCAGATGCACCATACGATATAGTGCACCTGATGCACTTGTCAGTTTCGTTTCGGGCCAAAGTCGGCGGCAGTGATTGCACCGTCTCCGTCGCGGTCCACATCTGCAATCCAGCGGGCGGTGTTGTTCAGGAACTCTGCGCGGGTCACTTCGCCGTTCGCATCCGTATCGTTGAAATCCATCGTCAGTCCAACCTGCATCCGGTGGCCACCTTTTCCGTGGCCGCCTGCATTGTTCTCCATATCCGCGGCGCGGGTTTCGTCGAAAAGAACATATTCGGCGGCATCCAAGACGTCGTTTTCATCTTGGTCAAACATGTAGAAAACGTCGCCGCGACGCGTTGTCGCCTCTGCGACTGTGACGCTGCCATCTTCGTCCAGATCCCAGTTCAAAAGAAAATGTGCACCGGGTGTTTCTTCTGCGAAAGCGGCAAGCGGGCTGATCGAAAGGGCGGCAGCAATAAGAAGTGTTTTTGTCATGGTCGTCTCCGATTGAATTGGGCGCAAAGGTTAGATTTTGACCGTGCGTAGGTAAGGACGCAGCGTTTCAAATCCTTGCGGGAATGCAGTCTTTGCATCCGCATCCGACACCGATGGTGGGATGATAACATCGTCGCCCGGCGTCCAATCCGCAGGTGTGGCGATCTTGTATTTATCGCCGGTCTGCAGGGCATCAATGACACGTAGGATTTCGTCAAAGTTCCGACCGACGCTCATCGGATAAGTCATGGTCAGGCGGATTTCCTTATTCGGATCAATGATGAACACAGACCGGACAGCGGCGGTTTCGCTCTCGCTGGGGTGGATCATGTCGTATGCTTTGGCGACGGTCAGGGTCGCGTCGGCCACAATCGGGAACACGAGGTTTGTGTTCTGCGTGTCGTTCACTTCGTCGATCCATTTCACATGTTCTGCGACAGTATCCGTCGACAGACCAATCGGCTTCACGCCGCGGGACGCAAATTGTTCGGCAAGCTGTGATGTGCGGCCCATCTCTGTGGTGCACACAGGGGTAAAATCAGCGGGGTGGCTGAAAAAGAACGCCCAATCGTCACCGATCCAATCGTGAAAGTTAATCGGGCCAGTGGTTGTGTCAGCGTCAAAGTTCGGGGCGGTGTCACCGATGCGAAGGCTCATGTCGTTTATCCTATATTTGAAATAGTGGTTTAAACGGGATGTAGACCTACCCATTTACAAAAGCAATACCTTGAATGTATCTTTTAGGTGCGGCAACAGGATGCACCCATGAAACTGACAAGCTATACCAACTACGCGATGCGATCTCTCCAACTCGCCGCGCTGAAATCGCCAGACCTTGTGCGGGTCGATGATGTGGCGAAAATTCACAATCTGTCCCGCCCTCACATTATGAAGATCGTCCATGAATTGGGACGTGCAGGATATCTTGAAACGGTACGCGGGCGTGGTGGCGGGTTTCGGCTGGCGCGTGACGCCAAGGATATTATCGTGGGTGATGTGGTGCGCATCACCGAAGGACCGTTGGACGTTGTCGAATGCTTCAACCCCGAAAAAAACACCTGCCCGCTGATGGGCATCTGTATCTTGTCGCGCAAAATGCAGGAAGCCACCGCAGCCTTCATGGCCGTATTAGATGACCTGACAATCGCGGATATTTCTGCGAACAAGGGACAACTGCTTGACCGGATCGCACCGCTTGAACTTCCACGTGAAAAGGCCGCGCCATGACTGAAACAACCGACCTTTGGGTGGACCGCTTTCCAGGATTGTCGCGGCTCAAGGCCCCGATCAAAGACCTGTTAGTGTCGCGCAGCACGATCATCGAAGTCCCGAAAAACACGATGATGTTCGGACCGGGCAAATCGCCTGAAAACATGCTGTTCCTGTTGGACGGTACGGTGCGGGTGCAACAAGTCTCGGAAACGGGCCACGAAATCGTTCTCTACCGGATCAACGCGGGGCAAAGTTGCGTGCTGACCACCGCCTGCCTTTTGGCCTACGACGATTATTCGGCGGAAGGGATCACAGAAACCATGGTGCAAGCCGCCGCCGTGCCGCGTAGCGTGTTTGACGATCTGGTATCGCAATCCAAAGATTTCCGTGACTTCGTTTTCGCGGCGTTTTCCAAACGGATCACCGATCTGTTCTTGATGATCGACGAAGTCGCGTTTCAACGGCTTGATGTGCGGCTCGCCGACAAACTGATCGCTTTGTCGGACGGGAAAGACGACATCGCCACGACGCATCAGAAACTATCCGTCGAACTGGGCACCGCCCGCGAAGTCGTGTCACGCCAGTTGCAAGAATTTCAGCGGCGCGGTTGGATCGAACAAGCGCGTGGCAAGGTCAGTTTGCGCAACAGGGTCGAACTCGAAAAGCTCGCAAATCATAATACGTAAAGGTTTCTCTGGCTTGGTGACAATATCACCAAAGATATCCGGCAAAAGGACTACATAAGATATAGCTTTTACAGGCAAAGACAGAATCACCGCTGTCCGCGCCCAACCAAAACGAGGTATATTCATGAACTATCCTGTTGATATGTCCGTCAAACCCGATGTTTCGGCCCACTTTGACGAAGCCACAAACACGATCACCTATATCGTGAAAGATCCCAACAGCGACCACTGCGCGATCATCGATAGCGTCATGGATATCGACTATGCTGCGGGCCGGATCACCTATGAAGCCGCCGACAAACTGATCGCCGAAATCAAGGAACGCGGCCTGATTGTTGACTGGATTATTGAGACCCATGTTCACGCCGACCACCTTAGTGCGGCCCCCTACATCCAAGACAAACTGGGCGGCAAAATCGGTGTTGGTGAAAAGATTTTGGTCATTCAGGAAACGTTTGGCAAAATCTTCAACGAAGGCACCGAATTCGAACGCGACGGATCACAGTTTGATGCGTTGTTCAAAGACGGCGACGGCTACATGATTGGCACAATGCCCGCATTTGCGATGTACACACCGGGTCACACGCCGGCCTGTATGGTGCATGTGGCTGGCGACGCGGCCTTCGCAGGCGACACATTGTTCATGCCCGACGGCGGATCAGCGCGGGCCGATTTCCCGGGCGGCGACGCGGGCGAATTGTACGACAGCATCCAAAAAGTGCTGGCGCTGCCAGACGACATGCGCCTGTACATGTGCCACGACTATGGCCCGAACGGCCGCGCGATCGAATGGGAAACCACTGTCGGCGAACAAAAACGTGACAACATCCACGTTGGCGGCGGCAAGTCCCGTGAAGATTTCATCAAGTTCCGAACCGAACGCGATGCACAGCTCGCCGTACCAAAACTGATCATCCCGTCACTGCAAGTGAACATGCGCGCAGGTGAAGTGCCGACAGACAAAGACGGCAATCCAATGCTCAAAGTTCCCGTAAACGGCATCTAAGTCAGGTTAGAACAATGGAAATGAAGACACTTACCGCTGGCCTTTCGGTCAGCGCCCAAATCCATGCGGCCGATATGCAGGCCATCAAAGACGCCGGCTTTCGCGGCATCATCTGCAACCGCCCCGATGGCGAAGGGGCGGATCAACCGACCTTTGACGAAATCGCCAAAGCTGCGAAAAAGCATGGGATCGAAGCTGTTTATCAGCCAATCACCCCTGGCAAAGTGTCCGATGACGACGCCGACGCCTTTGACACCGCGCTGACCGAATTGCCGGGTCCGGTGCTGGCCTATTGCCGGACAGGTACACGGTCCACCACGCTTTGGTCGCTCGGCCAAGCCGAGAAACGCACCCTTGCCGATATTCTCGCCGCGACCAAAGCGGCGGGTTACGACATGGGCGGCGTGGTTCGCCGGATCGTGAACGGCGGCAAAACGCCAACGGACACATGCGACGCGCAATACGACATCGTTATCGTCGGGGCCGGTGCAGGCGGTATTGCCGCTGCTGCCAGCCTGAAATCACGCCGCGAAAATCTAGAGATCGCGATCATCGATCCGGCTGATATCCACTATTACCAACCCGGTTGGACGATGGTCGGCGGCGGCATTTTCGACGCCCAAGACACGGCCCGCACCATGGGATCGCTGATCCCCAATGGCGTGCATTGGATCAAATCCGCCGTCGCCGCGTTCGAACCTGCTAATAACGCCGTCATCCTCGATGGGTGTCGCGTGGTGAAATATGACCGCTTGATCGTGTGTCCGGGCATCAAGCTGGACTGGCACAAGATCGACGGCCTTGTCGACACCCTTGGCCAGAACGGCGTGACCTCAAACTACCGCTACGATCTTGCCCCCTATACGTGGGAATTGGTCGAGAACATGAAATCGGGTCGCGCGATCTTTACGCAGCCACCAATGCCGATCAAATGTGCGGGCGCGCCGCAAAAGGCGATGTATCTGTCCGGAGACGCATGGCACCGGCGCGGCGTTCTCAACAACATCGACATCCAGTTCAACAACGCAGGTGGCGTGTTGTTCGGGGTCAAGGATTACGTCCCTGCGCTGATGGATTACGTCAAGAAATACGATGCGACGCTCAACTTCTTCCATACACTTGTGGCGGTCGACGGGCCTGCGAAAAAGGCTTGGTTTGACGTGGCAAAACCCGACACACCGGTTGAACGGGTCGAAATGGATTTCGACATGATGCACGTTTGCCCGCCGCAAACGGCACCTGATTTCATCCGCGTGTCACCACTGGCCGATGCGGCAGGTTGGGTCGATGTGGACCAAAGCACCCTGCGCCACAAAACCTACGACAACATCTGGTCGCTGGGCGATGTGATGAACGCACCCAACGCCAAAACCGCCGCCGCCGCGCGGATCCAAGCGCCGATCGTCGCCGAAAACATCATGGCCGACATCAACGGCGGATCACCGGTCGCGCAATACAACGGCTACGGATCCTGCCCGCTGACCGTGGAACGCGGCAAAATCGTGTTGGCCGAATTTGGGTATGGCGGGACAATGCTGCCCAGCTTCCCCAAAGCGTTGCTCGACGGCACAAAACCCACACGGGCTGCATGGTTCCTGAAGGAAAAGATGCTGCCACCTGTTTACTGGAAAGGCATGCTGAAAGGGCGTGAATGGATGGCCAAGCCTGAAAAGATCACCGTTTCGTAATGCCTTAGGTCGTCCCTGATGCGAACAGGCAGGGGCGACCATTTAATCACCCGAGGTCACCATGACACTGTCCACTTATCTGCCAATTCTCACATGGGGGCAGGCCTATAACCGGTCCGCTTTTTCCAATGACCTCGTCGCGGCGTTGATCGTCACGATCATGTTGATCCCGCAATCACTGGCCTACGCATTGCTTGCGGGCCTGCCGCCCGAGGCAGGCCTTTACGCCTCTATCGCGCCGATCATTCTATACGCCATCTTCGGCACCAGCCGCGCGCTGGCCGTGGGCCCCGTCGCCGTTGTGTCGCTGATGACAGCCGCTGCGTTGTCCAACATCGTCGAACAAGGCACGATGGGATATGCGGTCGCGGCCCTATCGCTCGCCGCTCTTTCAGGGGTGATTTTGCTCGCAATGGGCCTGTTTAGGCTCGGATTCGTGGCTAATTTTCTGTCACACCCTGTCATCGCAGGTTTCATCACTGCATCCGGTATCATCATCGCAGCCAGCCAGCTGAAACACATCCTTGGCATTGATGCCCACGGACATAATTTGTTGGAACTCGTCATTTCGATCATCCAGCACCTGCCAGAGGTAAACTGGATCACCGCGATCATCGGTTTTGTCGCGACAGCATTCCTGTTTTGGGTGCGGAAGGGCCTAAAACCCCTGTTACAGAGCCTTGGTTTCGGCGCTGGCCTAACCGGCGTTCTCGTCAAAACCGGCCCGGTTTTTGTGGTCGTCGCAACGACGCTCGCCGTTTGGCTGTTCAATCTGAATGACGTTGGCGTCAAAATCGTCGGTGACGTCCCACAAAGTTTGCCACCCCTCACGCTCCCATCGTTTTCCCCTGCCCTGCTCAGCCAACTGCTGCTGCCCGCCTTCTTGATCTCGATCATTGGCTTCGTTGAATCGATATCCGTGGCGCAAACCTTGGCCGCAAAGAAACGTCAGCGCATCGACCCTGACCAAGAACTGATCGGGCTTGGGGCCGCCAACATAGGCGCATCGCTGACGGGTGGCTTCCCGGTTACGGGCGGATTTTCACGGTCCGTCGTGAACTTTGACGCAGGCGCGGAAACCCCTGCCGCTGGCGCATTCACCGCAGTGGGCCTCGCCATTGCCGCCCTTGCGTTGACCCCCCTGATCTATTTCTTGCCGAAAGCCACGCTCGCCGCGACCATCATCGTCGCAGTGCTCAGCCTTGTGGATTTTTCGATCCTGAAACGTAGCTGGGGCTATTCCAAAGCCGATTTCGCAGCCGTGCTCGCCACGATCCTCGCGACCCTCGCATTGGGGGTTGAGGTTGGCGTGTCCGCAGGCGTCGGGCTGTCGATCCTGCTACATCTCTACAAATCGTCCAAACCGCATATCGCCGAAGTCGGGCAGGTTCCCGGCACCGAACACTACCGCAACATCCTGCGTCATGACGTGAAAACAGACCCTAACGTTGTGACTTTGCGGGTGGACGAAAGCCTGTACTTCGCAAACGCACGCTATCTGGAAGACAAAATCCAGACCCGCGTCGCAGGTGATAAAGCAATCCGGCACGTCATTTTGCAATGCTCCGCGATTAACGAAATCGACCTCAGCGCACTTGAATCGCTCGAAGCAATCAACGAACGCCTACGCGAGATGGACGTCAAATTGCACCTGTCAGAGGTCAAAGGCCCCGTGATGGACCGCCTGCAAAAACAGCACTTCTTGTCCGACCTCACGGGCAATGTGTACCTGTCGCAGTTCGAAGCGGCACGATCCGTCGCCGCCAGCTAAGCAGAATCGCCCCTGCCCTGTCGCAAGATTCGCGCAGGGGGCCGATGCTTTTCGGCAATTTCACTATTCGAACATTTTCCTGACATTTGCTGCTGTGCACCATTTTATCAAAGATTTCAGCAAGTTATCCACAGACAAATGTGCCGCACGCGCAAAGCAAAGAAAATCTTGCCATTGTCATGGCTTTTCGGGCTATATAGAGACAAATACCAAGAATAAGCGGCCAAAGGCCGACCATCAGGCGGACACCTATATGCGTAGGCACCAATCATTTCTCTTGCAACCGCGCGTAGCGCGGCCCGCACCCGTGTTGCTGATCTCCATCCACAGCGGAGCCATCAACATGCGCTAAAAACGTCAAAGCCGAGCGGCGGCAACCACTCGGCTTTGGTCAATAACAAACCCCACGGGCTTATCATCTGTTCTACCCTGATATTAGCGCCGTGGCATAAAATTCGCAAGCAATAGCTTTGCGAAAACGAGGAAATTATGTCCGAGCATCCCACTTTCGACCGCGCAAAAGGCTTTGTCGCCCTGCCCGTCGAAGTCCTAGAACTTGATCTCACCCCCGGCGCGTTCCGGCTTTTGGTCGAACTGTGTCGCATGGCGAACGCGGACGGCTTTTGCTGGCCGTCCCTTGACCAGCTCAGTGACCGTTTGGGGCGATCAAAATCCGCCATTTCCGGCTATATCAAAGACCTACGCGCGGCTGATTTGGTCACGACGACAGAGCAGAAGACGGCTAACGGTTACAACTATCGTCTCAAATATCAGGTGACTTTTTGGAAGGATTGGCGCGCTTCGCTTACCGGCAAAGTTGTTCAGAAAAATGAACGCAGTGTTCAGCAGGATGAACGCCTTAGAGAATCTAAAAAACAGAGTCATTTAAATCAACTTACGCCTGCGGCGGTTTGTGTTTTGGACAAATTGTTGGATGATTGGGCTGCTTGTTTTCGCGGTGCCCCCTACCCTACCGTTGCGCGGTTCCCGTCGGCGGATACCCTATCCAACAGTGAATATGCTGTGAATGCTGCGGCCGGTGACTTGGCTATATCCGCGGATATAATTTCTGCGCTTCGGGCCACTTGGCGTAAACTTCGGGTCGCGACAGATGAACAAGCGTTGACCGAACAGGCTAAATACCTTGTCAAAGCCGGGTATTCTCAGGCCAACCTTGATCAACTATTAGCGCACGTCGAAAAGACTTGGGAAGTCCATTGGCGGCGGCCACCAAGCGATGAACAATTCGCGAAACTGATCAAAGCAGCGAAGGTTGTGACTGATCAACAAAAAGGAATCCTGCTTAAATCGCACCTGAAGCGTTGGGAGTTAGCACAAAAGACCTTGCAGAAATCGCCGCGCTCCGATTGTTTAGGCGCAACAAAACTATCCGCAACTTTTGCGGCTGGATAACAATATATCCGTGGATATAACTTGATGGCTTACGGGCAATTCGAACAATTCATTCGCAACATGAGCCGCGTTATGGGTGCGGTGAACACAAAGTTGCAGCGCGACCTAACCTTGCGCACGCGCGTTGCTCGTCGGTTTTCGATGGTCGAAGTCGCAGGGCTATTGTCCGTCGACACGACCTACCTGACGCGCATATCAAACGAAGAACCGGGGTTTCCCGAGGGCGAAAAGCGGGGGCGCGAGCGGACATTTTCACCGTCCGAGATCATGTTGATCCGCGCGATCATAGGGTCGAACCCTGCCGCCAAACGCCCCTACATGCATTGGCGGACAAAAGATCAGCCAGTGAAGGTCGTGACGTTTGGTGCACAAAAAGGCGGGACCGGTAAATCGCTTAGCGCCGCGCATTTCGCCCAGTACGTGAACCTGCATTACGGTTTGCGGGTTGGTGTGATTGATGCCGATCCGCAGGCTACGGTTAGCCTGTATTTCGCAGACGAAAAGTTGCCGCTGTTTGAACCGGATACACCAACGCTTGCCGACTTTATGGGCGTAGATGAACCTGGTGCAGATAAATTAACAAACCGTGATGCGACCGCGCTGGATGCGATTTGGCAGGGCACGCCTTGGCCCGGTATCAAATTGATTCCCGGTGGCGCGAATATTCAGAACGGCGATATCAGCCTGTTCTTCATGTCGCAAAGCACCCAAGTGCCCGTGTACCGCGTCCTGAAAGATGCGATCAAAACGTGGGATGAGGGCAACGGGCCGAAAACGGCGCTGGATGATCTCCGCGGTGATAACGGCAAATTTGATATCGCAAAATATGAAGAAGCGTTGAACGAAACGGTCGATGTGATTGTCATTGATCAGCAGCCGTCGCTGACGTTGATGCAGTTGAACGGATTGGTCGCGGCGGACAACGTTATTATCCCGCAGACGATGAAGGGCTTCGATCTAGCTACGCTTGCGACCTATGTGTCGAACATCGGCGAATACCTTGAGTTCATCATGGGGTTCGAAGCGGATATTGAGATCGGTAAGGGCGAACATGCGGTTCTTCCGACCATCGTGCAGGAACAAAATAGCCAAGATACGGACCAGATTTTGGACCTGTATCGCAAGGCCCCACGCGAGGTCATGCAGGTCTGGTACACCCGATCTGATGCGATTGCGAACGCGGCTGAGGAATACAAAAGCATCTACGAATACCTGCCGCCCAAGACCCGCCGTGCGTCGGCAAAAGCGTTCATGGCAAATGCCAACGCGGTGAATGACGCACTGGTGCAAAAGGTCTGGCCGGATCTCCCAACGAAAGGCTTTGCCAAAACATTCATAGAGGAGCGCTGGAGCTGATGGCCCGCAAACGCAAACTCGACGCGACGATCCCCGAAGAGATACTAACGCCGCCTGTAGAGCCTGAAAAAGACCGCAAGGGCAGCATGGGTGGCATGTGGGCCGGTTCGGCGATGAACATGCTGAAGCAGCGGATCGAAGATGCCCATGGATCGCTTTATGCAGGCGTCATGGCGGGCACGGTTTCGCTTGAATTAGACCCTGCGCAGATCGTCGATCAGGTCGGCAGCGACCGATTATCTCCGTGGCAAGAAGACGAAGATTTCGCGGCGCTAAAAGCCAACATTAAACGCCGTGGTCAGACGCAGCCAATTCGTGTTCGTCCTGTGGATGAAGATTGGACACCGGACCAAGCGAACCCATTGAAAACCAGCGATCAGTTTATGATCCAATCGGGCCGTCGCAGGCTAGAGGCGTGTCGCGCGTTGGGTCAGCCCGTGCTTGCGATTATCAGCACGACGCAGGGCGATCAGGGTCTTGCCGATCTTGAAGAACGGTTCCACGAAAACACGATGCGTCGGAACCTGAACGGGTTCGAAGAACTGATTTCTATTGGTTTGCTAGCGCGCAGTTTGGGTGAGCTGACGCAGGCCGAAATCGCAGCACGTCTTGGGGTCGGGCAGGGTGATGTTTCGTTGGGTCTAGCGTGCCTCGAATATCGTCAGCAGATCATGGATCAGGTTGATATCGCGACAGCCCCGAAACGCAGCTATCGTGCGATGATCCCCAAACTGAAACGCGGCGAACGGGTGACCCCACTGCTGCCGAAGGCACTGACAGGCGAATACACCCAGCCCTATGATGTTCGCGGTGTGCGGATGGCCGCCAAACTTGGCCCGCGCGGGTATGATATCAGCATGAAGCAAACCCAGATCGCAGAGGCGGATTTAGAGCCTATGTTGGGCGAAATCGCCAAGATTGTTCAGAAGTACCAAGCAAAATCGCGGTGATCCTGTCGTCTGCCGGAGGGGGATTGGCCTGATCATTTGCGCGGGACAACGGGAAACAGATGTGCCAGACTTTGTGCAACAAGGGGAGGATAATTGATGTTCCACACGAAAACCGCTTTGGGTGCTGCGACACTAGCGTTGTCTGCGACGGGGGCCTTGGCCCAAGACGTTACGCTCAATCTGCACCAGTTTTTGCCTGCGCAAGCTGTTGTTCCAGCAAAGATCCTTGACGTCTGGGCGGACAAAGTCGAAGCCGCATCTGATGGCCGTATCAAGGTCGAACGCTTTGCGTCAATGGCGCTCGGTGGTGCCCCGCCCGAACTGATGGATCAAGCAATTGATGGTGTTGCGGATATCGTTTGGACCGTGGTTGGCTATACGCCTGGCCGTTTCCCAACGACGGAAGTTTTTGAGCTGCCGTTCATGGTTGAAGACGCAAGTGCAGCGTCCTGCGCCTATTGGACGATGTATGAAGCGCACATGCAGGAAGAATTTGCCGATGTGCATGTTCTTGGCACATGGGTACATGGTCCGGGCATGTTCCACACGGCTGATCCTGTTGAGGTGCCCGCCGATCTGGAAGGCATGAAAATTCGCGGTGGGTCGCGTCTTGTGAACCAGTTGCTGGAACGCGGTGGTGCGACACCCGTCGGGATGCCTGTGCCTGCTGTGCCAGAAGCGTTGTCCAAAGGCGTGATCGACGGGACCACGATCCCGTGGGAAGTCACGACCGCCTTGAAGATCCCTGAACTGGTTGAAAACCACACGGAATTTGAAGGTCCGGCGCTGTATAACCTGACCTTCGTTCTTGCCATGAACAACGATTCATACGCGGCAATGCCTGCTGATCTGCAGGCGATCATGGATGCGAATTCCGGTCTGGAATTTTCGGTCTTTGCGGGCATCACACAAGAAGCTGCCGATGCGCCCGCCCGTGCGATTGCGGATGACGCTGGCAACAACATCATCACGATTGATGCGGAGACCGCAGCGTCCGATTGGTGGCCTGTTGTCCAGCCGATTTACACGGATTGGGTTGCCGAGATGTCAGAGCAGGGCCGCGATGGTCAGGCCTTGATTGATGAGGCGCGTGCATTGATGTCCGGGTCGTGCGCTGGTGCGACGACCGATTATTAAGATCACAAAATCAGGACACTCCGATTGCAATCATCGGGGCGTCTGTTGAGGCCAGAATGTACGCATTTTTCTACTCTATCTCGCGCGTGATGGCCTATCTTGGCGGTGTCACGCTGACGCTTTTGATCGTGATGACGTGCCTGTCGATCGCAGGCCGCAGCATGAATGGGTTGTTTGGCGCAGGCCCAATCACCGGCGATTTTGAACTTGTCGAAGCGGGCGTCGCTTTTGCCATTTTCGCGTTTCTGCCGCTGTGTCAGATCACGGGCAGCCACGCGACGGTGGATGTCTTCACCCAACGTTTGTCACCCCGCACAGATCGCGTTTTGCAGATGTGCATCGATCTGTTGTTCGCTGCTGTGTTGGTCGTGATCGCGGAGCAATTGTTTGCGGGTATGCAAAGCAAACTGCGGTCGGGACAGACGTCTTTTCTGATCGAATTTCCGGTGTGGTGGGGATATGCGTCCTGCATGATCGGCGCCGGGATTTCCGCTGTGGTTAGTGTCTATATTGCAGGAATGCGCGTGTTTTCGGTGATCGCGGGCGAAGATAAGCTGCCCCAATTGCAAGGCGCTGACACGTGACGGATCTGTTTATTGGCGCCATGTCATTTCCGGTTTTGCTGGGGCTTATTTTCCTGCGTGTTCCGATTGGCCTTGCGATGTTTAGCGTGGGGTTTGCGGGGCTTTGGATGGTCAACGGCAGTGGGTTGATCGCCTTTGCCCGTCTGAAATCCGAAACCTACACGACGTTTTCCAGCTATTCGCTGTCGATCATTCCGATGTTCCTGTTGATGGGCCATTTCGCGACCTTGGGCGGGATGAGCCAAGCGTTGTTCAAAGCCGCCGAAAGTTGGCTAGGCCACAAGAAGGGCGGCGTTGCCATGGCCGCGATTGGGGCCTGTGCAGGCTTTGGGTCGATCTGCGGGTCGTCATTGGCCACGGCCGCCACCATGAGCCGCGTGGCGCTGCCTGAAATGAAACGTTACGGCTATTCCGGCGGCTTTGCGTCCGCGACATTGGCTGCGGGCGGCACATTGGGCATCCTGATCCCGCCGTCTGTGGTGCTGGTGATCTATGCGATCCTGACCGAACAGAACATCGCAAAGCTGTTTCTGGCGGCCTTTGTGCCGGGGATTATTGCAGCGCTGGGGTATGTTTTGGCGGTCTCGGTCTATGTGCGCCTGAAACCTGACAGCGCGGGCACACGACCGCGCATTCCATACGCAGATAGGTTCAGTGCCGTTTTTGCCGTTTGGCCCGTTTTAGCGGTGTTTAGTCTCGTTGTTGGCGGGATTTACGCGGGCTGGTTCACCCCGACAGAAGGCGCTGCGGTCGGCGCATTCGGTACCGGTTTCATCGCGTGGGCCAGCGGCGGTTTGAAGTTCGCGACGCTTGGCGAAAGCTTTCGCGTGACGGCAAAATCGACTGCGATGATCTTTTTCATCGTGTTGGGGGCGGCGTTTTACAACGGGTTCCTTGCATTGACCCAAGTCCCGCAAGACGCGGCCGCATGGGTGGTCGAACAGGGGCTGAGCCCGTGGGTCGTGCTGATCGTGATTTTGGTGTTCTATCTGCTGCTAGGTTGCTTGATGGATAGCCTGTCGATGATCCTGCTGACGATCCCTATTTTCTGGCCGATTATGCAGGGGCTCGATTTTCAGTTTGTGACGATGGTTGAACTGCATTCTGCCAAGTTAGACACTGTTTTGGATGCGCCCCCTGCGTTGATGGCAGAAGCAAAAGCGGTGCTTGCTGCGGGGAATGAACTGCCGCGCGAGATGTTGCGCGAACTGGGTATTCGTGGTGCAAATAACGGTGCGTTGAACCGGATCAATACCGAACAGATTGCGATCTGGTTTGGCATTCTGGTTCTGATCGTGGTCGAGGTCGGTTTGATCACGCCACCCGTAGGGATGAACCTGTTCATCATTGGCGCGATGGACCGCGATACCCCCATGTTAGAGACTTATAAAGCGGTGCTATTCTTTATTGCATCGGATCTATTTCGGGTCGTTCTGCTGGTCGCTTTTCCCGCGATCACGCTGTTTGCGATCCCGTGGTTTTAAGGGAGGAAGACAATGGATATTTCAGGACAGGTGGCAGTGGTCACTGGTGGTGCAAGCGGTCTGGGTGAAGCCACCGCGCGGCACTTTGCCGATCTTGGCGCGAAGGTTGCGATCTTTGATTTTGATGCAGATCGTGGGGCCGCTGTTGCCGCCGAGATTGGCGGATTTGCGGTGAAATGCGACGTCAGTGACGAAGCGATGGTCGCGGATTGCATCAGGTCGGTGACCGATCATTTTGGGCAGGGCCCACGGGTTGCGGTGAACTGCGCCGGGCTGGCCCATGCCGCGCGGATTGTGGGCCGTGAAGGCAAGACATCTGTTGATCTGTTCCGTCGTGTGATCGAGGTGAACTTGATCGGATCTTACAACGTGATGACCTATGCCGTGCAAGCGATGCTTGAGATGGACCCGCTTGCGGATGGTGAACGCGGTGTGGTGATTAACACGTCCTCTGCCGCCTATGAGGACGGTCAGATCGGTCAGTCGGCCTATGCCGCATCAAAGGGCGCGATTGCGTCCATGTGCCTGCCTGCCGCCCGCGAATTGGCCAAACCGGGTGTGCGCGTGATGGCGATAGCCCCCGGTCTGTTCAACACGCCGATGATGGAAAGCCTGCCGGATGAAACGACGGCTGCGATCACGAAGAATATCCCGCATCCGGCGCGCTTGGGTCATCCCGCTGAGTTTGCCCAATTGGCGGGTGATATCGTGCGCAATCCCTACCTAAACGGCACGGTGATCCGGCTGGATGGCGCGACACGGTTGCCTGCGCGATGAACTGGGACGATTACACGCGGTGGGGCGAACACATTGCCCGATGGGGTGGTGCATACCACAAATCACTGCGTGAGCGTCCTGTGCGTGCCCAGACAAGGGCAGGGGACATCGCCGCGCAGTTGCCTATAGCCCCGCCTGAGAGGCCAGAGCCGATGGACGCGATCATGGATGATTTCGAGACCATCGTGATGCCCGGTATGACCCATTGGCAGCACCCGCGTTTCTTTGCCTATTTCCCTGCGAATGCGAGCCCGCCGTCGATGCTTGCTGAACAACTGGTCAACACGGTCGCCGCCCAGTGCATGTTGTGGCAAACGTCGCCTGCTGCAACCGAGGTCGAAGGCGTGATGATCGATTGGTTGCGCCAAGCGATGCAACTGCCCGACGGGTTCACCGGCGTGATCCAAGACAGCGCGTCGTCTGCGACCCTGTCTGCCGTGCTAACGATGCGCGAACGGGCCACCGGATACACCGGCAACCGTGATGGATTGGCGGGGAAGGGGGCCCTACGGATCTACTGTTCGGATCAGGTGCATTCGTCGATTGATCGGGCCTGTTGGGTCGCGGGGATCGGGCAGGATAATCTGGTGAAAATCAGCACGCTGGGGCCGCGTTACGGTATTGATCCTGATGCGCTCGATGCCGCGATTAAGGCTGATATTGCCGCCGGTCATACGCCTGCTGGCATCATCGCGATTACGGGCGGGACGGGGATCGGGGCGTGCGATACGTTGGGGCCTGTTTTGACGGTCGCGAAGGCCCATGATCTGTATACCCATCTGGATGCAGCTTGGGCCGGATCGGCAATGATTTGTCCTGAATTCAGAGCTGATTTCTGGGAAGACGTCGAAAGGTTCGACAGCATCGTTTTCAACCCGCACAAATGGTTGGGGGCGCAGTTCGACTGTTCTGTTCAGTTTTTGCGGGATGCAGCGCCGCAGTTGAATACGCTGAAAATCGAACCGGAATACCTTAAGACCACGGGCGAAGCGGTCACGAACTATTCGGAGTGGACGATCCCGCTTGGGCGCAGGTTCAGGGCGCTGAAAATCTGGTTCCTGATCCGGTCTTATGGATTGGACGGCCTGCGGACACGGATGCGGAACCACGTGCTGTGGGCAGGTGAATTATGTGCTGCGATCCGTGAACTTGACGGGTTCGAAATCACGACAGAACCAATGTTCAGCCTGTTTTCGTTCCGCTGTCCGGGCGACGATGCGATGCAGCAAACGCTTGTTGATGCGCTGAATGATGACGGTCGGATTTACGTGACCCAAGGCGCGTTTGATGGGCAAAAAATCATCCGGTTTCAGGTCGGCCAGTTCGATACGACCCGCGATGATGTAATGCTGGCGTTGGATGTCATCCAAGAGGTTTGGCAGGCGATCAACGACGCGAGCTAAAGCGCCGCTGCCGCCGTGATCAATGCGTGATGCAGCGACCCTGCCGATGCGCGGGGACCAAGGACACGGATGTGGTCGGGGTCGACGCGTTTGATCACGAAGCAAGAGATTTGATGGATCATGGTGCGCTGTGCGTCGCCGGATTGCATGCGTCGGATGGGCACGGCACACAGGCGTTCGCATAGATCGCGCATCGCGGGTCCGGTAACGTCGAATGCCACCCAACCGCCCGATTGATCGGTGATGGATGCGGTTCCGCCAAACCGGTTTTTCAACTGCACGGCAAGGTCTGCGTGTGTGTCGCGGGGGGCGCCTATGATCCATTGATCCGGCCCGACCCAGAAACCCGCTTCGGGATCGTGGAGGACGACCTTTCCGGGGGCGGGGACTGCGCCAAGAAGTGCTGCCAGATGCGCGTGACACGCGGTTTCTTGTCCCAGTCGCGCGGCTACAGACGCGAGCGCCAAACCGTCATTTTCGGCGATGGTGACGTGGTCGAATGTGTCGATGCGCGGGGTAGTTCCGCCAAGCGCTGTGGTGGGTATCAGATCATGCACGAAGCCGGTCCCCCTGTGGATCGATGAAATGCGGGCTGACGATCTTGATTGCGATATCAACGTCTGTCACGGGCGACACAAGCCGCATGGTATCGCCGATCCGGTTGTCGCCGTTTTTGAGGAACCCGAGTGCGATATGGTGCCCCAGATTGGGCGAATAACAGGCCGATTTGACGTGGCCTTGATCGTGGGCTGCGTCTGCCGGATCGTCGGTGTTGACCAGATGCCCACCTGCGGGTGTTTTGTCTGACGGATCAACGGATACGATGCCAACCAAACGCAAATCGTTGTTCGCATTCAGCCCTGCGCGGCGCGATAGGACCGTGCCGATACTGTCTTTGGTTTGGGACACCATCCGCCCCAAGCCAAGGTTAGCTGCCGTGGCGTTCCCGTCGAGTTCGTTGCCCGTCACGTGGCCTTTTTCGATGCGCAGTACGTTGAGCGTTTCGACGCCATAGGGCGTTATCCCGAGGGGTGCACCTACGTCCATAATCCTGCGGATCAGCGCGTCGCCGTAGGCGGTTGGTACGGCGATTTCGAACGCCAGCTCACCACTGAACGAAATACGGAAAAGACGCGCGGGCAAACCGCCGCAGACGGTGATGTCGGCGCAGGCCATAAAGGGGAACGCATCGTTGCTGATGTCTTGGTCCACGATCTGCGCTAGCACATCGCGGGATTTGGGACCTGCGACCGCAAATTGCGCCCAGCTTTCGGTGGTCGAGATCAGTTGCACGTCCATATCAGGACACAGGCATTGGCGCACGAATTCCATGTGCCGATAGACGGATAGCGCGTTGGCGGTGGTGGTGGTGACAACGAAATGATCGTCGGCCATGCGTGCCGCTGTGCCGTCGTCCATGACGATCCCGTCTTCGCGCAACATCAACCCGTAGCGAGTGCGTCCGACAGGGATTTTGCCCATGCCATTGCAGTAGATTTTATTGAGAAAAGCCGCCGCATCAGTGCCCTGTACGTCGATTTTACCCAGCGTGGTGACATCGCAAATGCCGACGCCATTGCGGACGGCTAATGCTTCGCGGTCGACGCTGTCGCGCCATGTTTCTTCGCCTTTTTGCGGGAACCATTGGGCGCGCATCCAGTTGCCGACTTCGACAAAAACCGCGCCTTGTTCTTTGGCCCATGCGTGGGACGGCGTCAGACGTGTCGGGTGGAAATGCTTGCCCACGTGACGGCCCGCGAAGGCCCCGATTGCCGTTGGCGTGTAGGGCGGGCGGAACATGGTAGTGCCGACTTCCGGGATGGTTTTTCCGGTCAGTTCGGCCATGATCGCCAGCCCGCCAAGATTGGCAGTTTTGCCCTGATCGGTGGCCATGCCAAGTGTCGTGTAACGTTTCAGATGTTCGACCGCGCAGAACCCTTCTTGGTGGCTGAGCTTCACGTCTTTGACCGTCACGTCGTTCTGGAAATCGAGCCATGCGCGTTTGCAGCCCTGCACGTACCAGAAGGGTTTGATCTCGATTGGCGCATCTTCGGCCTGCGGCAGATCCGTAGGCTTGAGGTCCGTCGCCGCCGCGCCCGATTGCAGCGCTGCGTGGGTGGAAAATGCGCCGCTGGCGGCACCCGCGACGGTCATACCGGGGGGAAGTGTTGCACCCGGCACAAAGGCTGCGATGTCTGGGTTCCAAACGGGGCGCCCGCCTTGATGGCAGGTCAGATGCACGTTGGGGTTCCAGCCGCCGGACATGCCAAGCGCGCCGCATTCAAGCGTGCGCATGGACCCGTCGGCTAGCCGGACATCCGCGAAAGTCAGGCCAAGACGGCCTTTGGTGTCGATGACTTCGCCTTGCAGGACTTCGTAGTTTTCGTTGCGCTGTTGATCGGGGCGCACATCGACCACGGCGCTGATTTTGATACCTTTTGCGTGCAGATCAGCGGCGGTGCGGTGGCCATCATCGTTGTTGGTGAAAATCGCGATGCGTTTGTCAGGCGTGACGGCGTAGCGGTTGGCGTAGGTCCGGATCGCAGAGCCGAGCATGATGCCGGGACGGTCGTTGTTATCAAAGGCGATAGGCCGTTCAATCGCGCCAGCGGCGAGGAGGCTGCGCCGCGTGTAGATGCGCCACAGGATTTGGCGGGGCTTGCCTGCATCAGGCGTCTGCATGTGGTCGCTGACACGTTCCAGCGCGCCAAAAGTGCCATGATCGAAGGCCCCGATCACTGTGGTGCGGATCATGAGCCGGACGTTGGGCAAGATGGCGAGTTCGGCGATAGTGGTTGCCGCCCAATCCGCGCCTGACTGATCGCCAAGCTGGTAGGTTTCGGCGTTTAGACGGCCGCCCATGCGGAAATCTTCGTCCGCGAGGATCACGTCTTGCCCGGCTCGCCCAGCGGTCAAAGCCGCCGCAAGCCCCGCCGGACCCGCCCCGATGATTAACAAATCGCAGTGCAGGAACCCTTTGTCGTAAGTGTCCGGATCGTCTTTGCCCGACAGCGCACCAAGGCCCGCGGCATGGCGAATGATCGGTTCGTACAGCTTTTCCCAAAAGGCTGCGGGCCACATGAATGTTTTGTAGTAAAACCCTGCGGTCAGGAAATTGGACAGGCCGTCATTGATCGCAAGTGCGTCGAACCTCAGCGACCCGAGCCGGTTTTGGCTGTGGGCCAACAGACCATTGTAAAGTTCGGCAGTCGTGGCACGCGTATTCGGTTCCGCCCGCGCACCACCGCGCAAGGACACCAGAGCGTTGGGTTCTTCGGAGCCCGCTGCAAGTGGTCCGCGGGGTCTGTGATATTTGAACGAACGGCCCATGAGCCGAACACCATTGGCCAGCAGGGCAGAGGCGAGCGTGTCGCCTTGATGGCCTTCGTAGAATTTGCCGTCGAACATGAACTGATGGGTCTGCGATTTGTCGATCAGGCCGCCGGGTAAACGGTTGATTTGTGTCATCTGTCTTGCCCCCGGCGGCGGGCCACGTCGCGTGCGAGTTGAACCTCTGCGATTTCGTGGGTCAGGGTGTTGCGCGTCACAACCAACCAGCTGCGATCGCCCGCTTCGTGGAACCATAATTCGTCGTGCCAGCCTGCAGGATTGTCGCGCAAGTAGGCGTAATCGTGGAAGTCTGCAGCTGCGGTATCGCGGGCTGGGTCAGGCCGGTCGAGCAGGGACGCGCTGCCAAGATAGGTGAATTCCGACGCGTCGCGCGGGCCGAGAAGGGGGTGATTGATGATCATGCGGCACCTTTAGGAAGGACGGCTGCGGTGAACGGAACGGATGAAAGGGGAAGGACGCGCATCAATGCAAATTGGGCTGATTGCCCACCCCTTTTTCGTCGATCATATGACCGGTTTCGAACCTGTTCATGCGGTAGGCTGCGGCTGTCGGGTGCGGTGTACCGCGCGTTAAAAGATGCGCAAAACAATAGCCCGAAGCGGGCGTTGCTTTGAAGCCGCCGTAGCACCAGCCGCCGTTGAAATAGAGCCCGTCGATATGCGTTTTGTCGATGATCGGGGATCCGTCCATCGACATGTCCATTATCCCGCCCCACATGCGCAGCACGCGGGCGCGGCCCATCATCGGCAGGATCGCCATGCCGCCTTCGCAGACGTCTTCGACCACAGGCAAATTGCCGCGTTGCGCGTAGGAATTGTACCCGTCGATGTCGCCGCCAAAGACCAACCCGCCCTTGTCCGACTGGCTGCAATAGAAATGCCCGCCGCCGAAGGTGATCACGCCCGGCAGGATCGGTTTCAGACCTTCGCTGACGAAGGCCTGCAAGACGTGGCTTTCGATAGGCAGGCGCATTTCCGCCTTTGCCATAAGCCGCGACGATGATCCGGCCACGGCGCAGCCGATTTTCCCTGCACCAATATCGCCCCGCGTCGTTTTCACGCCCGTGACCGTGCCGTTTTCAATCTTGAAACCCGTCACTTCGCAGTTCTGGATGATATCCACCCCAAGACTGTCGGCCCCGCGTGCGTAACCCCATGCCACTGCGTCATGACGGACCGTGCCGCCCCGTTTTTGCAGCAACCCGCCTTTGATCGGGAATCGCGCGTCGGTGGTGTTCAGCGACGGGTACATCTGTTTGATCTGGTCGACGTCCAGCATGTCCGCATCGGATCCGTGCATCCGCATCGCATTCCCACGCCGCAGGTAAGCGTCGTTTTGCGCGTCTGAATGGGTGAGGTTGAGCACGCCGCGTTGGCTGATCATGGCGTTATAGTTGAAATCCTGTTCCAGCCCTTCCCACAGCTTGAGCGAAAATTCGTAGAACGGGATATTGCCGTCGTGCAGGTAATTGGACCGGATGATCGTGGTGTTCCGGCCCACGTTGCCGCCGCCGATCCAACCTTTTTCAAGCACTGCGATCCGCTTTTGACCAAATTCCTTGGCCAGATAATACGCAGTGGCAAGCCCGTGCCCGCCACCACCGATGATGATGATATCGTAATGGGGTTGCGGGTCAGGATCACGCCACGCAGGCGTCCATCCTTTGTCCCCTGTCAGGGCTTCCCACATCACTTTGAAACCAGAATAGCGCATCTTGACGACCTCTTTCGTCAAGCCTGCGCTAAGCTTTTTGCAATGTCACTAGCGATATGAACAGGTGAAGGTCCATTACCGACATTTTCTGGAAATGCCGTTATTTCGTAGGCTTTTTCAGTTTGTCCTTGAGGGTGTCCCGTTCTTTTTCGAGCGCCTCGATTTTGTTTTGTTCGCGGTCAAGTTCCAGCCGTGACTGATCCCAACGCTGTTTCCAGAACTGGACTTCTGTGTCCGCGGATTCAGCTGGGGTTTCTGTTTTGAATTTCCACAGGACCCATCCCAACGCCAAGCCTAAGACAAAGGCTGCCGACAAGAAGGTAAGGATATGGATTGAAGGTGTTAACATGGCTCTTCAAGCTTTCTTCTAAAGGCGTGAGGGATCTTATTCCCAGTCAAAAACGATACGCTGGTTTTGGGCCGGATCGGCGTCAGCGATAGGATAGTTGCCCCCAAACCCGACAGAGCGGATGGCATTTGCTGGCACACCTGCATTCGTCAGGTAGGTTTCGACAGCTTTTGCGCGTCCGTTGCTGAGCAGCAGATTGGTCGCTTCGCCGCCGGACCCGCCAGTGTGGCCTTCGATTTCAAGCGTCAGACCTTGCTCTGCGCAGGCAATGGCAATGGCTGCAATGGCGTCTAGCGTCGCATCGGCTGCATCATCAAGCACGGGTGTGCCGTTGGCAAAGCTGACTGCACCGTCTGCCAAAGCGGCATCGGTTTGGTCTTGGCACGCTTGTGCGGGGGATGCCGCGCTAAGCTGTTCGATTTCCGTGTCACGTGCGGTCAATGCGGCCTGCAGTGTTGTGATTTCGGCTGCGAAAGCGGCTGCTTTTTCGCCAAGGTCGGTTGCATTGGCGGTTGCGGCTTCGGCGGCTTCTGTTTTTTCTGCGACCAGTGCTTCCAGTTCAGCGATCTGGGTGTCTGGCACGGCTGCTGTTGTGGTTGCTGATTGTTCCAGCGTTGCGACGGTTTCTGCCAGCTCGGATTTTTCAGTCTCAAGGGCGGCAATTGTGTCGGCGTCGCTTGCAGTGACGGATTCAAGGTTTGCGACCGTTTCGATCAAGGTATCGCGTTCGCTTTCGAGCGCTGCGATGGTGTCGTTCAACGTGCCTTGTTCTGCTTGCATATCTGCCATTGTGGCCTGCAACGTTTCCAGTTCCTGCTGACCCGCTGCAATCTGATCGGTGAGCGCTGTCAATTCGGTTGACGCATCGCCTGACGTGGCGTTGAGCGTATCCATGTCAGATTGCAGCGTCGCCATATCAGCTGCCAACGCGTCTTTGTCTGCTACAAGCGTTGCGTTTTCGTCGGTCAAAGCGGTCAATTTCTGCGTCGCTTCGTCCAGTTCAGCCGTCAGTTGGTCGCGTTGGGCGATTGCGGCATCCAGCGCGTCTTGTTGGCCCTGACCAGCCCCTTCGATTTCGGCGATTTGCGCGTTCAACGCGGCGGTTTGTTCTGTCAGCGCCGCTCGTTCCGTGTCGAATTGGGTCTGCAAGGCCGCCAATTCCTGCGCTGCGTTTTCAGCGATAGACGGGTCTTGCGCTGTCGGTGCGGATTGTACTGCGAAATAGAATACACCCGCGGTGGCCGCGACAGTGGAAAGAATAAGGGGGGTTTTCATTGTATCAAACCTGCAATTCTTGACTTGGGTTAAACCCCGCAATGACTGGGATGAAACCGCATAATTTTTATAACGAAGCGCGGACGCTTAACACAGAGTCTACGGGGAAGGGCGGCCCAAAGATAGGGGCCGCCCGTGACGTAATTATTCGACGATAGAGAATTCGATCCGTCGGTTACGCTGTTTGTTTTCTGGAGTTGTGTTGTCAACCACGGGGATGGTTTCGCCGTAACCGATTGCGTCAACGCGTTGGCCATCTGCGCCTGCTTCAATCAGGAATGTGCGAACGGACTGTGCGCGGGCTTCGGACAGTACCTGGTTGTTTGCTTCGCTGCCGTCTGAATCTGTGTGGCCGCCAATGCGGATCGCCAGATCAGGACAACGGTCAACGATTTCCACGATGCTGTTCAGGATCGGTTCGGACGTTGTATCCAAACGTGAACTGCCGCGTGCAAAGTAGATGTTGTCGGTCAGGGACATCGTGTCAAAGCGGTTTTCGCAAGATGCCAAAGAGAAGTTGCCTTCTTCTTCGATTGCGACGTTGAAGCCTGCTTCGACGTTCATTGCGTTAGATGCCGTCACAAATTCCTGCGCGCTGTCTGCACGGTTAAATGTGAAGTCGAATGTCACTGTGCCAGACGGGATGATATCCACCTTGGCAGCTTCTTCGAGTTTCGCCAGACCACCTTCGAGATTGAAGTCTGCAACTGGCAAGGAAATCGGTGTGGCGGATGTGACGGACACGGTGTCGTTGTCCAGCAGGGTCACCGCAATTTCTGCTTCGCGGTCAGATGTGACGCCGTGCAGGTCGATGGTGTAGTTCACGTTCATCACTTTGCGGCGCACCTCTTCGAGGTCTTCCAGCTGTGCCGGATCAAGCTGCATCGTGACGGTTGCTTCTGGGTATTGGAACGTTTCGAACATCAGGAAACGCATACGTACGTTCCGCAGGTCGACGTTTGTGTCAACGGAATCCATCAGGATGCGGATCGACGCCAGACCGTTTTCATCGATGCTGCCAGTGTATGTGCCGAATGTGCTGGATTCCACGACCGTTTCTTTTTTCACGGACTGGAAACGCAGGGATGCGGTTTCGGTGTTCATGGTCCAACCGGGTGCGAACATGCTTTGGGCCATTGCTGTTTGCGGTCCTAGTGCGACCAGACCTGCAAGTAGGATATTGCGTACGCTCTTAGATAACATCTTTTGTTTATTCGTCATGACTCTCGTCCTCCAAATGATCAAATCTCGGCGCTGCCCCCTGCATCATAAGAACTGCACTTAATATCGCAGGTCAGGACACTTCCTGTGGAGGAGCGGCATAATGGCCGTTGAACAGTTCAATTGTTGTGAAAGTGTGACGCAATTGTGCAGTTTTTGAAGTAATGTTGAAGCATTGGGGGCGTCATACGAAACATTTAGGGGCGGGGGGTTGCCACGCGAGCCTAGTATCTGGTTTTGTTTCGGATGAGGTTACGGAGATTTCATAATGAAAAAGTTAGTAGTGATTGGTGCCATGGTGTTGGCAAGTACTGCCAGCCTCAAGGCACAAACAGCCGAAGAAACAGCTGCGTGGGAAATTGCGCAGACGGCTACGACATCTGAAGAAGTGTTCGCATTTATCGAACAGTTTCCAGATGGGACCTACGCCAAAGACGCGAAGGCCCGCATGATCGATTTGTTGTGGTTGGAATTGGCAACTGCACAACCAGCAGACGGCGCCGCCGCTGCAGAAGCCCCGACTGAAGGGGTTGAACCCGCACCGGTTGCATTCAGTGTTCCGCTTGTTGAAGGGTCGCCCGAAATTATCGGCAAATCCCTCGAAGAACTGATCGCTGCGTCACCGTTGTTTCCACCCGTCGAAGGATTGCCGGACGAATACTGGAAAGAACAGGAATGTTCGGATTGCCACGCGTGGGAGCAAGCCAACCTATGTGATCAGGCGAACACCTACCTGAACGATGCGGGTGCCGAGAACTTGGTAAAGCCCCATCCATATGGCGGTGCGTTCAAGCTGACATTGCGCAATTGGGCGATGGATGGCTGCGAATAATCGCAACGTCTACTATTTTTACAGAACGGCCGGGCAGCAGATCATGCTGGTCGGCCGTTTTGGTTTTGGGCACTGACGGAGTGTATCGTTGACTTTTTCGGTTATGGCGCGACAATGTCCCCGCGTCGGAGAGACACCGCGCCGTCAGGATTTAGAACGCGCTGTTGCCCATGGATGCCTATCAGATTGCCCAAGACTTTTTAGATCGCCAAGGTGACGCGACAGTTGCGGGCGACGTTGAAGCCACAATGGGCTTTTGCGATTTACCCTGCACGCTGGAAACGATGGATCGTGTGACGGTTGCCAAAACCGAAGCAGACATGCGCGCGATCTGCGAAGGGTTTATCCATCAGCTGCGGTCGCAGCAGGTGACGCATATGGTCCGGACCTGCCAAGAGGCCGTTTTGAAAAGTGACGATACGCTTTGGGCCACGTATACGACCCGCCTTGTTTGCAACGGCAAACTTTTGAACGAACCGTCGTATGGGGCTTTTGTGATCCTCAAGCTGCGAGACGGTGTTTGGAAGATCAGTACGATGCAGTTCGCCATAACGCGTGACAACTGCGTGAACCTGACCTTGCGAGACTTCGCCGCGAAATACGAAACCGTCTAATGCGCGGCGCGTCGTCGTGGCGTTGATCCTCGGAATTTCCCCTGCAAATCCGGACTGTAGCGTAATACGCCTATGTTATGGGTCTATCGGAGGTTGTGTTGCATTTGCGTCAATTTTCAGCAGAGCCAGTTTGATAGCGTTTTGGGTGTTTCGTCTTCCAGCAAAGTGTCGCATACCTTAGGCTGGTAAAAATACCGTTAATAACGCCCAAAATAATAGGGCGAGGGCAAGTTGGTACGGGGGGCGTGATCATGAAAATGTGGCGCAACACGAAGGCAGTGTTTTTTGCAGTTTGCACATCGGTTCTTGGAACCGGTGCTTTGGCGACACCATTCACAATGACCGTGCCCGCGACGGGTGTCGCGCTGCCGGAAGAATACCCGGAAGCTGGCGGTGTTGCGATTGTTCTGACAGGTATCAACGGCAACATCTATTATCAGTTCTCGGATCCCGATGGCGCGTTCCGCGGGTTCAACTCGAACGGTGAGCCAGTGGCGTTTCGTGGGAACCCGTTTACGATCAACAATCCGATCTCGCTTGATTGTGGCTTCACGACCTGTACCGATTATTTTGGCGGGTCGATTGCCCGCATGGATATCCGTTTTTCTGCTTACGACGGTGACACCCAAGTCGGCGGTTTTGATGAAGACGACATTTCGCTGCGGATCAACAACTTTGATGTTGGCAGCTGGTCCGGCATTACGACCGAACGGACAGATAATACTGGTACGACTAGTTTTGGTTTCGAAGACGGTTTTGGGAATAACGTCTTTAACACTGGTTGGTTTGCTTCGACCAATCAGGCGCTGTTGGATAACATCCTGACGACGAACCAAACCGTCGCGCAGGTTTTTGATGACGATCCAAACGACAACTATTGGGATTTCCGTCGCGGACCGAGTTTGGGCGACGATGATCTGCGGACTGTCGCGCCGGGATACGAATTTGAAAAAACCCTAACCGCCGGACCAGAGCCGTTTTTGGTTGTCGGTGACACACTGAGCTATTCCTATTTGGTCCGCAACATCGGGTCCGTCCGCATTAGTGACATCACTGTCGTCGACGATAAGATTGCGAATGTGTCCTGTCCTGCGGCGCCAGGTAATGTGTTGGAACCTGTGCCGGCTGGTGCGGGTGCCGCGAATTTCCTGACCTGTACTGGCGACTATATTGTGACGCAGGCCGACGTGGATGCGGGCGAAGTCACAAACATTGCCCGCGCGAATGGTACACCTGAATTTGGTGAGCTGGGCGAAGTGACCGACCAAGTATCGGTTTTTGGCCCGCCTCGTAACTCTGCTGTGACGCTGGACAAGCAAGGCAGCCCTGATCCATTCGGGGCTGCAGGCACGACAGTGACCTATGACTTTACGATCACCAATACTGGGAACACGACACTGACAAATGTTGTTGTGACCGATCCCAAGCTGCCAAGCCTGTCTTGTACGATCCCAAGCCTTGCGCCGCTGTCTGTCGACAATACCGTAAACACGGCGACATGTTCTGCCGACTACACCGTGCTGCAAAGCGACGTTGATAATTTTGTGCTGAACGGCACCACGCTGGACAATACCGCGACCGTCAATGCGACCGGTCCTGAGGCATCCGTTTCCGCGACCGCGACTGATATGTTGAACGGCCCAACTGCGGCGCCTGCGCTGACTTTGGATAAATCCGCACTGGTGGCCAATTACGACGCGATTGGCGACACGATTGATTACCGCTTTGTCATTCAGAACACGGGCAACGTCACATGGCCGTCCGCCCCGACCATCACCGATGTGACAACCGGTGGTGCGGTTTGTCCCGCTGGCACTGTTGCACCCGGTGCGTCGATTACATGTACGGCAAGCCTGACAATCCAGCAGGGTGAACTTGACGATGAACAGGTCGTCAACACCGCCACCGCCGAAATCACTGTCGGTGGTGTGACTGCATCTGACACGGATAGCGTCACGGTCCCTGCAATCACCAGCACTGGTCTGACTATCGAAAAGCGTCTGCAGGCCGGATCGCCGAACCCCTATGACACTGTCGGCCAAACGTTGGTCTATGAGTATGTCGTGACGAATACCGGAACCGTAACGGTCGAGAAGCTTGTCGTGACGGATGATAAAGTTGCGGTCACCTGTACTCCAACGACTTTGGCGCCGACCGATGCGCCGCTTGTGTGTACATCTGCTGCTTACACGATCGCCCAGACCGATCTGGACGACGGGTCTGTGATGAACACGGCCAGCGTCGCAGGGGCGACCTTGCAAGGTACAACGGTGACGTCTGCCGAAGTTGACCTGATCGTGCCTGCGACCCAATCGCCCGAAATGCTGTTCACGAAATCCGCGCCAGTTATTGATCCGGTTGATTTTGTTGAGGGTTTGTTGGTTGAGTATACGTATGTTGTTGAGAACGTTGGTAATGTTACGATTGTTGATGATCTGACGGTTATTGATGACAAGTTTGTTGATCCGA
>NZ_JALKAR010000012.1:0-79976 GCF_023015725.1 Loktanella sp. F6476L | reverse complement strand
AATCGCAATCGTCAATTCCTGCGCGTGCCCATCAGCAACCGCAACAGATGACGTCGCAACAACCAAAGACAGCCCTAAAGCCGTATTCATCAAAGATTTCATGTGTTCCTCCCAGAAATCACAGTTTGGAAAAGTCTGTGCGGATAGTATGTGTCTGTATCGAAAATTCACCAAATACAATAACTGCAAAAGTACATACAATTTTCACATTTTTGAACGACATGGTACATTTCTTATACCGATAATCGCTTATTGCGCCGTGAATTATTAATTTAAACACTAAAAAATATGCACCCCGATCATCGAATAATCATGATTATCGATCGGCTCAAAAGCCAGCAGAAGGCACTTTGTGAATTATGTATTGGTCCGCGCGTCGGTCATAGAATGATCAGCAGCGCCCCGGTCGCAATCGCCCCGCATGTTAGCAGGCTGGCAAGGATCGTCATCCGGTAATGCGACTGCGCCTGCACGGCATGACAATCCATCCGTTTTTGCGTTTTGCGCGATTTTATCGCGGCGGCCCAAAAGATCAGAACGGCCGCAACGATGAAAACTGCCGACACCCCTTTTGCCAGATACGGATACGTCGTTTCCTGAAAGAGCGCCCGCAGACCCAGCGCAAGCGCCACGCAGGCCATGCCTGTGCGCATCCACCCCGCGAACGTCCGTTCATTGGCCAACATGGTCCGGTCTTCCGCCCAAGCAGTACGCGTTTCGGCAAGATCATCTGATGATGGGTCTTCGGGCAGATCTGACTTCACCATTGTGGTCGCCTATCTTCTTGATTTTCACACGCGAAAGCCGGACCGCTGGCAAGCGGCCCGGCATTTTTCATTTTCTTGATCGGAGTGAATCAATGCGGTTTTGGCGCATTTACATCTGTCGCCGTCGTTCCCGCAGGTGTCTGCATGGCCTCTTGGGCTGCATCAAGCGCATCACGTCCTTGCGCCATCGCACGATCCATTTCTTCGCTCAGGATCGCTTCGGCCTTATCGACCAGCGCGTCGCGGTGATCGCCAAAGGTCCTGTCTTCTGTCTCTGTGCGAGGCAGGGACATCGCGACCGCACCGGCAGCGGCGGCGAAACCGGCGCAGATCAACAGCGGATTGGTCTGATACGCATTTTCAGACGTCTTGACCGCTTTCGCAGCGCCGCGTTCGATCCGCTCTTGTGCGTCGATCGCTTTCAAACGGGCCTCAATGATACGGGCGCGGCCAACATCGCTCAGTTCATTCGTCTGGTCATAAAGTGTTTCGCGCATCTGGGCTGCGGATTTCTTCACGGTGTCGGCGGCTTTTGCCGCTTTCGCTTTCACCTCTGCCGCGGGGGGCGCTTGACGCGCACCAAGCGCGAGCAATGCAATTCCGGCACCGATTACACCCACGGCAAGCGGGTTTTCCTTAGCGGCCGTCACGGCCTTCTGGGCCAGTTCCGGCGCGGATTTATCCCAGCTTTCAAGCATCGCGGATGGCTTAAAACCTTCGGCGATGGATGTCAGTGTCTCTGCGAGGTCGGCACGTTCCTGTGAAATTTCGGCCTCTAGGGCAGCTTGATTAGTCACTGTACGTCTCCTTTAGAATAGTCGTGTCTTTTTGAATGGTCGCGATTGTGTCGTGCGGGACGAGCGACGCGGATTTCAGCATCCGCAGCGCCTTCATGCCAACAACAGCCGCGATCAGCAGGGCGATCAGGGCAACTGCGCCAGCCGCTTGGGCGGGGGTCAGCCCCATTTCCACAAACAGCGCGACGGCAGCACCGGTCAGCACTTGCAGGGCTGTTAGAACAAGGACAAGCGCCAAACCCATCAGGCCAAGGGCGATTGCCACATGGTTCATCCGGTCCGCCATTTCGCTTTTGAGCAGCGCCACTTCTTTACGAAGTAGGGCGTGCACGTGGCTCAGAACAGATGAAATCGCGGTGCTCATATCGCGCGGTGCAGTGTCCGGTTTCATGATGGCACGGACATGTCAGGTGTCGGGATATGGTGCGTGGTCACGTCCGACATTGGCAATTCCGGCTCTGCCCGGTTTGTTGACCGGAAGAAACGGCCAACGGCAAAGCCCGCCAGCGTCGCTGCGGCGACAGAAGCGGCAGGATGACGACGTGCAAACGTGGCCAGATCACGGACAAGATCATTCGGGTCCGTTTGGCGCACGCGGGTCGCGGCGTCCTGCAATGTCGCGGCGGCTGTTTCGACGGCCTGCGTGTGCGGCGCGTCTTGCGTCATCTCGCCGGCGGCAGCACGAAGGCGCGCGGCTTCGCCAGCGATTTTATTCGCAGCATTTGTCTTGACGGCATCCGCTTGCTTTGATGCTTCGGCCTTGGCGTGATCAGTTGCTTTACGTGCGCCTGCTTTTACAGCATTCGCGCCGTCTTTCGCTATTTCGCTACCAGCTTCGGTGATTGATTTTGAATGAGCCATAAGATGTCTCCTTTCAGGTAAATGTCTTTGCAAAGAGGGTGACTTAGTTTTCGACAGCGATGGCCGCTTCGGGCTCATCGGCGACCGGCTCCCACACGTATCCCGTGTATGCAGTAAACAGGCCAAATGCGAAGATTAGGCCAACCGCCATCCCGATCAGCGGGCCTTTGTGGCGGCGGCTTTGCTTTTCAATGTTCACGTCAGGTGCGGACATGATGTATCTCCTTCTATGCGTTGATAGAGATACTGATCAGTCCGGAAATGGTTCCAAAATAACTGGAAACCTAGTAATCATGGCTTTCGTGCTCAAATGCAGCAATCGCGAAACGCACCTGCAACGTATAAAGACCGGCCTCGTGCGTGACGTCTTGTTCAGCATCCAGTTTAATCCCGAACGCGCGGATCAGTTTTGACCCGATGCCTGTGCCGCGCCCCGCTGTCTCACCCACTGTCGAATTTGACACGCGCAACGTGCACGTCTCTCCATCTTGTTGCAGACTGACAATCAATGTCGGTTTTTCACCTGGTTGGGCGGACATGTATTTAATGGCGTTGGTGATCGCTTCGTTGGCAAGCAACGACAAGGCAACGACCTGATCAGGGAACATCCAGACGTCCACGATGGACTTTTCGAGGTTGATTTCGGTGACATCCGGTACGCCGACTTCAACGGAATGCTGGACAGTCCGGTCAACCAGCGACCCAACATTGACCCGCCCTTCGTCTTGGGTCGAATAAAGATCCTTGTGCACATCGGCCAGTGCAGCAATCCGGTCCTGCACACGTTGCAACGTCTCAATTGTCTCGGGCTGTTCGGCATTACGGATCTGCATATTCATGATCGACGCGATCATTTGCAGGTTGTTCTTCACGCGGTGGTGCACTTCTTTCGCAAGCACCTTCTGTTCGCGCACCATCGCTTCAAGACGGGCTTCCTCGCGCAGAATATCATCGGTCAGGTCAACAAAACGTTCCTGAATTTCCAGCAGCTCCGCGGGTGCGCCGCTGCTCAAACCTGTTTCGGGAACGGTGCGTGTGACTGCGAACCTGTTCATCTGTTTACGCAGGACCGCGATGTGTTTGATCACTAACGAATACAGCGCCATCACGGCCACGACGACGGTCGCAATCCACATGATGATCGGAAAGGCACTGGCCGGAATTGGGGATTGCATCGCACCCGCTTCGGTCGTCGCGTCAGGGTCCCAAACCCCGACGATCGTCGTCGGGCTGTCAGCCACAGGGACCACAGTATAGATGTACTTTTCGCCGGTTTGCGCGAAATCGCGGAACGATTGCGCACGGAACTTCGGGAAACGGGTCACGTCAAAGTTTTCCGGAAGCAACGTGTCGACCGATTCAAGACTATGCTCGGCGGTCAGAACATCGCCCCTTTCGTTGAACGTAAACAGTTCAACCAAGCCTGACACTGGCAGATCGGACAGCGCTTTTTGCTGTGCTAACTTCAACTGCGGGATCGAAACAGAGGTATAGCCAGCGAACACGCCATCGATTTCAAACGGAGTGGATACGATAATCACCGCCGCGTTGCTGCCCTGCGCGACAGGATTCATTTCAACGTTGGCAGTCGGGTTTTGCATCCGTTCGGCAAAACCTTCGTAGTTCCCGAATTCCAGCGTTTCCTCGACTGACGAACACTCCATCACACCATCAAGCGGCATGATCCCCGCAAAACTAAATGAGGGTTCGGTTTGGATGACACCCTGAAGAACGGACTCACATTCATCGGGATTTTCGAGCAGATACGACGCGAGGTTACCCAACATGTTGGCAGCCCCAAACGCACGCTGGATCAACAATCGTTCCGCTTGCACCGCTTGGTCTGACAACGCCAACAAGGCAAGTTCAGCGTTTTCGTCAGCAGTTTCAGCAAGCCGCGAGGTTTGGAAAACCGCAATCATGCCGATTGGGAATGCAGCGAGACTAAGCATCAGGATCACGCGCGCGCGTAGACCGTGATACCACCGCTTTGGTGCCGCATCCGCCAATTGGGTCATTAGTTTTCCAGAATTATGTCGCGATTAATGACAGCAACTGTCGACTGATCAGTTAGTTCCATGGCACTTTCGCCATCAAGCGACATTAATTCGGTCAATGCAGCACGGGCACGGTTTACGCGGCTTTTGATCGTACCGATCGCGACACCCACCGTGTCTGCGGCTTCTTCATAAGAAAACCCTTGGGCACCCACCAACATCAGTGCTTCGCGCTGTTCATCCGGCAGTGTTTCAAAAGCGGTCTTAAAATCGCGCATCTGAAGACGGCCGTCATGGTCCGGCTTGACCGACAGCGTATCTGTGAACGCACCATCCTTGTCGGACACTTCGCGTTTCATCTTTTGGTGACGGGTGTAATACGTGTTGCGCAGGATCGTAAAAAGCCAAGCTTTCATGTTGCTGCCCGGCTCAAACGAATCGATCTTGGCCCACGCTTTTACGATCGTGTCCTGCATCATATCATCAGCAAGACTACGGTTACGGCACAAACTCATCGCGAAACCGCGCAGGTTCGGCATCAAGGAAATCAGCTCTTCCTTCGGATCAGGATGGCTCATTTGCTGTTTCTCTCCTGATCCTGTGCTTTCAACACAGTCAACAGATCAACAATCTCTGTCGGCATATCGCCACTCGCATAATCGGCGAAAACCTCTTTCAGGTTCTCATCGATGTGATGCGCAATGACCGCTTCACGCTTTTGGTGTTTGCCTTCAGACATGGAGGTCCTAACTAATTTTTGTGTGCCAACTTTAAACTTACATGGAACAATACCCGTAGTTAGCAGTATTGTTCCAAAGAACTGCAAAAAAAGATTGAAAAAATGACGGAAAGTAACACCATGGACAACACGTTCTCGGATCATGTCGCCGCAGAGTTGCCGTACCTACGCCGCTACGCACGCGCATTGACCGGCTCTCAGGGGCGGGGCGACAAGTACGCCGTCGCAACACTTGACGTAATTCTGCGTGACCGCAGCACCGTCGAAGAAGCCCCAACAATCAAGGAAGGCCTATTTCGGTGCTTCCATGCGATCTGGGTGACGTCTGGCCGTCAGCTTAGCATCGAGGACGAAGTGGATGGATTGGCGCGCAAAGCCCAAGATCACCTTGCAGCCCTGACAACAAACGCCCGCGAAGTTCTGTTGCTGAAAACCATCGAAGGGTTCACACGCGAAGAAATTGGCCGGATCATCGAAGCAGATGACACTGAAGTCACCCAACTTCTGGACATCGCGATTGCAGAAATCGCTGCCAGCTCTTCTGGTGCCGTGATGATTATCGAAGACGAACCGATTATCGCAGCCGATCTCGAAGATATCGTGACAGACTTGGGTCATCGGGTCACAGGCGTGGCGCGGACACGCACCGAAGCCGTCGCGCTTGGCAAAGCAGACAAGCCAAGCCTGATCCTTGCAGACATTCAGCTGGCGGATAACTCATCCGGCATCGACGCGGTCAACGATCTGCTCGAAGGCTTAGATGTGCCGGTCGTGTTCATCACAGCATTCCCAGAACGTCTGTTGACCGGTGATCGTCCGGAACCTGCTTTCTTGATCTCGAAACCGTTCAAGGTCGATCAAGTCCGGTCTGCCGTCAGCCAAGCGTTGTTCTTTTCAACAACCGAAACGCTGCACAACTCTTAAGTTCTGAAATCAGAACAGCAAAAAGCCCCCGCGCCATCACGGCGCGGGGGCTTTTTTGTGCGGTGTTATGCTTTAGTCAAAGCACGCAACATCCATGCGGCTTTTTCGTGAAACGCTGACCGCTCTGTCGCCAAATCTTCGGTGACAGGGTCGTTGTTGTCGCCTGCGATTTTAATCAACGCGTGCAAACGATGCGCGATACGTGCGTGGTCGCCTGCTAGGTCTTCACACATCTCGCCAGCAGACAATGCGCCGTCGCGATCTTGTACAACAGATCCGTCCATAATGGCCGACATCTGTGTCGGGGCCATCTTGCCAAGTGCACGGATACGTTCGGCCAATTCATCGGCAGCGCCAAACAAGTTCTCGTACTGGCCTTCGGTCAGGTTGTGGACTGAATAGAACAATGGGCCTTCAACATTCCAGTGATAGGCGTGTGTCTTGAACGTCAGACGGTACGTGTCCGCCAGCACACCTGAAATGGCTTCAGCCAGTGCGTCTTGGTTACGCACGCCGGATGGTACTTCTGTTTCTTCGCCTACGATATTCAATGCCTGTGTCATGGTATTCTCCTTTCGGGGGTAAATTGGTTTGGGGCCAGATCAGGGGTTCGACTATCTTTTGACGACACGCGCGATCAGGCTGATCACGAACAGCGCCAAGAAAATAAAGAACAAGATTTGCGCAATCCCCGCAGAGGCGCTGGCGATCCCGCCAAATCCAAAAACAGCAGCAATCACTGCAACAACAAGAAAGATAAGTGAGTAGTGTAGCATCGGTTCGATCCTTTTGGTTCAGTTACGGTGGCGACGATATTTGCCGCGCTTGGTGTAGCAACTGGACATCTGGGGGATGGTTCCAATGAATCTGAAATCCTTTAAAAACAGGGCCTTTTGTCGCAACACGTCATTATTTCGGAACCTTATCCGGCGCTGGCGGTTGCTCAGCCAACGCAACATAACAAGACGGAGATACATCATGGAATATGCAGGTATTGGCGGTTTTATTCTTTTGGTCCTGAACGTATGGGCTATCGTTTCAATTATCGGATCAGGTGCCACGACCGGTTCAAAAGTTCTTTGGACACTCGTCGTTCTGATCTTGCCACTGCTGGGCTTTATCGCTTGGTTGGTTGCAGGCCCACGGTCCAGCCGTATGCCAGCCTAACAATTGCGCCGCTTTCGGGCCGTGAAGGAATAAACAAATGGGCGATCACCTAGATGCGATTGGTGAGACACAAATCTTTCTAACCGCATCATCTTCCTACCCAGCCCTTGAGCAGCAATTTCTGCAAGCCCGGTCGCACATAGCGGCCGGGTTTCGCGTGTTTGACCCCCGCACGAAACTGCGTTCCGACGCAGGGCGTGCAATTGGGGAAGACTGGTACGATCTGATTGCCCACACGTTGCGGCGCGGCGTCGCGATCCGCATGATCCTGACCGATTTCGACCCTATCGTGCGCCCCGATGATCACCGGATGACGTGGAATGCGGTGCGCAGGTTTATCTCTGCAGGCGAAGCATCCGGCAGGCCTGATCTGTTGCACATCACGCCCGCTATGCACCCCGCCCGCATTGGACGTGGGTCTGCGGCCATGCTTTGGCCCAAGGTCATGCACGAAATCACGAAAGAGGCGCGTCGGCTAAACGCCTTGCCCGCGGATGAAGCCAAGCGCGATCTATCGATGATGCCGCTGCTTGCGCCCTACATGATTGGTGACCACCCAAATCTGCGGGCGAACCGACGCCTCTTGCCCCGTCTTGTGCCAACCACACATCACCAAAAGATCGCCGTATTTGACGACACGAATGTCTATATCGGCGGGCTCGATCTGGATGAACGGCGGTACGACACACCCGATCACGACAGACCGGGCGAACAGACATGGCGGGATTGTCAGATCCTAACGTCCGGCCCTATCGCCAAAGAAGCAGCTGAACATCTAAACGAACTGCTGGCCGTCACATCAGGAACTGCGCCAGCGAAACCCAAACAATCGCTGCTGCGCACATTATCTGCACCACGCACATCAAGCGCGTTCCGCCTGTCCCCCCGCCCTGTCGTTACAGAATTAGAAGCGGCGCACATCGACCAGATCAAAAAAGCGCAGCGCTTTATCTATCTGGAAACCCAGTTTCTGCGCAGCAAACCCATCGCAAAGGCGCTAACAGAGGCGGCGAAAGCAAACCCCGACCTGCAATTGCTTGTCTTACTTCCGGGTGCCCCCGAAGACGTCGCTTTTCACAACAGCACCCGCAGCGACGCGCGGTATGGCGAATACCTACAGGCCAAATGCATCGACATGATCGTCAGGGCCTTCGGCGATAGGGTCTTTGTCACGTCGCCCGCACAACCACGCCCTGTGACAGATGACAGTCGTGGAACGCTCAAATCCGCGCCGCTGATCTACGTGCATTCAAAAGTGGCGATCTTTGATGATACAGCGGCGATTGTGTCATCTGCCAATCTGAACGGGCGTAGCCTGCGCTGGGATACCGAAGTAGGGCTGACACTGACCCACCGTGAAGACGTCGCAAAACTGACCAAGGCCTGTTTTCAGCATTGGCTGCCCGACGATGACGACACAGAACTTTCCAAACAGATCGCGACATGGCGCCAAATCGCGCAAAACAATGCGCAGACGCCGCCCCATAATCGCGACGGGTTCCTGCTGCCTTATCCCATCGCACCGGCCCGTCGTTTCGGGCGCAACCTACCGGGCGTGCCGGAAGAAATGACCTAAACGACCGCCACTTTGTAGCGGTCGCGCAAGGCCAAGACCCAAACCAGCAATGGGATCGCGATGATCCCGCCGACCGGGCCCCACATCCACAGCCACACGACCAGCGACAGGAACACTAAAAGCGGGTTCACATCCATCGTGCGCCCTACCAAGGACGGCGTCACGAACTGCCCTTCGATCATGTTGGCCACAACATAGATCACCGCGGGCGCAAAACTCAGCGGGCCGTCAAACGCAACAATCCCCCCGACCAGCAAACACACGGCAAACATCGGTGGCCCCAGATACAGAATGAAGTTCGCCAAGGCGGCCAGGAAACCCCAAACGATCGGGAATGGCATACCCATGATCGCCAACATGACACTGACCAGCGCACCAAAACTCGCGTTGATAATGGTGATCGTCAGAAAATAGCGCGACACCTGCTTTTCAGCTTCGCGCATATCGCCACCTGTCAGACCGCGATCCAGTTTTTCGATGTAGGCGTAGACTTCGTCGCGCGACAACAAAAAGAAATAAAGCGTACCAATAAAGATCATCACACGGGCGGCATAACCCGGCGCGTATAACAACGCTTCTGTGGCCGAAGGAACAACGACCGCTTCCTCGGTAGGTGCGCCAGCGTTTTCGCTGCCCAACGCATCGGCAACTTCTTCGCCCGCCTCTTCGAGACCACGCAACGCGGACTGAGCCATTTCAACGGTCTCGCGTAATTCATACCAGATCACAGGGGCGCGGTTGATGGCCGTCGTCAAAACAGGTTCAAGTAAGAACAACATCACGGCAATCACCAGCAACGTGATCGCGAGCGTCGAAAACGCACTTAACCCGCGCGGCAATCCAAACCGGTCCATCAAATCGGACACTGGCGATAGAACCACGCCCAAAACAACCGCCAACAAGATCGGTGCAAACAGCGTCGCTGCAAAATTCAGCACCACCATCACCCCCACCACGGCCAGAATCCAGATGGGGACGGCGAACTTTTCGACAAATTGCATGTGAAGGCCTTTCTATTGCTTACAAAGAACTGACGACAAGCCATTTCGTTCCAAAACATTGGAACGAATTGCACAGCCTCCAGTTGCTCTATCAATCGAAACGCAAATGAAGGAGACCATGATGAACTGGGATCAAGTACAAGGCGAATGGAAGCAATTCAAAGGCAAAGCTATTTCGCAGTGGGGCAAACTGACAGACGACGAAGTTGACCAAGTCGCAGGCGACCGTGAACAGCTCGAAGGTCTGATTCAGTCCAAATACGGTAAGACCAAAGAAGAAGTGCGCGAAGAAGTAGACGCATGGATGGCCAAAGCGTCCTAAGACGCGGCGGTCATACAGACCAAATAAAAAGGGGCTGGATCGTATGATCCGGCCCCTTTTTCGTGGCACAAAGCGTAGCGCGTTTTACATAATCGGACGTTGGACAGCAGGTTCGGGGTCAACCATTCCGATGTCGCTTAATTTATCCAGATCGTTCACCTGCAACACGCCGTCAGACCAGACAACACATTGCATTTCACGCAGTTTGGTCAACGTCTTGTTGGTGTGAACCAAAGACAACCCCAAGGTGTCCGCAAGATCCTGCTGCTTATATGGAAACGTCATCGCATTATCGGCGACCATCCCAAGGGATTTGCCACGACGATGAATTTTGACCAGCGCCCAAGCGATTGATTGCAGGGCATCGCGTTGACCCAATGTGGTGATCGTTTCACCCAGAAAATGTTCATCAACAGCCGCGAGCCATGTCAGCGCATAAGCCCGTTCTGGGTCCTGCCGAAAGAACGACCACATTTCGGTGCGATCAAAAACACACAGGGTCATCTTTGTTGTGGCTTCAATCGAATGACCCATTTCGCCCATCAGCGCGGCTTGCAGTCCTAGAAAATCGCCGGGGAACACAAGGTTCACCACCTGTCGACGGCCGTTCTGCAATGTCTTGGATCGTAGGCCCAAGCCACGCAATGCGGTGTATAACTGCGGACTGTTTGATCCCTCCAACATTAACGGCGTTCCGGCATCGACGGTCATTTCGCCAACCTTGAAACGCTGCATGGCGCGGACGGCTTCTTTTGTCAGTGGTGCGAACGCATCGCGACGTCTCAGAGGGCACACCTCACATTTAGTTGTCATGGATATGCCCTTTGCTATGTCACAGTTTAATGCGTCCCGTCGGGGCACATTGCTATGTGATGAACTGACCAACAGGGAATTTGTTTCATGCAAAGTCACGGCGTCATCTATGTAGCCGACCCGATCATGTCACTTGACCTGTCTGAAATGCTGACGTCTGTGCTGCATCCGACGGCGATTGTCTTGCCGCAATCAATCGAAGAAGCCGGCGTCGCGGCCCTAAATGCGGCGTATATCGTGACCGACAAGGCCGGCAGCCTCGCGCTGGCAAGCGTGCAACCGGGCCGGGCCATTCCACATCTATATGTCGGGGCAACCGATGATTTTTTGTATCTGACCGAAACCTTTTTCTGCCTCGAAAAACCGTTTACGAATACGACGGTCTTTGATGCGCTCCAGACATTGGGCCTGACCGCCTAATCCATATTGTGCGCAAAATCGCGGACAGTAGCGATGTCATTCGGGTTTTCGATCTCGGCGATGAGCCGATCAAGCAGTGTCGCCAAATGCGTGGACGTCAAATCGTCGGTCTTGACGTAAGCATAGCACTGACCAAACCCTTGCGAAAAAATCTGGTCAAAGGTCACGTCTTCCGACCAAACGCGTGTGATCGGGCTTTCCCGAAAACCGCCATTGTAAAGCGACGCGGTCGATTGCGCAGCATACAACCAGTTCAGGCAATTGATCGCCGTATATGGATCGTTCACGCCCGGCGACAACGCACGGGCAGTCATTTCGACCAGCTGCTGTACGATGAACAACAGGTTCTGGTCCTCAGTCGGCGTGGATCCCACAACAAAACATCCGCACAGCGTTTCGGTCAATTCTTCTGAAAGGTCTTTTTCAGACCAGACATCCATCACCGCGGTGGACGGACCCACAAAACCACCCACCCCATGCAGGATGTGAACGTGCAGATCATGTTTGTCCGCCAGTTCAGTCAACTGTTCGCGGTCATAATTCTGGATGTATCCGCTACGGGAAAGCCGCAAAGACTGCGTCGGATCACCGTTTGGACGGGCAACATCGTCGGACGTGCCTCTTTCGGGTCGTTCATCAATGGCCGCTTCAATAGCGGCCCGCAGACGTTTGCCCAATCCGGCAGTGATATTCGAAACGTTGATCGTTTCTGGGATGTGGTGGACGTAATAAATCACGGTCAGGATCGACACGCCCATCAAAAGCAGCGAAAGCGCTAATGATAGATGCGGCACGAAGGCTTCAAAGGCAGGATCATCGGCACCATCCCCGCTGTGAATGGCGCGCAAAACCATCAAGGCAAACACGAAGGTCCCGAACAGAATACCAAGGCTCCACTGAGTGCCGCGGTCCTTCATAAAGTTGCCGATCAGACGCGGACCAAAGTTGCCCGACGCAAATGAAACAGCAACAATCGTCACCGAAAACATCACGCCAGCGACACCCAGCACAGACTGGGCAATCACCGACGCCGTCGATCGGGCACCGTCCACTTCCGTGGTCTCCCATGACTCTGGCCAAATGTAGAAAACGGAATCGCGGTTTAGGTCAATCAGCAGCGATATCTGTGATGCGACAACAGCCAAAAGGACGAGCACGGTTGGCACAAACCAGTAGCTTGATCTGGTCTGTAAAAACAAGTTCTTAACGATTGCGCGCTTACTCATGGTCGCCCCTATTCGGCTCGCGAACAGGCAAAGCACCTTCATCGCGTCACATTACTGTACACGACCTAGCACCGCTCATCTTGCGATCAATGGGTTGCGCTAAAACAAGCTCGCGCTCTTGCGGCGACCACATGTGTGGCAAACCTGTCCAGGTTGCGACGTGCTTTCACGCCATTTATGAAATCCGCATGCGCAAAGCGCCCGAAGAAAAAATCTCATCAAATGTATTCCCAACAACACATAAGTTGATCTTAAAAGCCGCGCGAAACAGCTTGTTGCCCGTAATGGACGATCACATTTTCAAAATTGCGCTCGAAAGAAATATTCAGCGCGCAGGTAGTATTTAACACAATTTAACTATTGATGCGTGTCGTCTGACCTATCGTCAACAGCACGACAACCACAAATGCACAAATTGTCCGCAACAAACAAAACCCGATGAAATTAGTGGCTTTTTCGTGTCGTCTAGCCGACAGATGGCATCACAATTTGCGAAGAAATAGCGCGGCAGGAACGTCATCCCGCCACGCCATTTTGATATTAGGCGTCTTGGCCCACGTTCTGGCGCTGCGCACCTAGGCCTTCGATGGTCAAATCCATCACATCGCCATTTTTCAGATACACAGGCTCTGGCTTGATCCCCATACCAACACCCGGAGGTGTGCCCGTGGAAATCACGTCGCCCGGATGCAGCGTGAACAGACCGCTCAGGTGTTCGATAATCTCTGCAACCGTAAAGATCATCGTCGATGTGTTTCCGGTCTGCATCCGCTTGCCGTTCACATCCAACGACATGGCAAGGTTCTGCGGATCTTCAATTTCATCACGCGTCACCAGCCACGGACCGGTCGGCCCAAAGGTGTCGCAGCTTTTTCCTTTTGTCCAAGCCCCGCTCAGTTGCGTTTGAAAGTGCCGTTCGGACACGTCGTTCACGACGCAATACCCCGCGACATAATCCAGCGCGTTTTCCTTGGTCACGTATTTGGCCGTTTTGCCAATCACGACGCCCAATTCGACTTCCCAATCGGAATGGGTGGACCCGCGCGGGATCATCACGTCATCGTTCGGGCCCACAATCGCGGAATTTGCCTTCATGAACAGGATAGGATGCTTCGGAATATCCGCACCGGTTTCGGCCGCATGATCGGAATAGTTCAAACCGATGCAGCAGAATTTACCAATGTCACCAACACAGGCCCCCAAACGCGGATTACCGTCCACAACTGGCAAACTTGCCGGATCAATGTCCCGCAATTTCGCAAGGCTGTCATCCGACAATGTCGCTCCATTAATGTCGTCAATCACGCCTGACAGATCACGCAGGCCACCGTCGCTGTCCAACATTCCAGGCTTTTCTGAACCCGCAGGACCATAACGTAGTAATTTCATCGCTCTCTCCCTTAGCCGGACCAACCGCCGTCGATGACGTGCGGCTGTCCCGTTATAAATCCGCTTTCGTCGCTCGCCAGATAGACGACCAGCGCCGCAATTTCTTCGGCAGTCGCAACGCGACCCATCGGCTGGCGCGACACAAATGCCTCTAGTGCTGCATCATAGCTGCCCATTTCTTCGCCCAACGCTTTGACCCGTTCGTGCCAGCTTGGGCTTTCAACCGTGCCGGGGCAGATGCAGTTACACCTGATCCCCTGCTTGATGTAATCGACAGCCACCGATTTGGTCATGCCAATCACAGCCGCTTTGGTCGTGCCGTAAATGAACCGGTTCGGGGCGCCAATGATAGATGACAAGGCCGACGACATATTCACAATCGACCCTTTACCGTTTTCCAACATGCCCGGCAGAACAGCCTGCATCATCCGCATCATCGACCGGACATTCAGGTCAAAGGCAAAGTCCCATTCTTCGTCCGTCGCATCCAGAACTGTCCCATGATGCACAAAGCCCGCGCAGTTGAACAAGACATCAGGCTTCGCTGTCGCAACACCGTCTTTGATGCTTGCCGGATCGCAGACGTCCATCACAAACGTCTCGACACCGTCCATGCCAGCCAACGCCGCCTCGTTTATATCGGTTGCGAAAACAGTTGCGCCTTCTGCGGCCATAGCCAGCGCAGACGCGCGGCCAATCCCCTGTCCTGCAGCGGTGACAAGCGCGCGCTTGCCCGTTAGTCTACCCATGATGTCCTCCCAGTTGGGATCAACCCTACACGCTGACAAAAAAGAGTGAATACCATGACACGCATTTTTATCCTCGGTGGGGGCGGCATGATCGGCCAAAAACTGGCGGGTCAACTCTTGGCGGAAGATCCAAGCGCGGACATCACACTGCACGACATCGCGTTTCCGCCTAACGGCGTGGCTTGCAAACAGCAGACCGGTGACGTGTCCGACCCCGCGACAATGGCAGCGATCGCGCGGGAAAAATACGACACGATTTACCATCTCGCGTCTATCGTGTCAGGAGAAGCGGAACAGCAATTCACCAAAGGCTGGTCCACAAATCTGCACGCGATGATGAACCTGCTCGAAGGGTTGCGCACCGCAGGCCACTGCCCACGGATTGCCTTCACATCCTCAATCGCAGTGTTCGGCGGCCCCTACCCCGAAGTGATCACAGACGACTATCTGCAATCGCCACAAACCAGCTACGGGGCACAAAAACTGGCGTGCGAAGTCCTGCTCCAAGACTACTCCCGCAAAGGATTTGTCGACGGCATTTCGCTGCGACTACCCACAATCTGCGTGCGCCCCGGCAAACCAAACCTTGCTGCATCATCGTTCTTTTCGGGTATCATCAGGGAACCCTTAAACGGACAAGAGGCAATCCTGCCCGTGGACGACAGCACACGCCACTGGTTTGCATCACCCCGTGCGGCGGCAGGGTTCCTGATCCACGCAAGCCAACTGGATACGACAAAACTCAACGGGCGACGCGCGCTGAATTTACCTGGGATCAGCTGCACAGTGGCCGAACAAATCGAAGCCTTGCGCGACATCGCGGGTCAAGACGCCGTCAACCTGATCAAACCTGCACACGATCCGGACATCGCCAAAATCGTCGCAGGTTGGCCGCGCAACTTCGCACCATATCGCGCGAAAGAGCTAGGTTTCAAAGCCGAAACCAGCTTTGCCGACATCATCAAAACCTACATTGCCGAAGACATACCCCAAAAATGACGAAGGGCCGCGCAAACGCGCGACCCCAATTTCGTTATGTCCGTGTTCTTAGTTAGCTGGCGTCAAAACAGTATCAATCGTGTGGATGATCCCGTTTGATGCCTCAATCACATCGCCCAAAAGAATGGCGTCTTCAATTGTTCCAATATCGGTTGAAATCATCGGCATGTCTGACCGCATATCAATCAACAGATCAGCGCCTTCCAACGTATCCACCTGCATGATCGCATCATCAACAAACACCGTACCGGTGGTGTAACCTTCTGGGGCACCCACGTCTTCGGCAACCTCACCTGTGCTGAAATCAATCAGCGCGGGCACAACGTGTGCAGATACCAATGACCGCAATTCGTCTTGGTTTTCCGGCATCAACAAGCGTTCAACAGTGCCTTCCGGCAGGGCCGCGAAAGCCGCATCTGTTGGCGCAAAAATCGTAAAGCGGTATTCCGGCGTGGACAGGTAATCAACCAGACCAGCGGCATCAGCTGCGGCGACCAATGTTGTGAAAACCGGGGAACCGGCGGCATTTTCGACAACATTCAAATCCGCGTCGGCGGAAGCCGTTCCAGCGAATGCAGTTACAGTCAGTGCAGCAAAGGTCGTCTTTACAGCGTTCATCATATCAAATCTCCAAATGTGCCCCGCAGGGCGATTGGATGAAGAACGGCAAACCCGACAAAAGGTTCAGATTTTACACAACTAATTTGCAAAACCGCGCATCTTAGCCTCTAAAAACAGGCCCCGTCGACGTTCCGACAACCAGCTCTGCTTCCAGCAATTTATGCTGCGGCGGGCTGTCGGGATCGCCAATTTGATCCACCAGAATACGGGCGATCTGGCGGCCTGCTTCGCGCACGGACGACCGGACTGCGGTAAAGATCGGTACGGTTTGGCGATTGCTGAGGTAGGACAAATCATCGTCGTAGGCGATCAGCGACACCTCGCGGCCCAGCGTCAGTCCGGCCTCTTGCACAGCGCGGCGCGCACCAATCGCGGAAATCACGGACGACATCAGGAACGCGGTCGGCGGGGTTGGCAACGCCAGCATGGCCCGCACCGCGTCATACCCGTTTGCTTCGGTCATCTCGCCGCTGGTCATATAGGTCGGGTTCGGGGTCAGGTCGCGCGCCGTCAATGCAGCTTCAAAACCAGCGCGGCGCCGAAACGCAAAATCCATCGTTTCGTCGCCGTTAACCAGACCAATCCGTTCGTGGCCCAAATCCAGTAGAAACTGACCCGCCCGTTCGAACGCACGTTTGTTGTTCACATCGACCCAAGCATAAGGCGTGGTCACATCCGTTGCACGACCATGCACCACAAACGGCATCCCGATTTCGCGCAGCAACGCGATCCGGTCATCGTTCATCAGCGGGGCCTGCAACACGATACCGTCAACCGCGCCCTCGGATTGCAAACGTCGGAACAGCGATGCTTCCTGATCTGCGTCCGTAACGGTCAACGACAGGCTGTAGCCCAACGCGCCGCTTGTCTCTGTCACGCCCGCGACGAAATCCCCGAAGATCGGGTTTACCAACTGATCCTTGTTTGATGACGACAGCACATGACCGATATTGAACGACCGGCCAGTGGCCAATGCGCGGGCCCGTTTGTTGGGCTGGTAATTGAATTTCACCGCAGCATCGGACACGCGTTGACGGGTTTCAGCGCTCACCTCGGGGTAGCCGCCTAAAGCGCGACTAACCGTCGTCGGCGACAACCCCAACCGTCCAGAGAGTTCTTTCAGGTTCATCTATTTCACCAAAGCGCTTTCAATCATCGCTCGACTTTGGGCAATAAAAACACAGGGGTCAACGCATTTTTTGATCAAGCATCCAAAGTATGAACCATGTATACTTGAAAAAATCTGTTGACATACCCATCGGAATCGCACCTTTTAGCGGCATTCAAAACGCTTTGGTTAGCCACATTGGGAGATGTAGCAATTGAACAACCAAACGTTCACAAGGGAGAGATGAATGAAATCCGCACTTTATGCAGGAACCGCGCTTGTTGCTTTGACAGCATCTGCCGCTTCCGCTGAACAAATCACTGTTTTCGGCACGTGGCTCAGCCCGGAAGCTGAAATCGTTGAAGAAATCTTTGACATCTTTGAAGAACGCACAGGCCACGAAGTGTCCTACGTCGGCTCTGACAGCTTCGAACAGCAGGTTCTGATCGACGCCGAAGCAGGGTCCGCGCCAAACATTTCCATTTTCCCGCAGCCAGGCCTTGCAGCAGACATGGCGTCCCGTGGGTTCCTGACACCGCTGAAAGAAGGCTCCGCCGACTGGATTCGCGACAACTATGCGGCTGGTCAGTCTTGGGTTGATCTGGGCACATATGCTGACGAAAACGGCGACGACAACCTGTACGGCATGTTCTTCCGCGTCGATCTGAAGTCACTCGTTTGGTATTCACCTGAGAACTTCGAAGACGCAGGCTACGACATTCCAGAAACCATGGAAGACCTGATCGCGTTGTCCGACCAGATTGTCGCAGACGGCGGCACACCTTGGTGTATCGGTCTGGGTTCCGGTGCGGCGACAGGTTGGCCAGCGACTGACTGGGTCGAAGACATGATGCTGCGCACACAGCCACCAGAAGTCTACGACGCATGGGTTTCCAACGAATTGCCATTCGACAGCCCAGAAGTTGTCGGCGCAATCGAAGCATTCGGCACATTCGCATTGAACGATGATTATGTCGCTGGTGGTGCTGGTGCAGTTGCATCCACAGACTTCCGCGACAGCCCGAAAGGCCTGTTTGACAGCCCGCCACAGTGCTACATGCACCGTCAGGCGTCCTTCATTCCTGCGTTCTTCCCTGAAGGCACAGTTGTTGGCGAAGATGCAGACTTCTTCTACTTCCCAGCATATGAAGCAGCCGATCTTGGCAAGCCAGTTTTGGGCGCGGGCACATTGTTCGCCATCACAAACCCATCAGACGGCGCACAGGAACTCATCGAATTCCTGCGGGATCCAGCAGCACACGAAGTGTGGATGGGTTACGGCGGCTTCCTGACACCACACAAGGACGTTGATCCAGCGAAATTCCAAGACGACACATCCCGTGCGTTGAACGAAGTTCTGTTGAACGCGACAACATTCCGCTTTGACGGCTCCGACCTGATGCCGGGCGCTGTTGGTGCAGGTTCGTTCTGGACAGGCATGGTTGACTACGCAGGCGGCAAAGAAGCAGCCGAAGTCGCAGCTGGCATTCAGTCCTCTTGGCCTGAGTAAGACGATCACCACTCACGCGCTGGCCGATCCCTATCGGCCAGCGCACCCCGATTTTTCACGAAAAATCATCCGGATTTTCTAGAAAATTCGCAGTCCCTCGAAAGGTTTTGCAATGCATCCTGCCCTCCTCGGTTTGACGACGGTGATCCTCGGTGTGGGTGGCTGTCTGTTGTATTTCATCGGATCGAACATGATCCTCGACAAGGTCATCTTTCCGCAAAAAGCCGGTGATCAGGGCCGCAACATCAATCGCGCCAACATGATCCGCCCGTGGCTTTTCCTGTTTCCGGCCATGTTCGCGCTTGGCCTCTACCTTGGTTATCCCGTGATCGAGACGCTCCGGCTGTCTCTCACGTCCCGTGCCGCTAACGGTGCCTTTGTGGGCCTCGCCAATTACGAAAAGATGTTCGGCGACGCGAAATTCTGGGAAGCCATGCGCAACAACATGCTGTGGCTGATCATCGTGCCCGCCGCGTCCACAGCGTTTGGCCTGCTCGCCGCTCAGCTCACCGACCGTATCCGCTGGGGCAACATCGCAAAATCGTTGATCTTTATGCCCATGGCAATTTCCTTTGTAGGCGCGTCCGTGATCTTTAAACTGGTCTACGATACCCGTGCAGTTGACCAAGAACAGATCGGTATTCTTAACGCGATCTGGCTGAAATTCGACGGCGGGCTCGGGTCCATCCTGATGCTGAAAATCTTCCCTGCGTTCATCCTGCTCGGCTTTGCAGCACTCGTGGCTTACGCGATCAAAGCAGTGCTTTCGCCGCTGAAAAGCCGGCACATCCAAGAAAATGCAGCTTTCAAAGTCCTGCGCATCGCAGGTGCATTGATCGGCGCATACCTTGTCATCAAATCGTTCCTGTCCATCATCGCCCTGTTCACAACAACACTCACCTATGGTGAACCGCAAACATGGCTGACCATCCCGTTCTGGAATTCGTTCTTCCTGATGGTCGTGCTGATCTGGATCCAAACCGGCTTTGCCATGGTCATCCTATCGGCTGCCCTGCGCGGCGTGCCCGAAGAAACGGTAGAAGCCGCAATCGTCGATGGCGCAAACCCGTTCGAGGTTTTCTTCAAGATCAAAGTCCCGCAGATCATGGGCACCATCGTTGTGGTCTGGACCACCATCACGCTTGTCGTGCTCAAGGTGTTCGACATCGTCTACGCCATGACAAACGGGCAGTGGGAAACGCAGGTTCTTGCGAACTACATGTTCGACAAGCTGTTTCGCGCAAATGACTGGGGTGTCGGGTCCGCATCCGCAATCATCATCATGTTGCTCGTGTCCCCTATCCTGATCTGGAACGTCTACAACGCCCGTAAAGAAATGAAGGAACGCTAGGATGTCATCCATCGCAGGCACCAAATCATCCCTCACGTGGGCGGTTCACATCTCAACTGCGTTGCTCGTCGCGTTGTGGTTGTTCCCAACTGTCGGGCTTCTGGTTTCATCCTTCCGGACAGCCGACCAAATCTCTGGCTCAGGCTGGTGGAACGCCATGTTCCCATCCGTCCAAAACGTCGTCATTCGCGCCGCAGACCCTGACGATTTCCGCGAACAGCGAGGTGATCTGTATGTCGTTGAAGGCAACCTGTTCGATGGCGAAGGCGAAGCGGTAATCTCTGTCTGGGGTACATCATCCCGTGCTATTGACGTGAATAAAGCAGGCGAAACCGCAGACCTTGGCGACGGCGAAAGCTTCACTTTGCAGGCCAACGGCGACTACGTCTGGTCCGGCAATGACGACCAAATCTCGGGCCGTGCGCAACGTGTTTTCGCCACCGCCAAAGCACCACCCAAATTCACGCTCGGCAACTATGCCCAAGTCCTTTTCTCGGGCAGCAGCACCGACGGCATGGCAAAGGCGTTCTTTAACACCTTCACCGTGACGATCCCCGCAACCATCATCCCGATCATGATCGCGGCTTTCGCGGCTTACGCATTGGCATGGATGGATTTTCCGGGTCGCGCACTGCTCATTGCAATTGTTGTGGGCCTGCTCGTGGTACCACTACAACTCGCCCTCATTCCCCTTTTGAAACTGCATCTGAACATCGGGATTGGCAAAGGATATCTGGGGGTTTGGATGGCGCACACCGGCTTTGGGCTTCCGCTCGCAATCTATCTTTTGCGTAACTACATGATCGGCCTGCCGCGTGACATTATCGAAAACGCCAAAGTGGACGGTGCAACCGATTTCCAAATTTTCACGAAGATCGTGTTGCCGCTGTCCTTCCCTGCCCTCGCATCCTTCGGCATCTTCCAGTTCCTGTGGACTTGGAACGACCTGCTAGTGGCCAAGGTGTTCCTGATCGACGCTACCGGCGAAACAACAGTGATGACCAACCAGATCGTGGAACTGCTTGGCACACGCGGCGGCAACTGGGAAATCCTTGCGACTGCTGCCTTCGTGTCGATCGCCGTCCCGCTGGTCGTCTTCTTCTCAATGCAACGCTTCTTGGTACGCGGCCTGCTCGCCGGTTCTGTGAAGTAAGACCCCGAATTTCAGAGACTAACTATGACGAAAATGGAAAAACTGACCGTGACAAACTCCATTACCAAAGACCCAGATTGGTGGCGCGGCGCGGTCATTTACCAAATCTATCCGCGCAGCTTTCAAGACAGCAACGGCACCGGAACGGGTGACCTAAAAGGCATCGCCAACCGCCTGCCGCACATCGCAAACTTGGGCGCGGACGCGATCTGGATTTCGCCGTTCTTCAAATCCCCGATGGCCGATTTTGGCTATGACGTCAGCGATTACTGCGACGTGGACCCGATGTTCGGCACGCTCGCTGACTTCGATTACATGATCGAAACGGCGCATAATCTTGGCCTGAAGGTGATGATCGACCTCGTCCTGTCACACACATCTGACAAACACGCATGGTTCGAAGAATCCCGCATCAGCCGCGACAACAACCGCCACGACTGGTACGTCTGGTCCGATCCGAAACCGGACGGCACGCCGCCAAATAACTGGCTGTCGATCTTTGGCGGCTCGGCTTGGCAATGGGACGCGCGGCGCGAACAATATTACCTGCACAATTTCCTGACATCGCAGCCCGATTTGAACTTCCACACTCCGGCCGTTCAAGACGCATTGCTGGACGTGGCGCATTTCTGGCTGGAACGCGGCGTCGACGGTTTCCGGCTAGACACGATCAACTTCTACGTCCACGATGACCAGTTGCGCGACAACCCTGCCTTGCCAGCGGACAAACGGAATTCGACAATCGCCCCGTCCGTGAACCCCTATAACCACCAGGAACACCTGTATTCCAAGAACCGCCCCGAAAACTTCGCCTTCCTGCGCAAACTACGGGCAGTCATGGATAAATACGGCGCAGCGGCCGTTGGCGAAGTTGGCGACGCGCAACGTGGGCTCGAAATCATGGGCGAATACACCGCCGGCGATGATCTGATGCAGATGTGCTACGCGTTCGAATTTCTCGCGGCCAACCAACCCACCGCCGCCCGCATCGTCGAAGTTCTGCAAAAGGTCGACGACGTCGCCGCCGACGGCTGGGCCTGCTGGGCATTCTCAAACCACGACGTTGTCCGCCACGTTTCGCGCTGGAACCTGTCAGACGCAGCAACGCGGACCATGGCCACACTGATCATGTGCCTGCGCGGATCGGTCTGCATTTACCAAGGCGAAGAACTGGGTCTGACCGAAGCGGACGTCGCATTCGAAGATCTGCAAGACCCTTACGGCATCGAATTCTGGCCCGAATTCAAAGGCCGCGACGGGTGCCGGACGCCTATGGTCTGGGAAAACAGCAACCAAAACGGCGGCTTCTCAGAGGCCACACCTTGGTTGCCTGTGTCCGACGCCCATCTACAGAACAACGTCGCCACCCAAACCGACGATCCCGACGCGATGCTGCACCACTACAAAGCGGCGATTGCCTTGCGCCACGCCCACCCTGCCCTCGCGTCCGGCACGCATGACAACCTGACCCATACCGGTGACGTGCTGCATTTCACCCGCGACCATGATGGCGAAACAATCTTCTGCGCCTTCAACCTCTCTGATGGTCCCGCCACGATCACCTTGCCCGCAGGCAATTGGGCACAGATCGGGCAAGACCTGCACAGCGCCGATGTCTCCGGCAAAACCGTCACGCTTGGCGCTTGGCAGCCTTGCCTGGCTCTACGTACTTCATAAGGAAACACCGCAATGGCTGATCTCAAACTCACGGATGTTGAAAAGACCTACGGCGGCGCGGTCAATGTGCTGAACCACATCGATCTGGACATCAAAAAGGGTGAACTCATCGTCTTTGTTGGGCCTTCAGGTTGCGGAAAATCGACCCTATTGCGGATGATTGCGGGCTTGGAAAGCATTACGGGCGGCACATTGGAAATCGACGGCGAGGTCGTGAACAACGTCCCGCCAGCCCAACGCGGCATCGCGATGGTGTTCCAATCTTACGCGCTCTACCCGCACATGACCGTCCGCGATAACATGGCCTTCGCATTGAAACTGGCCAAAAAACCGCAAGCGGAAATCGACGCGGCGATTGGTAAGACCGCCAAGATTCTCCAGCTTGATGAATACCTTGACCGTCTGCCAAAAGCACTATCAGGCGGACAACGGCAACGTGTCGCGATCGGCCGCTCGATTGTGCGCGACCCAAAGGTCTACCTGTTCGACGAACCGCTTTCCAACCTCGATGCAGGCCTCCGGGTCGCAACGCGGATCGAGATCGCGCAGCTCAAAGAATCCATGCCAGACAGCACCATGATCTACGTGACCCACGATCAGGTCGAAGCAATGACGCTCGCCACCCGCATCGTTGTGCTTGCGAACAAAGGGATCGCACAAGTCGGCACGCCACTCGAACTTTATGAACGGCCCGAAAACGAATTTGTGGCGCAGTTCATCGGGTCCCCCTCAATGAACCTCCTCCCTGGTAAGATCGTCGAAACTGGCGATATCACCACAGTCGCGCTCGACGGGGGCGGCACAGCGCGGTCCGCGGTGCCGACGCAAGCAGCCGACAAGGGCCTGCAGGTCAACGTCGGCGTCCGCCCCGAGGACATGGTCATCACCGACAGTGACCCGCTTTACACCGGCACCGTCAATTTTTCCGAAGCGTTGGGCGAAGTCACCCTGCTCTACTTCGATACGGTGGGTGAAGAAGCATCCGTCATCGCGAAACTACCGGGCATCCACACGGATACGCGCGGCAACACGCTGCAGTTCAATGCAGACCCTAAAAAGGTGCAAATCTTCCATAATGGCAAATCGCTCTACTATCGCTAGGGCACCGGACCTCGGCTTCTTTGGGGTTTTTTAAATCCCGAGGGTCAGGGGGCTGGCCCCCTAGAATCCTTGCATCAAGAAATCCACAGCATCGGTTATCTGTGCGGCCTCGTCGCGCAGGTCGCCCACACATGTTTTCAACGCAGCCCGTGGAACAGCGGCCATATATTGCGTGACCAACACATGTTGTGCACCGCCAATATCAAAAACAGGGTTCAACCGCCGTGCAGGCGGCGGTGCGTCGTCGATTGGCATCAGCGGCACAGTGATCCGCGTGTTCAGCGCGTCCAGTAGATCCGCTTGCAAATCAACGACATAGCCAGCGACGCCGCTGACCTCATACACATCAAACCGCGCCACTAGAACTGGCGGAACTTATCTAACGGCAGGCCCTGCGCCTCGACATAGGCATTGCTGCCCGCGATGGCCGCTTGGTTCTCTGCCAGCCACTGTGCGCCCTTTGCAGCGGCCACAGCGGCGCGCAGGCCCTCCTCCGCAGCACGTGACAGGTTCACGTCCAATGCACGGGCTTCGTCCAGTAATGAACGGTCCAGCGACAGGTTTGTGGGTTTACGTGTTTGAATATTCATAAGGCATAATACCAAACATCAGCTATGCGCGTCAATCATGCGCATAGCGACGATACAGCCTTGTTAGAGACTAATGTTGAACAACGATCTTCGCGACACTCGGATCAATTCGGCGTAAAATGACCAGCAATCGTGCCGACAGATTCGTCGCAACGTAGGTAGCGTGGAACCGCGATGGGGCCATCACGGTCAACTGACCCGCCTCATATCCGACGACCGTCAGCTTCTCGACCCACGCAGCAAAGCCGGCTTCGTCTTGTGCATGAAACACAGACTGCGCCTCTGCCCACAACGTGCCGTCGTTCACTGGTGCTGCAACAGGACGCAGTGGAACAACATTCGCGGCAACGGGGTCTTCGCTCTGCCCGGGCTGAACACGCGCCACGAAATCCGGACCAATCGCAGCCCACGCGGGTTTCGTATCCATCATAATCTGATCAAGCGCGATCCCGTGCATCGCCACCCTGCCCCGCGCCGCTGCGCGTTTTTCCACGAGCCAGCCAAGACTGCGCAGCTTCGCCATCTCGCGTTTCACAGTCCGCGTATCAACGTCCCAAAGCTTCGCGATCTCGGCTTGGCCCATCGTCAATTCGTCGCGCTGCCAATTATACCGCGTCGTGATCAGCGCCATCAGCCGCATGATCAATCTCTGCTTATGCTTGTCCTGACGCAACCCATGCGCCAACATCGCGGAGAGAATATCGTATTTCTTCGTCGCGGCGTCACGCCCGACGGGTTTCATCACCAACACGATTGGTGTCTCCTGCTCTGCGACCGCCGTTAGGTCGTTTCTTATATCGTGGGATCTTGTGTCCCCTTGGACCGGTCCCAGACGTTTCCCAACGCTGTTCCGGTGATTGGATGTATTTGCGTCCGAAGCGTCGATTCTGTCAAGGGATTTATCCACAGGACGTGCAAAGCGATCTTACTCTTACCCAAATATTTATATTTGAATTAGGTATTTTGGTAATAGGTGACACCCTGTGTGTCACCCTATGGATATCTTTTGTCACCCCAATGATGCAGTCTCTAACTTGGGTGTCCCCTCAATTTGGTCTCCGGGGCGGTATTGCGGATTGCCTACTGAGCCCGATTCTCTCCATGCTCCGATTCGCCAGCAAACGTTGGGGTTTCTCCTGATTTTGACGTTTTGCAGTTTTCAGTAAAAACCATTTTACGAATTGTGCAAATTCAGCGTAAATACGGAATACGCAGTTTTTTACGTCCCGAAGAAGGCCGACACCATGTTTACCCACGAAGATCTGGCAAACCTCCAGTCCAAATCCCTAAAGATGCAAAGCTTCATCCGGCAGCAGACATTCTCGCCCGAGAATGAAAAGTCGCTCCGCCGCTTCTCCAGCTGGGAGGTGTCAGAGCTGATCTTCAAGATCAATCAATCCACCTTTCGTGGCCGGCTTGCCGCAGAACCCGATCTTCCCGGTGGGGAGGTCGAACCAGATGGTCGCCAAAGATGGTTTAGCCTTGATGAGATCAACGAACTGCGGCGTAAAATGAAGATTAACCGCAAATCCCTGATGCCCAAACGTCCCGCTGGCAAGCGCGCGTTTCGCGTCGCTATTGCGAACTTCAAAGGGGGCGCGGGTAAATCGACCGTTGCCCTTCACCTTGCCCATGCTTCTGCGCTCGACGGTTACCGTGTGCTTTGCGTCGACTTCGATCCGCAAGCCACGTTGTCGCATTCGATGGGCCTGAACGACGTTGCCGAAGATCACACCGTTTGGGGCATCATGGCCCGTGATCTGGTGCGTGAAACCGACCGGATGAATAACGCCGTGCAAGGTGCCGAAAGCGGCACCGCCCTGCCCCAGCGCCGCATCCCGTCCAGTATTCGTGACATGGGTCTCGACACGCTACGCGTCACCGACTTTATCAAACCGACTGCTTGGCCCACCATCGACGTGATCCCAAGCTGCGCCAACGCCGCTTTCGTTGAATTCGCGTCGGCCCAGTACCGCCACCTGAACCCTGAATGGACGTTTTTCGCGGCTGTCTCGCGTTACCTCGATAGCTTGCCGGACGACGCCTACGACCTCATCGTTTTCGATTGCCCGCCCGCGATTGGCTATCAGTCGATGAATGCGGTCTTTGCGGCCGACATGCTTTATGTGCCGTCCGGTCCGGGCTACTGGGAATACGACAGCACCACGTCATTCATCGGCCAGCTTTCCGAAGCTTTGGGCGATCTGACGGAAGGCTTCGGCGCCAAACTGCCCGCAGGGAAAACGTCGCTGCCGAAGTCGTTCGCCAACATCAAATTCCTAATGACCCGCTACGAGCCGGGCAATGATTTGCACCGTGCGATGTATGATGCTTTCCGCAAGGTTTTTGGCGAACACTTGGCCGAACACCCGATCGAAATGACGCGGGCTGTGGAGCAATCGGGTCGCTTTCTCAGTTCGGTCTATGAAATCGACTACCGCGATATGACACGCGAAACATGGCGTCGGGCCCGCGATACGTTTGATCGGGCCTACCTTGAATTCAAGGACAACGTTTTGGCCGCGTGGGATGAATTGGAGGATGACCAATGAGTAAGAAACGCCGTGTCTTTGACATCGACCTGCCTGACGATCCGATAGCCGATGATCAGACCTTCCCCGCGGGGAAGGTTTCAAATAATGAAACCAAACGGCGTGGCCCCATGGCCGCCGCGATCACCGAAAACGCCGACAGCGTGCGAGATCGGACGGAAGTCGAAGCGCAGATCAGGGCCGAGAATGACAAGCTTGCGCATGAACATGTGCGGTTGAAACGGCTTGGGTTGATCACGGATTTGATTCCACTCGACCAAATCGAAACTTATAAGCTGACGCGCGACAGATCGCCGGGCGATGATTTCGAGCTGAAGGAACTGGTCACGTCGATCAAGGATATTGGGCTGTCGAACCCAATTCGGGTCGAGCCGCGCGCTGATGGTAAGTTCGAATTGGTTCAAGGGTTCCGCAGGCTTGCCGCGTACAAGGCGCTGTTGGCTGAGACAAATGATGCGGGCGCTTACGGCAGTATTCCGGCGGCGATCTTTGCACAGGGCGAAACTTTAGAGACGTTGTATCGCCGCATGGTGGACGAGAACCTTGTGCGCAAAGATATCTCGTTCGCTGAGATGGCGAAGCTCGCGATTTCTTACGCTGCTGATCCTGACACTGAAGTACATGATGCGGACAAAGCCGTCGCTGCGCTGTTCCAATCAGCTAGCTATCAGAAGCGCAGTTATATCCGGACCTTTATCAAATTGATCGAACCACTGTGGAAGGACCTGCGATTTGCAGAGGATATTCCGCGTGCGCTTGGCGTTGCGGTAGCCCAACAGATTGAAGATGTCCCTGGAACGGTGCGTGCCATTCAGGCCGAATTGAAGGACTGGGATAACCGATCTGTCGCGGATGAATTGGACGTGCTGCGTCGGTTCACTGGCGGGCAAGAGTCAGCGAAACCACGTAACTCCACGAAGCCGAAGCCGAAGCCTGCGCCAGCAGGTGCGGTCAAAGCCAAAACATCGTTCCAAATGCGCAGACCGCAGGGGCAAGTCAAATGCGTGGCTGGGGCAGGGCGGTTAGAGATCAGGTTGGATAAGGATTTCTCGACCGTTGATCGCCGCAAGCTGGAAATGGCGGTGCAAGCGCTGCTTGATAAACTCGATTGAGTTTCAACATATGAAACCTTCCCCGCGGGGAAGGTTTTTTCGTTAGTGCCTAAGAATAGGCCCTAAACCGCATAATAGAGACGTAGTAAGGTCATTCTGATGTCATATATCTTTCCTCCATCACCTGTTCAAACACTGCCGATTGTCGGTACTGATCTGCTTTTTCCAGTGCGTCGCATCTTCTGTGTGGGTCGCAATTACGTCGCTCACGCCACCGAAATGGGCGGTGAAGTCGACCGCGAAGCACCGTGGTATTTTACCAAATCTACCACGGCTCTGGCGCAAAGCGGGCAGACGCTACCCTACCCGCAGGGCACCCAGAACTTCCATCATGAGATTGAATTTGTCGCGGCTCTTGGTGAAGACGCGTCTGTCTTTGGTTATGCCTGCGGGCTTGATATGACCCGCCGCGATCTGCAGCAGGTCGGCAAAGATAACCGCCGGCCATGGGATCTTGGTAAGGACCTTGAAAACGGTGCGGTGATCGGGGCGATTACACCTGCCAAGTCGTTCGGAAAGGTCGCAGATCAAACCATCATGTTGGACGTGAATGGCGTCCGCAAACAGACGGGACTGCTGTCCGAAATGGTGTGGTCTGTGCCCGAAATCATCGCGCATCTGTCGGGCTATTATCACCTTGGGGCGGGCGACATCATCATGACAGGCACGCCGTCTGGGGTTGGACCTGTGGGCACGGGTGACGTGCTGCATGGTGCCGTTGATGGGCTGGCGCCGGTGGATATGACGCTGGTGTAACCGGATGATTCGCGCGGAATTCAGTCCACCCGCTAGAAATGTTGCCTGGAAACAGCGGATTTTATAGCGTATTTATTAATGTATGCGCAAAATGCGTGTCATGTCTTGATTACTAGCAAATAAACGGGCTAGCCTTTGTCCACCGTGTGGGAGCGCGGTGAGGAGAAGGATCGGAACGACCTCTCTGAAAACTTTTGTATTGATTTTGGTAAAGCTTTCGAACCAATTTGATGCATAACAAAGTGAAGCCCGATGATTTGGTCGCTTATCGGTGCAGTCAAAATGACCATTTGGCCTCGCGGTCATTCCTAGGGAGGAAAACAATGAAAACGACACTGACAGTTGCAGCCTTGGGCGCAACAATGCTGACGTCTGCTGTGCAGGCGCAAGACACCATCGAAATGACATCCGCCTTCGGGTCGAACCTGCCAATCCTCGGTACGGCTGGCGTCGACTTTGTGTCAAAGATCAACAGCATCTCAAGCGAAGTGCAATTCGAACATTTTGATCCGGGCAAGCTGGTGCCAACGCTCGAAGCTCTGGACGCTGTGTCCAATGGGTCCGTCGACGCGGCCTACACGACATCCGGCTATTGGCAGGGTAAGATCACATCCGCATCGCTGTTCGCGGCTGTGCCATTCGGCCCAGAAGCAGGCGAATTCCTTGGCTGGATTCTGTACGACGACGGTGCCGAACTGTGGCAAGGCATGTACGACAACGCGGGTTACGACGTGAAGGTTCTGCCGTGCGGGATCATCGCGCCGGAAACATCCGGTTGGTTCAAGAACGAAATCAATTCCGCGGCTGACCTTGAAGGTCTGAACATGCGCTTCTTCGGCCTTGGTGCGGAAGTGATGCAACGTTTGGGTGTGTCCACGTCGCTGCTGGCGGGTGGTGACATCTTCCCGGCATTGGAACGCGGAGCGATTGACGCAACTGAATTCTCAATGCCGCTGATCGATGCGCGCTTGGGCTTCTACAAGATCGCGCAGTACAACTATTTCCCTGGTTGGCACCAGCCATCCACATTGTTCGAACTGCTGGTGAACATCGACGTTTGGGATGACATGTCCGAAACAGCGCAGAACCAGATCGAAGTGGCCTGCTTGGCCAACATCACCACCAACTTTGCGGAAGGTGAAGCCAAGAACTTTGATGCGATGGTCGACAACGTTGAAAACAACGGCGTGACGATCAAGCAATGGGATCCAGAAATGCTGGACCTGTTCGAAAGCAACTGGAACGAAATCGCACAAGAACTGGCTGCAGAGGACGAATACTTTGCGACTGTTTGGGCTGACCTGTCAGAGTACCGTGAAGGGTACAAAAACTGGGCCACAAACATCTACCTGCCACGCGACCGGTAAACCGCGTTTCAGAGTCTAAAAAAGGGCGGCGGCATCATGTATTGGTGCCGCCGTCGTCTCGGGCAGGGGAGAGCAAGAGCAGATGACAGACACGAATACACCACTTAGCGTCGAAGAGGTCCTCGCAATCAGCGACCCCGGCGAAGTGAACCGCGCAACACACACCAAAATCGACCGGCTCGTGATCAACGTCGGCAATGTCATCGCGTGGGCGTTCCCGCTGCTGATGGTTGCGATCGTGGCACAGGTATTGTTGCGCGCGAACGGGCATAACCAAGCATGGTTGGACGACCTGCAATGGTGGATTTATGGCGTCGCCATGTTGGCCGCGTTTGGCTATGCGATCACCACATCAAGCCACGTGCGCGTGGATATTTTCCACCAGAATTATTCCGACACGAAGAAGGCCAAGATCGAGGCGGCGGCAATCGGCTGGCTTCTCTTGCCGTTTATCGCACTGATGACCGACGTGATGTCCCATTACGCATGGGCGTCTATCGAGTCAGGCGAAGGCTCAAGCAGCCCGAATGGCCTTCATAGGCTCTATATCCTGAAAACATCGCTGCCGTTCTTGTTCGCGTTGGCATGGCTTGCAGGCTATTCCACCTTCAAGAAAAACCTCGCCGTTTTCAGCAAAACGGGTCTCGCCAAACAGTTGATCTGGTTGTTTCCAACGGCCGTCTTCATGGGTTGGCGGTTCATTCATTACATTCTGTACTGGGCGATTTTCTTCACCGACGATGAAATCCGCGCGCGCCGCATCACCCGCGAGTACGAGATTTTCGAATATGCGATGTACATCTCATTGGCGATTGTTGTCGCCTTGATCGTCATCGGTCTTGTGACCTCGCGCCGGAAAGGTGACGTGTAATGCAGTTGCTGTCTTTAATTTCCTTTTTGGACCTGAACCAATGGATGGTTTTGGCCATGTTTGGCGTGTTTATCGTCATGCTGTTTCGTGGGATTCCGGTGGCTTTTGCCCTTGTTGGTGTCTCTTTGGTGTTCATCATCATTGCGATCTTCATCCTTGATCCGAACCGTGATGCGATCCGAGAATACATTGCGTTTGATGATACGCGGATCGAATATCGCAAGCTGTTCGCGAACTCTGGTCGGTTCTTTGGCGGGACGATCCAGAACCCTGTTCTGGTCGCATTGCCGATGTTTATCTTCATGGGGCTGATGCTGGATCAATCCGGTGTGGCGCAGCGGATGATGCAGTCGATGCAGGTGTTGTTTGGCGCATTGCGGGGCGGGCTTGCCTTGTCGGTGATGTTGATCGGGATCATCCTTGCCGCATCCACTGGCGTCATTGGCGCATCCGTTGTTTTGCTGGGCGTCATGGGCCTGCCAACTATGACCGCGCAGGGCTATTCTAAAGAAGTCGCAACTGGAACAATCGCCGCATCGGGCACATTGGGGATCCTGATTCCTCCGTCGATCATGTTGGTGATTATGTCGGATCAGTTGGCGATTTCGCTGGGTGATCTGTTCATGGGGGCGTTGTTCCCGGGGCTGTTGTTGGGCGGTTTGTATATCACGTTCCTGATCATCTACGGATTGGTGAAGCCTGACGCCATGCCTTTGCCGCAGAACCGTGAACCCGTAACGATGAAGGTCGTGGGCGACGTTGCATTGTCGGTCGTCCCGCCACTTGCGTTGATTTTGCTTGTGTTAGGGTCGATATTTGTCGGTTTCGCCACGCCAACCGAAGCGTCTGGTCTGGGTGCGATGGGTGCGATGTTGCTCGCGATAATGAACCGCAAACTGACGGGGCGCACGTTTCTGGATGTGATGCGGCAGACGTTGAACACGGCGGGTTACATCGTGGGGATTTTCATCGCCGCAAACTTCTTTGCCTACGTGCTGCGCCTTTATGGCGGTGACGAGATTATTGAACATATGATCCTTGGGTCGTCCGACAATCCACAGGTCGTTGTGTTCTTTATCCTGCTGCTGATCTTTGCGCTTGGGTTCTTGTTGGACTGGATCGAGATCACGTTGATTATCATGCCGCTGATGCTGCCTGTGATCTTGGGCCTTGGTCTGGATATCAACGGCTATGGTGTGATCGACAGCCCTGAAGTCGTCTGGTTCGCGATCCTTGTGGCTGTGACCTTGCAGACGTCGTTCCTGACGCCGCCTGTTGGCTTTGCGCTGTTCTACCTGAAAGGCGTTTGTCCGCCAGGTGTCACGTTGGGCCATATTTACCGCGGTGTGATCCCGTTTGTGCTGTTGCAGTTGTTCGGCTTGTTCTTGGTGTTTGAATTCCCCGCACTTGTCACTTGGCTGCCAGCCGTGGCTTATGGAAACTAGTTAACTGGAGTTTTCAAGATGACCCTGCGCCCCCTGAACATAGACCCTAACAAGTGTTTTATCGGGGGGGCGTGGGTTAACGCGCTTGGTGGTGGTACGCTTGATCTGATGAACCCGTCAGATGGGTCTGTTCTGTGCAAAATTGCGCGTGGCGATGCCGTCGATATTGATCGCGCCGTTGGTGCCGCTGGTGCGGCATTGGCAGGGGAATGGGGTCAGGCGACTGCTTCGGAACGGGGCAGGGTGCTAGCGAAAATTGGCAGGCTTGTGCTCGAGAATATCGACGAATTGGCCACGTTAGAGTCTATGGACGTTGGTAAACCGCTGACGCAGGCACGTGCCGATGTTGTGGCGTTGGCCCGTTACATGGAGTTTTACGGTGGCGCTGCGGACAAGGTGCACGGCGAAACGATCCCGTATTTGGATGGCTACACAGTCTATACGCTGCGCGAACCGCATGGTGTCACTGGGCATATCATCCCGTGGAACTACCCGATGCAGATCATTGGCCGTTCCGTTGGGGCGGCGTTGGCGATGGGCAATACCGGCGTTTTGAAACCAGCGGAAGAGGCGTGTTTGACCGCACTCGCCTTTGCCGAAATCGCACGTCAGGCGGGGTTGCCGGACGGCGCGTTGAACGTGGTGCCCGGATTGGGCGCAGAGGCGGGTTCGGCGCTGACGAAACACCCGCGCGTGCGCCATATCTCTTTCACAGGCTCTGTCGGCGTGGGCAAATTGATCCAAGAAGTCGCGGCTGCACATGTGGTGCCAGTGACGTTGGAACTGGGCGGGAAATCCCCGCAATTGGTTTTTGACGATGCTGACGTTGACGCGGCTTTGCCGTTCTTGGTGAATGCGGGGATACAGAATGCGGGGCAGACATGTTCGGCGTCGTCACGTATTTTGGTGCATCGGTCTCGGTTCGATGAAGTCGTGATGAAGATGGCCGCAAAGTACCGCGATTTGCGGGCAGGGCCTGCGTTGGACGATCATCATATTGGGCCGCTGGTTTCGATGCGGCAGAAGGAAATCGTCGACGAGTTTATCGCCAAAGGCCATGATCTTGAAATCGCCGCACGTGGCGAGATAATTGACGGCGCGCCAAGCGGTGGCGCCTATGTGACGCCGACGCTTTTTGCAGATGTGGACCCCGGACATACGCTGGCGCAGGACGAGATTTTCGGACCTGTTCAGGTCGTCATTCCGTTTGATGATGAAGCGGAGGCTGTGGCGATTGCGAATGGCACCGACTTTGGTTTGGTCGCATCGGTCTGGTCGCAGGACGGGGCGCGTCAGATGCGGCTGGCGAAGCAATTACGTGCTGGTCAGGTGTTCCTGAACAACTACGGGGCAGGGGGCGGTGTTGAGCTGCCATTTGGTGGCACGGGCCTTTCTGGTCATGGACGCGAAAAAGGGTTTGAGGCCCTGTATGGATTTTCAACATTAAAGACGGTGGCGGCATATCATGGGTGATAGATTGAACGGCAAGGTCGCGATTGTGACCGGCGGTGCGTCAGGGTTTGGTGCGGGGATCGTGGCAAAGTTTCTGGCCGAGGGTGCCAAGGTTATGATCGCCGATCTGAATATCGACGGTGTTGCGAGCGAGGCTGCGAAGACCAATGTTGCGGTTAACGATGACGTCGCTGCGATGGTTGAACAGACACTAAAGGTGTTCGGTAGGGTCGATATTCTGGTTAACAACGCAGGTACGACCCATCTGCCTGCGCCGATGGAAGACGTGACCGAGGATGATTTCGATAAGGTATTCGCCGTCAATTGTAAGTCGGTTTATCTAACGGCGAAACACATCGTCCCATTGTTCAAAGCCCAAGGGTCGGGATGTATTCTGAACGTCGCATCGACCGCAGGCGTGTCACCCCGTCCGCGGTTGAATTGGTACAACGCCAGCAAGGGATGGATGAACAACGCGACCAAAGGCATGGCTGTAGAGCTCGCTCCCGAAGGCATCCGCGTGAATGCGATTAACCCTGTTGCGGGGGACACGCCGTTGCTGAAATCATTCATGGGGGACGATACGCCAGAGGTCCGCGCAAAGTTTCTGTCGACGATCCCGATGGGTCGCTTTTCGACGCCTGAAGATATGGGGAACGCGGCCTGTTATTTGTGTTCGGACGAGGCGAGCATGGTGACAGGCGTTTGCATGGAAGTGGACGGCGGGCGCTGTATCTAGGCCCGCCGCGCAATTCGTTTAGTCAGCCCAAGGGCCGTGGTGGTCTTTGCCGTCGACGCCGAATTTCGCAAAGCCGTGACGCCCGAAATAATCGCGCTGACCTTGGATCATGTTCGCTGTGCCGCGCTTGGTACGCATGGCGTCGAAATAGGTGATGCCAGAAGACAGCGCAGGCATCGCGACACCGCCCAATGCACCTGCTGCCACGACTTCGCGCAGTGCTTTGTGGTTGGCTTTCAGGTAGTCCGCGAAGACCGGCGCGAACATCAAGTTGCGGTCCGGATTTTCGCCCAAGGCCGTCGCCATATCGTCGAGCATTGCAGAGCGGATGATGCAGCCCGCGCGCCAGTTCTGCGCAATTGAGGGCAGGGGCAGGGACCAACCGTAGCTGTCGGACGCAGCTTCAATCATGGTGAAGCCCTGCGCGTAGCACAACACTTTGCCAGCGATCAGCGCCTGTTCGAGTTGGTCGAGCGTGATGGAGTCGATTTTCTGCGGGGCAGTGCCGAACAGGTCTTCGCCAGCGGCGCGTTCGTCCATGCGCGATGACAGGTTGCGGGCGACAACGGCAGCTTCGATCGCGGGGATCGGTGCGGCGAGGTGCTGTGCCTCGATTGCCGTCCAACGACCTGTGCCTTTCTGACCCGCTGCATCGACGATGATGTCGAGCATGGCTTTGCCGGATGCCGGATCAGTCGCTTTTGCGACCTCGCCCGAGATTTCGATCAGGTAGGACGCGAGCGGGCCTTCGTTCCAGCGTGCGAATGTTGCGCCGATTTCCGCAGCTGACATGCCCATGCCGTCGCGCATCACGCCGTAGACTTCAGCGATCATCTGCATGTCGGCGTATTCGATGCCGTTGTGCACCGCTTTGACGAAGTGGCCGGCGCCTTCTTCGCCCATGTAGGTCGCGCATGGTTCGTCTTGGAATTTTGCGCTGATGGCTTTGAGGATGTGTTCGACACGGTCCCAATATTCGCGCTTGCCGCCGCCCATGATGGCCGGACCGAAACGCGCGCCTTCTTCGCCGCCTGACACGCCGATGCCGAGGAATGGTGCCGTCGCTTCGCGGGCGCGGCGGTTGGTGTCGTGGAAAAGCGCGTTGCCGGCGTCGATGATTAGGTCGTCGTCATCAAGCAATGGGCGCAGGGCCGCGATCTGTTGGTCAACCGGATCACCAGCGGGCACCATCAGAATGATCGCGCGCGGTTTGGCAATCGCCGCGACGAAGTCTTCCAGCGTTTCGGTTGGCGTGATTTTGGCTGCAAGTTCGCCTGCGGTCGCATGGAATTCATTGGTGACTGACGTGGTCCGGTTAAAAACCGCGATGTCAAAGCCGTTGTCAGCGATGTTCGATGCGAGTGCGGCACCCATTGTGCCAAGGCCGATCAGGCCGATTTCTGCGGTGCTCATGATGGGACATATCCGTGTGAGGGCAAGACTGTAGGCAACGGTATACAACACAGGGCGGTGGGGTCCACCGAAACCCCTTGGGATACTCTCAACCGTTCGAAAATGGTTAACGTAAGGTCCATGATTGGGGTGACGCAGGGGTGCACCGCCTGCAACTCAATTACCAATTGTGCCTGTTTTCTCTTGATCGCCCGAATTGAACATGTTTCGTTTACCGCAAATTAAGAAATGCTTTTCCGTGGGGGGTGCCGTGTTAAGTTCGTTTGTGAAGCCAAAAAGCTATTGCATGACCAAAAGTGCGTGCTTTGACGTGATATCGCCGCGTAGAGCGTTTTCTCAAACGGAACTGATATGGCGGGCATGCGAGGCCTTAACGCCATTTGCCGCACCTTCAGATTTTTCACAGTCTTAATATTTTGACACTTGTTACCGAGATGGACATTCACATGCATACGCAATCCAAAGCCAGCCCGACAGAAAACGTTCAAACCGGTATCCGTCAGCGCAGTCTGCGCAAACATTGCCGCATCGGCCGCGCGACAGAGCTTGTCTTTGTTTTGGCGACAGGGGCGGCGTTGGTGATTGGCGGTGGTGCTGCGGTACATGCGGCAGAACTGACTTGGGATGACGGCAATGGCGGCCCCCTGACAATCAATGTGACGCCATCCGGGGACTGGAGTGGCAGCAATTGGTCTCTTGTTACAAGAGACGGCGCGGGCGACATCACCGCGATTACCGATGATCGGAGTTTTGCAGACGGTGACTTTGCGATTTTCGATACGGTTGGTGGCAGTGGGGCGGCGGTTGTTACTATCGATGGCAGTAATGTTAAGCCAATCGGCCTGCGGTTTGATATCGGCGGATATACAATTGCCGGCGGCGTTAATGTGGGCGGTGGCTTTTATGGTATCGATACTGGCGGTGACCCGCTGTCATTTGATGTGACGACTGACGGACATGTCGCGATCGTGTCTGCGCCGATTGATACTGGTGATGGTATGATGCCGGAGACGTTCGGTGTGATCACAGTGAATGGCGCAGGTGGTGAAGGTGAACTGCAACTGACTGGCGACAACTCTGCAAATGAGGGCGTTTTGTCGGTTGAAGGCGGTGAATTGAACCTAGGCGGCAACTACGGCGGTGCGATTAATGTGGCGTCGGGTGCGACGCTTGACGCTGATAGCGGTCAAGTTGGCGGTTTGGTGACTAGCAGCGGTATTGTCCAAATTGGCGGTGCGAACTTGTCGATGGGCGTTGCAGTGACCACGGGCAGCGTCACGGTCGATGGCGCCGCGACGGTTGGAAGCACAGGAATTACGAACTCCGCGGACGGCACAGTTGTTGTTGACGCTGCAGGTTCTTTGACTGGTGACGTTGTGAACAGTGGCACCAGTACTGTGACAAACAACGGGTCGATTACAGGTAGCGTTACCAACTCTGGTACAGGTACGACGACCAACTCCGGCACGATCCTTGGTGACATCGTTGTTTCAGCCGGCGAATTCGACGCTGAATCTGGGTCTGTTAACCTCGACGACGATATTGCAGTGAGCGGTGGTACGCTGACTGCCGCAGGTGGTACGTTTGGAGCGGAGACTGCGCTGGGGAGTGGCGTAGCGGATGATATGGCGACGTTCACTGTCACGAACGGCGGTACGCTTGATGTTACCGCCGATACAACTGCTGCGCAGGTCAACAACACAGGCGCGATTGTAACGGTTCAGTCAGGCGCGAATTTGACTTCTAATCTGACAAGTTTCGATAATGGTATGGGGACCGCATCGTCGACGACGATTGATGGGACGCTGACGGGTAATCTTGATGTGCAAGGTGGCGCGGTTGGTGTCACGGGTACTGTGACGGGTACGTCTGTTGCGGTCAGTGACGGGATGCTGACATCGACTGGCGGTACGTTTGAGAACGGTGGTACGACAAACACGGTTGCTGTGAACGGTGGTACGTTTGCAGTTGCCGCTGGCGGCACTGCGGGTACGACGACAGCGAATGTGACTGTTGATGCGGGTGGCCTGACAATTGCTGCTGACGAAGAGCTGGACGGTACGGTTGCTTTGATCGATTCCGATATGGGTGCAACTGCAAGCGGCGGTACCGTGGTAAACGACGGGACCATTAGTTCGACCGTCGACGTCGCTGACGGTACGTTTACAAACAATACCGATGCGACCGTGACTGGTCTGACGACTGTTACTGGCGGTGTTCTGGAAGCTGCGGGTGGTGACTTCGACGGCGGTATTGTTGTGAGTGGCGGTACGATCAACGTTACTGCGGACACCGTTGCGGCGATCACGAATAACGGGGTAGCCCCGCTGACCATTGGTGATTTCGAAATCACGGGCGACTTTACCCAGCAAGCTGGCCAGACCGATAACGCGGCTGATATTACTGGTGGGCTGTCGGTGACAGGTGGTACGTTTAACCACAATACTAACGGTTCGATCTCTGGGGCCGCGACGGCCACGTCCGGCAATCTGAACGCAAATGGCGGGTCCTTCGATGGCGGTTTGACTGTCAGCGGCACCACAGTTTTTGATATTACGGCAGACACGACTGGAGATATCACGAACGGGACCGCGGGTAATGCCGATGGTATTGCCTTCGAGATTGATGACGGGCTAACCGTGACAGGTGACGTGACTGCTGAAGGCACGAACGGGATTATCAATCATAATGGTACGATCACGGAGGCGCTGAATGTAAACGGTGGCACCGTGAATGCGACGGGTACCGTACAGGGGGCCACAACTGTTGATGGTGGTGACTTGAATTCAACTGGCGCGACATTCGCAGCGGTTGACGTGACAAGCGGTACTTTTGATGTGCTGGCGACGCCAAGTGGAACAACAACTGCCAACGTGAGCGTTGACGCAGGCGCGGTTACGATTGCCGCGAACGAGACTTTGTCCGGTACCGTGGCGCTGGTTGATAGTGGCGCGGGTGCTAGCGGTGGTACCGTTGTGAACAGCGGCACGATTGGCGATGACGTGACTGTTGCCGATGGGACGTTTACGAACAGCGCTGGTGCCGCAGTTACCGGTGAGACAACCGTCACAGATGGTTTGCTGGTTGCGAACGGTGGTGCGTTCAACGGTGGTCTTGTCGTTCAGGGCGGCACTATCAATCTGAACGCAAGCACTGTTGGTGATGTGACCAATGACGGTGTGGTCGGGTTGTCGGTTGCGGGTCCTATGACATTGACTGGTGATTTCACGCAGGAAGACGGGGCAACCGCGGTGAGCGGGACGATCGACGGAACGCTGACCGCAACGGGCGGCACATTGACCAACAATGGTATCATCACAGGTCAGACCACGATTTCCGGCTCGGGTATTGTGAATGCGAACGGTGGTACTTTTGAAACTGACGGAGCGCTGACGCCAGATATTAGTTTGACTGGTGGTACGCTGAACGTCGATGCATCTACTGTGGCTGATGTCACCAATGACGGTGGCGTTGTGGCAATTGATGCGGGGCAGCAATTGACGGGTGCTTTTGCCAGCTCCGACGATAGTGCCACGACGACTGTTGATGGTCAGATTGTCGGTAACGTGACGCTGAGCGACGGGGCGGTGACGTTGGAGACAGGCGCTGGTAATCCGACGCCTGCAGCTGGCGTGCTCGGGGTCGGTGTAACCGGAAACGTAATTGCATCCTCCGGTACGTTGACAATGGAAGACGACACTGGTGTCGGCGGAGGCATTGCCTTGAGTGGTGATGCGGGCCTCGTGGTGAACGGTGACGTGACTGTTGGCAATGGCATAGTGAATGGGAGTTCAACAACGCTGAACCTGACAGGTGGTCACACCGTGACGAGCGACCTGACGGTGAATGCTGGGACCACGAACAACACAAATACGATTGCCGGTGATGTTGTGGTTTCGGGCGGTACGCTGAGCAACCAAACTGGCGGTAAGATACTGGATGATAACGTTGTTGTTTCGTCCGGCGAGCTGGATGCCGATGGTGGTACATTCCGGACTGCGGCGGATACTGCGAATTCAACTGTCGCCGTCAGCGGTTCAGGTACACTGGATGTGAACGGTGCGACTGCGTTGACCACTGTCACGAACACAGGTGGTACGGTGCGCGTTGATACGTCGACCGGTGGTGGTTTGACTGCGACGGTTGCAAATACAAGCGGGACGTTGGCGAACAACGGGACTGTGACTGGCCAAGTGACCAACACGGGTACTGTGACTGCGAATGGTACGTTTACCCAAGAAGTCCTGAACAACGGCGGTACCATGAGGGTCACCGGCAATTCGACTGCCGATGTGGACAACAATGGTGGTGATCTGGTTGTGAACACAGGCCGGACGTTGACGGGTGACGTTGATAACCGGAACGCAAATTCCTCTGTCACGGTCAATGGCACCGGGACAATCGACGGCGACATTCTTTTGTCTGCGGGTTCTGTTGTCAGCACAGGTACGCTGGACGGGACGGTCGCTGTTTCTGGCACAGGTTTGCTGGATGAAAACGGTGGCACGGTCACAGGTGTTGTGACTCAGACGGGCGGTACGATTGCCGCAAACGGATCTACCTTTAATCAGACTGTTCTGAACAACGCAGGCACGATGACTGTGGCGGGTGCCACAACTGCTGATGTGAACAGCAACGGTGGTGATTTGTCGATCACGGGCGGCACGATGACCGGTGACGTGACTGTGTCGAACGCTGCGTCGACAGTGACAAACAGCGGTACACTGAATGGTACGGTTGGTTTGACAGCTGGTAAACTGGTCGCCGCAGGCGGAAACATTTCCGGTCTTGTTACGAACAATGGCGGGACAGTTGACGCGACCGGCGGGAACTTGACCGGTGGTGTGACAAACACGAGCGGTACGGTGAACATCAATGGTGCGACGACCGGTTCTGTGACGAACACCGGCGGTGCCTTGAACATTGCGTCTGCCGGAACTTTGACGGGAAGTGTGACGAACAGCGGCACAGGCACAACCCAGAACGACGGGACTGTTACCGGAGCTATGACCATTTCAGGTGGCACGGTAGATCAGAACTCTGGTGCGGATACGCAAGGTCTGACGACCTTGTCTGCGGGCACATTGGATGCCAACGGTGGTACGTTCTCGGGCGGAATCCGCACAACGGGCGGCACCCTGAACCTAAACGCTAACACAACAGGTGACATCGAAAACGATGGATCAACTGTTGCGATCCCTGCTGGCAATGTGCTGGCAGGCGACCTGACCAATACGTCCGGTACATCCACTGTGGATGGCGAGATTCAAGGCAACGTCATTGTTGGCGGCGGCACTATGACGACGTCTGCCACGTCAAGCGTGAGTGGTGATGCGACGGTCAACGATGGTACGCTGACTGCCGCGGGCGGCAGCTTTGGCGGAAACGTCACGGCGAACGGTGGTACAGTTGATGTGACTGGTAGCGTCGGAGTTGGCGGTGCGCTTGTGAACAGCGGTGGCGATGTCACTGTTGCAGCGGCGGGCACATTGGCTGGCGATTTGAACCAGGTGTCTGGCACGACATCGGTTGATGGGACTGTTGCCGGTGATGTGACCGCGTCTGGCGGCACGTTGCACCACGACGGAACTGTCACAGGTGACGTGGCGATTTCAGGTGGTTCGGTGAACACATCAACAGGCAGCACGACCAGCGGTGAGACGAGCCTGACCGGCGGCACGTTGACTGCGGCTGGCGGTACATTCAACGGCGGCATCGCAAATGATGGCGGTACCGTTTCCGTAACGGGTCCGATTGCTGCGAATGTGACGAACACGTCGGGGTCCTTGGCGCTGAATGCTGCAGGGGTCGTGACAGGCAATGTGACTAACTCGGGTGCGATGTCATCCTTGGACGGTACCGTCACAGGTTCTTTGGCCAACGCGGGTACAGTTGATGTCACGAGCGGCGATCTGACTGTTGGCTCGTTCACGAACGCTGGTACGATCACAGTTTCGGGTGGTAATACGCTGACATCCGGGTCAACCGGTACTGTCGCAAGCGGTGGTACATTGGCCGTGACAGGATCGACTGTTGTTGCAGATGTCACTGCGGATGCCGGATCAACATTGTCCTTCAGTGGTGCAACCATCGATGGTGACCTGACAGTCGGAACTGATCTGACTGCCCGCAACAATCTGGATGTGACTGGTGATTTGGCGCTGACATCTGCTGCTGAAGCCATCATGGCAAGCGGCGACCTGACTGTTGGCAATACATTTGATATTGCCGCGAGCACATCGTTTGAACTGTCCACGGGCACGACGCTAACTGCGACTGAAACAAATAACGCGGGTACGTTTACCGCGCGTGATATCACAGCGATTGACGGTACGTTCACTAACACCGGCACGTTGAATGTCACGAACCTGAGCCCGGGGGCTGGTCCAATTTCACTTGCCCCCTCAACACCGCCGACTGGTACAACCTTTGTTGGTCAGGTGAACAACACAGGCACGATAAACAGCACGGGTACGTTGAACTTCGACGGCGGTTTGGACAACCAAGGTATCCTTGATCTATCGAGCACAAACGAGTCTCCGACAGACATTGTGACCATCGGTGGCACTGGTCTGACGGGTGGTGGTCAGTTGGTCTTTGATATCGATTTGTCTGAAGGCAACGTGGCGTCGGACCAGATTGTGATGGGTGCGGGCGCATTCGTCACTGGTGAAGTGAACCTGAGCTTTAACCTGCTGGACGTTGTTGATGCGCGCGATATTGACGTCACGCTTGTCGATCTGGACGAAAACCAAGATCTGTCTGCCTTCACGTTCTCATCCGACGAAGTTGTCGATGAACGTGGCATCCTGTCTTACACGATTGGTCTGTCAGACGGCGGCGATTTGGTGATCCAAGACGGGTTGAGTTCCGGTCTGTCCGGTCTGGCTGGTAACATCGTCCTGACACAGTCTTTGATTGGCTCCATTGTGAACCGTCCTACCAGCCCGTTTGTAACAGGCTTGGCGTTTGAAGACGAAGATCCATGCGGCTACGGTGTGTGGTCACGTGCAACAGGTGGTTTTGCCGATACGACAGGGACTGTGACGCAAGAAGGGCGCTCACCGATCGAAGGCACCATTTCCGCGACATATGGTGGTATCCAAGTCGGTTCCGATTATGCCTGCTTTAACGGTGCCGTCAGCGGCTGGGACTTGTCGATGGGCGGGATCATGGGTGTGAACATTGGTTCATCGACCCAGCCTGTGTTTGGGCTTGACCAAAAGACCACAGTTTCGACGACGGGTGTCGGGTTTGACCAGCTTTATGCGGGTCTGTATGCCACAGCCGCCAACGGTCCTGCGGCGTTCGATTTGCAGTACCGGTTGGAAACAACAGACTTTAGCGCGACAAACAGCACGCTGGGTTTGAACGGCGAGAAGTTCAGCAGTGAAGCATCCACGCTTTCGGGTGCGGCCAGCTACTTCTACTCGATCCCTGAATCGGACCTGTCGATTGTTCCAACAGCCGGCTTTGCCTACACGCAGGTTGAAACTGGGCCAATCAGCTTTGAAAACCTTGGTGATCTGGATGTGAAGGACTTTGACAGCAGCGTTCTGTTTGTCGGGGCGACCTTGGCGAAGTCACAGTTTGGCGACGATGGCGTATCCGCGACGCGTCAGTTCTTCTCTGCGACTGTCTACTCTGATCTGGCTGACGATCCGACATCGATCTTTAGCCCTGCAGACGGCAGCGACGATGTGGAACTGACATCCCAGAACCTTGGCACATACGGCGAGATCAGCACGGGTATCAACTTTGTCCGCATCTTGCAGCCAAACGAGTTGGGTAATGTGAAGCAGGTCAGTGCCAGTGCGCGTGCCGATGTCCGGTATAGCGATCAGCTGGAAAGCTACGGCATCACTGGTCAGGTTCGCTTCCAGTTCTAAACAAATCCCTGCTGCCTTGGATTTTCGAGGCGGCGGGCACCCTTTTGGGGAACAGTAAGTTTTTCGTTGTTCCCTTGACCAAAGGGTCGCGGCGGAACAAAGTTGCAGCATTGCAAAAGCTGCATTTTGAACGATTGGATAATCATGTCTTGGTATAGCAAGGTTGCTTGGAAAGAAGGTCTTTTCCTCCAGCCCCAACATCTTCAGCAAAGTGACCGGTATCTAGAACGCCTGATCACGGCTCGCACAGATGTAATCACCCCCTATCCGTGGGGTTTGTCCGAGATGACAATCGACAACGATATGTTGCAACAAGGCCGGATCGGTTTGCGCAGCGTCACAGGGATCATGCCGGACGGTGGCCCGTTTGATGCGCCTTCCATGGGCGATCTGCCGACCCCTGTCAGTGTCGACGATGATGCCGCTGGTCTTTCCGTTTGGTTGACCTTGCCAGATATCAGCCAGAACGGGCGTGATGTTGGTCTTGGCGAAGATGCGGCCGCGACCCGATATGCGTTGTCGTCGGCCACGATTGCCGACAACGCGTCGGCCACGCGGATCGAACATCAAATCGAAACGGCTATTCCGCGTCTGGAACTGGATATCCGCAAATCGACGAAGCCGGGCTATCAATGCCTGCGCATCGCAAAGATCGCAGAAATCCGCGATGGTGTGATCACGCTTGATACAACCGTCGCCCCGCCTGCGTTGATCGTGGGTGTGCATCCTGTGGTCATGGGATACCTGACCCGTGTCATCGGCTGGGTTGAAGCCAAGCTGGAGAGCCTCGCGCGTTACGCCGCCGACCCGTCTGCGGGTGGTGGGATGCAAGCGACTGATTATCTGATGCTGATGACGCTGAACCGTGAAATTCCGATTTTGCGTCATTACGCGAAATCCCATGCGGTCCATCCTGAACGAATGTACGAAAAGCTGATTTCTTTCGCAGGCGAGCTGTCCACGTTCAACGACGGCGATCGGATGGCGCGTGATTACGGCACATATGATCATGCTGATCCGAAAGCGACGTTCACGCCTATCGTTCAAGATATTCAACGGCTGCTGGCACGTGATGTTGGCCGCGCAGTCCGGCTTGATCTTAAGCAGGTGCGTCAGAATTCTTTCATCGCCGAAGTGGCCGATCGGAACCTGTTCCGCGACGCGACCTTTGTGGTCGAAGTCGAAGTTGGCAAGCCGCTGACGCAAGTCCAGCAGCAGTTCCCGCAACTGTGCAAGCTGGGTCCAAACACCCGCATGTCCGAGATTGTGATGAACAACCTGCCGGGCATCAATCTGGTCCATTTGCCGAACCCGCCGCGTCAAATCCGTGTGGTGTCGTCGAATGTGTACTTCCTGCTCGAGAAGAATACCCCGTTGTGGCAAGAATTTTCGACCGCCCCCGCCATCGGGATGCATTTTGCCGGTGACTGGGCGGATATGAAATTGGAACTGTGGGCAATCCCGGAGAAGTCGTAGATGGCTGACGAAAACGACAAAACCGTCTTTGGCGGCAAGCTTCCTGTTCAGCCAACGAACCAACCTGCGCGCAAACCCCCTGCACCAGGTGGGGATCGCACGGTCATTGGGGGATCGCTGCCTGTGCCACCACGCCCCGGGTCCGCGCCGCCGATCCCGCCCGCGCAACCCGCCGCACCGCCAGCGTCGCAAAACCCGTTTGGCCAGCAGGCCCCTGCGGCACCGGCAAATACCTATGGAAACCAGCAGCCACCTGCCGGTGGCAACACGTGGATTGGTGGGTCCGTCCCACAACAGCCAGCGGCACCTAGCCCTTATCCACAGGCCAACATTGGTCAGCCAACACCCGGTCAGGGTGCACAAGGTTTCTTCCCCGGTCAGGAAAAAGCACCTGCACCGCAGCCGGTACACAAGGGTCCCCAGATTGGTTTGCAAGAAGCGTTGAAGGCGACCGGTCTTGGGGCCGGTGGTCCGTCGAACCCGTTGCTTGCCGCTGCCGCGAACCTGTTGATCCTGTTTGGTCGCCTGCGGACAGGCATGGTCGAAATGCAGGCCGAACCGCTGATGCAACACGTCGTCAATGAAATCGGCATGTTTGAACAGAACGCCATCAATGGTGGCGCTGATCCGATGGAAGCCCAGATCGCGAAATATGCGCTGTGTGGTACTGCCGATGATATCGTCCAGAACTTGCCCGGTGCGGATCGTGGCCGTTGGATTGAATATTCGATGGTCGCCCAGTTTTTTCAAAAGCGCGATTCAGGGGTCGGCTTTTTCCAAGAGGCCGAAAAGGCGATGCAAGCCCCAGGTCAGCGTTATCAACTGCTGGAATTGATGCTTGTGTGCCTATCTCTTGGGTTTGAAGGTCAATACCGGACCGCCCCGAATGGTGGCATGGAATTGTCGCGTATTCGCGCCGCGATCTATGAAACACTGCGCCGTGTGCAGCCGCGCCCTGACGAAGATATCTCGGTCAATTGGGCCGCTGTTCCGCTGAGTGGCACAAAACGCTACGGCGCTATTCCGATGTGGATCGTTGGTGCAGTGGCTGCAGTTGTTGTGGTTGGTAGCTACGCTGGCTTGTCAACGTACATTAACAATCAGGGCAATGACGTCGCACGGACGTTGAACCTGATGCATCCGAACGTGGCGCAGATCAGTCTGATCCGGTCGGTCGCTGCGAAAGAATATGTGCCTGTTGTGGACACCACCCAGCTTGAACGGATCACGCAAAGTCTTGCCCCGCAGATCGCCGATGGTTCGGTTGAGATTGGTGAAAAAGGCCAGTTCATCTTTGTCCGTGTTGGCAACGCGCTGTTGTTCGAAAGTGGTCAGGCAGAGGTGAAAGACGCCTTTGGTCCGGTTGCCGAAAAGATCGCAGCGACCCTGAATGCAGAATCCGGTCCGATCATCGTTCAAGGTTTCACTGATGGTATTCCGGCGTCTGGTCGGGGGCGTTACAAAACGAACCTCGAACTGTCCGTTGCCCGTGCTGAAGGCGTGCAAACGGTGTTGAACGATCTGATCACAGATCCAAGCCGGATCAGTGTCGAAGGTCGTGGCGAAGCAGACCCGATTGCGACAAACGACACCCGCGAAGGCCAAGCGCTGAACCGGCGTGTGGAAATCCTGATTGCCCGCAATGGCACATTTGAAGACGACCAAGCTGAAGCGCCCGAAGAGGCGGCGAGCGAAGAGACTGAGGCGCAGTAGATGAAGAAGATTTTCAAATGGCGTCCTTGGATGCGTATCCCCGCGATTGTGCTGGGGATTTTGTGTCTGTTCATAGCCATTTGGTTCGGGTTCCCGATGATCCCGCTGGCGATTTTCCAGACCATTTGGCTGCGGGCCGTTGTGCTGGGTGTCATCATTTCGATCATCCTGATCGTCCAGTTTTTCAAGTGGCGTAAGCGCCGCAAACTTGCCGCCGAAATGGAAGCCGAACTGATCGCGCCTGAACCCGAAGGCGACGGTAAGGTTCTGTCTGAAAAGATGTCTGGCGCGCTTGCCAAGCTGAAAAAATCCGGCGGCGCGACCTATCTTTATGATCTGCCATGGTACGTGATTATCGGCCCGCCGGGTGCTGGTAAAACAACAGCGCTGCGCAATTCCGGCATCGAATTTCCCGTGTCTGGCGACGACGGTGACGACGGCGGCATGGAAGGGTTCGGCGGTACGCGCTACTGCGATTGGTGGTTTGCCGAAGACGCGATCATGATCGACACGGCGGGCCGTTATACGACCCAGGACAGCAATTCGTCGGCGGATTCCGCGAGCTGGACGTCGTTCCTTGAGCTGCTGAAAAAGTCACGCCCGAACCAGCCGATCAACGGCGTGATGCTGGCGTTTTCTGCCGAAGACATGATGACGATGAACGATCAGGAATTGTCTGATCACGCGGAAACTGTGCGGGCGCGTTTGGGTGAACTTCACGAACATCTGCGCGTCGATTTCCCTGTTTATGTGCTGTTTACGAAGTCCGATTTGATCAGCGGTTTCCGCGAGTATTTCAGCAGCTTTAACGTCAATCGCCGCAAGAATGTTTGGGGTGTTACGTTCCAGACGAAGGACCGCAAGGAAGACACGTTCGAGCAGGTGAAGCCGGAATTCGATAAACTTGTCAGCCGCTTGTCTGATGAATTGATTGACCGTTTGTCCGAAGAACCGGACGGCATTTCGCGCGTCGCGATCTTTGGTCTGCCCGGTCAAATGGCGTTGATGCGCGATAACGTGTCTGAATTCCTGCGCCGCGTTTTTGCGCCATCAAAACACAACACAAACGCGATCTTGCGCGGGTTTTATTTCACGTCGGGTACCCAAGAAGGCACGCCGATTGACCAAGTGCTGGGTGCGATGTCCCAGACCGCGGATGCAAGTGCGGGTATGGCGCCTGCGTTTATGTCGGGCCAGGGGAAGAGTTTCTTTATCCACGACCTGCTGAAAAAGGTGATCTTCGAGGAACGTGATTGGGTGTCGCACGATATGGGCGCTGTCCGCCGGACGGCAGTTTTGCGTGCTGTCAGCCTTGGTGCGATCGGTGTCGCGACGGCTGCGATGTTGGCTGTTTTCGGGATCAGTTTCTGGAACAACCGCAATTTGGTGAATGTCGCCGAAACAGAAGCCGCGACCTATTCGCGTGCGGCCCAAGTTGAAATCGCGCGAACAGAAGTTGATGATTCCGCGTTGGAACCGATTTTGCCCTATCTGGAGAGCTTGCGCCTGATGCCTGCGGGCTATGGTGAAACCGCGGAGCCGACGATCTGGGAAGGTTTCGGGCTTGGCCAACGTGATCGGCTGAGTGCCGCCACCGAAAATGCTTACGCTGATGCGCTGGAACAGATGTTCCGGCCGCGTCTTATTCTGGACCTTGAAACACGTCTGGCCGAGCTGCGTAATACAGAAGAACCCGCTGAAATTTACCGGGCGTTGAAAGTGTATCTGCTGCTGGGTGAGACCGAGGACCAATCCGACGACGACGCCATCAAGACGTTCTTTGATGACCTTTGGTTTGACCAATTCACAGGCCTGAACGGCCTTGATACCCGCGAAACATTGGCCAGCCATCTGGACGCGATGCTGACGCTTGATGGGCGGCGCGATGTTGGTGTGAAACTGGACGAGACGACAATCACGAATGCGCGGTCTGCGATTGTGCAGATGTCACTGGCGGATCAGGCTTATGCGCTGATCAAGGACCGTTCCAAGGCCGCTGGCCTGCTTGATTTCCAACTGGAAAATGCGCTTGGCGTGCAGGGCAGTCTGGTGTTCGAAACCGTTGACGGATCTGATCTGAGCACGGTGACGATTGAAGGTCTGTATACCTACGAAGGTTTCTGGAGCTTCTTTTTTGAACAGTTGACAGAAGTCGGAGATGCGCTGGAAGCGGATAAATGGGTGTTGGGTGATCAAGCGTCGCTTGTGAATTTTGACAGCCAGATGGCCGGTTTGGATCAGGCGTTGCAAACGATGTATCGCCGCGATTTTGAATCTGCGTGGCTCGCGATGTTCGATGAAATCCGGCTTGCGAATATGTCGGCTGATGCGCCGCTTTATGACACGCTTGCTGTTGCGGCTGCGCCGTTTGCGTCCCCGATTTTGCAACTTGTGAAAGCTGTGGACAACGAAACAAAACTGACACGCGAATTAGACGCGCTTGCCGCGCAATTGGCGGGTGGTGAAGGCGGTAGCGTTGCTGAAAACGCAGCTGGCGATGTCGGTGCCTTTGTTGCGCGGGACACGTTGCGGCGCGGTCCGCGTACGTTGCGGATTCTGACGGATTCTGTGCGGAATTCGAACAAGGATCAGACCCGCGTGAACGGCAGCAGTGGTGGCGATAGCCCAACGCGATCTGTCGAACGGCTGACCCAAGTGTTTGAAAGCTGGCATATCCTGTTGGAAGGTCCGGAAGGCCAACGTCCGATAGATATCGTGCTTGCCGATCTGGAAGCGATCCGTGGGAACCTGCGCCTAGCGGCGTCGAACCCTGCGCAATCAGCGGCGTTGCTGCCGCAGTTGTTGTCGAACCTGACGCGAAACAATTCACGTCTGCCGCAGGCGTTGCGCAAGATCGTAAATGACGCGGAAAGCGATTTCCGATCGGAAGCGACAGATGCCACATTGGCTGAAATGAACCGTGCGTTGAACAACACAATCACCCAAGTATGCCGTGCGACGATTACGGATTTCTTCCCGTTCTCGAATTCGCAACGCCAAGTGCCGACAGCTGACTTCGGTCGTTTCTTTGGTCCGGGTGGTGATATGGATGTGTATTATAACACCTATCTTGCACCGCATGTTTTAGCGACCGGTGACGGGCTTGCCGTTGATCCGAACAGCCCGCTGGCTGATCGTTTGTCCACCTCTGCAATTCGCCAGTTTGACCGTGCTATCAAGATCAGGCGCGCGTTCTTTGGAGCAGGGGGCACGAACCCCGAGGTGCAGATCACGATCTCGCACGAGGCATCGCACCCGACGATTGAACAGGCGCATTTGGAAATTAACGGCGTGAATACTATCACGGCGGCGGGTGATCCGCCCAAGACGGTGACATGGCCCGGTGCGGGTGCATCCACAACGTTGCAGGTGTTCCCGACGCTTGATCGCAATTCGACGATGGAATTCCGCGGCGGCCAATGGACGTTCGTGAATTTCATGCGCGCGGCGGCTTCGACACAGCGGACAGGCAACACTGTACGGGCGACGTTCAACGTCGGCGGCCGGTCGATCTCCTACGACATCGGGTTCAACACCGCGTCGAACCCGTTCACCATGCCTGAGCTGTCAGAGTTCAGCTGCCCGCAGAGCCTAGACTGATGGAGGGAAGCGTCGTGACACCGTCAATTGGTCTATATGGCAAACACCCGTCTTTTGGTGATTTTGTGACGGGCGGTTTACCATCTGAAACACAGGCAATTCTGGAAGGGTGGCTCAACCGGATGTTACCCGCGTTGCGCGGCATTGACGAAGGGACGTGGCAACAGCGGTTTGACCATGCGCCCGAAATTCGGTTCTGGTTGGGTGCTGCTATTGTCCCCGGTGGTATTTGCGGATTGATCCGCCCTGCGCAGGATAAAGTCGGTCGGCGTTTCCCGATGGTGGCTGGTGTGACCCATTGCGGTCAGTTGCCACCTGTTTTGGATAGCGGACCGGAATTGTACGACGCGCTGGGTGAAGCGCTGGACAGTTTTGTGCGCCGCACTGGCGATGGTGCCGACGAATTTGCAGCCCATCTGCTGAACCTGACCGCCCCGATGGTTGCCCTACGCGATGACAGCACGCCTGATTTCTGGGCTGTGCGGCCTGATGGTGACCTGACAGGATTGGCCGAAGATATCGCGATTGCGGACCACGCCCGCGCCGCTGTGTGCCGATCCTACATGTGGGTCCACGGCCCTGGTGGTGTTGCGATCCATGCTGCCGATCAATTGCAATCTGCTGATGTGATAAACTGGCTGATGACGGACGCTGTCCGCGCACCGGCTCCCGAAACAGAGCCTGACGAAGGCGCCATAGAACAAGAGACTGCGGACGTACCGCAGCCAACCCATTAGGAACGACGCGATGCCAAACGACTATTTTAAGATTGAGACTGGCGGCGCCACCGATACGGGTTGCGTGCGGGATCACAATGAAGACAGCTTTGTTGTCCGCCCTGATCAAGGCATTTGGGTGGTTGCCGACGGCATGGGTGGCCATGACGCGGGTGATTATGCCAGCCAGACGATTACCGGCGAAATGGCGTCTGTCGGGTTTTCGATTTCGACCACTGATCTGCAAGCGCGGTTCATGGAACGGCTTGGGCGCGCACATCATCAAATTCGGGCCCATGCCGAAAGCCTTGGGGGCGGCACCGTCGGTGCGACCCTTGTTGGTCTGCTGATCTTCGAAGCTGAATTTTCCTGCATTTGGTCTGGTGATAGCCGTATCTACCGCATGCGTGACGGCCTGCTGGAACAGCTAACCAATGACCACACAGAGGTTCGCGAATTGCTCGAGGCAGGCATGATCACGCCCGAAGAGGCAGAGACATGGCCGCGCAAGAACGTGATCACCCGCGCGATTGGCGTGTCGGAAGACCCCAACTGCGATATGGTGACAGGCAATGTGCGGGCCGGTGATGTGTTTCTGCTGTGTTCTGACGGGTTGACCGAACACAATTCCGACGCCGATCTGCAGGCCCTTCTGCATGCCGCGACGACCCCGCAGGAAGCCTGTGACATGTTGATTGCCCAAACGCTTGAACGTGGTGCGAAAGACAACACCACCGCCGTTGTCGTCACTGTCGCCCCGTCTGATGTGGATATTTGGACATGAGTGACGACGACGACGATAAAACAAAGATTGCGTCGCTGCCGCCGATTATGCCGCCCAAAAAGCAGCCGCCTGTGGACAATGATCGCACGATTATTGCGGGTAGCCCGTTAGCAGGGTTCGGTGCGACAGTCCCGCCGACCGCTGATGCTGTCGAAGATGCAGGCACGATCCCGCCCGCGTCGGACGACGCGATGACGGCAGAGGGTACGCAACCACCGGCGCCCGTTGATCCGCCTGTTGAGGTGCCTGAAGACGCACCTGCGGAAGTTCCGCAAGATGAACCTGTTGAAGCCCCTGTCGATACACCAGACGAAACGCCGGACGCCCCGCCTGTGGAAGACCCTGCGCCAGCAGAATTACCAAGCGAAGCGCCGCTTGAGGATCCTGTTGAAAGCCCGATCGAAGATCCCTTTGCGACCCCTGACGACGACCCATTTGCAATTAGCCCAACGTCGCCGCTCGTTGCGGCACCCGAGGTTTTGGAGGTTGAGCCTGCCGAACCTGTCGTGACAACGCCGCCTGAAGAATTGCCTGTTGATCCGGTTGCGCAGGCCGTTGATCCAGAAAATATTCCTGAGCCTGAGCCTGAGCCTGAGCCTGAGCCTGAGCCTGAGCCTGAGCCTGAGCCTGAGCCTGAGCCTGAGCCTGAGCCTGAGCCTGAGCCTGAGCCTGTTGTCGTCCCGGCACCGCCGCAACCTGTTGAACCGACAGCGCCGCCCGTTGTGACGGCTCCTCCAGCTGTGCCGACGCCTGCACCGATGCCATCCCCGCCACCGCCTGTTGCGGATGGTGGCGCTGTGCCGATTGGCACGGTCATCAACAACAACTACGCGATTACCCAGCTGATCAGTGCGGGTGGTATGGGCGAAGTGTTCCGTGGCGAAAACACGTTCACGGGTGATGCCGTGGCGATTAAGATTGTTCTGCAATCGCTCGCTCATGACGAAAAAATCGCGAACCTGTTCAAGCGCGAAGCCAAGGTGCTTTGTGGTTTGTCCGATAAATCCATCGTGCGGTACTATAACTTTGTTCGTGATGCCGAACTGGACCGTTTCTGTCTGATCATGGAATTCATCGACGGGATCGCGTTGTCTGATCACGTCAAGGATGTCGCGCCTATCACGCGCGAAGAAGGCTATCGTTTGCTGCACCGTTTGGCTGATGGCCTTGCGCGCGCGCATGCGATGGATGTTGTGCACCGCGATCTGTCGCCTGACAACGTGATGCTGCGCGACGGGGACATCGACGAAGCCGTGCTGATCGACTTTGGTATCGCGAAATCAAGCGAAATGGCCGAAAGCACGTTGCACGGTCAGTTGGCTGGTAAGTTCAAATATATCTCGCCTGAACAGCTTGGCCACTTTGGTGGTGAAATTGGTCCGCGTACCGATATTTACGGGCTTGGTTTGCTGATGGCCGCCGCCCTGCGTGGCGAACCCATTGATATGGGGAGTTCTGTGGTCGAGGCCGTGGATGCCCGTCGTGGTATCCCCGACCTGACCGACATCGACATGGCATTGCGGCCGCTGTTGGCGCATATGCTGGAACCAAATCCGGCTGATCGTCCTGCGACGATGTCGGACATCACGCGGCTTTTGGATCACCCCGAACAAATTCCCGAGAAATACGGGCGCGCCGAAGGGATCATTCCGCCGGGGAATGAAATGCCGGCGCAACCGCAAAGCTTTGTGTCATCGACGGGACTACAAAGCCCGCCAGGTGGTGCCCGCAGCATCGTGCCTGTCACAGGCATCGGCGATACATCGCAAAGCCCGTTTGGCGCAAATACCGGTGTGACCACTGGCCTGAACCTATCCCAGCCTGGTCAAACGATGGCGGGTGCACGCACCGCTGAGAAGAAATCGGGCGGTGCTGGCGGCATTGTACGCTGGTTGATCCTGTTGGGGATGCTGGGTGCGGGGGGCTATTACGTTTCGCAAAACCCGGACCTGATTTTCCCACCAGAAGAAGTTGCGGGTGATCCATTGCCAGACGAGGCCGCGCAAACGCCTGATGGCCCAATGACACGTGGTGCGTTTCTGGCGAGCTACCATGAGGACGGTTGTGGTTTCGCAGAACGTCTGTCGGCAGGACCGCAAGCCGGTACAATCGCGTCCTATAGCGACGATGCGGCAGTTTTTGACGGGATGATGACCGAATACGAGGCGCTGTTTGATGCGGCCCCAGCGATGCAGTCATTTACGTTGGACTCGACCCAGTGTCCGGTTGCCGATCTGGCGCAAATTCTAGCTGGTATTCCCGGGTCTGCACCAATCCTGACGTTGGATAGCAATGTCATGGAAAGTGGCGGGTCAATCGTTGGTCGATTGTCTGATCGACGCGGGCGGCCTGTATGGTTGGCTTTGGTCACGACGCAGGGTGGCGTTTATAACCTGACGGACCGTTTGACGGAACAAGCAGACGGCAGTGCGACGTTTAGCTTTGCGTTGAACGCCCCCGCTGGCAGCGATGCGCAGCCTCAGGTGTTGGTGGCATTGGCTGCTGACGCGCCGTTGATTGCGGCGGCGACGACTGTGGACGGGGCAAGTGCCGCGTCGGTGATGCCACTGCTCGAAGCCGAGATTTTGGGCCGCGATGGCGAAGCGGGCATGACGCTCGGCTATTTTGATCTGAAACCGTAAAGAACCAAGACCCGCCGTTTGGCGGGCCTTGGCGTGGTGTTGTTAGCGGTAAGTCACTGGCAGAACGGACTGCGGGCCACAGCGCACGGCGAGACCATTCACGCTTTGCATATATTGCTGCGAAATGGCGGAACGGTTTGCACAACCTGATGTGCTGCCTTCGAATTTGTTCTTTTGCGCGGATCCATCGATGTCCATGCAAGCGGTGAGAGAGATCAAAGTGACTGCGGCGAAAGTGATTTTAAGCATAGGTATTTCCTTGGGTTTACTTCAGTTTTAACGTTTAGGTTGATTGTGGGGGCGTGTGCCCTGTTTCGATCGGTGACGACGGAAGCCGTTGAATGGGACGGTTTGTGTTGTCTGCTGTCAGTCGTTTCAAAAGGTGCGTGCACCAATGTCGACGACGTCGCGGGGTACGTTGGGATTGCTGTTTTTCTGCCAGCAGGTCATCCACATGAGACGACAGGCGATCGAGGAAGTTGCCTTCGATATCATTGAAAGCAGTGCCTGTTCTTGGCGTAGTCGCTGATATTCTTAGCGTTTTTACAGGCGTGAGGTGGCAGCCTCGTCCTGGTTCTTTTGGTCGACCGTCGGTCATATGTTCTATCCTTATTCAGGATGCCCCCAGGCAGTCCTTCGTTGCGATGAACATAGTTTTAGCTAAATTTTGTCGCTTTTTCCGCTGACCGAGAGGATGGTTTGGGTAACGTCGGCCTAGCCGATCTATGAGGTCGCATAGCAAACTATCCAAAAGAGAGCACAATTTCAGGGTGTGCAAAGCCTGCGCCACTATTTCGCCATAATTGGAGAATCGTTATTTTTCGGATTGTGGTGCCAAATGCACCGGGCCAATGGCCCGATGTTATCTTACATCGAAGGGCAGCATGACGATTGGCACGTTGGTGCCGACCTCTGCTGTGAGTGCTTCGAAATAGTCTTCGGCAAGCTGACCGTTTTGTTCGTCGATTGCACGTGGGCGACTGTTTGTGCCGATGGCCACCAAAAGCTGCTTGGTGTCACGTGTCGAACCTGCGCGGCGCAATGGCACGTCAAAGCGTGCTTGATCACCAATGAACGACAGGTACTGACCAAGGTCTTGGACCACGCCGTTATCATCGATCAGGATCAGGGACACGTAACGGCCAGCCGTGCCGCCAACAGCACCTGTCAGTTGTTCGCCGCTTGTGATTTGATCGACCTCAAGCCCGAACGACATGCGGAACGCAGGGTAGCTGCGGTTTTGGCGCAGGTAATCAAGCACCGCACATTGGCGCGGATCCATCAGCACGGACCGTTGACCTGGCCGTGGTTCGATCCCGTCAAGAATTGCGCTGGCGTATGGGGCGACGTCCGCTTCTGTCGCGGTCATGATCAGCAATTCAGGCGCGCCGTTGTCGGCCATCTGCGGGATGGCGATCAAACAGGTGTCACTGACGTTTGTGCGGATACGGTTGACCAACTGGCTGACCACCGCTTCGGGGGTGCCGGGGGCAGGGGGTGCAACGGTCGGCAGGCTGCGAACAGGACGCGGTGCGGCGGCCGCAGCTGCTGCGGCCGTGCTGATTGTGCCGATACCCGTGGCGCGCGGTGCGATCCGTTCAGGCACAAGTGCTGCCGCGGCAGGCGCGGTTGCTGTCAGCGTTTCAGTGCCAGTCCCAAGCGGCGATGTGCCGGATGGTGCCAGTGTTTCGGGTTCTTCGGGTTGCAGTGGACTGATTGGTTCCGGTTCCAGCGACGCCTGTTCAATGGGTTCGATTTCTTCTGGGGCGGTTTCCGGTTCCGGCGTATCGACCAAATCGGTGCCATCAACGGTTTCGGGTTCTTCTTCGACAGCTGCGACTTCTTCGGGCGCGTCAGGTTCGCCGACAGTTTCCGGTTCAAGCACTTCTTCGACCGCTTCGGGTTCGACAACTTCAGCCACGGCTTCGGGTTCTTCGACAACCTCTTCGGGGGCTTCCGGTTCCGGTTCGATTTCCTCGATGGGGTCTTCCGGAACAACGGCGTCGATGATTTCGTCAGTCTCAGTGACCGGATCGAGCGTTTCGGGGTCCACAAAGGCCCCGTCGTTCAATTCGTTCGCGGCATCGATTTCTTCGACTTCTTCCACGCGTGCGGCTTGGCTGGTCGCGCTGACAATGGCGTTGTTATCGAGCACAAGCGACGTGATCAGCAGATCGGGGCGTTCGTCAACGTCGTCTGGCATCAAACGGTCGAGATCAACGGTGAAGTTGAACAACAGGTATGCGGCACCGACGTGTACGGCAGCAGATAGACCAAGCGCTTCGGCCCAATGGATTGCCTTTTCTTTTTGTCCCAAGCTCATTCTTCGGCCCCCGCTGTGCGCAGGGTCACGAGCCGCAATTCGGCTTCGGCCAGTTCAGGACGGTTCATGACCGAGATTAAGCTGGTCGCGGGTGCGTCCTTGTTCATGAGGATATGCAGGGTCAAAGGACGTTCGAGCGGTTCTAGCGCGACCTCTAGCAGATCGGGTGCCACTGGTGCGCCGTCCAGTTCCCATGACCCGTCGGCCACAACGACTAGGACCGGCGACGGCAGTTGATCAAGCGGCAGCTCAGATGTTTCGGCAAGATCAACGTCGGCGGCAGGCGGGTTCAGCAATTGGCCCGTCGCGAGAAAGAAGAAGATCAGCAACAAAACGATGTTCACGATGGCCAGCGACACATCTAGTGCGATTGGTTTTTTGGCCTGCGGCAGAGGACGCATCAGGAAGGCCCCCCTGCAATCTGGATGTTGGAAATGCCGCCTGCGGCCAATGCTTCTAGCACGCTAGACAAATCCTGCACGTTCGCTTCATCGCGGACGACAAGGATGATCGACGCATCGCCGTCTGCATTCAGGGATGCGGCCAGATCAGCCAGCAGATCAAACCCGAATTGCTGGCCGCCGACAACGACATTACCCGCATCAACGTTCCAGATAGCCACGTCACCCAACGGTGCGGCAGGTGCTGGTGCTGGTTCTTGTGCACCTGCTTCGCCGCCTTCAGGGCTGCCTGTTGCACCGCTACGGATGGTCAGCAGCGAATAGGGCGCGAGGTTGCTCGACAGCATGAAGAAGATCAGTAGCTGGAACATCGCGTCCGCCAACGGCGTCAGCACAAAACGATATTTTGCGGGCGATCTTGGTAACGCTATGGGTTTGGATAGGGCCATGGTTTACGCCTTACCGCCTGCTTAACCTGTCGCCTCTGCGTCGATGCGGCCGTGAATGGCGGCCGAGATCAATGTTTCGATGGACTGACGTTCGCCTTCGATCCGACCTTCGAGCCATGTGGCGACAAAGTAAGTGACAAGCGCGATGGCAAGGCCAGCCGCGGTGGTGGTCAACGCGGTCCAGATACCACCCGCAAGCAGGGCAGGGTCCACAGTGCCGTCTGCCGTCGCGAGCGTAGCGAAGGCGTCGATCATCCCGATCACAGTCCCGAGTAGACCCAACATCGGTGCGGCCTGCACAACAGTTTCAAGGACACGCATCCGGCTAGTCATCGATGACAATTCAACAAGGGCTGCTTGGCGACCCAGTTCTTCGGCAAACTCTGGTGAATTTGGACGGGCCTGCAGGCCGGAAAAGACAGACTGCAACACGCGTGACAGCACGGATTTGCGTTCGCTGGCTGCTTTGAATGCCTCATCAGCGCGGCCACCCAACCAATCTTGCAAGATTTGTTCGGCCTTGCCGGCTTTGCCAACGCCCATGCGCCCGAATTGGAATGTTTTGTAGAACGTCACAGAGATCGAAATGATCGACATGAGGCCAAGAACAGCAAACACAATGATCGTCGGTGTGTTCAAACCAGAGAGGTCAGGGGCATTCATAGCGAAACCTTTATCAATCAAAATAGGCCGACATTTGACTGTCGGCGAAAACAGGGGGACGCAGTTGCGTCACGCCACCCCTTTAAATGCTTATGGTTGTGGGATCAAAGCCCAAACTGCAATGATGCACGAGAAGCTGTCGATAATGTAGACAGACAGAAGTCTCCGGTCGCCCCATCTTCGGCCAAGGTGCATTCTGCCACATCATTCACCACAATGCGGGATGTATCGGCACAGGGCTGATCGGAAATGTCGAATTGGACGATGCGGGTCTTACCGTTTGGCAGTTCACCAAAGGCCAGCACAAGGATACGTGACACGATCCCGCTGCCATTAAAGACGGCAACTTCGTATGCGGCTTGGGACAGATCGACGCCAGTGCGATTGGTGGCCACGTAAGTCAGGCGGCACCCACCAGCGGATGTTTCTGCGGCGTTATTGAGTTCGAGAACAAATTCCGGGTCATCTTGGGCAGCGACTGGCGCTGCTACCATGGAAAAGGCCACAGCGGCAGCGGTGAAGAACGAAGAGACGGCACGGAATTTCATGGGGACCTCAGAGCATTAGAAAGCAGCTAGATGATCACCCAGCTTTGACTATGCGCTAAGTTGGGCCCAATTCAGGGCGTTGTGTCAACATTAGATGTTAACGGAACGCCCCAATTTGCCACTGATCCTGCAACTGCATCACGCTCGAGTTGCGCGCGACCTGTGCTGTGACAGCCGGGCGACGCGTTGGAATTGCCAATGGTGCAGCTGTTTGACCACCGTTGCGGGCGGCCAGAACGCGACGCTGGCGTTCGAGGTATTCATCATATGTGATGTACAGCGTGCCGTCTTGGAAGACGTCGATCAAAAGTGGCTGTGTTGAACCAGTGTCTTGGGCGGACGCCGCAAATGGGGCCGATGCAAAGCAAGCGACACATGCAAACGTACGAAAGAGAGTCTGTGCTGTCTTTTTCATTATTACATCTTCCTCAAATACTGCTTTTTCCTCAACCGCTTTGTCCCACGGGAATGTGGCAAAAACAAAGCAGGCCATCACGACGTGCGTTATGCGCTCGCCCTTCTGAGGTGTTTTGGTAAGAATACCACATGGTTCAGCTTCTGCATAACTTTCATTCATGGTTGCAAAAAAGTGTTGCGAAATTCGCAATTGGTGTGGTCGCGCTGGTAATGCCATCTATGGCAAGTGCGACTTTTGCTGTTTGTAATCAATCGTTTGATGTTGTGAATGTCGCAATCGGTCAATTCGAGGAAAATGATTTCGTCACCCGCGGGTGGTGGACTGTTGGCCCGAATCAATGCGCGAACACGATCCGCGATCAATTGACCGCCCGATATATCTACATTTTTGCGCAAGATGTATTTGGCAATGAAATCCTGTCCGGAAGCACCCCATTATGCATCGGAACGGCCAGTTTTACGATTCGAGGCGATGAGGAATGTTTGCTGCGCGGCTATTTGTCCGCCAATTTTATTGAGGTAGACACCCAACAAACCGAACGCTGGACTTTATTTCTGACCGCACCCCAGTAATATAGGCGCAACGATGTGGAGTGCGCCCGTGTTTAAGTTACAATCAAAAAGTGTGATTTCTGGGATGGCCTTGGCCGCCTGTCTAGCAGCGCCCGCCGCAGCCCAGGACCGCACGGCCCTTGTGATTGCAAACAGTGCGTATCCCGGCGATGCGGCTTTGCCGAACCTGCGTGGTGCTGCCCTTGATGTGTCCGAAGCCCTTCTGGGCTTGGGTTTCGTCGTCAATCGGCTGGAAAACCCAAGCGCGGATGACATGCAAACTGCGCTCTCTGCCATTCAATCTGCCACAGGTCCTGCGTTGGTCTATTACGCTGGCCGGACCGCGTCCGAAGGGGACGCGAGCTTCTTTGCGCCTGTCGCGGGCGGCGATGGTGTGGCGCTTGATCCGTTGGTGACCGCCCCGTCAGACGCCCCGCGATTCGTCTTTGTGGATATGTGCCACGATATTGAATTGGCGGAAGCCGAAGGCGAGGACGACGATGATTTTCTTGAAGGCGAAGGCGACGATCCGAACGAAGTCACGCCTTTAGCAGAAGCATTGGCCCGCACGGCCAATGGAACCGAGAACCTGTTTTTCGCGTCCTCGGTTGAACCCGGCGAAGGCTGCGAAATTGGCGGCAATCAGACATTGACGGATCTGTTGCTCGACCGGATATCAGTGCCCGGATTAGAAGCAGACCAATTGATCCCAGTGTCAGACGATCCAGCGGTCGACGATATTATCTGGTCGTCTTCGACGCTGAGTGATCCGTTTGTGTTTCGCCCGGTCACCAGTGATGTTCGCCTGACAGCCGAAGATTACGCTTTCTTGGAAACCCTGTCGCCTGCGGCGCAGGAACAGATGATCGCAGTATGGAAATCAGCGGGCACCGTTGTGGATGTCGCAGGTGCGTCAGACATCGCGCCGTTGAATTTGGCCCCGATTGCCAGTGGGAACGACACGATTGTTTTGATAGCCCCAGTGCGTCCGGTTTCAGCCGCGACTGTGATCTCTCCGATTGTGCCCCGTGCCAGCGGCGGCGGGGCGACGGCATCAAGCGGCACATCATCGCAAGTGACCGCAGGCGGCGTGACCGTTTTGGCGGGCGCTACACCTGCACCGGCACCTGCGATTTTCCGCGCGACACCGGGCGAAGACGGGTTGCCCGCGCCGTCCATTCTGGTTGGTTTCCTGACCGAAGACGGTGAAATCGTCAGCGACCCTGAAATTGTTGCGCCTGCAATCGTCGATTCACCTGTTTCGGGTGATGGCCTTGGGTATGAAGACCTAGAGGCGCGCAATGCGATGCGTGAAGCCGACCCGGATTTGTTCGCCAGCCTTGTTGAAACGGGTGCATTTGATCCGCCGGATGCCGAACTGGCACGGGCCATTCAGACTGAATTGGCGCGGATGAACTGCTATAAGTCCACGATTGACGGTATCTGGGGGCCGGGATCGCGTCGGTCTGTGACTGGATATTACGAACAGGTTGGTGGGTCCACGCCAAGCCAAGACCCTGATGCCCGTATTTTCCGCGCGATTATTGCCAGCGATGATGTGCGTTGCCCTGATCCGGCCCCACGTGTTGTCGCGCAACCAACGCGCCGGACAACAACCCAAGCGGCGCCACGCAGGACAACAACCCAAGCAGCACCGCGCCGTCAGGCTGCACCTGCTGCGCCCGCACCGGCACCTGCAGCACCTGCACGTCGGACAATCCAGCAATCCACAAGTACCGGGGCATTCCGCTAGGCCCAATGGACGTCGATCCCGCCTTTCAAAAAGCAAAGCAAAGCGCCAAGAAGCGCAAGGCGGGGCGACGGAACCGCCAGTTGCTGATCTTTGGTGGTGGGTTTCTGGGTATCGCGGCCGTGGTCGGGATTGTGGCGCTGGTCGTTAGCCTGATTATGAACCGCCCAGCGGTTGGTGACGAAGACCTGATCGCCGAAGGTGACGGTGAATTGGGCTTTGTGCAGGTCGAAGACGACAGCACGCCAGCCACATCCTTGATCCGTACGCGCACGCCTTTTGTTGATATCGCGGGTGACCCGATGATCCTGCGCTTTGACCGCGCGACCGGCAGTGAAGTTGGCGAAGCTTTGGCAGGTCCGGCCAGTTTGGACGCCGCCCGTTTGGGAAACCCGACACCGGATCGGTTGTTGTTGGTGTCCGAACAGCTGGTCGTGCAGGAAAAGCAGTTGATCACTGCATTGCCGTCCAGCCGCGAAGATTTCGCTTTCTTTCAGGCCCAGCGTAACCAGTCGCTAGATGCACCTGCGATCAATGATGCCGTCGCCGCTGTGCCAGAAGCTAACGAAGTCAAACCCGATGATGAACTGAGCGTCGTTGTGGCGGATGACGAAGACAGTTGGGGTGCTGCCATTGGGGATGAAGCGACCCAAGTCAGCTATGTCGAGACCAAGATTGAAAACACCACCAGCATTGCATTTGTGAAACCAGAAGCATCGCGGCAAAAGGTCTACGAAGATATCGTCGTCCGGCTTGTGACGGATCGTAAACTGGATGAAATGCTGACCGATAACGGGTTCGAAGAGGATCAGGCAAAGGTGATGGCCGAACAGATCAGCACCGTGATCCCCGATAGTGAAACGTTGACCGCCGGTTCCATCATCGCGATCCGTGTGAAGCCGGACGCAAGCGGACCCGTGCCGTTGCAGGTGTCCTTGTATGGACCTGACGGTTACATCGGCAGTGCAGCGCGGCGTGGATCTGTGGGGTATGTGACCTCTGCCGATCCTTGGATCGACGTTGACCTGTTTGCGCTGTCTGCGCCTGCCACCTCCACGGCTGCCCCTGCGCAAGATTTCCGTCTGCTGGACGCAGTATATAGTGCCGCAATCCGGCGCGGTGTCCCGACCACGTTGGTGGGCGAGATGATTGTGATGCTGTCACAGGCCCACGATCTGGACGCATTTGCAGCACCCGGCGATACGCTGACACTATTATACGCACCCAACGCGGCCCAATCAGGGCCCGGTCAAATCTTGTTTGCAGGGATTAAGGGACCAAGCGGCGACATGCCGTGTTACATCGCCGCTGATGATGAAGACGCCTACAGCTGCCTGAGCCAGCAGGGCGGTAGCGCCAGTTCGGGCGGGTTCCATACACCTGTGCAAGGCACGATGACCTCGGCGTTCGGGCCGCGGTTCCACCCCATTTTGCGCGCCCCCCGTTTGCATGGTGGTGTCGATTGGGCGGCGCCAACTGGCACCCCGATTATCGCGGCGCTTCCTGGTCGGATTACACGCGCGAATGTTAGCCCGAGTTACGGCAACATTATCTACATCGACCACCCCGGCGGGTTGCAAAGTCGGTATGCGCATATGAACCGCTTTGCCGATGGGATGCGCAATGGCGTTCAGGTCCAAGGCGGGCAATTGATCGGGTATGTTGGCACGACGGGTCGGTCTACGGGGCCGCACCTGCATTTCGAAATGCGTGTGCGCGGCGAACCTGTTGATCCGCTGACGCTGAATTACGCGGCTTATACGGGCGGTGGCACGGCTGTTGCAGCGGCCCCTGCGCAGACATCGGGCCGCGCATCTGCGGCTGTCGAAGGGCTGGTGAACCAGATCATTCGCGTGGAAAGCGGCGGCAATGCGCGGGCCAAAAACCCGCTGTCGTCCGCGACAGGTCTTGGCCAGTTTATCGAAAGCACGTGGCTACGGATGATGCGCGATTATCGCCCCGATCTATCACAAACGATGAGCCGTGCGGCGCTGCTTGATCTGCGGAACGATCCGACGCTCAGCCGTGAGATGGTGACCAATTTGGCGCGCGAAAACGAACGCTTCTTGCAGTCGAAAGGGCATTCTATTTCGGCTGGGCGGTTGTACCTCGCGCACTTCCTCGGGCCGGGTGGTGCGAACCGTGTGTTATCATCTGGCGACGGAAACACGATTTTGGCAGTCATGGGCGCTGGCGTCGTGCGGGCAAACCCGTTCTTGAAGGACTACACCGTGGCTGATCTGAAGGCATGGGCCGACCGCAAGATGCGCGGGTCAGGCAGCGCCACACGCCCAGAACCTGCCGCGCCACCACCGCCGCCACGTATGTCGGCCGAGATGAAAGCGTATATCGATATCGTCGATGAAATAATCGGCGCGGCAGGATAATTTAAACGCCCCGTTTCGACATTGATCCGGATCAACGTCAGGGCCTGCCGGAATTGTTAACCTCTTGATATCAGGAGGAGGAAAACAATGTATAAACGAATTCTAGTTCCCGTTGATCTAGACCACGTCCAAACATTAACCACCGCTTTGGACCTTGCAGCAAAGATGGCGCAAGACGGAAATGGATCGCTAATGTTAGTAGGGGTTGTGGACGTTGCACCGACAGCGACGACACGCACTGACGGTGACCGCATGGCGGACGCACTGGCGACCTTCAGCAAGGAACAATCTGATAAATATGGCATCAAGATTGTGGACCATGTCCAATTGCGCGGTGATCTGCATATGAACGTCGGCAAAGACATCGTCACAGCGGCCAAAGACAACAGCTGCGATTTGATTGTCATGGCCAGCCACGTTCCTGGTCTAAAGGAGCACATCATCGCGTCGAACGCTGGTTATGTTGCATCCCACGCACCGATGTCGGTTTTTGTAGTGCGGTGACGCACGCCGACTGACTTTACCAGAATTTATGGCGACTTGATCGACGACCTGTCGGCATAAATTGATGATCTGCCGGATCCATGAAACCGCGTTCAATAGCGGGCTGATCCAGCGTGCCTTTCACCGGCAGAAAAATCACACAGCAGATGACAGAGGTAGGTAGCCTAGGCCCCTGATCGCGTGTGACAGCCCAAAATTCCTTCCCAAACACTCACGTAAACGATGCCCGACAAGCATCAAGTTGAAAGGAAAGTTCAATGACTAAGTACATCCTGTCCACTATCGCCCTGACCTATCTGACGGCATGCATGGCGCCGGAAACAAATGGCTTGAGACGGAACTTTGCCGGATCAATGAGCGGGTGCCCTGAACGGTCTGCGATGGCGCAAAGCTTCATGACTTCTGTGAATGACCTGCCGATCCGTTGCGGTCCTCAAAACATCGCACCGATGTCATACCGGTAATCGCATCCTGTCCGTCAGTTACGAAATTCTAACCGCTCTTTGGGTTTCGTAATCCTGCGTCAAACGCCCCCGCTACGAATTGTTCAATCGCGGCCTTAACCAAAGCACAGGCCAGTTTTTGAACAGTAGCGGGGGCGTCGTATCTACCTCACGCCACCAAATTTTGCGGCCAATGCTTTGACGTTTTCACCGGCTGAAAATTTATTGCGTGCAGTATCGTGGTCGGCAAAGACGTTATTCGCGACATCACCTTGGAAAATCGCATCCGCATTCAAAGGGAAACCCCTTTTCGTGGGCGTAACTGACGGGGCAACCGAATGGCTTTTCAAAGTGAAATTCGTCCTTAGTGGATCGCAATGACGCACGCCGCCGACAATTGGACCGGCGACCGTGTTGAAACCATACCGGCGATCTAGCACGACCGCCCACTGCTTTAGGATTTGAAGATTGTAGGGGTCATACCGTCCCTTGCCAGCCGTGATATCGCGGGCAACGACATAGGTCGAAAAAACAAGGTTCATTACAAATTCTTCAAGCGGATTGTCCGCTTCGTTATTGAAATACCATTCATATTCGCTTTCTGGCTCGTCCCACATTTGGACGCGCCGATTGCTGGAATGACCATCGACGGTTTGGTGAACATATTGCGGCTTATATTTTGCAGCCGAGGTATGATTATCGTAAAACGGGCGGTAATGATCGGTATCGTCGGCATCCAGTATAGGCATGGTCGCGGGTGCAATCAGAACTTCGGACCGCGTATTTTTGGCATAAATTGCCTGCATCACATTTTTTTCTAAAAGCTGAACGAAACCGATACGAAATTTTTTGTCTTTTTCGCCGGTCACTTTGACACGTGCATCCCCTGCCCATGTGGCCGACATTATGCCGACGTCAGCTGCCCTGATATCCGGATCCTTATAAGTTAGGTTCAGTGTCGGGACGGATGTAAGTTCAATGGCCATTTTATTTCCAATCTTGATTCAAAAAATTTTCGAAAAGAAGAGATGTCCGGCCGACATTGAATGGGTCGGCCGGACATTGGAAACATGCATTTACTAGCTAAAGTCGTAACCAATTGCGCCGTCTTTCATGACGACTTCGACGGCGGTCATTTCTTCACCGGCAACCATTTTTGCAAGCACCTGACGCGACAGGTCCGGCAGGATGGAATTGGTGATGATGTTGTCGATCATACGCCCGCCTGAATCGGGGTCGCGGCATTGTTCGACGATATGATCCAGCACTTCGTCGTTGAACGTCATCTTCGCGCCATGCGCGTCTTTCAGGCGTTTGATCACCGATTTCAGCTTGAGGTTCGTGATGCCGCGCAAGGCTGTTGGTGACAGCGGGAAGTACGGGATTGTGACGATCCGGCCCATGAGCGCGGGCGGGAACACCTCTAACGCTGCCGGTTTCAACGCGTCGTTCAGGTCTTCTGCGTCAACTTCGTCGTTCTTCATGCCTTGGTCTGTTGCGTCCATGATCACGTCGGTTCCGACGTTGGATGTCAGCAAGATCAGGCAGTTCTTGAAGTTGATCGGGCGGCCAGAACCGTCTTCCATGATGCCTTTGTCGAAGACTTGGAAGAACATCTCGTGGACGTCTGGGTGCGCTTTTTCGACCTCGTCGAGCAGCACAACCGAATACGGCTTTGCGCGCACGGCTTCGGTCAAACGACCGCCTTCGCCGTAGCCCACGTATCCCGGAGGCGCCCCTTTCAAGAGCGACACGGTGTGCGCCTCTTGGAATTCGGACATGTTGATGGTGATGATGTTTTGTTCGCCGCCGTACAGTTCTTCGGCCAGCGCAATCGCGGTTTCGGTTTTACCGACACCGGACGGACCGGCGAGCATGAACACACCAATCGGTTTGTTCGGGTTGGACAGACCTGCGCGTGATGTTTCGATCCGTTTCGCGATCATTTTCAGACCGTGATCCTGCCCCACAACGCGTTCTTTCAGGTGGTCGGCAAGTTTCAGGATACGTTCCAGTTCGTCCGCCATCATCCGGCCCGCAGGGATACCCGTCCAATCAGAGATGATTGATGCAACCGCCTGTTCGTCCACGTGGGAATAAACCATGCGGTCGTCGGGATTGCCGCTTTCCAGCTTGGCCATTTCGGCGAGCATTTCGGAACGGATTGCGTCTGCGCCTTCGGGGATGTTTTCGGAAGTTTCGGGTGCCGGTGCTGGTGGCGTATTGTCGCCCTCTTCAGTCTCTGGCGTGTCTGTCTCGGCATCGTCGGCGCTGGCTTCTTCGGCAACGACATCCGCGACGGATGGTTCAAACTCTTCGCCTTCTGCTTCGGCTAGGGCTTTGCGCAGGGCCAGAATACGGTCGACGATTTCTTTTTCGGCTGCGTATTTCTCTTCGTATTCGGCGAGTTCTTTGCGTTTATTCTCAGCTTCGGCTTTCGCTTCGAGCAGGCGTTCTTCGTTCTCTTCGCCGAGATCGCGCTGGCCTTCTTTGCTTTTCATTTCGACTTCAAGCGCCACGATGCCTTCCTTGAGATCAGCAATGCGGGCAGGGATTGATGACTGGGACACAGCCACGCGCGCGCAGGCCGTATCCAACAAAGACACAGCTTTATCAGGCAATTGGCGCGCTGGGATGTAGCGGTGCGATAGGGTCACAGCAGCGACGATGGCCTCGTCCGAAATGCGGACTTTGTGGTGTGCTTCCATCGGGTCGAGAATGCCGCGCAGCATGTAGCAGCAACGATCGACGTCGGGCTGGTCCACCTGAACAGGCTGGAAGCGACGCGTCAGTGCAGGGTCTTTTTCAAAATATTTGGCGTATTCGGATTGGGTTGTCGCACCAATGGTGCGCAGCGTGCCGCGTGCGAGCGCTGGTTTCAGCAGGTTGGCCGCGTCGCCCGTGCCCTGCGCGCCGCCTGCGCCGATCAACGTGTGCGCTTCGTCGATGAACAGGATGATCGGGGTAGGAGATGCCTGTACCTCGTCGATCAGCGACTTAAGCCGTTGTTCGAATTCGCCTTTCATGGATGCACCGGCCTGCATGGCCTGAATGTCCAATTCGTAAAGCAGTGTACCCTTCAGGGTGGGCGGCACGTCACCCGCAGCCAGACGCTGCGCGAAACCTTCGACAACGGCGGTCTTACCGACGCCAGCCTCACCTGTCAGGATCGGGTTGTTCTGACGGCGGCGCAGCAGAACATCAACGATCTGGCGGATTTCGTCGTCACGGCCTACGATCTTGTCGGTGGATGCGGCGTTGGCGGTCATGTTTTTACAGAAACGACCAAGCGCTGTGGACGCGCTGGTGGATGGATCACCCGCTGCACCACCGGACCCGCCAGACGCGAGGCCAGAGCCGTCCATCGGGCGCATGTCTTCTTCTTCGGAATCGGCCCAAAGCGTGCGGCTTTCTTGGCCCAGACGTTCAACGGAAATCTCATCGAACATTGCAGACGCACGGGTCAATTCGCGTTTCAGCTGCTTGTCGTTGAGCATGGCCAGCAATGCGTGGCCGGTCCGAATTTGTGCTTCGCCGTAGAACAGGGTCGCATAGGTCCATGCGTGGTTCAGCATCGACGACATGCCTTCAGAAATGCCGGGGCTTTCGGTCACGTTTTTGTCGAGCCGCGCCATGCCTTGATCAAGTTCTTTCAGCAGGCGACCGCGGTCGAGACCGAGTTCTTTCAACGTGACAGAGATGTCAGACTTTTGGTTGGCGACGGCCTGAAACAGCCAATGTACGACTTCGATATTCCGGTTCTTTTCGCCACGCGCGTGCCGCATGGATTGCAAAAACGCGTCGTAACCGACCCGGTTCATCTTACCGGCGTATTTTTCAATGTTAATCTCTACCATCACTTATCCCCCTGAAAATATTTTACTTTTTTGTGTTTATGCGGCGTGTAGGGCGTATGTCGCCCCTTTGATTTTTTCGTCGATTGCATAGGGTTGGGCGGGTGGCAAAGCGGCCATCCAACCCAATTCTGCGGATTTTCCCAACACGGCGGGTTCCACCGCGTCGGCGGGCAAGGTCAGCACGACCTCCATTTCGCAGGACATCCCTAGGTACCAAGCAACGATGGATTCCAGTCGCGCGTGGCTTTCGCCGCCGGGCAGGAAACTGCGGTATTCCGCGTTGCTCTTGGTGGCGATGTTGATCTGGATTTTGTCCTGCACTGATTGCGCACGACCACCCAGCACCATGTCGCGGCCCAGCGTGCTGCCGTTTTGACCCAACATGCTGTGGTTATCAGGCTCGAAGATGACCCAAGTGGGTACAAATTCTTCGACATGCACGTCTGCGCCCATGTCTTGTTCCAGCATCTGCTGCAGCTTCACGGGGCTTTTCACGCGCCCTACGGACAGCGGCGCAAGGGCCAGTTTGTTGATGTCGTGCAGGTCGTCACGGCCAGTGTAGGCCTGCGTTCCGATCCCCACCAATGACCCAAGCGCACGACCGAAACGATCATCGCCGGGGTGGTCAAATTGCGTGATCGCGCGGCCATCCGACCATGCGCGGAAATAGAGCTGCTGGAACCGCGTGGCAAAGATGTCGGTGAATTCGACGTAGGCCATGTCGCCCATCATCGCCCAGCGGTACACCTCTTCAGTTTGGTCCAGCGGCATCGCCCCGTGCCCGCCAAAGAACCCTAGAAACGCGTTTCGTGCAGATGGTTTACCGCTGCGGTGGTCGTCGATGCGACTGAAATCAGCCTCTGGAAAGGACATCGACGGGTCCTGGCCGATGCGCACAATTTCTTGGGCCAGCGTTGCGTTTTTCCCGATGCGCGGCTTGTCCGGATTTTTGCGTTCAAGCTGGCGCAGATAGTTTAGGTATCCAATCGCCCGCAGGTCCCTGCCGTCAGCTTGACGGCGTTGGATTTCTTTTTCGTATTTCACAACAGCGGTCCCGTTCCGGTGCGTGGTGGCCATGTGACGATATCGCCGCGATCAAGCGACGAAATGACGGTCTGCGTGAAACTGTTTACGGCCGCATATTCCGCGATAAATCGGTCGATGGCCGCGCCCAGCATGACGACGCCCGTGCCTTCAAAGGCGGCTTCGTCGAAGGTGATTTTCACTTCGACTCCGCGTGCGGCATGGTATGCACCTGCGCGCAAGATTGATCGCACGATGGGGCGGGTTTCGACCTTACGCAGGCCCTGCAAATTCGTTTCGGTGATCGTGTCGGAAATGTCCGCGAACAACGATAGCATTTCACGCAAGCTGTCTGCTGCGGCCACCGGATCATCGCCATCGAGCGTGAATTGCGACAGCGACAGATAAGAAATCAACCGCCAGTAATTGTCGCCTGCGGTCATGCGGTGCGATGCGTTCTTTTCGATCTCTGTCATCGCGGCGCGTGGCGCGGTTGGACCTGCCTTACAGGCGAGCGATACTGACACGTCGTCACACATGCGGAAATCGTCTTTGGATTCCGCGATGGGCAGATCACCCGGCAAATGACGGTTGGAACAGATCGTGCGCACCTGAAGTCGTTGGGCACGTTGATTCTGTTCAGATTCTTCTGGTTCGTACAACGACAGGAACGTTTCGGTCCCGCGATAGCGTTGCGTCGAACCAAAACGCCGTTCTTTTTCAGTCGCGCGGCGTTCTTTCATCGTGGTCGTGTAATACAACGCCTGACGCGGTTTGATATCGCCGCGGGGCAGGGCGTATAACGGGTGTACTTCGACCTTGGATGACAGGCCCGCGTAATGCGCTGAAACGGACGTGATCTGGTGAATCTCGTAATGGGTCAGCGGGCTACTGTCTGGCGTGACCACGTATTCGGACCGTTTTTCATCCAACCGGATCTGGCTTGCGGTTTCTTCGAACAGGTTCACTGCCGGTACCGAATGCAGGCTGAAATGGCTGGCATTGACGCGTGGGGCCAGCACCTTGTCCGATTTGCTGAACTCCATCACGACTTGGAATTCATGCGCTTGGATGCGTTTCAGGTGCTGCGACAGACCTTTGATCCGGAAACCTAAAATCTTGCGCGGAAACACAAAAATCTCGCGCAGGCGACTGAAACCACGAAAAACGCGGGTGTTGTGGGTGAACAGATGATCGTCGTCGTCGAAACCGATTTGTTCGATAGACTTGGGGTCAAGCCTGATGAACACAGGATCGCCACGCTGATCAAGGTAGCGCAACGACACGCGGGTCATGTTGCAGAATATTTGTTCGTAGAGCGTCGACGCATCCGGAATGTCAGCGGTCAGGTAGATCGGCAAAACGTCCAATGGCAGTTCATTGATCGGGCCGCCGGGGTCGTTGTTTGTTTCGGATTGTGGACGCGCGATGGTCAGGTGCAGACCTGCCTTCGTACCTTTCGCCAATTCGGATTCACCAGCTGCCAGCAACGGGGCAGGGCTGGCGTGGTAGACGGTTTTGCCGACTTTCAAAGGCCAGACAGACAGCGGCGCACAAAGTCGGAACCGACAGGAAACACGTTGATCCGCATCGACGAAACGGGCGTCCAGATAGTCGCCGGCGTTAAAATGCAGCCCTTCGACGAGGTCTTTGTTATCAAATGGCGGGTTTGCCTGCACGAGCATGACGCTGGGGGTCGGCGCCAACGCTTCTGGGAAAATCTGGTTGAGCATTTCGGTCGTAAAGGTCCGAAATTCCTCGTCCATCTTCAGCTGCACGCGCGCGGCCATGAAGGCCGTGCCTTCCATTAGACCAGCAACGGCCGGATCAGTGTTTTCGCGCAAAAGCCCGCCAAGGCGGCCCGCGATCGACGGATATTCCGCCGCAAATTCTGCCCCGCGTTCATAAAGCAAAGACAGTTCTTGGTTGTAGGCGTCACGGAAAGCCTTTTTCACGTTTTCACCTGCAACTTCGTCATCTGAATCCTACCCACACCTTCGTCCAATTCGGCAATAAATTGCAGGGGTATGTCAACGGGGCTCGCGGCCATTTCCCCTGAAATATCAAAGGTTAGGCGGTTTGTGACAAGATCGCGCTTGGCGGATGCAGTGACTTCGACAGTCTCGGCGATCAAGCGCGGTTCGTAGTGGCACAATGTCTTCTTGATCGTATCCGCAATGATCTGCGGGCCATTCATTGAATCCGCGACATTCGACAGATCGGAAAACCCGAAATTGGCGATGGATTTCTTAAGGTAGGGATAGTCGTCAAGTGGAACAGTCGCATCAAGATTAACGGTGTTCATCAAGCTGGCCAAGTCACGATTGAGGTGACGGCGCAGTGTGCCTTCATCGGTGCCGTGACGCCGTTCTTTGCTACGTTCGGTCAGGGTCCGGTGGCCATCTTCGACGCGGCTGGCTTCTTTTTTGGCATCCCGATCAGCGTGCGCTGCGCGAAACACATGCATCAGCGATAACTGATACCGGTCACGTTTGCGGTTCTCGTCTGCTTCGGACTGTCTTGAATTCATGGGCCTTGCTTATCGTTCGCATGCGGCGGGCCTGCACGCGCGATCCGCAATGTGGCTAGATGGACGCGCTACCGGCGGTCCAAAGGCCTGTCGGCGGTATTGAAACCGCCGACAGGAATTTTGTTCGGACCACTTAAGACTGTGGGCCAGCAGGTGTGTGAACTGTGCCGTCGAACGCTTCTGTGTTCTGTGCGATGTCCCACTTCCACTCTGTGGCAGTGTCTGGCGCGCCAGCTTCTGTCTGTGGAACGTAAACGTAAGAATACGCACCAAAGTTCAGTGTCACGTTCTCAGTCAGACGATCTTCGCCACCGGAACCACCTGTAGAGATCGAAGACACGATGATGTCTGCGATATCCAGAACGATGTATTCCATCTGGCCGTCACCGGCTTTACGAACAACCAAAGACGCTGTTTCGATGTGAGTACCCTTTGTCAGGAACTTCATCAGGTCTGTGGAAGATTTGTCGACGTATTTTGTAAACGACAGATCTTGGAAGTTTGGTTTACCGGAACCGGAACCAGAACCCATGTGTGTTGTGCCGGACTGGGACGCGCCCCATGACCATGCCAACACGTCGATCTCGTCTTTGTGTGCCTTGTCCTGGGATTCACCTTTGATGTCGCCCAGCTTGAGGAACATGTCTACAGCCATAATCTTTCTCCTATTTAAGACGCCGGTTGCGAAATTGCGTACCGGCAGTTTCTACAGTTAAGTTTTAGCCAGGCAATTTGGATACGAGCGACATGCCGATATCCATTCCTTCCATTTGGAAGTGCGGCTTCAAGAAAAACTTACCCATGTAGTAACCGGGGTTCTCCTCGTCTTCGATAACTTGGACAGTTGCGGCGGCGAGAGGCTTAAGCGCTTTCTCTTTTTCCGTCGCTGTGGCCGGGTTAGCGGTCACATACTTGTTGATCCAAGTCTGAAGGTCTTTCTCAAGCTGGGACTTATCGGGGGATGTCCCGATTTTGTCGCGAACCATACACTTGAGGTAATGGCTGAAGCGGGACACCGCGAACATGTACGGGATGCGTGATGACATATTGTCAGACGCTGTCGCCAGTTCGTCAGTGAACTTTTTCGGCCGGTATAGGGACTGCGCACCAATGAAGGCCGCTTTGTCTGTGTGTTTGCGGTGAACCAAACCGATCAAGCCGGCTTTGGACAATTCACCCTCACGACGGTCGGTGATGGACACCTCAGTCGGGATTTTCATTTCTTTGGAACCATCGCCCGTGTCGAACGTGTGCGTTGGCAGGTTCATCACCTCACCACCGGACTGAACACCACGGATTTGAACGGTCCAACCGTGTTCTTTGTGCGCGCGGTTGATGTTCACAGCCATTGCGTGGGCTGAGTTCATCCAAGCGTACATGTTACCTTCGTGGCCGTCTGTTTCTTCCTCGAAGTTGAATTCTTCAACAACAGAGTTGGAATCTTGGCTGTAAGGTTCGCGGGACAGAACACGTGGCAATGTCATCGCAACATAACGCGAATTTTCACTGTCACGCAGGCCATTCCAAGCCGCATAATCAGGCGTTTCAAAGATTTCGCCCAAATCCTGCGGGTTTGGCAGTTCGTTCCAGTTGTCCATGCCCAGCAGGCCAGGGGCCGCGGATGTGATGAACGGCGCCTGTGCCGCAGCAGCAATCTTACCCAGATCACGCAGCAGGCCAACGTCGCCTGTAGAATGGTCGAATTGGAAGTCACCGATCAGCGTGCCGTAAGGCTTACCGCCCATGGTGCCGAATTCTTGTTCGTAAATCTTGGTGAACAGTGGGGATTTGTCCCACTTGGCACCGGGGTAGCGACGCAATTCTGACTTCAGTTCGTCTTTGGAAACGTTCATGACGTTCACACGCAAAGACGCGTCTGTTTCAGAATTATTGACCGTGTAGGCCAGACCACGCCATGCGCTTTCCAGCTCCTGATATTCAGGTGCGTGAATGATCTTGTTCACCTGAGACGTCAGTTTTTCGTCGATCTTGGCCAGCATGCCTTGGATCGTGTCGATAATGTCTTCGGAAACAAGGCTGCTGTCGCCCATGGCTTCTTTCACAAGCGTGACAACAGCGCTGTCTACTTCGGAAGCCGCTTCTTCAGAACGTGGTTTAATCGTTTGTTTCAGAATGTCCGAGAACTCTTCGAGTTCGCTAAGTCCGCCACCGGCGACCTGGTCTTCTGCTTGTGTTGCGTCGTTTGCCATCTATCTATCCCTGCTATCCAGTAAGGTGCGGCCCGTCGGCCTGCACGCGTCGGATGAATGCTTACTCTTCTTTTGCTTCGTCTTCGTCGTCGCCACCGGACCGGGCTGCAAGTGCGGCCATCAGGTCTGGATCGTCGAGCAATGCACGAATGTGATCTTGCGCTTTGGATTTACCGTTCATGTAACGGGCAAGATTGGCCAGCTGTTCACGTGCTTCCAAAAGTTTGTTCAGCGCAGGCACCTGGCGGGCAATTTCCGCAGGACCAAAGTCTGACATCTTCGAGAACTCTAGGTTCACACCAAGACGGTCAGTGCTGTCTGGGTCCAATGTGTTTTCAACGTTGAACGACAGGCCCGGCTTCACGGAGTTCACGTAGTCATCCAGCGTCGAATTGGTGACGTCAGTGAAATCACGGTCTGCCACAGGATCTTTTTCAATCGGTGACGCGTTGCCGGACAAATCCGCCATCACACCCATCATGAACGGCAGCTCAACCATTTTCTCCGAATCATACGGATCCGCGTATGAAATGTTCACCCGTGGTGGGCGGTTCCGTTTCAGAAAGCCGGATGCTGAATCTGATGCCATAGTGTCGTACTCCCAATATTGCGTGCTCTAGTTGGCATTCTTATGGCCAATTTCGCTACGCCCCTTAACCTACCCATACCTTTGCGGTTGAGTCTACATTCATTCGTCAACTTTCGCAGGTATTATTTCTGTTACAATCGACGAGAAATCCTTTTCTAAATAAGTCCTTGCCCGGAAAAGTAGAACCGGAATAGGACTTGCCGGTTCACGCGCCCGGTAAAATTCTTCTAGGGCCGACAAATGCCCTGCAACGTCGCCGCGGCTGTTCACCTCGGGTGGTGGGCCAGCATCTTCGCCACTTGTGTCTTGCGCTTGTGATACGGCCTCTCCGGCCAGCATCTTCAAACGGCCCATGTCTAAAACGAAACCAATTTCCGCGCCAAAGTCAATTGCCGCACGTCCAGCGTGTGCTGGCAACAACGTTTCCAGCGCTTCGACCAGAGGTTTCCCAAACAAGAGGCGGGATTGCGTCACAAGAAGCAAAGCGGGCGAAGACGGCTCGTGCGTCGCAAAATAGCCTTCAATCGCCTTAATTGTCGCCAAAGCAGCCGCGCGATTCGGAATTTTCGTGACCACAGCGGCCGCGACCATTGCCGGTTTTGCAGCACCGACCGGTGCGTCACCGTCAACATCGTCACCCGCATCCTCGTCTCCACCTTCGGCCACATCTTCGCCAGCAGGCGCGTCGCCATCAGCGGTCCAAGGCGCCAAATCAGGGCGACCTGACTGGATGATGCCAAGCATCTCTTTCACGGCCAATTCAGCCGGTTCAATAGCTGGATTGAACGGGTTCATATCGTTGCGCAAACACGCACTTCTGATCCGCGCCATCGCAGCCAATGCAGTGTTCAAAGCAGCGTGCGCTTCTTCGACATACTTACGGTTTCCCGGGGCTGCAATTTCACTTGTCAGCTTGCCAGTGTTCAACCCGTCTTCGCCAGCGCGGGGATTTGCGGTGCCAAGTGCGACCAGCTGGCGACGTAAGCTGACCTCACCCGGTCCGGCAATTTCAGCGTACTGCAGCGGGAACACGACGGACACGTTGCTGCCCAATTCTTCAAGGGCGCCGCGACGATCCGCGACATCTTTTGGGTGCACATCGTCCGGGAAAGTTTCCAGCACATCTGCAATGCCAACCAGCGCTTCCGCATAATCCGGCAACCGTCCGGCCAGCACCATGAAGCGAGCCAGCAGCGACAACAACCGCAGATCGCGGGTCCGTTGTAGTAGCTTGGTAATCTCGGCGAGTTCTTCTTTGTGTGCGACCGTTTTACGATCGAACAACCATGCCGGTTTAGTGACCACCCCACCTGATTCAACGGCAGGAATGTAAAACCGTTCCGGCATGCGGGATTCGGCTTCGTAATAATAATCGAGAAACGGTCCGTCGTCCGTGCTTTCCAAATCAGGGCCGCAAGGCGCATCATCTGAAACAGGGTCTTTCAACCAATCAAGCATAGACAGCCAACCCCTTTAGGCAGGTACACAAACAAAAATAGTTACACGTTTCAAACGACATTATGCGAATAATTCCAACGACATTATGGCTAGATCGTGACGTTCACGTGCCCAAACGTCAAGTCGGGTATTCCGGAAGAAATTTCGCGCATCAGACGTTCTGGCGTCATGTTCAACCCTGAGAAGATTTGACCGCAGCAACGTAGCTTTCGGCAAAGTGTTTCAGGAACGCGCCCAACATCCCGTTTTCGTTTTCGTCAACCTTGGCATCCCAGCGTTCGACATATGTGTCCCACGCTTTGCGTTTGCCACTGCCACCCAACAGGCCACCGCCGGTATCTGCGTCGATGGATTCAGGCGCGAGATCTTCAAGCAACTTAAGCAAGGCAGGCTGGATCGCCGCGAAAACCGCCATCTGGTGTTTACGAACGTCCGACAGCGCGGTCTCAATCCCCTTACCACCAGCCATAAAGCCGGGGCGGGGTTTCAGGTACATGACCTCAAGCGCCTGCACAGCGTCAGGCAGAAATTTCAGCGGGTTGTTTTCAGCGGCACCCATCATCGTGCGCTCACCGCCCTTGGTGAACTGCTTGGCAGATGCGCGATCCTGCAACATAGACATCAGTTCTTGGCTGATGACGCGCATGCTGCGACCTAATTCGCGCGCGAAGGCTTCTTGATCAGCGCTATCTCCAAAATCCGCAGGCAAACCCGCACCCTCGCAGAAGGCTTTCATGAAGTTCGACCCGCCAGAGGTCGGCGCGATCGACATCGGCGATTGCTGTAGACCGGGTACGGCTGCAGGGGCCGCAGCCGGTTGTGGCGGCGGTGTGAATGACGGCACTGGTGGCTGGGCGATCCCGCTTGGCGGGGGAGCAGCCGCGGGCACGCCCATTGGTGCAGCAGCTGGTGGGGTGGCAATCGGCGGGCTGGAAAACGGCGATCCAGATGATGCAGGTGCCTGACCAAACGGCGACCCTGATCCGGCATTTGGCGCAGCCGGCGGCGGGGTGGCTGGAGCGGCCGGTTGTGGTGGTGGCGCTGATGGCGTCGGGTTCACCAAGAATTCGCCAGCAAAGTCATCGAACGGATTGCGTTGCGGCGTCGGGTTCGGATTGATCGGTGTCGCAGGACCGCCGCCAATCGCCCACGGATCGGCGTCAGCAGCAAAGGCATTCGACGCAGGTGCGGCAGCAGGTGGCATCGACGGGGCTGCTGGCTGTGCCGCAGCGCCAAGATCAACGACGATATAGTAGTGCCCAACCTGAAACCGCTGCCCGTTTTGCAAAGGATGCGGTGCCGCTAGCCTGTGACGGCTGCCATCCATGAACAAACCGTTTGTTGAGGTGTCCGTCAGAAAGTACTGACCATTCTCAAACGTGATATCAAAATGATGGCTCGAAATATGACGATCCGGGTCCGGCAATGTCCAATCCATTGCAGTAGACCGGCCAATCTGTGCGCCGCGTTCTGTGACCACAAAGGACACAGGACCGCCGTCGCTCAGCTTATCATAATTGTCGATGCGCAAAGTAAGAGACATATCACCCAAGGAGTTAGACCACGTTCAGGCCAGATCAATACACCCTAAACAGTGATTGTGCCACGTCCATAAAGTGCGCGTAGTAGATTTGACGACGACTTGTCGCGGTTTGTGCTAAACAGGACAACACGGCTGTATTTAAGGCACGCGGTGCACGGTGAAGTGGTGGGCTGGCCGGATCATTCGGCGCAATCGCACCGCCGGACCACCCGACAGCCAACGCAAGATACATGCCGGGCACGCGATCAGGGCTCCACAACGCGTCCTTCATCAGCTTGTGGCGATTCTCTCTGGAAGGGTCGCCCAACCAGCGGCCGACGCCTTCCATGAAGTGATGATCCGCAGGGGTCAGAATTTCGGGCATCGTGCGCAAACATTCATGACCCCACCAGATCGCCATCTTTGGAACGAACGCAAAAGCGGTCAGCGTAATGGCGTCTTCCGGCGTCTCGGACCGCCGCAACCGCCACATAAAATCATACGTGTCTTCTGGTGGGCGCGGGCGTTGCTGGGTCACTTCAGCGATCTGCGGAATACCTGCATAAAGGTCGGTCAATTCCTGAAACCGCAACGACGCACTTGGCGGCCGCGTTTTATCGGAATCATCAAGGGGTACCGCAGTAATATCTTGAAATGACATAAAATGGATCGGTCCGTTGTTAGGGCCTAATGAACTATACCATGACATGTTTTCGTTTTCACACGTACACGTCAAGAAGGTTAAAGCATGACATGTCGCTTTGCATACATCGGCAGGGTCAATTGAACACAGCACGAATGAACATAATTCACATTATCTGCCAAGTATCGACCTAAAGGTGGATTCACAAATGAAGTGCGAATTCTGTATTAAAACAGAACCTTGCATGGAGTTGATCAATGGGACGCTGCTACCCCCACCTGAACCTCGAAGAACGTCGTAAATTGGCCAAATGGCTTGAAGC
>NZ_JALKAR010000011.1:0-142343 GCF_023015725.1 Loktanella sp. F6476L | reverse complement strand
GAGATGGCCATCTTCGAATATATCAATGGCTTCTACAATCCGCGCCGCCGACACTCAGCACTGGGCTGGAAAAGCCCCGTCGCTTTCGAACGGAAAGCGGCATAAACGAGCACTTGGGGCGGCACGAAAGCGCGACAGGTCCAATGTCTATCAATACCTGATGACGAGGCGCTTCGTGAAGAAACTGATTTGCGTTATATTGTGGATCATTCTCTCGAACGTAATTTTCACTGGCATAGTATGCTCTGAGCCCCTCTTCGGGATGATCAGGGTCAATATTGAGATTGATAAATGATTGTCGTATCGCAACCTCGTAATTGGATGGATCGGCATTGTTGCGAATGAAAAACCTTATTCTGGCAGCATTCGCTTCCGCTACAGACGAACCCATTTGAAATTCGCCCAAAGGTAAAACGATCATTTCGGGGCAAGTGATGCATTCTTGAAAGGACTCGAGCCGGCTCACCTCATCACCAGAGGCGGTCAGATAAGTTTCATCCGCCGTAACACAAGTTCCTGTCACCAGAAGGAATGTCGAACTCAAAAAATGTATGAGAATACGCATCAGTTTGCCAATAAAATCGTTCATCTACCAATTCTACTCAGATAAATGGTTTATCTATGGCAATGCTGACATTCGCGGCGTTGCAGAAAGATGCCACTTTGGGCTCGAACCCGACATTCGCCGCAGGTTGCTCCGATGACCACATGGATCGGTTCGTGAAATTCAAAGTGGCGCGCAGTTCCATTGAGATTTCGCGCACAAATAGGTTAGATCTCGGCCCGCGCTGGCAAGGGGTTTTACCGCGATTTAATCGCGCGCTGTACAGACCATAAAACCCGCCTCACATCAAAAAAACAGTTAACAATCTCAGTCAGTTAGAATGACATTTGTCATTTACTCTTGCCTAGCTTGTCACCGCACTGCCTCTTATCCTTACAGCACCTCTCGCAGGGAAACGTAACTCAGGAAGGCTGTAAAAGATGGGATTAAGGCTCTGCAAACCCAAAGGTTTGAAAAATTACTACGCCGTCGGATCGGTCGGCGGTTGGAAGGTCAGGAAAAGCCTAGGAACTGACAATTATAAAATCGCAAAAGAGCTACTAGCACACCTTGAATCGAAGCTCTTTAGAGAAATGATGGATGGCGAAACGCGTGGCATGACCTTTCGCGAGGCCGCAGAACTATATTTAAGAGATAAGCCGAATACCCGCTTCGTTGACCCTCTGATAGCACACTTTAAAGACAAACGACTTGCAGATTTTACGCCACTTTGCGTCCGGAACGCTGCAGATGAACTTTTGCCGGGAAGAAAGGCGAGCACCAAAAATCGTCAGGTTATCGGCGTCACCAGTGCGATTATAAACCATGCTGCCATGTTGACGGGTAGCAGACACATCAGAATTCAGAAGTTTTCTGTCGAAAAGCCCCAGCGCCGGACCGCGTCACCAGAATGGATTATCAAGTTCCAAAAGGCATCTCATGCTCGCGGCTTGCCCCATTTAGCAGCGCTATGCGCATTCATGGTCGAGACAGGCGCACGTCTTGGAGAGGTTACGCGGCTAAAGGGGGCGGACTTTGACTTTGAACACTGCGTCGTCAACCTTGGAATGACTAAGAATGGTGAGTACCAAAGCGCACTTATTTCAAAAGCGCTGGCCCGCGAAATTGCCCATTTGGACCACGCACATCCGTATGTTTTCGGATACGAAGGCAATTCAGGGGTTCACGGAATCTGGAGGAAAATCTGCGATGACGCGGGAATTGAGTATATCCCACCGCATCAGGCCGGTCGGCATAGCATGGCGACGCTGCTAAACAATCTAGGCTGGACCTCAAACGATATTGCGCGAGCGGGACGATGGAAAAGCCCCCGTATGGTTCAGGACGTCTACATTCACGCCGATGAAAAAGGACGTGAAGCGGCTGAATTGATAAGGAGTGCGCTCGAAGAAGTGCTGAAAGGATTGAGCGATCCTGAGTGAACGGCCCATTGCGGCCATTGAAAAGTGATCTGGGTTGCTGCGGTGCGGACAGTCAGACCGGACATTCGCTGCACATGCAGCGATTTCGCCACGATCCGCGCTGAACTGGTCACGGCATACACCCGTCACAGCTTTTGCGACGAAACCGCGGATTCGCTTTGCGAGAGTCTCAGGAGACCATCTATTTTCGGTGGCATGTGCTAGCTGTGGCAATCCCAGCCATAACGTAGCGGAATTTGTTGCAAAAATGCTCTGATTCAAAACCTTATAATCTTCACGAATCTGTATTTTTCTGCTTCTTATTTCGCTTTTTAACTTGGGCCATGGCTCGAAGCTCGAAGGCATCAAACTTGCTTCCCAGCTTTGCCCTAAGATCACTATAAACTCGATCAATCTCACATTTTGCATTCGGTATAAACGGCGCCCCAACCAACTCCATCCAGCGGTCGAATACAATCTGATCGTTGTTTTTTTGGGGGTTCAACTTTGAGGCATCAAGCTTGTGAAAGCTAATCACAGATTTTGTTGCCTCAGATTCTCCGAACGCTCTGCGCCAGTTAAGAATCTCCTGTGGTTCGACTAAATCATACGAAGTTTGGCTCAGCCATCCGGTGACTTTATCATTATTCAAAGCATCCAATACCTTAAGTGCTTCCTTGCCCGGCTTCATGTTAGAACGGATAAGGTCGGTAAACACCTGAGGAACATAGACGTTCTGATACTGACTGGACTGTTGAATTAGACTCGGAACCTCGCCACCTAACAACCTTGTCAATTTTCCTTTCATTGTGTGCTTTCTACCATAAAATTCATCGTTAGGCTCTTCGCAGTAGATCGCCTTCTTGATTGAAAGGCGATCCAGTAGTTCATGCGAGGTCAGCCGACCTTCGACACCACCGTAACGCACAATGGCATATTCCGGTGCGTATGCTTCAAGAAATAAATCATGATTGAGGACCTTGCCATCAGAACAATGAAACCACCTATGGTTGATTTTTCGGTAAGATGAACCTGAGGATAACCCTGCATATTTGGGGAACTCTTCCAAAGGAAAGTTGGCGCGATGAAATGCGCAAGTAAAAACAAACTCATCTGTTATCTCTCTAGCCAGATCTGCTGAGAAAGGTACGGTTTTCGAAGCGACTGAGTTTCGTTGAAGGTTTAGTGGAAACGTCCCTGACTTATCACCAACAGATAGTCTTGGAGTATCAAAAAGCGGAGTTTGAATTTCTAAACCTAATGACGAATGACCATAGCGACCTTCTCTAAGACCCGAGACGCGTATCTGGTTCACAGACAGCTCAGGAATCCCCGATTTGAACGTCCAATTAACTTCGAATTTTGGCGTCTCAAAATAGTTCCATGGCCCCTGAAGGCGATCAGTGGATGTTGGTAGAAAGCAACTCTCATCCCACGGTATTTCATCGTAATCATGGCAATAGGCTAGTTTTGGGTATTGCCCAAAATAATCGGCAAGCGTGTTCCAGCCCGCGTTGACCTTTGGACTGTACCCTTCTGGCAAAAGTCTCCCGATTTGTGACGCAAGCCTTTCCGGAACCTGCACAGTTATCCTTGTGCCTACCGGAGTTTTCTTCCGAACAACATTTATAGACTTTGTTTCGATCCCTGCCGAGAAAGACAAACCATTCTCCTCTGGCTCTGAGTAATGGCGTGTCTCAACTGTGATTGTATCTCCCAGCAAGAATGCAGCAAGTGCACCAACGCCAAAACGCCCGCTCCGCTGGATCTTCAGTGAGCCGTCATCGTTTTCGAACTTTTCTTTCCAAGCGTCGGAATTTCTAAACGATGCGCCAGCACGAAGAAAATAATTCTTCAGTATAGATGTCGACATTCCTACACCGCGATCAGTGAAAATAACTTTTTCAACTTTGGGCTTTCGACTCTCTCTACTGCTTTTCGTAGTTACAAAGTCAACCTGCACATCGCCAAGCAACCCATCCCAACTTTGAGGCTTCTCGATAACCCCCTGTTCAACCAACTGGTCAAGTTCCTTAACCGCATCAGTCGCATTTTGTACTAGCTCTCGTAGCCCCACAGAGATTTCGTTCCCATAGAGAGGACCCACAAGCAGCTTCAAAAGATCGCTTCCCGCCCCTTCAAAAGAGATGCTTTCCGGAATGTACTGGACCTTGTTTGCAAAAACTTCTGCGGGGTCTAAATTCGATTTGATCCTTCGAATTCGCAACCCAAGCGCACTTAATCCACTGTGCGACTGAAGGCCAAAAACTTCCCCAAGAACGGCCCATGATATATCTAACTCTCGCTGGAGGTCGGTTAACCAATACTTCAGTCTTAGGTAGGTTTGAACATCCTCTGGGTTTGCGGTGACGTCGATTGCTTCAGGATCATTTAGATTTGTGATATCCGTCACACATTGATGAACCGACCACTCTCGTGATGATATTGGACTGTTAAATTTTGTTACTTGAGTACGTGACGTCGGCGCTCGCTCACTTTGAATTTGCAAGTAATCTGCAATCCGCAGAGTCGTCATTAAGAACACGGGATGACAAGATCGCGTCTCAATCCTGCTGCTGTAGTTTTGGTCGAGATATGAGAATGTTTGTCTTAGCGCCATGCCATGGCTGCGGGCAACCAACCCACTCAAATCCGACCAAATGCTCTCGTCACTAGAGCCTGTGCCGCAGAATTCAGTCACAGTTCCATCAACTGACGGCATACCATAAAGAGCAATTTCATGACCAAGTCTTGGATGATGTTGTCGCAAGAACTCTCCGACGAGAAGATAATCGAATTCCCCCCAAGGCTCATCGAAACCGGGGAAATCCGTAATAGGTTGGAAGTTTGGGCCGAAGAGTTCTTCGAGCTTACGGTCGTCAAAACGTCGAGCATCGGCTAGGAAGGAAACCCACAATTCGTCCCAAGGAAGGTCACCAAAACCATCAATCGGACGCATTGGACCGTCTATCGAAATCAAAGTTCTAAAACCGTCTTTTGTGAGATGCATTCCGAGATCGTGAAGCATCACCGACACCGTCAACACACCGAAGTCTACGTCTGACATCAACTCAATAGATTTTGCGGTTGCTAAATCTATTGCCGTTTCTAACACGGCTTCGAAATGGGTTATGTCGTGATCGGTGTATTCAGGGAAAAAGACCATGTTATTTGCGGAGATGTGGTTATTGATCTTCGCTACAGCACTTTTCACAAATGCGTCCAAAGAGTAATTGTTTTTGATCCTGTCTAAGATCATTTCACTAATTTTCATACTTTCAAACTCACATCAGATTTTGAGATGCACCTTGAGCCAACATGATCGATAATGCCAGATATCTAAGCGATGTTTATTCTGCAGGACCGCTTCTTCAATGGCAGGTCTGAAATTTTACACCAGTAGCGAAGGTCATGCTAGCGCTCGCAAAACGATCGATATCAGACCTCAGCTTTACTGCAGCGTGCGGCATGAATGCACGGGGATTACGACCTATTGTATCCGCAAAGACATGTATTTAAGCAGCCACAGCTCGCGCTCCCGGCTCCCTACTCTGACTGGTTTTAAAGGTATTTAATATGGAGAAAATTTCCCTAACTAAGGGAGTAGTTCGCACCTTTTCGATGTCACTCTTCGTGACCTCAAATGCCCGTTTAAGGGAGTAGTTTTCAACCCTTTCGATGCTATTCTTTCTGACCCAAAAACTAGAAAAAATTGCACTTCGATGAAGTGTCAGCTAAACTGGCACATATCGATAAGTCACTGAAAACAAAGGAAAATGCGCACTCAAAAAGCGTTCACATTTTGAACATACGTTTTTAAAAGTTCTGATTATGTCATTAATTTCAATGGGTTAGGACCGACCCTACTTCCTTAGCAGGGGAGCGCCTTCGACCACTCGGCCACGTCTCCGTTGACCCGTTTAGCTGCGTGGATCGAAGGGGGCAAGGGGCTTTGGGAAGAAAGTGTGACGCCGCATACTTCGTCGTGATCTTAAACCGTTAACGTCCACTTCCTGGCGTGTAATTTGCGTGCACAACCTGTGCACAAGCCGTGCACTGGCGATGTCGGGAAGTCAGTGTGAATGACGCGCACGCCCTATCCCGGTTTGCGCAACGCGGCTGCGATCGAAGCAGGCCGCCCAGCCACCCAGATCCGTTTGAATTGACTGTGCTAAATTGCCTCGCCTGCGTTCTTGTTCTTGCTCTCCACGAAGCGAGAACATAACATGAACACATGGCGCAACTTGATCTCCAAAAGAAACTCGCGATTCTGAGCGATGCGGCCCGCTACGATGCGTCTTGCGCGTCGAGCGGGACGACCCGTCGTGACAGCACGAAAGGCGGGCTTGGCTCTACCGAAGGGTCCGGTATTTGCCATTCTTATGCCCCTGATGGGCGCTGCATCAGTCTGCTGAAAATCCTGATGACGAACTTCTGCATCTATGACTGTGCGTATTGCATTAACCGTGTTTCATCGAATGTGCAGCGCGCGCGCTTTACGCCAGATGAGGTCGTGCAACTGACAATCGAATTCTACCGGCGCAATTATATTGAAGGGTTGTTTTTGTCGTCTGGTGTGATCCAGAACCCCGATAAGACGATGGAAGATATGGTCGAAATCGCGCGGCGATTGCGTCAGGATGAAGGGTTTAAAGGGTACATTCACCTTAAAACGATCCCCGATGCAGATCAGGCGCTGATTGATCAGGCTGGACTTTATGCGGATCGTTTGTCGATCAATGTGGAACTGCCGACGGATCGGGCCGTGCAGGCCTATGCCCCCGAAAAATCGCCGGCGACGATCCGGCGAGCGATGGGCAAGGTGTCGGACAAGCGGGCCGCCCAAAAGGATCGGTCTTATCGCGGGAAACGTCCCACAAAATTTGCGCCTGCCGGTCAGTCGACGCAGATGATCGTGGGGGCGGATCAATCGACGGATGCGACGATTTTGGGCCAATCGACATCACTGTATCAGGGCTACAAATTGCGCCGCGTCTATTATTCGGCATTTTCCCCGATCCCTGATGCCACTGCAAAACTGCCCTTGGTGAAACCGCCGTTGATCCGCGAACACAGGCTGTATCAGGCGGATTGGTTGCTGCGGTTTTATGGGTTTGATGTGGGTGAGATTACGGCGGCGCGGAGTGATGGGAACCTCGATCTTGAGATTGATCCGAAACTGGCGTGGGCCTTGCAAAACCGCGCCTTGTTTCCTGTGGACGTGAATACCACATCCCGCGAGATGTTGTTGCGCGTACCGGGTTTCGGGACCAAAACTGTGGGCCGCATTCTGCAGACCCGCCGCCAACGGACGTTGCGCTACGAAGACCTGTTGCGTTTGGGCGCATCGGTGAAGAAGGCGCAGCCGTTCATCACCGCATTGGGGTGGACACCGGGTGCGATGACAGATGCGGCGAACCTACGCGCGCGCTACGCCCCGCCACCGGAACAACTGACGTTACTGTAATGCATTCGATTTCGATCCCGATGATTGGCACGGATACCGCGTGGCGTGATGCGGCACGGCGGTTGCTGGCGGCGCGTGTGAAACCGGATGACGTGCTGTGGGATTTTGACGGACAGGCCCCGCAACTCTTTGAAAGCACGGCAGACCTGCCTGCCCCACGGCGTGCGGTGAAAGTGTCAAAGGATTTTGTCGAACTTGCCAATGTTGTCGTCTGGCACAAGGATCCGCAACGGTTTGCCCGCCTTTATGCGCTACTGTGGCGGCTGAAAGATACGCCTGGTCTGATGGCAGATCGCGCCGATCCTGATCTGGCGAAACTGCGCCAGATGGAAAAGGCGGTCCGGCGGTGTCAGCACAAGATGAAAGCCTTCGTGCGGTTCCGCGATCTGCGCAGTGACGGGCCGCGCCGCAGCTTTGGCGCGTGGTTTGAACCCACGCATCACACGATGGAACCGACCGCGCAGTTTTTCGTGCGCCGCTTTGGCGATATGGACTGGATGATCGTGACGCCGACGGTCACGGCAAAATTCACCGATGGGACGCTGACGCTGCACCCGGGTGACGAAAAGCCCGAACTGCCGGAAGACGGGGCAGAGGCGCTTTGGGGCACCTATTTCTGCAACATCTTCAATCCCGCGCGGGTGAAAATCAGCGCGATGACGTCCGAGATGCCCAAGAAATACTGGAAAAACATGCCCGAGACGCAGTTCATTCCGGGCCTTATCGCGGATGCCGAAGAAAAAGTGCGCAAGATGCAGGATGCGGGGCCCACCCTGCCGCCTGAACGGATGGCTGCGATCCGCGAACAGTTGAAGCAATCGGCACAGCCAGCAAGCTGGAATATGTTGGACGCCGACCTGAACGGCTGCACCCGTTGCCCGCTGCATGCCCCCGCCACGCAGGTCGTGAAAGGCAGCGGTCCACGTGATGCGGCGTTGATGATTGTCGGCGAACAGCCCGGTGATCACGAAGACATGCAAGGTTTGCCGTTTGTGGGGCCTGCTGGTCAGCTCTTTCGCGGCTTGGCAGCACAAGCGGGCCTTGATCCGGACGCCGCTTACATCACGAACGCCGTCAAACATTTCAAATTCAAACCAACCGCGAAACGTCGTTTGCACGTGAACCCTACCGCGTCAGAAGTAGACCATTGCGCGTGGTGGCTGCGGTCAGAGGTGGCGTTGGTGAAACCAAAACTGATCATTGCGATGGGGGCATCCGCCGCGCGGGCCACGACAGGCAACGGGAAAGATATCACGCGACGGCGCGGCACCGTCGAGGTGGGCACCGATGGCCTGCCTGTGTTCCTGACGGTGCACCCATCGCACCTATTGCGCCTGCCAGATGCGGATCGGGCATCGGCAGAGGCTGCGTTTATCGCGGACCTGAAAACAGCAACGGGGCACCTTTTGCAAAGCGCCCCGTCTGTCATGCATATCACTGAAACCATACGTGCCGAAGGGTCCGACATCGCAGCGGAATAAGCCGTTTTAGGTGTTGAACAAGAAGTGCAGCACGTCGCCGTCTTTGACGATGTAGCCTTTGCCCTCTGCGCGCATTTTGCCTGCTTCTTTCGACGGCTGTTCGCCGCCCAAGGTTACGAAGTCGTCGTAGGCGATGGTTTCAGCGCGGATAAAGCCGCGTTCGAAATCACCGTGAATGACGCCTGCGGCTTGCGGTGCGGATGTGCCTTCTTTGATGGTCCATGCGCGTGCTTCTTTTGGACCGACGGTGAAGTATGTCTGAAGGTGCAGCAATTCGTAACCTGCGCGGATCAGACGGTCGAGACCGGCTTCTTCCAGACCCATTTCGCCGAGGAACATTTCTGCCTCATCAGCTTCAAGCTGGGAAATTTCTTCTTCGATCCGTGCAGAAATCACGACGTGGGAATTGCCCTGCTTCGCCGCCATTTCACCAACGCGGTCGGATTGGCTGTTGCCAGTGCCTGCTTTGTCTTCTTCGACGTTGCAGACGTACAGAACGGGCTTGGTGGTCAGCAGTTGCAGCATTTTCCACTGCTTTGCGTCGTCTTCGTCGATCTGCACAGTCCGCGCAGGTTTGCCGTCTTCAATCGCTGCTTTTGCGAGTTCGAGCAGACGCACCTGATCGACAGCTTCTTTGTCGCCGCCGCGCACTTTGCGGGTCAGGTTTTGCAGACGCTTTTCAATGCTTTCGAGATCGGCGAGCATCAGCTCAGTTTCAATCACATCCGCATCTTCGACCGGATCAACGCGGCCTTCGACGTGGGTGATGTCGTCGTCTTCAAAACAGCGCAGCACGTGGGCAATTGCGTCACATTCACGGATGTTCGCGAGGAACTGGTTGCCCAACCCTTCACCTTTGGACGCGCCTTTGACGAGGCCCGCGATGTCGACAAACGTCATCCGTGTCGGGATGATTTGCTTGGACCCAGCTATCCCTGCCAGCGTGTCGAGCCGAGCATCAGGCACAGCCACGTCACCGACGTTTGGTTCGATTGTGCAGAACGGAAAGTTCGCCGCCTGCGCCGCTGCTGTTTTTGTCAGCGCGTTAAACAGGGTCGATTTGCCAACGTTTGGCAGACCCACGATACCCATTTTGAAACCCATTGCAGCACTCTCCGGTTTTGCGTTCCCGCGCTTCTAGGCAGCAACGCTGTGCGCTGCAAGCCAGACTTATGATACGATCACATCATTACAGGAGGAAAAGCGATGAAAATGTGCCCATACCTGACGTTCGACGGAACCGCGCGTGACGCCTTGACGCTTTATGCCCGCGCCTTGGGCGGTGAATTGGCGGAGGTCCAACGGTTCGACGAGATGCCCGAATCCGAGGGAAAGTTCCCGCCCGAGGTCGGCGCGCGGCTGGCGCATGGTCAAGTCCGGTTCGGCGGACAGGTCATTATGGTGTCCGACACGATGGGCAACGATCCGTTTCCGGGCCATCACGGTTTCAACATTCAGACAAATTGGGACACGTTGGAAGAAGCGAAGACCGCATTCGAAATTCTGTCCGAGGGTGGCGAGGTGATCATGCCGCTCGCGCCGACGTTCTGGGCCAGTGCGTTTGGAATTTGTCGGGATCGGTTTGGCGTTGGGTGGATGTTTAACAGCGACTAGCGGGTCTGTGGTTTGGGGTATTGCCAGAACCATGCCTGATTGGTAAGAAATGTGCACCAATTTGAGGAATATCCCAATGCCCGTGATTACGAACATCGAAGACCTAAAGCGTATGCACAAACGCCGTACCCCGAAGATGTTCTATGATTACGCCGAAAGCGGCAGTTGGACCGAACAGACGTTCCGCGAAAATACGACCGACTTCGAAAAGATCAGGCTGCGTCAGCGTGTTGCCGTCGATATGGCCGATCGGACCACGAAAACCACGATGATTGGTCAGGATGTTGCAATGCCTGTGGGGCTTGCCCCTGTCGGGTTGACTGGCATGCAATGCGCAGACGGCGAAATCAAAGCCGCGAAGGCCGCCGAAAAGTTCGGCGTTCCGTTCACACTGTCTACGATGTCAATTTGTTCGATTGAAGATGTCGCTGAGAACACGGAAAAACCGTTCTGGTTTCAGGTCTACACCCTGAGAGACGATGAATTCATGACTCGTTTGATGGCCCGCGCAAAGGACGCAAAGTGTTCTGCCATCATGATCACGCTTGATCTGCAAATTCTGGGACAGCGCCACAAAGACCTGAAGAACGGCCTGACCGCCCCGCCAAAGTTTACGGCCAAGACCATCGCGGACCTCGCGACGAAATGGTCGTGGGGGATCGAGATGTTGCAGACCAAGCGCCGTTTCTTCGGCAACATTGTTGGTCATGCGAAGGAAGTGACAGACCCGTCATCGCTTAGCACATGGACCGCTGATTCCTTTGATCAGTCGCTGGATTGGGCCCGCGTCGCGGAACTGCGTAAGATGTGGGACGGACCTGTGATCCTGAAAGGTATTCTGGACGTTGAAGACGCAAAGAAGGCCGTCGAAATTGGCGCCGATGCGATCATCGTCTCAAACCACGGCGGTCGGCAGTTGGACGGTGCGTTGTCGTCCATCCGGATGCTGGAACAGATCGTCGACGCTGTGGGCGATAAGATCGAGGTTCATCTTGATAGCGGTATTCGGTCCGGTCAGGACGTTTTGAAAGCTATGGCTTTGGGCGCGAAGGGCACCTACATCGGCCGTGCTTTTGTGCATGGTTTGGGCGCGATGGGCGAAGCTGGTGTGACCAAGGCGCTTGAGGTGATCCACAAGGAACTCGACCTGACCATGGCCCTATGCGGGCACCGCGATATCAATACAGTTGATCGCGACACGCTGCTTGTCCCGAAGGATTTTGCAGGCGACTGGACTTAGGTCTTTTTCGCATATTTTGGCAGGCGGGATGCCAACAACGCCAGTGGTGCTGCGGATATCAACAGCAGCGCCACGCTGGCGAAAGCAACCCGTAGCCCGTAGTTTTCCGAGATCAGCCCCATGACCATCGGGGCAAAGAAGAACCCTGAAAACCCTATGACGGCGCAGCGGCTGATCGCTTCGGTCCGCAGGTGTGGCGGGACGACTTTGCCGATCAAGGCAAGCCCCATGGGTCCGATGACCGACACACCAAGGCCCAGCGTCCCAAAGCCCACGTAAGCCATCCAAGGTGACGCAGCGGTTGCCGCAATGATGGCCCCTGCCGCAGAAACCATAGACGCGATGATCACAACCTGCGTTTCGCGGAACCGTTCCGACACCGCCTGCCCCGAGAACCGACCGACTGCCATCGTTATGCCAAGCATCGCGGGGCCAAGCGCGCCTTCGGCGGCACCGCCACCTAGTGTGCGTTCGACGTGCAGTGCGGACCATGCTTCGACCGTGGCTTCGGACATGAAGGCCACCAAAACAATCGCGCCGCACAGCATGATAGGCCAAAGCGGGTATTTGCCTTGGGTGCCGTCATCGGCTTCGACGTCGGCGACCTCCATATTCAGCATCGGCACCAGCAGAATGGCCACCACCCCGAACCCCGCAAAGACGGGTGTGGGCGGCATGCCAGCTTCGCGGGCGATACCGGTGATGACGGCCGACACCGCATAAGCCACAGAGAACATTGCGTGATTGGCGTTCATCAGGGACCTGTTGTGCGCGGCTTCCAATTCGGACACCCGCGCGTTCATCACCACGTCCAGCAACCCCGATGCCAGCCCGACAAAGGCCAACGCAAATGCAAAATAGATTGGTGTGCTGATTTCGCCCGGCACCAACCAGACACAGGCCAGCATCACCGCGCCAACCTGCATACTGCGCGATCCCAAAATGCGGTCAGCACGCGGCGCGATCCACATGGATGACACAAGACCGGTCGCCGACCCCAACAGCAGTATCCCGAACAACCCGTCACTTGCGCCAAGCTGGTCTTTCAACACAGGCACATAAGCCGCAAAACACCCCCAAAAGAGGCCGACAATGACAAAGGCCGCAGCAGGGCGGCGCGAGATACGCAAGGCTGACAAAATTGACATAACGGAACCGTTCGCACCACTCATCCCAATGATCAAGATGAAATGACTGCGGGCATATGCGACATCACACCCATTCTTCTGCATTTTGGGTCGAAAACCCCTTCCCAAGCAGGCGATTCCCCCCTAATAGGCAGGCTTCACCGGATCGCACACCCTTGGAGGGCGGTCCCATTATTACTTTGGAGAATTCTTATGGCTGGAAACATTCCAGATCTCGAAGCTACGGCTCGCGCGGGGACAGGCAAGGGGGCCGCCCGCTCAGCACGTCGCGAAGGCATGGTGCCTGGTGTTGTTTATGGTGGCGGTGCTGATCCAGTTGCGATCAACCTCGACTTCAACAAACTGCTGACACGTCTGCGCAAAGGTCGCTTCTTGGCGACTTTGTTCAACCTGAAAGTCGAAGGTCAAGAAGACGTCCGCGTCATCTGCCGTGGCGTTCAGCGTGACGTTGTTAAGGATCTGCCGATCCACGTTGATTTCATGCGTCTGCGTCAGACATCTAAGGTGAACCTGTTTGTTGGTGTTAACTTCATCAACGCAGAAAACGCACCTTACGCCCCTGCTGGCGGCATGCTGACAATCAACCGGGCTGAGATTGAGCTGCGCGTGACAGCCAACAACATTCCGGAAAGCATCGACATCGATCTGTCCGAAGCCAACATCGGCGACGTGATCACATCCGATAGCGTGACTTGGCCAGAAGGTTCCAAGCCGGTTATCGACCGTGAATTCACAATCGCTGCGATTTCTGCGCCTAAGACTGTTAGCGCGGACGACGAAGAAGAAGGCGAAGCTGAAGCACCAGAAGCAGCAGCTGAGGGCGGCGAAGAGTAATCTTCCCGACTTTTACGATTTCAAAGGGCGTCCCTATGCGGGCGCCCTTTTTGTTTCTTTGGCGTTTTATAAATCCCCGCCGGAGGCTCCCGCCGCCGCGTCACGTGAGAGGTCGCTTGAGCCCCCCGCATTGCATCATTAGGATACCTGCATGAAACTAATCGTAGGCCTTGGTAATCCCGGCACAAAATACGCAGGCAACCGTCATAACATCGGGTTTATGGCGCTTGATCGTATCGCATCTGATCATGGGTTTAGCCCGTGGCGATCGAAATTTCAGGGTCAAGTCTCTGAGGGTCGGCTCGGAAGTGACAAGGTTATCCTGCTGAAGCCTGAAACCTTTATGAACCTGTCCGGTCAATCGGTCGGTGAAGCCATGCGGTTTCACAAGCTCGACCCTGCGGATGTGATCGTCTTTCACGACGAAATTGATTTGGCCCCTGCAAAAGTGCGTGTCAAAACGGGTGGCGGACACGCGGGCCATAACGGGTTGCGGTCTATCCACAGCCATATCGGACCTGACTATGACCGTGTTCGGCTTGGCGTTGGGCACCCCGGCCATAAAGACGCGGTGCCCGGCTTTGTGCTGCGTGACTTTGCCAAGGCTGATCAGGATTGGTTGGACGACGAAATGCGCGGTATCTCCGACGGCATTGATCATTTGATCGCGGGTGATAGTGGCAAGTTCCTGAATGCGGTGGCCTTACGCGTAGCCCCGCCGCGGTCGTCCACAACAAAACCCAAGCCTGAGAAGGCCAAGCCCGCCCCCGCGCCAGAACCCGAAGATACCCGCACCCAAATGCAAAAGCTGATGGATCGCTTCAAATGAAATATCGTCGCATCGCCGCCGCAGTCGTTCTGGCAGCATTGGCGGGCTGCGCCCTGAAATACGAAGAAATCGGTCGCTTGATGGCCGTTCAAAGCCTGTTTTCCGAAGACAAAATCACCAACAATTTCTCGAATATGGGCGCTGCATTTCTGACAGTGCCCGTATCGCGCGGCGAAGGGCCTGTCAGTGAACTGCCCACAGGATCGGCAGCCACGCTGCCTGCCGAAATCGATGCGTTCATCACAGACCGCAACGTCACCGCCCTGCTTGTTCTCAAAAACGGGCAAGTGGTGTTCGAGGATTACTACCAAGACACCGATGCGAACGATTTGCGGATTTCGTGGTCCGTCGCAAAGAGCTTTCTTTCAGCTTTAATGGGCGTGTTGGTAGATGAAGGCACGATCGAGACTATTGATGCGCCGGTCACCCAGTTTGTGCCAAGCTTGATCGGCTCAGCATACGACGGCGCGACGATCAAAGACGTATTGCAAATGTCGTCCGGCGTCATCTTTGACGAAGATTACCTGAAATTCAGCAGCGACATTAACCGCATGGGGCGTATCCTTGCGCTAGGTGGATCGATGGACGGGTTTGCCGAAGGGCTGACCGAAACCTTTGCGCCCGCAGGTCAGCAATGGCAATACGTATCCATCGACACGCATATTCTTGGCATGGTGATCCGTGGTGCCACCGGTCGCACGATCCCCGATCTGTTGAGCGAAAAGATTATCGCGCCGCTTGGGTTCGAGGCAGAGCCGACTTACTTGGTCGACGGATACGACGTTGCATTTGTCTTGGGTGGCCTGAATATCACGACACGTGATTATGCCCGCTTTGGACAAATGATTGCGCAGAATGGTCAGTGGCAAGGCCGGCAAATTGTTCCTGCTGACTGGATCGCCGCCTCTACCCTGCCATCCGCGAATACCGCACCCGGAAATACCGGATATGGCTATCAGTGGTGGATTCCTGTGGGTGCGGCCCCGGGCCAGTTCATGGCGCGTGGCATTTACGGTCAGTACATCTACATCGATCAACCAAGGAACGTTGTCATTGTGTTGAATGCCAGTGACCGCAATTTCCGTTTCGCAGGCGTGAATCGTCAAAACGAAGACATGTTCCGCGCCATCGCAGAAAGCCTAGACTGATATGGAAAAAGACCCCTCATTCAACGTCCTTGGCAGCACGTTGCAGACCTGTTCGCTTGATCCCGTGACGGGCTATTTTCGAAATGGCGCCTGTGACACCTGCGCTGCAGATCAAGGCAGCCACACGGTTTGCGCTGTGATGACCGACGAATTTCTCGCGTTTTCCAAATATGTGGGCAACGACCTGAGCACCCCGCGCCCTGAATTCGGCTTTGCAGGGTTGAAGGCAGGCGATGGCTGGTGCCTGTGTGCGTCCCGCTTCCTGCAAGCCCACCAAGAAGGCTGCGCGCCGCGCGTGAATCTTCACGCTACGCATGTGCGTGCGTTAGAAATCGTCCCGATTGATGTCTTGCGAGATAATGCGGTCGACGAGATCAGCGAGTAGCCGCAGCGACAAATGCGCTGATTAGGGCGGCTGATTTTTCGCCCGGTGCCGTTTCCACACCTGATGACACGTCAACTTGCGGCGCTTTGGTCAGTGCCACTGCTTCGGACACGTTGTCGGGTGTTAACCCACCAGCAAGCATCCACGGCGTCGGCCACCTGCGGTTCGCAATCAGGGTCCAGTCAAATGACAGGCCGTTCCCGCCCGGCAGATCAGCGCTTTTCGGCGGCTTTGCATCGACAAGCAACATGTCAGCCGCCTGTGCGTAATCATCCAGCGCAGGCAGATCGTCAGCATCAGCAACGCCAACCGCTTTCATGACTGGCAGACCATAACGCGCACGCACTTCTGCAACACGTTCTGGCGTTTCAGACCCGTGGAGTTGCAGGACATCAAGCGGCACATCTGCAAGGATCGCATCGAGCAAGGCATTGTCGGGGTTCACGACTAACCCGACCTTCGCAATCCCAATGGGCGCGGATTGCGCCAAGGATGCGGCTTGGGCGATGCTGACGTTGCGCGGCGATTTCGGAAAGAAAACAAGCCCCACGTAATGGGCCCCTGCCGATACGGCAGCATCCATCATGGCCTGATCGCGCAGGCCGCAAATCTTTACACGAGTGTCAGTAGGCATCAGGCTTTGCCGGTCGGGCCTTCGAGCAGAGCAAGCACATCATCTTGATTGCCGCCCGCTTTTTCCGTTTTCAGAGTATCAACTTCGCGCTTCAGCTGGTGCACTTCGCGGGCCTTCTTGCGGCCTTCGACACGAATGCGGTGTTCGCGGATCCATTCCCAGAAGAAACCGATCAAAAGACCAACGCCGACGCTGATGAAAATGATGATGAACATCGGCAGCGATACGTCTGGCGATATCGCCAACATATCAGCCAGCGCGGGTGGCATCGCGCGGACCGTCACAAAGTCACGGTTGGCCAGCCCAACAAGGATCAGAACAAGGGCAACGAGTGCCCAAAAGGCATAACGGATCGTTTTCATCAGTTGTTTACTTTCAGCCGCCGTTGAGACGGTCGCGCAGGAGTTTACCGGTCTTGAAGAAAGGCACGTGCTTTTCTTCTACCTCAACCGATTCACCGGTACGAGGGTTCCGGCCTATTCTCTGATCACGTTTCTTTACCGAAAATGCGCCAAATCCGCGCAGTTCGACCCGATCGCCATTAGACATCGCATCAGTGATCTCTTCGAAAATTGTATTCACAATTTTTTCGACATCACGTTGGTAAAGATGCGGATTTTCGTCAGCGATCTTTTGGATCAATTCGGATCGGATCATGGCAGTGGCCCCCCAAAGGCAGTCAGGCAGTATCCGCAGGTCTATTCCTGCTTTCCGATGACTGTAGCCGCAAAATTCTGTTCACGGAATACACCGACGCGGGGAAATTGTATGAAAATACACCTGATTGGCGGGTTCAGCCCTGCCTGAGCCACATCAAATTACATATTTTCCGGTGTTTTGAGCATCATAAGGCAAGTCACGTTGGCGCATAGGTCCCCGATTCGCAGGTCTGGAACAGTGTTTCGGGGAATGCCCCTGTCGATTTCGCAGTGTTTTTGGGATGCTTAATTTGTTGCATTTTTGCAACAATGTAGATGGGTCATGCGATCGATCGAACTGAGACCCTTGATCGAATCCGCTCCTCCACTACGCATACTGCACTGCAACCACACAACCTAAGGAGGGTATCGCATGTACAATTTCGAACGCTTACATACCCTTTGGGCGAATTTTGCAGTGGCTATGACTCCGTCAGGCGCAGGTTCTCGCGCTTAAAGCCGCATCGGCATTTCGTGCCATCCCATCCCAAAACTTAACAATTTGATCCCCTAATTGGCTGCCGTAGTTTGTCTGCCGTTTGCCGACCGGATCTTCATCAGTAAAGGAACGGTTTCGCATGTGCGCGACCGGAAAACGTGACGACAATGAATGCACTTCCTATCAAAACACCAACACCACAAGAGATCATCGATGATCTGGTTGCCGAATTCGGCATCAAAAAGGTGGTTTTGGCAACTGTCGCAAGGCTGTTCAAGCGAACCCGCCCACCGGACCTTGCAGTTGAAAAGCAGCCCGGTGTTGACGGTTTGAGCGACCGGATGCGGGCAGACATTGGTCTGCCGCCTCAGGATCATGCGCAACAGTTCAAGATTGACCTGATCACCATGGGGCACATGAAGTTCTAAGAAATAGCGCCTCGCCTTTGCGGGCGGGGCGCGATCCACTTAGCCAGAAACGTTCAGAACGAATTTGCCGATGTGACCTTTGTCTTGAAAGTTTTCCTGCGCCTGACCGATGTCACGCAATGGGTAAGTTTGCGCAACCAATGGCGCGATGTCCCCGTTTTCGATCCGCTTCACCAAGTTCCCGAACACCTCTGGTTCGATCACGGTACAGCCAAAGAAACTGAGGTCTTTCAGGTAGAGCGTCCGGACATCCAGTGTCACCATCGGTCCCGCAATAGCACCCGAAACCGCATACCGGCCTTTGGGGCGCAACACGTCAAGCAAAGCAGGCCACGACGGCCCCGCAACAAGATCGATCACAACGTCCACGGCATCTTTGCCAAGTGTCGCGATCAGATCGTCCTTGCGGTCCAACGTCTGTTTGGCACCCAGTTCTTTCAGCGCATCTGCCTTCGCAGCAGACGTGATTGCGATCACCTCTGCCCCGCGCGCCTTGGCCAATTGCACAGCTGCGGACCCGACACCGCCCGATGCACCGGTTACGAGAACAGTATCGCCTGACTTCACAGCCGCACGCGTCAGCATGTTTTCAGCCGTCGAATAAGAACATGGGAAGGACGCAAGTTCGATATCGGTCATGTCCGTTTTCACGGGATGGGCGTAACGCGCGTCCACCTTGGTAAATTCGGCAAACCCACCGTCACATTCGGACCCGAAGTACCATGGCGCCGATTTTGTTTCGCCATCAACGACATGCAAGCAAGGTTCAATCAGGACCCGTTCGCCGATCCGCGCTGGATCAACGTCCGCACCGACCGCAACGATTTCGCCGCAGACGTCTGCGCCCTGCACGCGGGGAAAACCAAGCGGCGTGTCGGACCAAGATGCGTCATCTGCGCCTTCTTTTGCGTACCAACCGATGCGCGTGTTGATGTCGGTGTTATTCACGCCAGCGGCGGCCACGCGGATGACAACGTCGCCCGTTGCCGGTTTTGGTGTTGGCAAGTCATCGCGCCATTCCAGCATTTCGGGACCGCCATGGCCCGTCATAACAACGCCGAACATCGTATCTGGTAAAGTCATCTGGGTCCCCGATCTTGTAACAGACAAGACACCTAACAACGATTGCCCGCCAGTCAATTGATCCAACGCCTGACGCTACCCACAAAAAAGGCCCCGCAATTGCTTGCGAGGCCTTCTTCAAGTCTTAAGGGGTAACGATTACTCGTCGCCGCCCTTCAATGCTGCACCAAGGATATCGCCCAAGGAAGCGCCGGAGTCGGAAGAACCGAACTGCTCGACTGCTTCTTTTTCTTCAGCAATTTCACGTGCTTTGATCGACAGACCCAGTTTGCGTGTCTTGGAGTCGATGTTGGTGACGCGAACGTCGACCTTGTCACCAACGCCGAAACGCTCTGGACGCTGTTCTGCACGGTCACGGGACAGATCGGAACGACGGATGAAGGATTTCATGCCTTCATAGTCAACTTCGATGCCGCCTTCTTCGATCTTAGTCACTTCAACAGTGATGATCGAACCGCGCTTTGTGCCGCCGATTGTTTCAGCGAATGGATCGCCGTCGAGCGCTTTGATGGAGAGCGAGATGCGCTCTTTCTCAACGTCAACTTCAGCAACCTTGGCTTTCACGATGTCGCCCTTGCGGAAATCGCCGATGACGTCTTCGCCGCGGCCTTCCCATGTCAAGTCGGACAGGTGAACCATGCCGTCGATGTCGCCTTCGAGACCAACAAACAGACCGAATTCGGTGATGTTTTTGACTTCGCCTTCAACTTCAGTGCCCTCAGGGAACTGTTCTGCGAAGACTTCCCATGGGTTGCGCTGTGTCTGCTTGAGACCAAGGGAAACGCGACGCTTGGCTGAATCGATTTCCAGAACCATGACTTCGACTTCTTGCGAAGTAGAAACGATTTTGCCTGGGTGTACGTTTTTCTTTGTCCAAGACATTTCAGAAACGTGCACAAGACCTTCAACACCTGGTTCCAGCTCAACGAATGCGCCGTAGTCAGTGATGTTGGTCACGCGACCAGTGTGGACAGATTCCATTGTGTACTTGGCTTCAACAGCGTTCCACGGATCGTCCTGCAGCTGCTTCATGCCGAGGGAGATACGGTGTGTCTCTTTGTTGATTTTGATCACCTGAACCTTGATTGTCTCACCGATTGTGAGGATCTCGGATGGGTGGTTCACACGGCGCCAAGCCATGTCTGTCACGTGCAGCAAGCCGTCTACGCCGCCGAGGTCAACGAACGCACCGTATTCAGTGATGTTCTTAACCACGCCGTCAACTTCCTGACCTTCAGTCAGGTTGCCGATGACTTCAGCGCGCTGTTCAGCACGTGATTCTTCGAGGATGGCACGACGGGATACAACGATGTTGCCACGACGACGGTCCATTTTCAGAATCTGGAATGGCTGCTTAAGCCCCATCAATGGGCCCGCATCGCGTACTGGGCGAACGTCAACCTGAGAACCCGGAAGGAACGCAACAGCGCCGCCCAGATCTACAGTGAAACCACCTTTTACGCGACCAAAGATTGCGCCATCGACGCGCTCTTCGTCAGCATATGCTTTTTCCAGACGATCCCAAGCTTCTTCGCGGCGCGCCATCTCACGAGAGATAACAGCTTCGCCACGGGCGTTCTCAACTTGACGCAAGAACACTTCAACAGTGTCGCCAGCAGCCAGTTCAGCTTCTTCACCAGGGTTTGCGAATTCTTTCAGATCAACGCGGCCTTCCATTTTGTAGCCGACGTCGATGATAGCTTGGCCCGCTTCGATCGCGATAACCTTGCCTTTGACGACCGAACCTTCGCTCGGCGTGTCCATTTCGAAGCTTTCGTTCAAGAGTGCTTCAAACTCTTCCATTGTGTTAGCCATGAGGCGTCGTTTTCCTAACGTTTAGTACTGTGTGGGCCAAGCGGTTGTGTCCGCCGGTCTTGGGTTTCGGTTTGGTCCAAACGTTTGTTTCGAACATAAAACAACAGGGCTGGCGCAAACCAACCCTGCTCGAGTCTCATATCCGCGCCTGTTTCGACGCTTAGACAAGGCGGCGTATAGGCCGAGTTTGCGTTAATAGCAAGGGCCGCGGTGCAAATTCGTAGGGGTTGCATGCAGGTCACATTCCGTCGGTTTCGCGCCCTGCCCGTTTCATTTCCGTCGGGGCAGCATTCCCCTAGGCTGCGTTCCGTCTTATCTGAACACCTATGACGAGTAGTTTATTAATGATGCCTTACGGCCAATCGAACGCGGACCACCATGATGCTGGTCCTGCCTTTACCAGCGATTTTCTGGACGACGACCGTGTCGTGGTTCCGAACGACGGTCATGGCTTTCGCGGCACGCACGGACGTGCGCCCAAACGCCCGATGACCGCCTTTCAGAAAGCCTACGGTCGGGACGTGCGTATCCAGTCACTGGCTTTGCCTGCCGCGGTTCGGTATTTGAAGCATCGCCGTGATCATGACATCGAACAGGTGATTATTCGCAGCGGAGCCAAAGGTGGACGCGCCTTATTGGGGGTCAAGAAGGGCGACCGCGACATTGATGGCATTTTCCGCAGTGCGACCGGCGAAATTTCATTTATCCTCGACAGTTATCTATCACAGGCCCGCGATATTATTGACATCGCGGCACGCAAACGCCGTCCTGTTTCCCGTGTGATGATCCCATTTTTGCATGGCGAAGCAGACAAAGGCACCCCCTACGCGGTCTATCTCGCGGAATCGACCGCGATGATGGACTACGTCGATCAGGCATTTGCCGATATGGACCTGCCCGTTCATTGGTTAATGGCCCAACCGTCTGGTACTTCGCCAACCCATGCCGGCAACGCGTGGCAGAACCGGATGGCTATCCAAGATATCGCGGATACGCGCGAAAACGCGTCCTGCGTGATTGCAAATTACGGATACGAATTGGCTGACGCCGCCCACCTGAATGCCCGCAGCAAGGTCATGGCAGGTGAATTGATCGGGATGCAGGCCGCGGCGATCGACAATGGCCGATATGTGCCGCACATCCGTCCGGATCACGTGACTGCATCGGATAACACAATTACCGTCACGTTCCGCGGCGCACCCAAATTAGAGATCGACCGCACCCGTTTTCCGCAGCCTAGATGCAACTTTGGCTTTCAGGTGATGGGCCAAGCGGTGGATTTCGTGGAGGCCGTCGAGGTAACAGAAGAAGGCGCACTTCGTCTGACCTGTGCCGGTCCGCTGCCTGCGCAGTTTACACTGAACTACGCATTCGCGTCGCGCACCCATGCTGATCCGACAGAAGACACATCCTACCCGTTCGGGCGCGGCTGTTTGCGTGAAGCATGGATTGGTGCGTCGCTTGTTCTACCCGGCGAACAGTTGTTGCGGTGGGTGCCCGGCTTTACGATTGGCGTCCGCAATGAGGCCAAGTCAAAAGCAGCCTGATCGCTGCTTTTGATCTGTCACGCCGCCAAAAGCCTGCGTTAATGGCTGCTGCTGGTTGTGGTGACTGAAGAGCTTGCCGTCACAATGTCAGAGATCATGTCGTATGTACCAGTGTCGGGTTCCAGCGGATCACCAAAGATGGCTTCGTAAAGTTGACCCAAGAACGCATCTTCGTCGCCCACAACGATGACGCCGTATGGGGAATAGCTTGGCACATAGAACCCATAGCGCCACCACAGAACCCACGAGATTTCATCGGAGTTATTGAGCGCACGGAAGGTCCAGTTCGCGGCCTGCGGGAAGTTTTCACCTAGGCCACGCAGCAAAAGATCCTGAATAGCGCCCGGATCATTCAGGGAATTATTGATCAAAGTCTTCGGCAGGACAATCAATCCGGATTCCGAAAAGACGATGGCGCGGATCCCCGTATCGGCGACCGGTTCGACATCTACCGGATAATAGTAGCCGGAGGTATCTTCGTCCGCGACGAGACCCAATGTAGGCAATTCGGGCGGAACCCTATCAACCGGATCGGGTTGAGATTGTCCAATATTCGGTTCTTCGGGGCTAATCGGAGCGTGGGTATCATCAATGCGGATAACGGTCGGCACATCGACGTCATCAATCACCGGTTTTGTTTGCGCGCCACCACAGCTGATCAAGGCAAAAAAGCAGATAGCCGCCAACGTAGGTTTCAACAAAACACACTCCAAATTCAGTTAGTTTAATACTTGTAAACAGATGTCGGATATCCATTCGCGGTTTACAACACAACTGAAAGGTGAAGGGGCGTTGCTGTATTGAACCGCAGACCCACATCCGCATCCGATGTTTTCAAATCTTCGCCTAACTCATGCCCCAAATGTCGGGTCTAAGATCGCGCTATGACGCACAGCATTCTTTTCATGTCCTTCGGACAGTCCAACGCCGACTGTCACAACGCAGGACCCGCATTCGACCGGCCGATCTTGGATGACCCACGGATTGTGTTGCCCAATGACGGTTTCGGGTTTCGCGGTGTCATGGGACGTCCCCGTACCAAAGTGATCGACGGATTTGTGCCGTCTTATGGATTTGATCCCAAATGCCAGTCCAGCGGCGTCGCAACCGCAGTCCGTTTTCTGCACGACGCGAACGACGCCAACATTGGCCAAGTCATCGTCCGCAGCGGCGCAAAAGGAGGCAGACCCCTTGTCGGCCGGATCCACCGAGACCGCGTTATCGAAGGCATCTTTCGCGAACATGACGGTACAGCATCCATTTTGATGCTAAGCATGATCGCGGATATTCAACAGATGGCCGCTGCCGCGGACGAAATGGGACAACCCATTCATCATATGTTCATCCCGTTTTACCACGGCGAGGCCGATCGCAACACGCCCCGCGCGGAGTACATCGCGCTGCTGACCCAGATGATGGATATCATCGACGACGCGGCAAATGATCTTGGCATTCCAACGACATGGCTTTTGACCCAAGCGTCCGGTACCGCGCCAATGCACAACGGAAACGCGTGGGAAAACCGGTTAGGTATCAAAGATATCGCTGATATTCGTCCGAATGCCGCGTTTGCCAACGCCAATTATGCGATGCCGCTTTTCGATTCCGCGCATTTGGATGCAACTGGCAAAGTGCTTACAGGCGAACAAGTTGGTCGATGCGCCGCCCGCATTCACAATGGGCAAATGCCACCCGCGCCTATCGCGCCGATATCGGCGACCACCGACGGATGTTCTATTCATGTGCAGCTACGCACCCCTGCAACGACCGTCATTGACCGCGAATGCGTCCCTGCACCGCGATTTACCGATGGATTTGAGGTCACTGGCCAAGCCGCCGATTTCGTCCAATCAATCACCCCAACCGCAGATGGCCATTTGACATTGATCTGTGCTGGTCCGGTGCCTGCGGGATGTCAGCTTAACTACGCATATTCCCGACGTACGCATAACGACCCGACAGAAGACGTGCTTTACCCGTTTGGTCGGGGATGTTTGCGTACGACGCAAAGCGTTGCGTCGCTGATTTTGCCGGACCGCGAATTGCACGATTGGGTGCCGGCCTTTTCGATTGACGTCACACACCCCGACGCCGCTGAACAAGCTGCATGATATGGTGACGGCGCCTGCCACTGCGTTTTATGTGACGCAGTGACAGGCCCTATGCCTTAATCCGTAGCGGCAGCTGTTGTTACGCTGCTCACTGCAACAGTCGTGGTCGTCACTGCGACGATAAGATCAACAATCTCGTCCGCTTGTTCCTGTAGATCACCGGCCAATTCCGTATCGATGATGTCGCGAATTTCGTCTTCATTTTCGATAATGATTGGAATGATTTCATCAGGTAGATCATCCACGATATTTTGAGGCTGGCCCGTCGTGCCCCCGTTGGAGCCGCCCATACAACCCGCCAGCATGACAATCGCGACCGCACCCGTCGCTTTGGTCAAAACATTGCCCATTTTTGAAAAAGCCATTTCAATATTCCTTTTATTTTCACTGCGACGTAGGCTTACGAGCAACCTGTAAACAAAGGCTCTACCGATGGTGGGTCGTACAAAAGTTTACGTAAAAACTTGCAAGCCGCCCAACATTCCAGCAGTGATTGTGCACGTGGAAATCAGGAGCACCGCAATGACACTTAATGAAGCAATGGCCGAATTTGGACCGTCGTGGTTGCGGGTCTGGTTGCCGCTTTTGATGCTGGGCGGGTTCGTTGCACCGGTGGTTTTGATCTTCTGGAGCAAGACCCGTGTGATCGGGATCATTTCGATTGTCGCCAGCCTGATCGCTGCCTTTGCCATCGACTATATGTATAAGCAGATGGGCTACGTGAAATTGCTTGGCCTGCCGCATATCATCATATGGACCCCTTTGATTGTTTACCTGATCATGCAAAATCGGCGTCACGATTTCCCGACATGGCCGAAACGTATTCTGACCTTCATGATTGTCATTATCGGGATTTCGCTGGTCTTCGATTACGTTGATGCGGTCCGTTATTTCTTGGGCAACACCATGCCACTGGTGATGTACGACCCTGCGTGACCGCCCTTTCCACAGGATTGGCGCTGATTTGGTTTGCAGGCTTTTGGCTGCTGACCCGCGACAAGGCGCCGAACCTGTGGCGGCTATTCATCGGGATGATTGCCTGCATTATTGGCGTCGGCATCGCCGCCGCGGGGATTTGGCCAATGATCACAGCGGGCTATCCAGACGATAGTTACTGGACGCTTGGCATCGCGGGGCGCGCGGGCGCTCTTGGCATTAGTCTATTTGGGATGGTGGGCGTGTTCTGGCTGTTCGCGGTCAAGACGCGGATCATTTCATCACTCAGGACGCAGGTGTCCGGCACAGCATGCGCATTGTTCGATATCGCAATCGGCATGTTGGTCTTTGGTGTGGTCCTCACGGTATCGCCGCAGGTCTTTTACACCTTTTATCAGTTCATCTTTGAAGGCTTGCCATCGCAATGGGTCATCGACGGCCTGTTCGACACGCCCCATTTGCAGGCTATCGCGACGTTTCAGGCCAACGCTAATCTTGCCGATCATATTGCGGGTGTCGTGCTGTGGGCCATCGTCCCGTTTACAGTCTGGCTACACCTGCAACACTGGTGGCGCGGCTAGATATCTTGGCCTTTTTCGAGCAATTCTTCGAGCAGTTGCGCCTGAAGCCCAGAACTATCCCCTGCCCCGAATTGCGCAGCACCTGATGTGTAAAGACTGCCGTAGGTCTGGGCCACGTTGACGGTCTGGGCGATACCCGAAATCAGCTGATCACGTTCCAATTCACGAAGCGGATGGATGAAAACGCCCCACAACCGCCCCATCGCAATCGCGTAACGGGCATCAAGTGCGCTGTCGAAGTTGGCTTGCAGAACGCGTTCCATTTCTTCGGATGTCATGCCTTCGACAGACGAAATCGGCACCATTGCACGCATCCGGTTCGCGCGGACGTCGGCGACGATCAGGACGGGCACATCATCAATGACGAATTCCAGACCATTGGGGGTGACATTCGCATCTTCGTCCAGCACCTGCACAATTTCGGCCAGGCGTTCCATCGTCATATGCGGTTCCGCCTCTTGGGCGGCAAGCGGCGTGGCGGTCAGCAGTGCTGCTGTGATCATGGCGCGAAACATCGGGGTCTCCTTCGGGTTATCCAAAGGCTAGCCAGATATTGTCACGCTGGCGACCAAAATGACTGTGATCAATTGTGACGGGCTGTGTCCACTGCTGAAATCGCGGCCGCAATGGCCTGTTCAACCGACATATCGGACGTGTCGATCAAAGTCGCATTCTCAGCCGCGACCATCGGTGCTGCGGCACGTTCGCTGTCACGTTTATCGCGTTCCTGCACATCGGCAAGCACGCCTGCGGGCGTCACATCGTGGCCTTTGCCAGCCAATTCTTTATAGCGCCTTTCAGCACGACACGCTGCTGATGCCGTGACGAACAGTTTCACATCCGCATCAGGGCAAATCACGGTGCCGATATCACGACCGTCCAAGACAGCCCCGCCATCGCGGGCGGCGAATGTGCGTTGAAAATCGACTAACGCGGCGCGAACTTCGGGGATCACGGCGACTTCGCTTGCCGCTTGTGCGACAGTAGCGGTGCGCAGGCTGTCGTCTTCTAGATCCGACGGATCAAGCGTCTGGGCCGCATCAATCGGTGATTGTCCTGCGATCACCTTTACACCGACGGCGCGGTACAACAGGCCAGTGTCCAAGTGGGCAAACCCGAAATGGGCTGCAACCGCCTTGGAAATCGTGCCTTTGCCAGCTGCAGCAGGCCCATCAATCGCGACCGTAAACGTCATGCGTTCGACCGAACCAGCTGTGCGCCAAGTGCGCCCATCAGGCTTTCAAAAATCGGGAAGGACGTGGCGATTGGCGATCCGTCATCTACGGTCATCGGTTTGTTGGACGCCATGCCCATGACCATAAAGGCCATCGCGATCCGGTGATCCAGAACGCTGGCCACCGTGACACCGCCCGGCACGTTGCCGTGGCCCAGACCGGTGACCTTCCACCAGTCATCGCCTTCATCGACGGTGACACCAGCGGCACGCAGGCCTTTGGCCATTGCGTCGATCCGGTCGCTTTCCTTGACGCGCAATTCTTTGACGCCCTGCATGTCGGTCACACCTTCCGCGAAGGATGCAACGACCGACAACACTGGATATTCGTCGATCATGCTGGCCGCACGTGCCGGTGGCACAGCGATCCCTTTGAGGTTTGGCGAGAACTTCGCGCGTAGGTCAGCAACGGGTTCACCGCCTTCTTCTCGCATATTCTCATATGTCAGGTCCGCGCCCATTTCCTGCAACGTGGTGAACAGGCCCGCACGGGTCGGGTTCAGTCCAATGTTCGGGACAAGCACGTCGGACCCCGGCGTGATGATCGCCGCACACACAGGAAACGCGGCAGAGGACGGATCGCGCGGCACGATGATATCCTGCGGTTTCAGTTCTGGCTGGCCGGTCAGCGTGATCACGCGCCCTTCATCCGTTTCTTCAACAGTCAGTTCAGCGCCGAAACCTGCAAGCATCCGTTCAGTATGATCGCGGGTTGCTTCTTTTTCGATCACGACAGTCTGGCCGGGGGCATTGAGCCCTGCCAGCAGAACGGCGGATTTCACTTGAGCGGATGGCACCGGCACGACGTAACGCACAGGCAATGGATCAGCTGCACCGACCAAAGTCATCGGCAAGCGGCCACCGGTGCGGCCAACAGTCTGCGTGCCAAACAGGGCCAGCGGATCGGTGACGCGGTCCATCGGACGGCTGTTCAGCGACGCGTCGCCCGTGAACGTCACGGTGATCGGGCTGGTCGCCATCGCGCCCATGATCAAACGGACGCCAGTGCCGGAATTCCCGCAGTCAATCACCTGTTCAGGTTCCGCAAAACCGCCAACACCTACGCCGTGAACGGACCATTCGCCGCCGCCGTGATCTGTGACCTCTGCACCAAAGGCACGCATGGCTTTCGCGGTATCCAAAACGTCTTCGCCTTCCAGCAACCCTGTGATGCGGGTTTCACCGACTGACAATGCGCCCAAGATCAACGACCGATGCGAGATCGACTTGTCGCCCGGAACATTGGCCTCGCCTGTCAAAGGCCCACAAGGGCGGGAAGTCATTGGAATGGGTGTGCCGTGGCCAGACATGCTGCGCTCCGTATTATGTGTCAAACGCGTCTACCTTAGGTCGCCCATTGGGTCCACAACGCGTTATTTCTTTTGGCTTCAAATATCCCCGCCGGAGGCTCCCGTCCTCAATTCCGGCAGAACGTCATATAGTGTGGCGTCCGGTCTTCGCGGATCGCTTTTTGCTCGTAACGGGTGGAATGCCAGTCGTCCCAAGCGACGCGCCAGTCTTCTGGACCTTCAGCGGTCCATGTGAAACCGGCCTTTGGCACTTCTTCCATCGTCTGACGCACGTAGTCTTTGATGTCTGTCGCCACACGGAATTCTGCACCGGGTTTCAGGACACCGTGCAAGGGCACGAGATGTTCTTGCGTTACAAACCGCCGACGGTGGTGACGCTTTTTGGGCCACGGATCAGGGTAGTTCAGGAACACCTTAGAAATCGATTCCGGCGGGAGCACGTCAAACAGATCACGCGCATCACCCGGATGCACCGCGAGGTTCGACACGCCAGCCCTGCGGATTTTACCCAGCAGCATCGCCACACCGTTCAGGTACGGTTCACAGCCGATCAAGCCGATGTCCGGATAGGTTGCGGCCATATGCACCATATGTTCACCACCGCCGAAGCCGATTTCGAGCCAGATTTCTTTGTCACCAAACAAAGAGTCCAGATCAATCGGGGTCCGGTCCGGGTTTACATCCCAGTCAACAGCACCCGGTGACAATGCGGCGAGATCCTCATCAAGATATTCTTGCTGGGACGACCGCATGGTTTTGCCTTTGAAGCGACCATAAAAGTTGCGCCAAGGGGCGCCGGAGGGGTGTTTGTCTTGTGTCATGGGCTGCGATGTAACAAGGGCAGACCGCTTGCGCAATCTGCCCTGATATTCGTCTCGTGAAATTGCGGCTTAAACGGCAGCTTTCAGGGCATCAACCAGATCGGTTTTTTCCCAAGAGAACCCACCATCTGCATCAGGTGCACGACCAAAGTGGCCATAGGCCGCTGTCCGTGCATAGATCGGGCGGTTCAGTTGCAGGTGTTCACGAATGCCGCGTGGTGTCAGGTCCATCACTTCGGCAATCGCTTTTTCGATCTCCGTCTCGTGTACCTCACCGGTGCCGTGCAAATTCGCGTAGATCGACAGCGGCTTGGCCACACCAATCGCATAGGATAGCTGGATCGTGCATTTTTCAGCCATACCAGCAGCCACAACATTTTTCGCGAGATAGCGTGATACGTAGGCCGCAGAGCGGTCAACTTTGGTCGGATCTTTACCGGAAAACGCGCCGCCACCATGCGGGGCCGCACCACCGTATGTGTCCACGATGATTTTGCGACCCGTGAGGCCTGCATCGCCGTCAGGACCACCGATGACGAAGGTCCCTGTCGGGTTCACCCACCATTTGGTTTCTGGCGTGATCAGACCGTCAGGCAGCACGTCGCGGATGTAGGGTTCGACGATCGCACGAATGTCGTCGCTTGTTTGTGTTTCGTCAGAGTGCTGCGTGGACAGAACGATGGATGTGACTTCAACCGGCTTGCCGCCAGCGTAGCGCAAGGACACCTGGCTTTTCGCGTCAGGGCGCAATGTTGGTTCAGTGCCATCTTTGCGCACTTCGGCCAAACGCCGCAGGATCGCGTGGGAATACTGGATCGGGGCTGGCATCAGTTCTTCGGTTTCAGTTGTGGCGTAACCAAACATGATCCCTTGGTCGCCGGCGCCTTCTTCTTTGTCCACAGCCGCATCGACACCCTGCGCGATATGCGCGGATTGTTCGTGCAAAAGGTTTGTGACCTTGCACGTTGCGTGGTGGAATTTGTCTTGCTCGTAGCCAATGTCCTTGATGGCGCCGCGCACGATGCCTTCAACCTGACCCATGTATTCTGTCAGCTTACTTTTATCGGACAGGCCAACCTCGCCGCCAACAACGACACGGTTTGTCGTTGCGAATGTTTCACAGGCGACCCGCGCCTCTGGTTCTTCTGCAAGGAACGCATCCAGAATGGAATCTGAAATACGGTCGCAAACCTTGTCAGGATGCCCTTCGGAAACGGATTCCGAAGTGAAAATATAGTCTTGTCTGGCCATGAGATAGTGCTCCAATAAATCAATCTGCCACGTCAGGAAGCCGTTGTGGCAGGCTAGCATTGGACCTAGGCCTCTCCCCCCCTAGGGTCAACTAAAATTGTCGGCGACGCAAAGTCAGGGCGCACAAAGCGGCAAAAAGCAACACCAAGACCGGATAGTCGCCATACCTGCTGTAAGGGGTCGGCGGGCGGACATGGGGCAGAGCGACATCAAGGAAACCTTTCGTATTCATCGGGATTGATGCCGTAATCTGACCGTATGGATCAATCATTGCACTGACGCCTGTGTTTGCGACACGGATCATCGGGATGCCCTGTTCGATCGCACGTAAACGGGCCTGCGCGAGATGTTGGAAAGGCCCTGCGTCTTTGCCGAACCACGCATCATTGGTGATGAGAACGAGCGCGCGCGGCCGCACGTCCGTTCCACCGACTTCTTCTGCAAAAATGCCTTCGTAGCAAATCAGGGGCCGAATTGGTCCGATGCCGGGCACGTCAATCGTGCGGCGGCCTTGTCCGGGGGTGAACCCACCGCCGTAGGACGACCCGAAACCTTGAACACCCAATTCGTGTAGCAGATCACCACCGGGCACATATTCACCGAAAGGCACAAGGTGCTGTTTGTCATAGAATGCGTCAATCACGCCGCCGCGCCCCAGCAGAATGAAACTGTTGTGGTACAACCCGCCTTCGGCCCTGTTCACGCCGACAATCAACGGTGCACCGCGCGCCGCTTCTGCGACCGCTTCGAGTTCGTTATCCGCGTAGTTCAGCAGCGTCGGTATTGAACTTTCTGGCCAGACGATCAGATCAGGCACGTCGCCTTCGCCAGTGTATCCAATCATCCGTTCAAAGAAGACGTGGCGTTTGTCGATGTCCCATTTTTCGTCTTGCGGGGCGTTTGGCTGGATGAGGCGGACGATAGTGGTGCTGTCGCGCGGGGCGGTGTTGAAGCGCGTGATTCCGAAACCAACCACAAGGATCGCGATGATCCCTATTCCCAAGAAACTCCCACCGTATCGTTCTGTCCCAAAGGCCGCGCAACTCAACGCAAGCGTAACGACCGTCAGCGATAGCAAATGCGGACCACCGAGTGCCGCAAGTTCGGACACCATGGGAACTTCAAGCAGGACATGCCCAAGTAGCGCCCACGGAAATCCGGTTAGGATCAACGACCGCAAGGCTTCGACCCCGACGATCAACAAACCAAGGCTGATCATGCCGCCATTGTAGAACCTGCGACTAAGCCCTGCCGCCAGCATCCAGAACAAGGCAAAGCCCGCAGCCATCAGGACCAGCGCAAACGGCGCCATCCATCCGTCACGTTCCACATGAACGAGGAACGGCGAAATGATCCAGCGCAGTGAAAAGCCGAAATAGCCAAGGCCGAGCGCCCAGCCGTGCCAAAGCGCTGTCCGTACATCGGGCGCGTTACGCATCAGCATAAAGGCCACCGCAAGTGCGGCGATACTGATGAACCAAAGATCAAAGGGCGCGTGACCAAGGCCGATCAACACACCAAGCAACGCAAGACAAAGCCCGCGCAACCGCCAGCCAAGACCAGCAAAGCGCATCGCCATCGCGTTAGCCATCTACGGCATCAGGCAACCGCACGCGCAGCCGTTTGATCCGGCGCGGGTCTGCATCGACAACTTCAAATTCGATCCCGTCAGGGTGGCTTACGATTTCACCGCGTGCGGGCACATGACCGGACAACATAAAGACCAGCCCGCCGAGCGTGTCGATTTCTTCTTCGTCAATCTCGTCGTGGGCCGTCAGAACAATCCCGATCTCGGATTCAAACGGTTCAAGCTGTGTTTTGGCGAGGGCCGAATAAACACCGGGGCTTTCCTGCACCCATTGTTTTTCTTCCTCGTGGTCATGTTCGTCTTCAATCGCGCCAACGACCTGTTCGATCAGATCTTCGATTGTGACAAGCCCGTCGGTCCCGCCGTATTCATCAATCACCAGCGCCATGTGTTTGCGTTCCTGCTGCATCTTCTGCAGCAACACGCCCAACGGCATGGATGGCGGCACGAACAACAATGGCCGCAGGATTTTGCGAAGATCAAACGCACCAGCATCCTGTTGGAAACCATACGCCAGTGCGAAGTCTTTCATGTTCACGTTGCCAAGCGGCGTATCAAGGGTGCCGTCAAAGACCGGCAACCGTGTCAGGCCGCTTTCGCGGAACACGTCCATCAGATCGCTTTGGGAATGCGTGATTGGTACGGCCACGATGTCCGACTTCGGAATTGCGACATCTTCGACCCGCATGGACCGCAGGTTTCGCATCCCAGGCATGGCCGGTTGTGGATATATCAGATGCGGCTTGTCCGTGTCTGACGCAGGCGTATCGCCCGGACCACTAAAGGCATCAAAGAAACGGCCAATAAAGCCGCGGTTCATTTCTTCACTTTCCTCACCCAGCGCGCGTTGCGCCGCGTTAGAGGAGCCGTCCGTTGTGTCGCCCATTCATCCTTGCCTTAAACACACCCAAATACGCGGGTTATTCCCTATATGGGTCAGCTAACCCCAAATTGCCAAGGATTTCCGTCTCTAAACCTTCCATAAGGGCGGCATCCGGCTCATTTTCGTGATCGAAACCCAAAAGATGTAAGGTTCCGTGAACAATCAGATGGGTCACGTGGTCCTTGAAAGGCTTTTCCTGTTCATCGGCCTCGCGCGCGCAGGTGTCATAGGCAATCGCGATATCACCCAGTTCGCTATCAGGCCCCGGGGTCGGCAGCGTTGGCATTTCGCCCTGCACCTCAGCGGCCCGTTCGTCAGATGGCCAACTGAGCACGTTCGTGGGTTTCGCCTTTTCGCGAAAGTCTGCGTTCAGAACGGCGATACGTGCGTCGTCGCAAGCGAGCAGGCTGATTTCGAAGGCAGACGGATCGAGCCCCAAATGGGACAAGGCCGCGTTCGATGCCAATTCAGCCATAGCTTCAAAATCCACCCAGCGCGGTTCTTCGACAATGCAATCAACGGCCACAGCGGTACCTCGATTTTTCGCGGCAAAACCGGATCACTTGGGATCGTCTGCTTCGTAGGCTTCGATGATCGCTGCGACCAGCGGGTGGCGCACGACATCTTTTGAGGTGAAGTAGTTGAAGCTGATCTTCGGGATTGTTTTCAACAACCGTTCCGCATCCCACAAGCCAGACGTCACCCCACGCGGCAAATCGATCTGGGTCCGGTCACCAGTGATCACCATCCGTGACCCTTCACCCAAACGCGTCAGGAACATCTTCATCTGCATAGGCGTCGCGTTTTGTGCTTCGTCCAGCACAACAAACGCCCGCGACAATGTCCGGCCACGCATGAACGCCAAAGGTGCGATTTCGATCCGTTTCTCTTCGATCAGTTTTGCCGTTTGCTTGCCCGGCAAGAAGTCATTCAGCGCATCATAAAGCGGCTGCATGTACGGATCGACTTTGTCTTTCATGTCGCCGGGTAGATACCCAAGCTTTTCGCCCGCTTCGACCGCTGGCCGCGATAGGATGATCCGGTCGACTTCGCCGTTGATGTACATGTTCACGGCGACCGCCACGGCAAGGTAGGTTTTACCCGTCCCCGCCGGCCCGATCCCGAAGGCCAGTTCTTTGTCGAACAAGGACCGCACGTAGGCCTTTTGCGCTTCTGTACGCGGTTCAACCAATTTCTTGCGCGTCTTGATTTCGACGCGTGCCCCGCTGACGCCTTTGAACAGTTCTTTCTGATCACCCGGTTCTGCGCCACGCACCTCTGCCGGACCCATCCGCAATTCGCGGTCAATGTCGCCGTCTTCCAAAGATTTACCCGCCTCAAGCCGCCCGTATAGCGATTTCAGCACATCAATTGCGTTCTTGCGCGGTTCTTCTTCTCCAATCACCGCAAGTTCGTTGCCGCGCCGGATAATCTGAACCGATAGCCGATCTTCAAGGGTCGCGAGATTGCGGTCAAATTCACCACACAGATCAATCAGCAGGTAATTATCAGGGAATGCGAGCAATGATTCAGACACATCATCACCGGTGTGAACATCGTCGTTCGTGGTCTGGTCGCTAGGGGTCAATCAACTCTCCTGATCAAGCGGTTCTGAAACTCGTATTTGTATCGTTGCAAGATGCGCAGGTAGGCGCAAGTGCAGCATGCGACAAGAGCCTAAAACATGAAAAAAGGCCGCGGAATGAACCGCGGCCTTTTAGGAAAATCTGAAATGCCCGAATTTAGAGCGGATCAGGAATGTCTGTACCTTCACGGAACGGACCAGTCGCTGTCGCAGGCGGCGCTACACCGGAACACACAGGGCGCCCATCTGGTGTCAGACGCTCTGACAGGTAACCTTCGACGCCATCGTCGATGATCCAGTGATCACAGCCGTTTGGATCGACCCAGATACCAGCAACAAGCTGGGACAAGGATTTGCTGTCACGGCCCGCATCGAATGTGCGTTCCAGACCTGTACGCTGGCCACCTTCAAGCTGGCTTGCAAACAAATCCACGCAACCTGACAAGGACAAGCTAGCAACGAGCAGAGCGGAAACTTTTACCATTTTCATCATACTGCTCCTTACTTCAGACAAATGATTTCGACGCGACGGTTCGCGGCGTAAGCAGCAGCAGATGTACCTGCCTGTGCTGGGCGACGTTCACCGAACCCGCGGGATTCAACAACGTTAACACCAGCGTCTTGCGCAATGCCTGCAACCATATCGGCGCGGCGCTGGGAAAGACGCATGTTGTATTCGTCTGACGCGTTTGCATCGGTGTGGCCGTGGATCAGTACACCGTAAACGCCGAGGTTCGCGAAGTAATCCATCAGCTGTGCCTTGCGGCCCTCAGGGATCCAAGGCTCGTCGTTGGCGAACAATGTGTCGGATGGCACAACACCGCAGACTTCTTGGCGGCGGCAAACTGGGCTGCCGTCACGGTTACGGTGTGGTGACATGAAGCCTTCGAAGCCGTCGTCGAACACCCAGTGTTCACACCCATCCGGATCAACCCAGATTGTTGGCGTGTATTCTTCACCAACAATTGTGCGTGTCCCGTTCGCAGCTTCTGCGACAACTTCTTGTGCGGATACGGGAGCCGCAATCATCATCAACGACAAGGATGCCGCCGTTGCAATTGCACTCACCGCACGCGATGATTTTATGACATTCTTTTTCGCCACGACCATATCCTCGTTTTGCGTCTCTATAACAAAGACGGAACCATTTACCGTCTACTCGCCTTACATTGGCCATAGTTCTACCAGCATTGGGTCACTTTGAAAGAACTAATAACCACATATTGTGTCCGCGTCGGAAACAGTGACTATTAATACCCAACATTAACGTTAACGTAACAACAAATGCCGCCCCAATTATGGCGCGTCCGTCAAAATTCCGCCCAAAGAGTTACTTTCTGATCTGGTGATTCTCACTTTTCGAACCTGACCGATCACGTCCATGGGCGCTTCTGCGAAGACGGCATGAAGGTATTCGGATTTCCCGATCATCTGCCCTGCTTCGCGACCGGCCTTTTCGAACAGAACCGAAACTTCGCGACCAACCATGCTTTCCTGTGTCTCAACCTGTTGTTCGCGCAACAAACTTTGCAGGCGTTGCAAACGTTCATTCATCACGTCTTCTGGCAGCTGAGGCTTTTCTGCCGCTGGTGTGCCCGGCCTTGTCGAGTACTTAAATGAATAAGCCTGCCCGTAGTGCACTTCGCAGATCAGAGACATCGTATCTTCAAAATCCTGATCAGTCTCGCCCGGAAAGCCGACGATAAAGTCACCCGAAAGCAACAGATCCGGGCGCGCGCCGCGGATGCGTTCGATCAATCGGATGTAGCTTTCGGCTGTGTGTTTGCGGTTCATGGCCTTCAAGATGCGGTCTGACCCCGCCTGAACGGGCAAATGCAGGTACGGCATCAGTTTCGAACAGGTGCCGTGTGCATCGATCAAAGCGTCGTCCATGTCGTTCGGGTGAGACGTCGTAAAGCGGATGCGTTCCAATCCGTCGACTTTGTCCAAGTCCCAGATCAGGCCCGCCAAACCGCCGTCGTGGCCGTGGTATGCGTTGACGTTCTGGCCCAGCAACGTGATTTCGCGCACGCCGCTTTCCACCAGTTCGTTGGCTTCACGAATGATCCGATCCGCAGGGCGCGACACCTCGGCACCGCGCGTATAGGGCACAACGCAGAACGCACAGAATTTGTCGCAACCTTCCTGAACGGTCAAAAACGCGGTTGGTCCGCGCTTTGCCTTGGACCGCTTTGTCAGCGTCTCGAATTTGTCGTCATCAGGGAAATCGGTATCGAGCGCCTTTTTGCCCGCTTGCACGGCTTCATCCATTGCAGGCAACCGATGGTAGCTTTGTGGCCCCACGACCAGATCGACCATCGGCTGGCGGCGCATGATTTCTTCGCCTTCGGCTTGGGCCACGCATCCGGTTACGCCAAATTTCAGATCAGGCTTTTCATCTTTCAACGCTTTCATACGGCCAAGTTCCGAATACACCTTTTCAGCCGCCTTTTCGCGGATGTGGCAGGTGTTGAGCAGGATCATGTCTGCGTCTTCGGGGGACTTGGTTTCGACATACCCTTTGCCGCCCAGCGCTTCAGCCATGCGTTCGCTGTCATAGACGTTCATCTGACATCCATACGTCTTGATATATAGCTTCTTCGGGGCGGGCGTGCGGTCTGACATCTGTGACATCCTAGCGAGTGCGAAATCAGTCGCTGTCCTACCCTGCACCGCCCGCGCTTGCAATGCAGGCAAACTTCACGGCAAAAGAGACGTAAGAGCAGTAGTTGATCCATACATGGACCCGGACATGACGTACCCTGATTTAGCCAGTTTCCTGCGCACCGGCAAAGCCGCACTTGCCAAGGGGCCTATCGGATTGATCATGGTCGAAGACAACGTCGAAATCAGATCGACAATTGACCACCATCTGCGGGCCGGTTTTCAATCACTTGTCGTCTTTGCCAGCGACGAAATCGCGCCGCTGGGGGGCTTAGATGATTGCGTCCACTGGGTCGGCCACGATATGTCAGACGACGGCGCGCTGGAAACGGCGGTGAATAGCGTCATCGCGGCAGCCCCCGGCAAATGGTTATACTACTGTTATAACGGCGAATATCTGCACTACCCGTTTTCCGAAGACCGCACGGTCGGCGAAATGCTGGCCTTTAACGCCGAAGAACGGCGCGAGACGATCCTGACCTTCACGGTCGATCTGTATGCAGGGGATTTGACGGAATCGCCTAACGCCGTTTCGTTGGAAAACGCGTATATGGACACGTCCGGTTATTATGCGCTGGCCCGGTGGAACGGTCAGGAATACGAAGATCGCCAGCTGGATTTCTTTGGTGGTTTGCGGTGGCGGTTTGAGGAACATGTGCCTTGGGTGCGTCGCCGGATCGATCGGGTCAGCCTGTTCCGCGCCCGCCCCGGTTTGGAACTGCAGGGCGATCACACCTTCAACATACCGGAATTCAACACCTATGCCTGCCCGTGGCATAACAACCTAACGGCTACGATTTGTTCGTTCCGCACGGCAAAAGCATTGAAATCGAACCCCGGCAGTCGCGATGCCATTCAGGATTTCAGATGGCGGTCATCCACACCCTTCGAATGGTCATCGACACAGTTGATGAACCTTGGGCTGATGGAACCGGGTCAGTGGTTCTAGAACAAAGCGTCCGCTGTTGGCCTTGAGACTGTTGTCGCAAGCATCGCGACCTTCGGTGCAAACCGGACACCCTGCCCCCGAGTATGGAGCGATGAGAGCGCCCAATCACCGGGACGCGACACCAGACCTTCTGACACCGGCGCATGGATGATCAGGTGTTCGTGCAGGTCGTAATCGGATTGATCGCGGATATCGTGTTGCCAAAAACTGCGCTGCCAGATGCCTTTTTCCCGACGGCGGATCATCGCAAGGGATAGATCAGCGGTGTCCGGTTTAGGGCAATGCCGCGAAAAGGTGGATTTGACGATCCGCCAACGTGCGGCATGATCATCGTCTTTGTCTGGCAAGCTCCAGATCATATGCAGGCGGGCGGGTAGAACCACGGCAGCCATGATTTGAAACGGCATCGATTTTCGGCAAACCCGAAAGGCTTGACGTAAGATATCCACTTGATCAACAAGCAGACGCGACTGCGGATCGTGCAGGCGCACCGTGAAGAACGTGGCATTTGTGGCGAGCGCGGGATGAATGAAACTGGTCATACCCCAAGATAGCTATGTCTTGGTTAATAGAATCTGAATCGCTGTCGCACTGTCCGTATTAGCCGATTTGTTCTTCGTCCAAACCACTATGAGACGGTAGGTCATCTGAAGGTTTTTCAAAGCGTTTGAACAAAGCGAGGTCAGCCTTGCTTTTGGTGAGCCATGACAACCCGAAAGCCCAGATGCCCATCGCTTCGAACCAGAAGATCAGATTGTAGTCCAAGACCATTTCCCGACCGACGCCGCCGACAAAGCGCTTAAAGATGACTGCAACCGCCGTTAGGACAAGTGCCGCGACAATACCCCAGCCGCACGCGATGTAGACGCGTCTACGGCCCATCGAACAGGTGCGCGCAAATTTCACGAAGCAGAACGCAGCCAGACTGGAAAAGAAAACGAGCGCGGACAGATAGTGGATAATCGGTGTGAATTCCGCGCCGAGCATGTTCTGGGTCATGCTGGTCACTGTCACCCCGCCCCCTTCGTTCGGGAAGAACGCGACGCCGAAGGCCCCGATCCCTGCGGTAGTCGCCAACCAATCATCGTCGATCCATTCCCCTGCTTCGCGGCGATACCCACGGTAGGAAATCAGAAACACGCCAATAGCGCACAAGGTCCCCACGAAAATGTCGCGGTAGGTCGTGTGGTAAAAATCGCTGATCGTAGGTTCAATCCGGCCCGTTTCAGCGTCGATACGTGGGTGATCAAGTAGACCGCCCAGCACCAGGACAAGCGGCAAACACATGCCAAGAATACCCAGCGCCGTGCGGACGCGCGTGAATGACAGAACCAGATCGGCCCGATGTTGTTCTGGCATGAAAGCTGCCCCCGAAATCGACTTAAATAAATTCCTGCGAAATAGCAGGTGTGTAATGCCGATAAGACTGACAGCGTGTTTCTACTGAATCAAGGTCAGCGAAACCCGACCTGACCTTAAGTACGGCGCAGCCGAATCACGACATCAACAGATGCGATTTCAGCGCCAGCCGGAACGTCAGGCAATTTTGCGATTTCCAACTGTTCAGCGGCTGCATCGGTCAGTTTGTGATCGTCTTCCCAATAGAAATGGGGGTGATCGCTGATGTTGGTGTCGAAATAGCTTTTTGACCCGTCGACGGTAATCTCGCGCATCAGACCTGCATCACAAAACGCACGCAGCGTGTTGTAAACCGTGGCTAGTGACACCTTTTCACCGTGCTTGGACGCCGCATCAAACAGGCTTTCGGCTGTGACGTGCCGGTTCTGACCATCGCCCACAAGCAATGTCGCCAGCGTGACACGCTGGCGTGTTGGGCGCACGTCCGCTGTTGCCAGCCATGATGTGCCGCGGTCTGTTGCTGTCTCGATCATCGACGGTCGTCTCCTTGCCTCTCTTAATATGGGTAAAAAACCGCTAGGATCAAATGAAAACACTTTTTCTGTATCGGTTTTGGCTGATCTGACAGGCAAAGGGCACACCACTTGCCCTTAAGTTACCGCAAATGATACAGGTGAGGCAAAGCAACTAACCATAAAAGAGCCAGTCCATTGTCACAATTCCCGAGCAGTTTTAGCAAAGAAGACCTTTTGAAATGCGCAGCAGGCGACCTGTTTGGTCCCGGCAATGCGCAGCTTCCTGCCCCGCCAATGTTGATGATGGACCGGATCACCGAAGTGTCCGCAGACGGCGGCGCGCACGGCAAAGGTCATATCGTCGCTGAGTTCGACATCAATCCAGACCTGTGGTTCTTCGAATGTCACTTCCCCGGCAACCCGATCATGCCAGGCTGTTTGGGCCTTGACGGTCTGTGGCAGCTGACCGGTTTCAACCTTGGCTGGCGCGGCTGGCAGGGGCGCGGTTATGCGCTGGGCGTCGGCGAAGTGAAACTGACAGGCATGGTCCGCCCAGAGCGTAAGATGCTGACCTACAAAATTGATTTCACCAAGGCGATCCAGACGCGTCGTCTGACGATGGGTGTCGCCGACGGGATCGTCGAAGCAGACGGCGAAGTGATCTATCAGGTGAAAGACATGAAAGTGGCGTTGAGCGAGAGCTAAAGCCGTTGGCGCGCAAACCTTTCACATTTCACCATCTCGCAATCGCCGGTCTTGCGGCGATTGCACCTTGCCCCGCCTTAGCGGACGACGCGAACGCGCTTTCGCATGTCTTCGAAGAAGAACTAGGCGGCGTCTATTCCCAAGGCTGGTACGCACAGACCGTCGAAAATCGAAATGGGTCTGGCACAAATCTTTATGTCGTAGGCGACGGTAAGTCTGGCGACTTTCACGGGATACTGTCTGTCGATTGCGACACGCCGCAATATTCGAAATGGCTGGCTACGGGCGGTATCGTATCGCCCGATGCAATCCCTTCCGAAGCAGTTATCGGATTTCGCAAAATGGCCTGCGAAAACTAAGCCGCGCGCGGCTAGTCCCGCAACGCAGGCAACCCGACCCCTGTGCTTTCAAACCCGCCATCTGCCGCGACGATCTGGCCTGTTACGAAGCTCGCTTTTTCTGAACAGAGGAAGGTGACTACCTCTGCGATTTCGCGTTCTGTTCCGTAGCGGTTCAGCGGCAGCGCGTCGTGGTAGGCTGCAATGATTTCGGGCGAATGCACTGCCATGGCCAGCTTGGTCCTCACTGGTCCGGGGCAAACGCAATTGGCGCGGATACCGTATTCACCTAATTCCGCTGCTTGCTGTTTGGTCAGTTGGATCACGGCGGCTTTGGACGTGCCGTAGGCCACACGTAACGTGGACGCCCGCAGGCCAGAGATGGACGCGATGTTCAGAAGCGCCCCCTTGGTTTCGCGCAATGCCGGAATGGTCGCCTGCGACACGAGGAACACACCGTCCAAATTGGTGTCCATGACCCGCCGCCAGCGTGCGAAGTCGGTTTCTTCAATCGGGCCAAAATCGGCCACACCTGCGTTGTTCACCACCGCGTCGATCTGGCCAAAAGTGCGGGTCACATCTGATACCATCGCATCCACGTCTTCAGGCGATGACACGTCACACACGAAGGGGGACGCATCATTTAGGCCAGCCGCAACGGTTCCAAGTTCGTCGGCGTCCTGATCCACCATCGCCACGCGCCAGCCCATTTCGATAAACAACTGTGTCGTGGCAAGCCCGATACCGCGGGCCGCCCCTGTGACCAAAGCTACTTTGTCTGACATGATAACCCGTTCCTGATCGCAATATTCTTGACGAAAAGGATAGCATCACATTGTGGCCTGTTTAGCCAGTGACGTTGATGATCCCGAGAACCTCAAACCCGTTGAAGATGGAATCGACCGCGATAGTCGCCAGAATAATCCCCATCACGCGACTGATCACGCTAGCCCCTGTGTTGCCGATAATTTTGAAAATCTGTCCGGCGGCCAACAGCAACAGCAGTGTAAACAGCAGCACCGCGATCAGAAGCCCTGCGGTAACGGCTTGTTCGGCCACAGTATTCCCACGATTATCGGTCAGGACCACGATCCCCAGCATCGCACCGGGTGATGCGATTGACGGCATCGCAAGCGGAAAGACCGCACCGGACAAGTGATCGCGTTCGGCCTGATTGATTTCATCGGCTGGTTTTGAATCGCCAAAGATCATCGACAGCGCGAACAGGAACAGCACGACACCGCCCGCCACCTGAAACGATCCTAACCGCAGCCCAAGCAATTCGAGCACATATTGCCCTGCGACAAGGAACCCCAAAAGCACCAGCGTCGCGATCAGGACCGCGCGCGCGGCGAACCTGCGGTGCAATTCGACCGGAACCGCCGCTGTCGCGAACAAGAATACCGGCACACTGCCGATAGGGTCGATCACAACAAAGATCGTGATGAGCTCGCGCAATATTCCAGCCCAGTCGATCATAGTCACCTCATCTGCCGAAAGGACCAACAATCCGGCCCAAATTGAATTCATCCTGAAATAGCATGTCACAGATACGAATGCACCTGAACGGGCGCCCCTTTCTTCTTGCGCCTCTCAGTCAGGGTCGCCTAAACAGGCATGGACTTAAAAAAGGACTGATCATGCGTCGCGTCGTCGTTACAGGCTTGGGGATCGTATCCCCTATCGGAAATAATGCAGACGAGGTTCTGGCCTCTTTGAAAGCTGGGAAATCCGGCATTGAAGCCAGCCCCGATATGGTTGAACACGGCTTTCGGTCCCAGATCGCGGGTACTGTGAAGCTGAACGTGGCCGATCACGTGGACAAACGCACTTTGCGGTTCATGGGGCCAGGTGCGGCGTATTCCTACATTGCGATGAAGCAAGCGATTGAAGATGCCGGTCTGGAAGAAGACCAAGTGGTGAACCCGATGACGGGTGTGATTGCCGGTTCTGGTGGTCCGTCTACATCTGCGATGTTTGCCGCACACAAGGTTGTAGAAAACACCGGTGCCACAAAACGCATCGGGCCATTTGCTGTGCCAAAGACGATGTCGTCCACGGTATCTGCAAACCTCGCGACGGCGTTCCAGATTAAAGGCATGAACTTTTCGATCACGTCTGCCTGTTCCACGTCCCTGCACTGCATCGGCATGGCCGCCCAACAAATCGCGCTTGGTACACAAGACACGATGTTTGCAGGCGGCGGCGAAGAACTGGATTGGACATTGTCCTGCCTGTTCGACGCGATGGGCGCTATGTCGTCCAAATATAACGACACACCTGAAAAAGCGTCCCGTGCGTTTGACGCTGGTCGCGATGGTTTCGTGATCGCAGGCGGTGGCGCGATGGTTGTGTTGGAAAGCCTTGAGGCCGCGCAGGCGCGTGGTGCAAAAATCTACGCCGAAGTGACTGGTTTCTCAGCCACATCTGATGGCGCTGACATGGTTGCCCCATCCGGTGAAGGCGGCGAACGCGCGATGCGCGGCGCGCTGAAAACCTTGCCTGAAGGCCGCAAAGTCAGCTACATCAACGCGCACGGCACATCGACGCCAGTGGGTGATGTTGGCGAAATCGAAGCAGTCCGTCGTGTATTTGGCGAAGGCAGCACGCCGCCTGTGTCATCCACAAAGTCCATGACAGGTCATAGCCAAGGGGCCACTGGTGCGTCCGAGGCTGTTTACTGCCTGTTGATGCTGGAAAACGATTTCATCGCGCCGTCAATCAACGTGGAACATCTGGACCCCGCATTGAAAGCCGAGGAAATCGCGACCGAAGTCGTCGAGAACGCAGGGCTGGACACGGTCATGACGAATTCATTCGGGTTCGGCGGGACAAACGGGTCGATGCTGCTGAGTAAATTCAAGGGCTAAGCCCAACGATCACACCATACAAAAGGGGCACATCTGCAAAGATGTGCCCCTTTTAGCATTATGGGTCTTGGTTAGAAGAACGCACCTTTTACGGGCAACCTTCGCCTTCGCACGTGTAGCTGTCGGAACTGACACGAACCAAACCGAGGTTTTCGGTTTCGACCACAAAGGCACCATCGACAAAGTCTGTCAGGATGCCTTCCAAGCGCGCAGAACCGCCGACCAAGGTGACTTTACCACCAAAAGCAAAGGCAACTTCGTCGTTACCTTCTTGCGGCAAGCAATCAACACCTGCGCAGTTGACTGTGTCGGTGTCGATTTTGATTTCACCGATGTTCGTCGCCAAGACGTATTGCCCATCGACGATATCAATCAGGTGACCCGACAGGGATACATTACCGACTTTGGACGTCAGGGTCACAGGTTCACCCGCCAGTTCAATATGGGTGCCGTCCGGACACGCCGCACCAACACAGGACAGACCGTCCAGCGGAATTGCGATCATGCCGATGGCTGAATCAATTTTGACCATACCATTGGCGACTTCCAGGAACTCGCCCGTGATATCTTCACCGCCTTGGTATTTCAGCGTGACTGTATTTTCTGTTTGCGCAAAGCCTGCAGTCGCGAGGCCACCACACAAAGCAGTGGCCAAGGCGATCGTCTGTGAAAGCCCGCCGAGACGTGCGACCATAGGTTTGGAGTTTGGACTAATTTGAGTGCACATATTTCCATTCCGGTTTGCAGACAGCGCAGATGCGCTGTCCTTGGTTTCGGTTTCTTTGGGCATACAAGACTGCATGAAACCCGATTACTCGCCGTAGTAGGCTTGGAAACCGGACTGTACGGTTTGGAACCAAACACCGTTGCCGCGGATGTTTTCGAGGCCAGTATTGATCGCTTCCAAGATTGCATCACCGTCTTCGTTGTTTTGTGAAACAAAGACCGTCAAAGCGATGACTGCGTTCACTGCATTGTTCACAGCAACTTCGTCTTCGATGTCCAATTTGGACACAAGATCGGCCGCCTGACGCAGTTCCATTTCGACAGCGTCGACAGATCCTGCGACCAACTGTTCAAAGCAAGCTTCGGGTGTTGCTGGCTTTTCATAGGTCACCGCGTCATCTGAAACGCCACCAGAGGACATCACAAATGCGCCATAGCCTTCAGGAATACAGATCGTTTTGCCTTCGAAATCTGCGTAATTTTCAGTTGTACCCAGTGGGCTGTCAGCAGATGTAATCAAACCAGTTACGATTTCGTAGACCGGATCAGCAAAGCGGAAGTTGTCGCAACGCGCTTGCATGTCTTCGGACAGGCTGCCTGCTTCGCAATCAGGTGCGACCCACGGGAATGTGCCGTCGAATGCGCCTGATGGTACCAACACGTCAAGGTGCGAGCCCCAGTCGTTGATGAATGTGATGTCGGCTTCGACGCCTGTGTCGACCGTTGCAAGTGCTTCGCGCACCAGCTGTGTCACAACACCACCGCCGTTTGCGTCTTCGTCCGTGTAAGGTGGGTAGTCGTCGCCAGTCACAAGACCGATTTTCAGCGTTGTTGCTGGTGCGGCAGCTGGGGCCGCAACGGTTTCTTCAACAGCGTCTTCTGCAGGTGCCGCGGCAGCAGCGGAGGCAAGCGTGCCATCTGCACAAGGCAGTTCCAAACGCATCCCTACGGAAATAGAGTTCGGGTTCCGACCGATTTTGCTACGGTTTGCATCCCAAATTTGTTGAAAGTTGATGTCGCCATAGGCAGACCGCGCGATACCGCTCAGTGAATCGCCCGGCTGGACAGTATAAGATGCACACGCCTGTTGCGCCTGTGCTGCTCCAGCAGCCATCACAAGAATGGAGCTAGCCACACCCAGTTTCAATTTCGTTCCGATCATTAGTTCACCCTTCATTGATCCCAACAAATACGCTGCCTGCTGCTTGTGTTCCGACCTCGTTGGGCGGTTTGCAAAGTGCATCAGGCGACCTATTCAATCACCGCAGTGTTATGGATCGAATTTGTCTCGTAATTGGCGACAATGCGGTCTGGGCGGGGTTTTCATCACCTCAATTGCAGCAAGATGTGCTGATCAAAGCCACAGTGTTGCCCCAAACAACGCAAAAATGACCATTCCGCCTTTTTTCGCAACGTAAACAGGTACTTACGCAAGGTCATTCGTATAGCTGTCGCGGCACCTATAACGCCCTTGTTTCCTTGTGGTCCTAACAACTGCCGAATCTGCCATTCTTGCTGCAATTCAGGCGACATCCCTAAAACTTGACCTCATCCGTCAAACCCGCCAATGAGAATCCAACAAAGGGGACATGACATGACACTTTCGATGCAAGGCAAACGTGGCTTGGTAATGGGCGTAGCCAATGAACGCTCTATTGCATGGGGCATTGCCAAGGCGTTGGCAGAGGCCGGTGCCGAGCTTGCGTTCACGTATCAAGGCGAAGCATTCGGCAAACGTCTTGAACCACTGGCTGCATCTGTCGGGTCCGACTTCATGGTCGATGTTGATGTGACGGACGAAGCGTCGATGGACACCGCATTTGAAGGCATCAAAGAAAAATGGGGCACGATTGATTTTGTCGTCCACGCCATCGCGTTCTCAAACAAAGACGAATTGACTGGTCGGATCATGAACACGTCCCGCGAGAACTTTGGTCGGTCGATGGAGATTTCTTGTTATTCCCTGATTGACGTTGCCCGCCGGTCCCACGAACTGATGCCAAACGGCGGCACGATCATGACGTTGACTTACCAAGGTGCGAACCGTGTGACCCCGAACTATAACGTGATGGGTGTGGCAAAGGCCGCGCTGGAAAGCGCTGTCCGGTATCTTGCCAATGATCTTGGCCCTGACGGTATCCGCGTGAACGCGATCAGCCCCGGCCCGATGAAAACGCTTGCTGGTGCGGCTATCGGTGGTGCACGGCGGACGTACAAGCACACTGGCGAAAACGCACCGATGCGCGCTAATGCAACACTAGAAGCCGTTGGTGGAACAGCTGTTTATCTAGCGTCGGACGCGGGTGCGTGCACAACTGGCGAAATTATTCGCGTCGATGGTGGGTATCACGTGCTTGGTATGCCGCAGATCGACAACCTGTAAGATTATGACGTCGGCATGTCCGGCGTCATCATTCCGTCGTGGCAACGGTCTGGGATGTCATCATCGCGGCCGGACCGCTGAACTGAAACCGAAAAGCAACATTTTGGGCAAGTCACGTCGCGCATAAACGCGCAACCCTTACATTAACCGATTGTTAACCATCGCAATCTAGCGATGTGAACATTATCGAGTAGTACTTTATTTTGTTTCAATGCCCCGCAGACAACATGCCTGCGGGGCATTATTTTAAGCGGGCTGGATCGCGATCATTTCAATCGCAAACGTCAGGTCCTTGCCCGCAAGCGCGTGGTTTGCATCTAGGGTAACCTCTGTGTCGGCTACTTCGACGATGGTCACGACCATCACCTGGCCGCCTTCGCCTTGCATCTGCAACTGTGTTCCAACTTCCATCGGGATGTTGTCTGGGAACTGGTCGCGCGGCACAGCCTGCCGGTTTTCAAGGTTCACTTCACCGTAGGCTTCCGCACAAGGCACATTCACGACTTTCTTGTCGCCAACTTTCATGCCCGGAATGGCTTTGTCCAAGCCCGGAATAATCATGCCCGACCCAACTGCGAATTCCAGCGGATCACGGCCTTCAGAGCTGTCGAAAACAGTCCCGTCGTCCAATGTGCCTTTGTAATGGATTTGGACGGTATCGCCCTGTTTTGCCTCTGACATAATCGTCCTTTCAATTTTCAGTCGCCGGACCCTACAGGCACGCGCCGCAGGTCGCAAACCGCTTTGCCCCTTTTCGTTCCCGCCTGTGCATGCCAACGTGCGGCGGGACACGCGACGGAGGGATACAATGCCAATTACCACCTGCATCTTTGATGCTTACGGGACCTTGTTTGACGTGAACGCCGCTGCGCGTTTGGCGGCAGATGAACCCGGACAAGACGCATTGGCCGCCGTCTGGCCCCAGCTTGCCCGCGATTGGCGGCTGAAACAGTTGCAATACACATGGTTGCGTGCGGTCGCTAATCAGCACTGCGATTTCTGGCAGGTCACCCAAGACGGGTTGGATTGGGCGATGGAGGCCGCTGGCCTTGACGATCCGATCCTGCGCGAACGTCTGCTTGCGTTATACTGGGAACTGCCTGCCTACGCGGAAGTCCCCGACATGCTGGCAGAGCTGAACAGCCGTGGCATTCAGACCGGCATCCTATCCAACGGATCGTCCGACATGTTGTCGGGTGCGGTCGATTCAGCCGGATTAGGTGAATTCATCACAGCGAACCTGACCGTTGAAAGCGTCGGCGTCTTTAAACCCCACGCGAAGGTTTATGACCTTGTCGAGGCCCATTACGGCTGCGCCCGCGATGAGGTTTTGTTTGTCTCGTCTAACGGATGGGACGCTGCTGGTGCTGCGGGCTACGGGTTCCAAACCGCATGGGTGAACCGCGCGGGCGAACCAATTGATCGCCTTTACGCGAAACCACACCATGTTCTGTCTGACCTGACCACAATTCCGGACCTAACCTGATATGCCTGAATTTCACGCCAAAGACGGCACCCGCCTGTATTACACTGACGAAGGTCAAGGTATCCCGATCCTGTGCCTTGCGGGACTGACCCGCAACGGGCGCGATTTTGATCATGTTGCCCCGCATCTGCCGACGATGATGCCTGTGCGTCTGATCCGCATGGATTACCGCGGACGCGGGCAATCGGATTGGGCGGATTACAAAACATACACGATCCCGCAAGAGGCCGAAGATGCGCTGGCGCTGCTTGATCATCTGGGGCTAGAGCAGGCTGCAATTCTGGGGACATCGCGGGGCGGGTTGATTGCAATGTTCATCGCGGCCACTTCGAAGGACCGCTTGTTAGGTGTAGCGCTGAACGACATTGGGCCGGAACTGGATAAAGCAGGCCTCGATGTCATCGAAAACTACATCGGCCGCCGCCCTGCGCAAAAGACCTACGCAGAGGCCGCCGCGTTCCGCGCGAAATCCTGGTCCCACTTTAGCGACGTGCCGATGGCGCGCTGGCTGGCTGAGGTTGAAAACCACTACATCGAAACCGACACGGGCCTAGACCTACGGTATGACCCGAAACTGCGCGATGCCGTGCTAGAAGCTGGTACCCAGCCGATGCCCGATCTTTGGCCGCTGTATGACGCGATGCTTGGTCTGCCACTTTGCCTAATCCGTGGCGAAAATTCTGATCTGTTGTCAGAGGCGACAGCGGATAAGATGCTCGACCGTCGGATCGACATGATCCGCGCTGATATTGAAGGACGTGGTCATGTGCCCTTCCTAGACGAAGAAATGGCATTGGACGCGCTGCACGAATGGCTTGAGGATATGGAATGAACATCGACGCAATCCGCGCTGCTGCCAAACGGATCGACGGCCAAGCGCGGCGCACCCCGCTTTTGTCGTCGCCGTTTCTGGACGAAATCGCCGGACGGCGTGTGCTGATCAAACCCGAATGCTTGCAACACACTGGATCGTTCAAGTTTCGCGGCGCGTGGTCTGCTGTATCGAACCTAGGTGACGATGCCCGCAAAGCGGGCGTTATCGCGTTTTCCAGCGGAAACCATGCCCAAGGCGTCGCACTTGCCGCTGCATCGCATGGCACAACGGCAGTGATTATCATGCCCGACGACGCCCCGACGCTGAAGATCGAAAATACCAAGGCGCTGGGCGCAGAGGTTATTCTATACGACCGCGAAAATACCAACCGCGAGGCCTTGGGCGCAGAGATCGCCGATAGCCGTGGTCTGACGTTGATCAAACCTTTCGACAATGCCGATGTGATCGCAGGCCAAGGCACTGTCGGGTTGGAAATTGCCGAGGATGCAAAGGCGCTCGGCATTACCCATGCCGATGTGACCGTTTGCTGCGGTGGTGGCGGGCTGACGTCCGGGATCGCCATGGCATTGGCTGCTGATGCACCCGACATGGTGGCGCGCCCCGTTGAACCTGCGGGATTTGACGATGTGGCGCGGTCCCAAGCGTCAGGCAAGATCGAAAAGAACCCATCGCAATCAGGATCAATCTGCGATGCGATCATGACCCAGCAGGCAGGCGATCTGACGTTCCCGATCATCAAGGAACTTTGTGGCCCCGCGATTGTCGTCACCGATGATGAAGCGCTGCAAGCCATGGCGCATGCATTTGAACGGCTGAAGGTCGTCGCAGAACCCGGCGGTGCTGTTGGACTTGCAGCGGCGCTGTTCCATCCCGACGCGCTGAACCACGACACAGTGATTGCGGTGATATCTGGCGGCAATGTAGATGCCCCGATGTTCGCCCGCGCCCTTGCGACCCTGACTTAAGGACAAGACATGACCGAATTTTCAATCGCCAGTTTCAATGTCAAAAACCTGATCGGGGCGGAGCAAGAATACTACCGCTATGAGAAATACACAGTCGAAGAACATGCGTGGAAGCAGGCGTGGCTTGCGGATCAACTGCTAAGCCTGTCTGCCGATATCGTCTGCTTTCAGGAAATCTTTGACGAAGCCGCACTGCAAGCGGTGATCGCCGAAGCGGACGCTGCAGGGATCGAAGCGAACGAAGCCTCTGTGCCGGACCCGTCAAAGCGGTACGCGCGTAAGGCGATTTTCCGCAAGTTGGCCTATAAGCCCTACGCGCAGGCCGAACTCGCTTTTGCACCCAATGTGAACGACGGCGGTCCCGGTGAACGGCGGCCCGGCGTCGCGATCCTGTCGCGGTTCGGTTTTGCCGATGCCCCGCAGATTTTGCAGGAATTGCCCGAGCCGATTGAGATCCCGTTCAGTGATCTGGGTGGTGGCGATGGCGGGTCATATAAGATCAGCCGCCTGTCCCGTCCGATCCTGAAGGTTCGCATTCCCGTCGGCGATCAGGTGGTTAGCGTCTTCAACTGCCATCTGAAATCGAAGCTGGGTGAATTGGATAAACCTGCTGGCGCCGGCTTCCCGCCTGCCGCCGATCTGGTGAACTATGACCCCGCTGGTCGTGCTCTTGGATCGCTACGTGCAGGGCTGCGACGGATGGCGGAAGCATGGATTCTGCGGCGGGCGATTCTTAATGAATTGACGCAAGGTCGCCCCGTGATGGTTTTGGGCGACTTTAACGACAGCGAACATGCCGTAAGTAGCGAAATAATTACCGGTGAAACGCCGTTTAAAAACTACGCATGGATGCGCAGGCACGACGCGGAACACCAAGGTGATCGCTACAAAGACCACGAAAACGACGCGATTCAAGAACAGATTAACGCGGTGCGCCTGCATTCAGCAGAGAAAATGTTCGTGCGAAAATCGGCCCGCGACATGGTCTATACGTCGGCCTTTGGCGGCGTTTTCGAGAGCATCGACCAGATTCTGATGTCCCGTCATTTTGCACCAGATTACGATCAACGCATTGGAGACATGGAATATTTTAGCGTCTTCAACGATCACTTGACTGACGGTAGCCATCCAGAAGCCCCGTATAACAAACTTGCCTCTGATCATGGACAAATCATGGCGCATATGCGGTTGCGTGACGGCCAGACCTAGATATCGGCGGAAATGTCCGGCGATTGCCGCGATGCAACTCATGGGTTATTTTAGCAAAAATGAATGTGCGTTTCGGAAATAAAATAAGCACCCCAAGAGTTGACAGTTCTGTGACAATTTCGTCTTCTGCGCTCGGGAGGGTTATTCACCCCTGTTTACAGGGTTGCTGGATAACGGGAGCAAGCCGCGCGAGGGAGACCTCATTGCGCGGCTTGATTCTTTTTCAAAGCATTCAGAACGAAGGATCCCACGATGCGTGAAATGAAAGTCGACCGCGAAGGTGTGGGTTTCCACGTGCGTATTGACGGCGTGGATGATGCGACTGCGCCGACGGTTGTTTTCGCTAATTCGCTTGGCACGACCTTGCATATGTGGGACGGAATCATCCCGCTTTTACCCGCAGGATTGCGGATCATCCGCTACGACAAACGCGGGCATGGCCAAAGCGACGTGCCAGCCGCACCTTACACGATGGGCGCACTGGTGTCCGATGCAGCTGCTGTCTGTGATGCTTGCGACGTGAAGGACGCGCTGTTCGTTGGTTTGTCGGTTGGGGGCATGATTGCACAGGGTCTGGCCGTCAAACGCCCCGATCTGATCCGTGCGATGGTCTTGTCAAATACGGCTGCGAAAATCGGGAATGGCCCGATGTGGCAGGACCGGATCGATGCGGTGATGGACAAGGGGCTAGGGTCAATCGCTGATGTCACAATGGCCCGCTGGTTTAGCCGCGACTACCTGATGTCGCCCGACCTGCCCGCATCGCGTAAAATGCTGACCGATACACCTGCTGCGGGATACGCGGGCGTTTGTGCCGCGATTGCTGGTACCGATTTTTACACGCCGACCTCTGGCTTGCGCATACCGACGCTTGGTATCGCAGGGTCCGAAGACGGGGCCACCCCGCCTGATCTGGTCCGCGAAACCGTCGATCTTATTCCGGGGTCGCAGTATGAGCTGATGCGGCGCGTCGGTCACCTGCCCTGCGTTGAAGCACCAGAGGCTTACGCTAAAATCCTGATTGATTTCATCGCTGCCACCGGCCACATGAACGAATGACTGATTTTCTACTGATACACGGCTCTGCCCATGGTGCGTGGTGTTGGGATCATGTGATCCCGCATTTGACCGCCGCAGGCCACACCGCCCGCGCGATTGATTTGCCGTCGCACGGTGACGACCAAACCCCCGCCGCTTTGGTCACGCTTGATATGTACGCAGGCAAGATCAGGGCCGCGATGCATGGCAAAACGGTTCTCGTGGGTCATTCCATGGCCGGTTACCCGATCACCGTTGCTGCCGACCAATCCCCGCATATGATTGATAAACTGATCTATCTGTGTGCCCATGTGCCGGAAGCCGGAAAATCCATCGCCGACATGCGTCTGCTTGCCGACACGCAGCCTTTGGCGGACGCGATGATCAAAAGCGAAGACGCGAAAACCGTCACGATTGATCCGGACCTCGCGCATGAAAAGTTCTACCATGACGTTGATCCCAGCCTTTCGGATTGGGCGATTGCGCAGTTGTGCCCGCAACCGATTGCCCCGCAGGTGACGGCCTATGCAGGCGGGACACGCACCCATAATCGCCACTACATCCGTTGCCTTGATGATCGCGCCATTCCGCCTGCCTACCAGATCGACCGTACGTCCGATTGGCCAGACGGCATTGTGTCCGAAATGCAGACGTCCCATTCCCCATTCCTATCAGCGCCTGCCGTATTGGCCGCTGAGTTGATCCGCATTGCAGAAAGCTAAACGATGACTGCCAGCCTTTACGACAGCCCCACATGGCGTGGGGTGTTTCACGACACTGAACTGTCCCCACTGTTCACGGATACCGCTGAATTGCGGGCCAAATTGCTTGTCATGGGCACGCTTGCTCTTACCCAAGCCAAAGCCAGTCAGATCCCTGACGTATCAGCCCAAGCCATCCAGCGCGCCAGTATGGAAGTGCAGGTTGATCCCGCAGCGCTTTCGGCCATGACGGCAGAAACAAGCGATCCCGTGACCGCGCTGGTCGCCGAGTTCGGCAAAGAGATGCAAGCGCCCGAGCACGCAAAGTGGATCCATTTCGAAAGCAATCCTGCGTTGACTGCGGCGACAGGCCTGTCTTTGCGGCTGCGCCAATCGTTCAAGATTATTGCGGCGCGACTGGGCCAAGACGAAACGCCAACGTTCTCAGCCTACCACCAAGACGCCGCGATTTCTGACGGCATTGCTGGCGGGTTGGGCTTGCGCGACGGGCACAGCACCGATCCTGTGAAAGACATTCAATCCATCGCGAATTGGATCAGCGACGCTGCCGCTGCGGTGCAGACCCAAACACCGGCAGATGCCGCGATCCAACATCAGATGCCGCACCTGAATGCGGCCCTGCAATCAGCGTCACCAGAAACGGCACCTCTTGTTCAGGCCATGACGTTACCCCAAATGGTGTTAGGCTTAGGGCGTTTGATCGCCCCAAAGTAATTCTCTGCGGAAAGCCCGATTTATGAACCAGCGCCTTGCGATCACTTTCATCATGCTATCGGTCGTGATGGACTCTATGGGGATCGGGCTGATTATGCCTGTGATGCCTGATCTGATCCGCGAGATTGAAGGCACCGATATTGGCAGTGCCGCCGTTTGGGGCGGGGTTCTTGCGACGATTTTCGCCGTGATGCAGTTCTTTTTTGGGCCCGTCATCGGCAGCCTGTCTGACCGTTACGGACGGCGCCCCATTCTGTTGATTTCGCTGGTCGTGATGGCGTTCGATTACGTCTTGATGGCGGTGGCTACGACGATGTGGTTATTAATCATCGGGCGGATCATTGGCGGGATCACTGCGGCGACACAATCAACTGCAGCTGCCTATATGGCTGATATTTCCAAGCCAGAAGAAAAAGCCGCAAATTTCGGCCTGATTGGCGCGGCCTTTGGGGTTGGCTTTGTGCTTGGCCCGTTGATCGGGGCCGTTTTGGCGCAATACGGGACACGCGCACCGTTCTGGGCGGCAGCAGCGCTGGCCGCAGGTAACGCCACGTTTGGTTACTTCGTCCTGCCAGAAACAGTCACAGATCGGATCAGACGCCCATTTGCATGGCGCAGGGCAAACCCGTTCGGTGCATTCAAACACATCGGTAACCTGCCGGGTCTGCGCCCGATGATGGTGATCCTGTTCGTCTATGCGATTGCGTTCTTCGTGTATCCGGGCGTTTGGGCCTACTACGGGGCGCTACAATTCGGCTGGTCACCCGGCATGATCGGGATTTCACTGGGCGTTTTTGGGATCGGTATCGCGGTCGTCCAAGGCCTGTTGATCCGTCCGATCCTTGCCAAAATCGGGGAACGCAATGCGGTGATCTTTGGCCTGCTAATCGACGTGTTGGCGTTTGTAGCCTTGGGGTTCGTCACGAACGGATGGGTGGCCTTGGCCATGACACCGCTGACCGCATTTGGATCGATCGCCGGACCGGCGTTGCAAGGCATCATGTCGCGCACCGCCGCTGATGATCAACAGGGCGAACTGCAGGGCACAATCGCATCGATCAATGCTGTCGCAACGATCGCGGCACCACTGATCATGACGCAAACTTTCTTTTACTTTACGCGAAACGATGCTGCACTTTACCTGCCCGGCGCACCGTTCTTATTATCCGCAATCTTGACCTTGGGTTGCATCGGTCTGTTTGTCGGTTCGCGCCCCACGACCCGATAAAAAGCTTGCTTATCAATCGCGCCCATTCTTTGCTGCAATCAAACGCAAAGGAGCCGATATGCCCGCAATCAAAGCTGCCGTCTGTCATGCATTCGGCGACCCGCTTACCGTTGAAACTGTTGACTTACGCGCGGCACAAGCTGGCGAAATCGAAGTCACGCTCAAGGCTGTTGCGATTTGCCATTCCGATATTTCCTTTGCCGAAGGCGCATGGGGTGGATCGCTGCCAGCGGTCTACGGCCACGAAGCTGCGGGTCTGATCACCGGCGTGGGCGACAACGTCGCCGGTCTGAGCGTCGGTGATGCTGTTGTCGTGACGTTGATCCGCGCCTGCGGGTCCTGCCCGTCTTGTTCGTCCGGTAAACCCACGATTTGCGGCACGCCGTACGACGGGGACCACGGGCCTTTGAAAACGGCGGACGGGGGCAAGTTGCATCAAGCGATGGCATCTGGCGCATTCGCCGAAAAGGTCGTTGTGGACCAAAGTCAGGTCGTGAAAATTCCGGCTGACATGCCGATGGACGCAGCTTCGTTGCTGGCATGTGGCGTGATCACCGGTGTCGGGGCCGTCGTCAACGCTGCAGATTTCAAAGCAGGCCAAGACGCCGTCGTGATCGGTGCCGGCGGTGTTGGGCTGAACGCGATCCAAGGTGCGCGGATCGCTGGTGCCCGGCGCATCGTGGCTGTGGACGTGTCCGAAGAAAAACTCGCCATCGCAAAAGAATTTGGCGCGACGCACGGTGTTTTGGCATCCCAAAACAAACCGTGGAAAGCTGCCAAAGAAGCCTTGGGGCGCGGCGCGGACGCTGTGTTTGTGACGGTAGGCGCTGCCCCCGTTTACGATACGGCGCCTCGTTATCTGGCCTATGGTGGCAAGGTGATCATGGTTGGCATGCCCGCAACGGGGGCCGTTTCTCAATACGAACCCGCGAACTTTGCGGCTGTCGGGCAAAGCCTTATCGGATCGAAAATGGGCGACGTTGTGATCAAGCGCGACATCCCTTGGATGGCCGATCTGTACGATCAAGGACGGCTGAAACTGGACGAGTTGATTTCGGGTCGTTGGTCGCTGGATCAGATCAACGAAGCCATTGCGGACACAAAAACCGGCAGCGCGAAACGCAATGTGATCGTTTTCGACTAACGACGCATTTGATTTGTCCGCAACAACCAAGGGTGCCACGTCCATGAAGCTGCAAGACCTCGATGTGATCATTACCGCACCCCCTGCCCCCGGATGGGGCGGGCGGTATTGGATATTGGTCAAGGTGACCACGAACACCGGCATCACGGGTTGGGGCGAATGTTATGCGTCCTCCGTCGGTCCCGATGCAATGCGGGCTGTGATCCACGATGTGTTTGATCGGCACATGGCGGGCGAAAATCCGGAGAACATTGAGTTGATGTTTCGCCGTGCCTATTCGGCGGGGTTCACTCAACGTCCCGACCTGACCGTTATTGGCGCGTTTTCAGGGTTAGAGATCGCCTGCTGGGACATTCTTGGCAAAGATCGCGACCGTCCTGTTCACGCGCTTATCGGTGGGCGCATGAACGACCGTATTCGCGCCTACACATACCTGTATCCACAATCCGGCCATGCCCTGCCCGCCTTTTGGTCCGATCCTGATATGGCGGCTGAAAGCGCGGTTCAGGCCGTCGCGCAGGGCTATACTGCCGTCAAATTTGATCCAGCGGGCCCCTACACGATCCGTGGAGGACATATGCCAGCGATGCACGACATCAGCCTGTCTGTCGCGTTTTGCAAAACGATCCGTGATGCTGTGGGCGATCAAACCGATCTGCTGTTTGGCACGCATGGTCAGTTCACGACGGCTGGGGCTATCCGGCTTGGTAGTGCAATCGCACCCTACAGCCCGCTTTGGTACGAAGAACCTATCCCACCCGACACACCAACCGAATTGAGCAAAATCGCAGCCCAAGTCCCGATCCCCATTGCGGTCGGCGAACGTCTGTCGACGAAGATCGAATTCGCGGATGCCTTGCGCAATGGTGCGTCCATTCTGCAGCCTGCGTTGGGACGGTCAGGCGGCATTTGGGAAACGAAGAAGATCGCAGCGATTGCCGAAACTTATAACGCGCAGGTCGCGCCGCATCTGTATGCAGGCCCCATAGAATGGGCCGCTAACGTGCAATTGGCGGCCTCTATTCCGAATATCCTGATGGCTGAAACGATTGAAACGCCGTTCCACAAGGCGCTGATCAAGAACAGCATCAGAATAGAGAATGGATATATTCCGGTCCCGACCGCCCCCGGACTTGGTTTCGACGTGGACGAAGACCTTGCTCGCGCACATCCGTACACGGACGACGGATTGCATCTGCAAATGCAAGAAGAGCCGATCGGGTATCACGGCGTGAATACTTTCGCGGGTGGTGCGCCAGTCAAGACGTGACAGGGCGCGCCCGTTCAGGTGCGCGAAAACTGACAAGTCTCTTTCCAAGATCGACTTATCGCGACACAGTGGCAGAATGAATATTCTACGCGTTCTTGCCGCGAAAATCGTCGGCCACACTTTACGGCTTTTTGCCCGTTTCATCACCGCAGTGCGTGCCGACTGGCAAGGCATCGAACCGGTTCCGCACCAACGGGTCTATTACGCGAACCACACGTCCAACGGCGATATGCCGATGATCTGGGCGGTACTGCCATCTGCATTGCGACGCAGCGTCCGTCCGGTTGCCGCAGCCGATTATTGGCTCAAGAATCCGATCCGCGCCTTTGTTGGGCCAGAGGTGTTCAACTGCGTGCTGGTCGATCGCCGTCCTGAAGTGAACGACAAACCAATGGACAAGATTCTAGAAGCACTGGACGAAGGGTCATCGTTGATCATCTTCCCCGAAGGCAATCGGAACATGACAGAAGACCCGCTGCTGCCGTTCAAGGCGGGCCTGTACAACATGGGGGTCGCGCGTCCTGATGTTGATCTTGTCCCAACATGGGTCGCGAACCTGAATACGATTATGCCGAAAGGCGAAGTGATCCCCTTGCCGTTGATCTGTACAGTGACCTTTGGAACCCCTGTGAAGGTCCACGAAGGCGAAAGCAAAGACGCGTTTCTGGCCCGCGCCGCCAAAGCATTGTCGGACTTGCGCCCTGACGCAAACCAACCCGACGATCAGGAGGCGACGTCATGAACCCGACAAGCCTACCGGTCGAAATGACCACGACAACGTCTGACCTTGTCCTTCTGTTCCTTGGCGTTCTGGCCATTTTGTTGGCTCTGACCACATTAGGCGAAGTCCTGCGTGCACGGCAAGGGATGGGCGAAGATAACCCTGTTCTCGAAACCTACATGACACGTGTCCATAGCTGGTGGGGCATCGTCCTATTGGTGGGCCTCGCTTTGATCACGGGGCGCGTAGCGGTCATCATATTGTTTCTCTTCGCGAGCTTCGCAGCCCTGCGCGAATTCCTGACGCTGACAGCCAAACGGCAAGCAGATCACAAATCACTGGCCTTGGCATTTTTTGCCGTTCTACCACTGCAATACCTGTTCGTGTGGATGGGTTGGGAAGGCCTGTTTACCGTCTTTATCCCCGTCTACGCGTTCTTGCTGCTGCCCATCGTTTCAGCCTTACGCGGTGACGCGAACCGCTACCTGATCCGCGTCGCAGAAACCCAATGGGCGCTGATGATCAGTGTTTTCTGCCTCAGCCATGTCCCTGCGTTGATGACCATTTCATTCGACGGGGTGAACGACAGATCAGTCCTGCTGATCGGTTTCTTGGTACTTGTGGTGCAATTCGGGGACCTTCTGGAATACTTCTTTGGCCGCAGAATCGGCAAAACAAAGATCGCACCGGGTCTATCACCAAAGACATGGGAAGGGCTGGCCTGCGGGGTTGGTAGCGCGGTTCTGATTGGTGCTTTGCTAAGCTGGATCACGCCCTTCGGCGTGTTTGGTGCAATGGCCATGGCAGGCATCGCGTCACTGGTTGGGATGTTCGGCAATCTTGTCTTTGCGGCCATCAAACGGGATCGCGGCGTCAAAGACTGGTCACACCTTATTCCGGGCCAAGGTGGATTTGTTGATCAGTTGGACAGCGTGGTGTTTGCCGCACCGATTTTCTACCATTTGACGCAGTTCTTCTGGGGAAGCTGAACGCCTATTGTTCACGTGCCATCAGCAGAACCCACCGCGTATCGCGCCCTTGTCCGGCGACACCTAGCGCGAAATCCTCTGCAACTTGGTTCGGTAGGCTTTCGTCCAGCATCAGTTCTCTGTGGCCATCAGTAGACCGCAACCATGCATCAAGGACATCTTCGTTGTTCTGCTGACCAGTCGCGATGTTTTCGCCTGCATAGGCCGCGACATACCCTTCGGCGGCGATCCGTTGCGAAGGTGTCCGACCATCCTGCGAGAGGTGCGAAAAGTAGTTGTTGTCGAGCATATCTTGCGCGTGTTTTTGTGCGGCAGCATCGAGACGCGCGTCATAGGTCACCATAGTCAGGCCGTTATCAATCCTGAGACCATTCAAGAGTTCGCCAAAATCAACGTCCGCAATGGCCGTTGTCGGGGCCGTATCCATTAAGGGGCTCGCTACAGGAACTTCTGCGACACCTAGATCAGCCACAATGCCTTTGGCGCCCGAAGTGGTCGATTGACAGGCCGCTAAGGCAACCAATCCGAAGATGGCGATAATAGAGCGATGCATCAAAGAACCTCCTATGGGCGTCTGGCTATGACAAATTTAAAGCATTCCGGCGTTTGTACAAATCGGCACGGCAGATCACCGCTCAACGGCCATCAACAGCACCCACCTTGTGCGCGATCCAACACCGGCGACACCAAGGGCGAAATCATCGAGACCGTCGGCGACCATCAGGTCGTAATGCGTCGGCGAATTCATCCAACCGTCGAACGCTGTTTCTTGATCCTGTTGACGTCCCGCGATGTTTTCCCCCCAGCCACGGGCGTCATATCCTTCCGCGCGAATGCGATCGATGACGGTGCTGCCATCTAAGGACGTATGCGAAAAGTAGTTGTTGTCTGCCATGTCCTGCGCGTGCTTTTGCGCGGCGGCATCAAGACGTGCGTCATAGGTGACAGGTGCGAGGTCCGATGCGATCCGCATGCCATTCAGCAACTCGGCAAAGCTAGAATCCTCTATAGATGTTGCGGGCCCTACGATTCCGACTTCATTCGGACCATAGGCGGTCGACGCGATATCAGAGGGGCCGGATGTGACCGATAATCCGGCACCACCACAGCCCGCAAGAAGGGTCATTGCGAATCCAAGACTTTTCCACTGCAACATCAAACTCATCTCCTTCACTGATTCACACATTGGTCAGCGTTGAGTTTGATAGTTGCCCGCAAGTAGGGCGCATTTAGGACGGAAGTCAGGCAAAACCCGTCAGATTAGTTCCAAGTTTTCTGAGCCTGAGAAAGAGGCGGCCCGCGACGGGCCACCTCAGTTCTATGAAATCAAGTCACCGATTTAGGTTCGAGTTCCACTGACCAAAGTTCGACATCTGCGCTATCCATCAGCCGGACAGTCATGACACCCGTGTCAGCCGCGATGTCGACCTTGCCGAAGAATTGCAGGCCGTCGCTGGGCGGAAGGTTGGCTTGGCCTTCTTCGGGATGCTTTGCAAAGCGGACTTCAGGACCAAACGTATTGTCATAGGTCGAGGGCCCGAAAGTACCGGCATGCAATGGGCCAGAAACAAATTCCCAGAACGGATCAAAATCCTGGAATACGGCGCGGTCAGGAGAATAGTGATGTGCGGCGGTATAGTGCACATCTGCTGTCAGCCAGACGGTGTTGGCGATGTCAGCGGTTTTGATGAACGACAACACTGCGGCGATGTCTTTTTCACGCCCAAGAACCGGTCCGTCGCCGTTCGCCCCGTTTTCCATGTTGGTATCCCCGTCGCGCACCATCATGCCAATGGGCATATCAGACGCGATGACCTTCCACGTGGCGGTCGAATTGACCATCTCGCGCTTTAACCACGCCAGCTGTTCAGCGCCAAGGAACGGAGTGCCTTCGGTTTCGGTATTGGCAGTGTTATCGCCACGATATGTGCGCATGTCGATCACAAAGATATCCAGCAACGGGCCGTAAGACACTTTGCGATAGACCCGATTAGGTTCCGACAGAACCTGCCGCGTTGGCATCATCTCGTGGAATGCATGTGCCGCACGAGCCGCAAGAACCTGCATTGATTTCTCGGTATAGCGATCGTCACTAGCCAGCACTTCGTTGGGGTACCAGTTATTTGTGACCTCATGATCATCCCACTGCGAGATCATTGGCACGGCGGCATTAAACGCCTGCACGTTCTTATCCATGTAGTTGTACAAATGCTGACCGCGGAATTCGTCTAGTGTTTCTGCAACTTTGGTTTTGGCCGGTGTGACGACGTTCTTCCAAACCGTGCCATCATCCAAATCGACCTCTTCCTGAAGTGGTCCGTCAGCATAAACGGTGTCGCCTGAATGCAGGAAAAAGTCGGGCCTATGGCCTTGCATCGTGGCGTAGGTGGTCATGCCGCCGCGATCTTCGTCGATCCCCCACCCCTGCCCGGCGGTGTCGCCTGACCAAACAAAGCTGACATCGCGGCTGCCCATCGGGGCGGTGCGGAACGTGCCTGTAACGGGTTCTGAAAGCGTGCCATCGGCCAAGTCAGACATTGTAACGCGGTAGAAAATGTCCTGATCGCTTGGCAGGCCAGTTAACGCCAGCTTTCCGGTGTAATCTGTTGGCGTGCCTACGGCCAAGGCTGGCACCGCACGCGCGTCTGACATGCTTTCGGTGGTTGCCCATTCGACAAGCATCTTTGCCTCGCGGTCAGCGCGGCTCCAGATAACGGCACCGTCATGGGCGACATCGCCCGACATAATGCCGTGGGTGATTAAAGGGCGTGATTGCGCCCGCGAGAGTGAAGGCACGGCGAATGCAGCGGACAACGCGGCAGTGCCCAGAAGCGTTTGGCGGCGTGTAAAGGATATACGTGGCATGGATATCTGCTCCTTGATGATTTGGATATCCAAGACTAGGGGTGCGCGCGTATCAACTTGCTGACAGTGCTGTGACAGATTCACGAATTTCGAAAAGCGCCGAGTTGCGTGATCTGCATCGGTCGAACAGGTTGTTCGCGTATCTCTTATTCAACGCGCAAAATCAGCAACCACTGCGGGTCAGGCCGCAATTTTCATCATTGTGTGCGAATTCACGAAGTCGGCAATTTTAAAGTACCCGGTCCGGCTATAGTGGTCACTGTCTGTGAACTCGGCCGGTGTTAACAATGTGTCGATATCGATGAAGTGTGCGTTGTGGGTTTCTGCGCAGAACTTTCTACACATGTCATTAAAGGCAATGCGCGGTTTCGGATTACGTTCTGCTTGAGGTCCGTGACGGACGGTCGTCCCGATAATAAAGATCGGCGCATCAGCCCGGCGCAGCACATCCGCGACCTGAAAGCATCGGTGTGTCAGATCAAGACGATCATGAATGTCATAAGGGCGGTGCTGCATTGATTTGGCAAAGCGCATCGCTGTTTTTTGATCGCGCATCAGCTGTTGAAATCTGCGGGGTGGAACGCTGCCAAGAAATTCGCTGCCTGGTTCTTTCCCACGGTATTGGAACAACAAATCGTTGGCGAAAGAGAAATACATCGACAGCAAGATCAGATCGGATGACGCTAAAGACTCGTCCAGCGCCACCATGTCATCGGAACCATAGCCGATAAAATTTTTCTGCGTGAATAGACGATTCAAAACGGGATCACGCTGATTCAGAAAGAACCCGACATCGTCAAAACGAACCAACATACCGTTGTCGTCCGGCTTGTTGACGAATTCATCACGGTCCGTCCCACAGTAGAATGACACCTGTAGCAAGTCACACCCGCCGACCAGACACAGATGTTGCTGCTGTCTTGCCGTCTCGGGGGCATCGAAATCCTTGACGTCCTGGATCCAGTCCACATTTTCATGTGCGTCAATCGGGTTGGCAACTCCGCCAACGGTCCTGAAATCCGGTTCGTTAAGGAACTGCCAAACCCATTGTTCGACCCCCATGTTTAACGTGCGGCATGAAAATGCGAGATGATGCACGACATTGCCAGAATACTTGGCACTGACGCAAAAGAATCCCACGACGCCATAGTCCCCATAACGATCCTGCACTTCGATCAGGCCCGCGTGGACGCCCGCAGTGTTTAGCAACGTTTGCAACTGCGCCTTTTCAGCTGGGGTGTTCGCACGTTTTTTGGTGTAGTTAAGCTGGTTCGTGCGGTTCAGGATTTCATAGACACGGTCCATCTGGTCTTCGACGTCTGTGATCACCTTGACCCTGATGTCGGACTGCCGAAGGAAGTCGATATTCGACAAACCCGTTTCAGCCTGTTCGACCTGCTTTTCTTCCATCACTTTGTATTGCTTAAGACGGCTGTGCGACTTGTCATCCTTGCCTGCCAGTGTAGGCAAATCCATTAACGGCAGGATGTCCTGATTGGCATCAAAGACCATCACGTTCGGATTAAAGAACTGTGCTTCTTCTAAATTGAGGTGATTATCATCGAGAAAGAGCACGTTTTCGTCGCGCAACCCCATCGCAGCAATCATGGCTTTGATCGCTTGGCCCTTCGGCGACCATGCGATGTGTGGGAAAACAAAATAATCCCAAATGTCGAGATCTACCAACGCAGCCTTTGCATCTTCGAAATCGTTCTTGGAACAGATTGAACACATAATCCCGCGATCGACGAGGTCACGGACCATCTGCAAATGCGCCTCGACGGTTGAAATACCTTCCTCCGAAAGCGTACCATTCCAAAGAGTTTCGTCTAGATCCCAAACAACAAGCTTCACTTGGTTCGGAATAGATGCACTCAACGCATGAGCCATTTTAGTCACCGTTCTCATTAGGTTACAGGTCGTAATGCAACTTCTGCGGGACAACTATGGCTTCAAAAAGACAGAAATCCGGCAATTCCGTTGATTTCGGAATCGTGAGAGGGCCGAATTGAACGCAAACTTTTGCCTCATTGGCACAGAAGCCAGAAAAACCAGAAGCGTGCGAATTCGTGTTTTCGACCCATTTCGTTACAACCTTATAAATCAGGGCAAAAAGCTCACCCTGTAAACTACCGCGAAACATGAAGCGTGCGAACGAAACCAACAGCATACGCAAAAATCTTTTCCGATTATTTACACTTGTAACAAAAAATGTCCGCACAAAGTGTGAGCGGTAGAAATACTGCAGTTGATGAGGTTTGATGAGATCTTCTTTAGCGCATGCAAACCTGTCCGCGCGGGCAATCAAGTGTAGAGACACTCGAACCAGCCTGTACCGCATCTGTACCGAAGGTCCGCTATGCGGGACATTTGTTTGATGTCGCAGCTCTACAACGTTGATCGCGGGGGCGAGTCTCTCACTAGCTTGCCCATGATTGCGAAGATCAAATCACATCTTGAAACCTAGGCCACATTTCAGGTGGCCTACCCAGTTGCCTTTTGCATTCGACGTGCATCGTGAGACTTCAGGGCCGCGGAATTCTCGCTGACTTGGGCGACGACTTTGTAGAATGTAGCAAGATCATCAGGATCGATATCGTTCAACAACGCCTTTTCGACCATCATCACTTTTGGCATAAGATCTGCTAGAATACCTTGCCCATCGGCCGTCAGCGACACCAGTTTGCTGCGCTTGTCTTTACGGTTTGAACGTTCGGCGACCCATTTCCGCTGTCGCAACTTCGAGATCGCGCGGCTGACCGTGACCTTATCCATACTTGAGCGCAAAACTATTTCCGCAGCCGTCAAGCAACTGTCCGCACTGAGGATCGCCAAGCAACGCCATTCAGCCGGCGAGACATCGTATTGCGCTTGGTAAACGGCAGCAATTGAAGATGACACGTGAGCATAGAACACCCTTACTTGATAAGGAAAAAACTCGCTGAGTTCGAAGTTTCGGAAATCTCTAGCCATCATGTTTGTCTCGTTTTGTACCTAGTCGGCTTAGCGACCTGCGGATGCTTCGATCAAGTGAATATTTAGTAACAAATGAAACTTTTAATTGACTTAGTTGCAAGTGATACGATTATTGCTGAGAGGTCGGGAGGACCTAAGAATCAATATGGGAGGAACCCGCCATGTCATTTCTGAAGGCGACAAAGTCATTCGTAAGCGGTATCGCTATCGCAAGTAGCCTCGCAATCGCGGGGGCAGCACAGGCCGAAGAGCTAGTCATGTCATCATGGCTACCACCACAACATCCGATTGTTGAAGGCATCATGCAGCCGTGGGCCAATTCAGTTGCTGAAGTAACCGAAGGGCGTGTCACCGTGCGCATGCTAGCCAAGGCGCTTGGGCCACCGCCAGCGCATTATGACCTCGCCGCTGATGGTGTTGCTGACATTACGTATGGGCTGCATTCGTTCACACAAGATGACCGTTTCTTGCGATCACGTCTCGGCGAATTCTCTTTTATCGGCGATACGGCGGAAGACACTTCAGTGGCATATTGGAACACCTATGCAGGTGATCTAGATGCGCAGTCAGAACATGTAGGAACCAAGCTGTTGGGTTTGTTCGTGCACGGCCCCGGCTATTTTCACAATAACCAACGTCAGATTGAAACGATCGATGATTTCACTGGTCTAAAGGTGCGCACGCCTGGTGGGTATATCGCTGACCTTGCCGCTGATTTGGGTATCACCACGCAATTTATGGGCCCGGGCGATGTTTACGAAAAGCTGTCCACAGGCGTTATCGACGGTGTGACGTTTCCGATTGAGGCGCTCAAGGCGTTTAACCTAACTGATCATATAACGCATTCCATGCGTATTCCCGGCGGTATATACAACACCAGCTGGTTCCTCGTCATGAATGAAGACGTTTGGGATGGCATTTCTGGCGAAGACAAAGCCGCAATCGAAGCCGTATCTGGCGAAACGTTCGCGCGTTTGGCGGGTGAACGCTGGGATCTAGCTGACACCGAAGGGGCAGCCTTCGTCGATACTACTGACGTCGTCGTCTATGACGCGCCAGCAGCCGTTGTTGATGCGATCAAAGACCTTGCCGATGGCTACGAAGCAGACTGGGTGGCCGAAGTTGAAGCCACTGGTTTTGACGGTGCCGCCGCACTTGCCGCTATGCGTAGCGCAACAGGGCAGTAACCTTGCAAGTGTCTAACCCAAAAACAACGACTAGCCGGGCGGTAACCGTCTGGCTGGTCATCCAGAATGCGCTCACGTTTTGCGCCGTCATCATCCTGTTTAGCATGATGATGCTCACAAGTGTGGATGTTGTCGCGCGTTACGTATTCAACAGCCCATTACCCGGCGCGTTTGAACTGGTCCAAATCGCACTGGCGACGCTCGTTTATTTGGCAATGCCTGTCGCCACATTTACCGGTAGCCATATCGCAGTGGAACTGCTGCCGTTGCCGAAAAACTCTGTCGTACGGCGATCTTTCGATATCTTTGTGCGATTGGTTTGCGCTGTCACATTTGGCTATATTTCTTGGGAAGTATGGCATCATGCAGGCAAGCTGATGTCCTATGGGCAAGTCACAAATTCGCTCGAAATACCTGTCGCACATGTCGCCTATATCGTGGCCCTTGGTGCCGGAATCAGTGTGATCGCTGCGCTATTTCAAAAGCACCAAAACTAGGAACCACATAAAATGCTGGAAGCTCTGCTAGGCTTTGTCACCCTCTTTGCGCTGGTGCTCGTTCGTGTGCCGATTGCAATCTCAATGATTATCGTTGGCACCGTTGGCTTTGCGCTACTCCGCAGTTGGAAAGCCAGCTTTACCCTGTTGGGTAATACATCTTTTGACACGGTTCTTTCTTTCACATTGGCGGTTATCCCGTTGTTTGTGTTGATGGGGAACCTGCTAACGGTGTCTGGCGTGTCCGGTGCGCTGTTTTCCACAGCGCACCGCGCCCTTTATCGGCTTAAGGGTGGGCTATCGATGGCAACAATCGTGGCTTGTGGCGGTTTTAGCGCGGTTTGCGGATCGTCACTGGCAACCGCTGCGACTATGTCAAAGGTAGCTTTGCCGTCTATGCGCCGCGTTGGCTATGATGATGCATTAGCGAGCGGTTCGATCGCGGCTGGCGGCACATTGGGTATTCTGATACCTCCATCCGTTATCTTGATCATCTACGGCCTGATCACCGAGGCCGACATCGGCAAACTCTTTATCGCAGGCGTATTGCCTGGCTTGGTTGGCGTTAGCTTTTACCTGTTGGCGGTGGCCGTGGTGGTCCGGTTGAAACCGGAGCTCGCACCGCAAGAAACTGAACAGCACCCAATGACCAGCCGCGATTTCTGGGGCGTTATGTCGGTGTTGGGGCTTTTCATCGTGATCATGGTTGGAATCTACGGGGGCTTTTTCACGGCGTCGGAAGCCGCAGCCATTGGCGCACTGACATCCCTAATCATCGCCGTGGCGATGGGCGGCATGACATTCGCGAAGCTATACTCAGCAGGCGAAGACACGATCAAAACGACTGCGATGATTTTCGCTCTGGTCATCGGCGCCGAAATCTTTTCGAACTTCATCAGCTTTGCAGGTTTGCCTGACGCGATCTTGTCATGGGTCACCGCAATGGATGTTGGTCCTTGGACCGTTATGTTCTTTATCATCTTGATGTATCTGGTGCTGGGTGCGGTGCTGGAAAGCCTTTCGATGATCCTGCTCACCGTGCCAATCTTTTTCCCACTAGTGACGTCCCTTGATTTCGGGACGGGCATCCTGTCTGACCCTGAAATGGTCGCGATCTGGTTTGGGATCATCGTCGTTGTCGTAACAGAGATCAGCCTGATATCGCCGCCCATCGGATTGAATGTGTTTGTCCTGAAATCTGTAGTGTCAGATATTTCAATTCGAACGATCTTTCGCGGCGTATTGCCGTTTTGGCTGGCAGATTTAATCCGCCTCACTGTATTGCTGACGTTTCCCTATATCTCTCTCATATTGATACCTTAGGTCTGGGTGGCATCGCGCAGGGCCATGACACCCCTTTCCCAAGTCGTGATCTTCGAACTCAGTGGTTTTCCTGCAGTCCTTTTCCAATGCATTGTTGTTCTCATGAAAGAGTATTTTGCAGGAAATGCTCTTGGGAGAAACCAATATCATATATTATAATGTGATTAAGATAGATTAATTGTTGATTAAAGAAATACTATGTGCATCTTAGGGCCACAAAATCGGTAGCCCTTGGCCCAATTCGCGCGCCTTGCCCTACCCTGCGATGAGGACAACGATGGCGAAGGTAGTTCTAGAAAAGCTCTGCAAATCTTATGATGGCACAGATAAACCCGCGTTGGATGAACTGTCGCTCGACATCGCAGATGGTGAGTTTTTAGTGCTGGTTGGTCCGTCAGGGTGCGGGAAATCCACCGCGCTCAAGATGATCGGCGGATTGGAAGATATCAGCGGCGGCTCAGTGTGGATCGGTGACCAAATGGTCAACGATTTTGCGTCCCGCGACCGCGATATCGCGATGGTGTTCCAATCCTACGCGCTTTATCCGCACATGACGGTTTTCGACAATATCGCCTTCCCGCTTCAGATCGCCAAAGTGCCCAAGGAGGAAATTGCGCAACGGGTGTCCGAGGTCGCCAAGACCTTACAGCTTGAAACCTACCTGACCCGCAAACCGGGCCTTTTATCCGGGGGTCAACGTCAAAGGGTGGCGATGGGCCGTGCGATCATCCGCCGGCCTTCGGTGTTCTTAATGGATGAGCCGCTATCGAACCTTGATGCCAAATTGCGCGTCAAAATGCGCGCCGAAGTTGCCCAAATCCAGCGCGAACTGAAAGTCACGACCATTTACGTCACCCACGATCAGGTCGAAGCGATGACCATGGGCGACCGCGTCGCTTTAATGCGCGGAGGCGTGTTGCAGCAGGTCGCCACACCTGACGTGATGTACCACGACCCTGCGAACACCTTTGTGGCCTCGTTTATCGGATCACCAGCAATGAACCTATTCCACGCGAAGCTGGTGGGGAGCGACACTGGGCTCATGGTGCATATCGGCGGTCAAGCCTTAGCCATCGCGCAAGAAGTGCAGGACAAATACGATCTGATCAAAGACAACATTGGACAAGATATCATCATCGGCATGCGTCCCGAGGACCTCGAAGATGCAAGTCTCAAGCCCGACCACCCCACCAATCAATGCCTGACAGCACCTGTGGCCCTGTTGGAATCGTTGGGTTCTGACCACATGGCCCATGTCAGCTTGTTGGCGGCGGCGGTCACTGTCGGGGAAGACGACGACCTTGAAACCATCGCACTTGATGCGACCGAAAAATCCAGCTGCATCTGCCGGTTCTCATCCCAATCAACAGCCAAGGCCGGTGACACCGTCACCATCGCCGTTGATTGTGCGCGGCTGCATGTCTTTGACGCCAAAACAGGCCAAGCCATGCGCAGCTAACCAGCGAATTTCAAAACGTGGCGGGAGGCCACGTTATCAAACCGGGAGGAAGACAAATGAAACGTCCAATGATCACAGGGCTTTTGGCCAGTGCGATGACCCTAGGCGCGGTCATGCCCGCCTTTGCCGAAGACATCACATTGACGATGTGGCACCAGCATCCTGAATGGAAAGACCGGACCCAAGCCATTCTGGACCTGTTCGAGGAAAGCCACCCCAACATCACCATCGAACTAGAAGAGATCGCAGGCACCAACTATTCGGCGCGCCTGAACACGGCGCTTGCTGCGGGCGAAGCTCCTGACCTGTTCGGCCTACCTGCGGGCCCTGAAACGCTTGCAGCAGCCGAGGCTGGCTATGCCATGGACCTGACGGGCGAACTGGACCTGTCCAGCCTGCGCGATGCGGCGGCTGAGGCCATTGATCAAGACGGGTCTGTCTATGGTGTGCCTATCCTCGGCTCCTATTCCGTTGGGCTGTATTACCACCGCAATATCTTTGACGATCTTGGGCTGACGCCACCATCCAGCCAAGCTGAATTCCTTGCGATGTGCGCATCCTTGAAGGATCAGGGTATCACCCCTCTGATCGTCCCTGCATCTGACGGGATTGTGCCTTCCTTCATGTATATGATGATGACAGCGTCCGTACTGGGTGTAGACGGTTTTGCAGAACTGCGCCGGGGTGAGCGTAAGTTCACAGACCCTGATTTGATCGAAGCGGCGCGATTCTTGCAAGACGTTGGCGAATGCATGCAGCCGGGCGCACTGACCACGCCTTACGTCGAGGGCAAAGCCCTTGCCGCACTCGGCCAAGGTGCAATGATGCCAGGTGGGTCCGGTGACTATGCGGGTTATGTTGAGATCAATCCGGACGTTGACCTTGGAGTTGTTCCCTTCCCCGGTGTAGGTGACAATGCTCCTGCGACGGTGACCGGTCTGGAATACATCTACCTGATCAATTCTGAGACGGAACATGAAGAAGCCGCCAAGACGTTTTTGCAATGGATGCTCGGGAACGACGCCCAACAGTTGGTTGTTGATACGATCATGATGACCACAAACAAAAATGTTGTGCCGTCTGAAAACCGTATCCTCGAAGAATTCGCTGATGCCGCTGCCAGCAATGACATGCGGGTGTTCTACGAATTGCCGGAAACAAGCAACGTTTGGGCCGTCGCGCAACAGAACACTGCTGCGTTGTTCTTGGGCGAAATGACGCCGGAAGATTTCGCCGCTGCCGTACAAGGCGCGGTCGTTCTCTCAACCGAATAATTCCCCGTGTGGGGCGGTTCTGCCGCCCCCACACATTCTTGCCGATGAGGTCCACGATGCAACGCTCAGCAGCCCCCAAACCACCGTCACAATTTTCGCTTACCTACGGGCACCTGTGGTTCGTACTGCCCGGGTTCATTGCGTTCCTCGCTGTCATGCTAGTGCCATTGGCAATCGCATTTGGCATCTCGATGACCAATTGGTCAGGATTGGGCAATGATCTGTCGTTCATTGGCCTCTCAAACTACGCAGAGATCCTGACCTATTGGCCGTTCTATCGCGCCGCATTCCACAACGCGATTATCTTTGCCGCTATCCTTGTTTTTCAACACACAGTCGGGCTGTACCTCGCGGTTCTACTGAACGAAAATCCGCGGTTCATGCAGTTTTACAGGACGGTGCTGTTCTTACCGGTGATCATGTCGCTTGTTGCGACCGGTTTCGTTTGGACGTTGATGCTGTCACCCAACATCGGGCTGATCAATCCGCTTCTGAAGGCTGTCGGGCTTGGTTTCCTGCAAGGTCAGTGGATGTCGAACCCCAGCACTGCGCTGGCCGTCATCATCTTTGTCACCGCCTGGAATTCGATGGGCTGGTCGATCATCATCTACCTGTCCGGCCTGCAAAACGTCCCTAAAGAGTTGAAGCAGGCTGCAGAAATGGACGGCGCGAACAGTCGCCAAGTTTTCTGGCGAGTCGTGTTCCCACAGCTGTCCCCTGCCTTTACGGCGCTGACGGTTCTGACGTTTATTGGCACGTTTCGAACATTTGACGTGGTCTATGTGATCGCTGGACCGCTTGGGGCACCAAACTTTAGCACCGATGTTCTCGGCACCTTGATTTACCGGACAGCTTTTGGCGGGTCGTCATTCTCAAGCGCTGATATCCGGTTTGCCTTCGGGGTTGCGATGGCACTTTTGATGATGGCCATCATGGCAGGCATCTGTTGGGGATTAATCCGCATGCTACGCGGCCGGGAGATCGAAACATGAGCGCGCAACTTCAACGTAGTCAAAGTAACTTTGGTCTGTTCATGGGCAAGACAGCCCGAACAGCCGTTTTGGTCATTGCTTCTATCTGGGTGCTGGGACCGATCTTGTTCATGGTCATCGCGTCGTTCAAATCGGTTCCGGAATTCTTCATTAACCCGTTTGGTCTACCTAAAGAATGGAAGATCGAAAACTACAGTCGAGCATGGACAGATGCATCACTGTCGTTGACCTTGCCCAACACCATCATCGTTACCACCTTGGCGGTCTTGATCAGCACCGTACTGGCGACAATGATTGCTTACGGGTTGAGCCGCAAAGAAAAGAAGTTGGCGATGGGGCTGTATACGCTGTTTGTAGCAGGGCTTCTGGTGCCAGTTCATGCAATCATTCTGCCGCTCTTTATCGTGCTGAAGGCTGTAGGGCTTTTTGGTACGCTATTCGCGTTGATCGTGCCTTATGTGGCCATGGGTTTGCCGCTTGGGGTGCTTGTGTTGACTCCGATCGCAGCCGCCCTGCCCCGTGATCTGATCAGCGCCGCCCGGATGGACGGTGCAACCGAATGGCAAATTTTTTGGCGCATCGTAGTGCCATTGATGAAGCCCGGTTTGATATCGGTCGCCATCCTCAATGGCGTTTGGATGTGGAACGAATTTTTCATCCCACTCATCCTCGCCTTCAAACCAGAGGTCCAGACAATGCCGGTTGGTATCGTTTCCTTCATCGGAGCATATTCCACTGAATGGGGCCTCGTATTTAGTTCCGTGGTGGTTTCAACCTTGCCAGTTGTGATTGCCTATCTGCTGATGACACGTCAGTTCCAATCAGGACTGACAGCGGGTGCTGTGAAAGGCTAAGGTGCGCGGATCCCCCCTGCCCTACTTGAAACGGCCCTATTTTCAGGGATTTTTGAACAATTCGGGCAATCATAAGCGTTAACACGTTGATATAACGTATTTTTTACGATTGTCAGGTGACAACAACGGCCATTAGAGGGCGGTTTCAGGGTTAGGCTGCGTATTTTGGATCAAACGCCTCAAATATCCACCCGGATTGTCAATCGTAGGCAGGCGGTCCAATGTCTGAAAGATCGCGATGACGCTTTTCTTCTTACCTATCTTGGATACAGCTTGTAAGAACACCGCTTGATCGATGCCCATCATCCCCGTGAGTTGGCTAGCAATCTTGAATGCATCGTTCCAGTGTCGCACAGGATCGGGAAAGTAGAGCTTGTATTCTTTGCATTGCTCTAACAGTCGCACCAAAGCTCTGTCGCTTGTTGTGCTATTGTGTTCTTTTTTTTCCACAACCTGATCAGAGCATATTAAAGATTCAGATTGTATGTGCCGCTCATTTTGGTTGTCATGACCGTTCATTTTCGCTGTGGTGACCGTCTCTATCTGACCTTCAAGACGTGCCTTCAGAGCATTCAAAACAGCTTCGTCAGGTTTGCGGCGTAGAATGACGCGGGCCTCTTCTGTGATTTCACATGGCCCATTGTTGCTTAGAAACGTTTCGCGCAGCTGTGCGATGTGGTCACGCAAATTTGCCAGCCGGTCACGTTTTTCACACGCCTGATCCGCGATAGATGCAATGTAAGCTGCATTCTGTGCCAAGGGTGCAAGGTCGAATCCGTAGGCTACCCCTGCCCTGCGCTTGAACCGTTTGCGATTGGCGCTGTCGTGCCGGATGACAACGCCAGCTGCCACAAGCTTGCACAGATGTCGCCGTAAGGTGCTTTCCGGCATGCCATTCAGGCGATGGGACAATGTTTTGTTGGATGGGAAAACTACAGTGCTCAGTGGCTCCGGGTCGATGTCGCGATCGCGGTGAAATGTCAGTAGTGCGCGTAGTACGCTTAATGTGCGGTGGTTCAATTCCAGCGTTTCCGCGCAATCCGTTAAATCTTGCAGCACTTGCCACTTATCAACAAGGGTCACATCGGACGATTGGACAGCAGGTGTCGATCGCCCAAACTGCATTTGGCGTTCATGTTTCATAATAATTTCACGAAAGACAATATTTACCCGTCGCCGCACAGTGATGCGGCGTTGACAGGATGCGCGGTTCGGGGCTATCTCAAAAGTGCGAAGATCGAGAATGGCCTTCCGGGATCAATCCTGGGGGGCTTTTCTTTTATTGTCGGTCTGCTCGTGCCTCTCCTGTTTTTGTTTCATTACTCCGCGTCAGTGGATTTGGTCCATTGGTCGTGAAGGTCTTGCAGCACTGCATCGGCGTTGGCGTTGAACCACGTGTCAAAGCCGTCAGCCGTGCGCGATGGGATGTTCAACGTGACGCCCCGCGTGGTCTGTTTAATATCGGCAAGAGCTTTGCCATCTGCGGTGCGCAGCGTGCGAGGCTTGGTGAGCGCCTTTGCAGGCTTTGGGGCTGCAGCACGTTTCAGCGCGGCCTCAAAACGGTCATTTGATGACAAGGTCGCAAAGTCGGGCGTGCGCATGAAAGCGTCCACGCGGTTCGATGCACCGTCTGCTTCCATCGCCTTGGCCAAAGTCGCCCAGCGGTCGCGCCCAATGCCTGGGGCGGATCCAATGTTACGCAAAAAGGGTAGGGTGAAGGCCGTGCCGATTTTCAACATGCGCGATACCATCGGCAGATCAATCGAAAGCGCCGCAGCAATTGTCTGCCGGTCATATTTCATGTCCTGCAGCTGGGCTGCAAATGATGCCTTTTCGATAAAACTCAGATCCTGCCGCGCGGTGTTTTCTTGACCCTGCGCCATGATCAAAGCGTGGTCATCAAGCTGACGCACCATTGCTTTCACGGGCAGTCCAAGATCTTTCAACGCTTTGAGACGCCTGCGACCATAAACGATTTCATAGTGGCCGTTCTTTGTGGAATGCGGGCGCAAGAGCACAGGCACCTGCTGTCCGTAGGTTTCCAGACTGTCCTTGAGTTGCTTGTGGGCCTCGCCGCTAAAACCTAGTCGGTCTTCAACACCGGCATCTTCGATCAGGTCGGCACTGATTTCTTGGACCGCGTTTTCCTGCAGCTTGCTCAGTGACGATTGCAAGGCACCAACGGTGCCGCGCGATGGGGCAGGGGGCCGTGCCGCCGGTTTGGAACGGGTACCCGTCGGAATGTTACTGCTCAGAATGCCTTTGCGTGCCATCTATCGTCTCCATGCGGTTTGCAGCAACTGTTCGACCTCTTGGCAAACAAGATTGAGTGAATCCACCGCACGGTCGTAGGTGTTGCGGTGAAATTGGCTGCGTTCCACTTCGAAAATGGTTTGTTGGGTCAGGCCTGCATCTGAAATCGCTGTGGATTTCAACATCGGGGCGACCATGACGTCGTCACCGAACAGCTGTCGCAGGAACGCGACGACCTGTTGCTGCGGACCATCGTTCGGTTCGTGGCGATTGATCAGAAACCGCATGAAATCGAACTGCATGTCTGCGCCCGCGTCAGAGACGACATCAAGTAAATCCGCGCTCATTTGTAGGAACTGGGACATTGACGCCACGTCGAGCATATTCGGCACAATCGTAATCAGAACGCCTGTCGACGCACAAAGCGCGGACATCGTCAGGTATCCTAACTGCGGCGGGCAATCGAAGATGATGACATCGTAGTCTTGTTCTACAGTCTGAAGGACGGTTGCCAGCCGTGTAAAGAACGGTGGCTGTACATTTGTACGCAAGGCTTGCGGTGTTTCATGTTCGAATTCCTGCAAAAGCAACCCGCCGGGAGCGAGATCGATACCCGTGAAAAACGTCTTTTGGATAACGTCTGACAAGGGCAGGGGGTCATCATAGCGGATCGCGTCGTAAATCGTTCCGCTTTCGAGAAAGTCGACCTCTGGCCGGTATCCGAAAAGCGTTGTGAGCGATGCCTGCGGATCAATATCGACCACCAAGACCTTGTAGCCCCGCAGGGCGAGCCATTGGGACGTGTGCACAGCACTCGTGGTTTTACCCGATCCACCTTTGAAGTTGAGGAACGATAAGACCTGAACCGGATCATCACCGCGCCGTCCACGCAGATAGGTGCCTTTTGTCTTAGCATTAGACTCTAATATGTCGCGAATCGCTTGGACGTCAGACGCGTGATAAAGCCGTCTTCCGCCTGCAGTAGACTCTACTTCGGGTAGTTTTTCTTCGAAATGTAGCTTGCGTAGGAAACTGGTTGAGATACCAAGAAGATCTGCTGTTTCACCCGCAGTAAACAGGCGCAATTCCTTGCGTGCATCTGGAGCAAAGACCTTGTGCATATGGTCTTCAAGCGCCGCAGCGAGGTGTTCCGCATTCTCACGAATGCGGGTATTAATTTCGATACGCCCCTGTCGCTCAGGCATGGTTGTCCACCGCTGATTTGGTAACGCTTTGCAGCGTCATCTTGTTGTTTAGCGTTTCTATAGCGCAAACTTTGTGGCGCGCGCAACTGATTCCTCTTTCAGGCAAGAGGCGGACGGAAAGTTCGACCAGTTTCACACCATGAATGACAGCATACACTGACCAGTGGCCTCAGGACGTGACGGTGCCGTCTTGAATAGGTGGTAAATTAATTCTTGCATTTTGGATAGGGAAAGAACTACGGTTAATATATTATATTATATCGATAGTATAATTAAAGCGACGGGGAGGTCGCGCTGGCATCATTCATAATGCTGTCACTTATACTAATGGAGGATAAGACATGAGGACTCAGGTTACACTAAAGCGAGCGCTAGCGAGCGGTTCCGCTGCGCTATGCTTGGCTGTTGCGGGCGCGCTGCCCGCGATTGCACAAGACTATCAAGAGGCGCCAGGTCTCGCTGATTTGGTCGCATCGGGTGCATTGCCCGCGATCGAGGACCGGTTGCCAGCCAGCCCAATGGTCCAAGAAACGCTCGACAGTATTGGTGAATATGGCGGGACGTTGCGCCGCGCTATTCTTGGCGGGGGCGACCAGCACAACATGGTCCGCCTTATCAGTAACGAAAACCTGGTACGCTGGAGCGCCGATTGGTCAACGGTCGAAACGAATATCGCCGAAAGCTACACGGTTTCCGAAGATGCGACGACGTTCACGTTCAATCTGCGCGATGGCATGAAGTGGTCTGACGGTGAACCATTCACCGTGGATGACATCATGTTCTGGTACGAAGTGTTTTCCGATGAGCGGCTGACGCCATCGAAACACCCGATGTATACAGGCGCTAGCGGCCCCGTCGAAGTCACAAAGATCGACGAAAATACTGTCGAGTTCAAATTCGGTGAGGCCAATGGATTGTTCTTGCAGAACCTCGCATACGGGTTCGGCTATTACACCGTGAACTATCCGCGCCACTACCTTGAACAGTTCCATGCGGATTACAATTCCGACATTCAGGCGCTTGTTGATGCTGAACCTGCTGCGGCTGATTGGGTGTCATTGTTCAACCTGCGTGCCGGTCCGATGCATACTCCGATCTTCTGGCAGAACGCTGACCGTCCGACGCTACACCCGTGGCACATCGTCGAGGCCTACGGTTCAACCGACCGTATGGTCGCGGAGCGTAACCCGTACTACTGGAAGGTTGACGGCGAGGGGAATCAGCTCCCTTATATTGATCGCGTGACGTGGGATCAGGTCGAAGACCCTGAATCGATCCTACTAAAGGCGTTTAACGGCGAAATCGACTATATGGCGCGTCACATTGGTCGCCCTGCCAACCTTGCAGCGCTGACTGATAATAAGGACCGAGGTCAGTACGGTTTCTATCAGGTTGGCGATATCACCGCATCGCAAGCTGCCTTGATGTTGAACCTGAACAACCCTGATCCGGTTAAGAACGAAATCGTAAACACGTTCGAATTCCGTCAGGCATTGAGCCATTCGATTGACCGTCAGGAGATCATTGATCTGGTCTATCTGGGCGTCGGCAATGCGGTTCAAACATCACCGCATCCATTGTCGCCGCTTTATAACGAAGAATGGTCCACACAATATACGGACTTTGATCCTGATGCAGCAAACGCATTGCTTGACGGTATGGGTCTGGATCGAAAAGACGATGACGGGTTCCGGTTGGGACCCGATGGTGAACGTCTGACTTTGGTATTCCTTGTCGCTGATGTGTTCGGGTTCCAATATCCTGACGTTATGGAACTGGTGTCCGGTTACGCAGCGGACGTTGGTTTGGATATTCAGGTTCGTGCAAGTGATCGGTCACGTCTGCAAGAAGTGGCATCCAACGCTGAACATGACGGCTATATCTGGAACTGTCCGGGCGGTCTGAACGACGCCTATACAAACCCAGATTGCTACCTGCCACGTGGTCAGGCGGTATATTGGGCACCTGAATGGGCTGCATGGGGTGTTGATCCGACAACGGGTACTGAACCACCAGCCAATATCAAAGCTTTGTTCGAAGCATATGAAGGTGTCACTGGGTCTGCTGACCCTGCAGTCCAAGAAACCGCGCTGAAAAGCCTGATTGATCAAGCTGCTGGCCAGCTTTTGACGATCGGCCTGATGCAAAGTGATGGGGCCTATGGGATCGCACGCGAGAATTTGCGCAACTATCCTGACCCGATGCCGATTGCCGGACAGCTTTGGACTCCGGCGCCCTATACGGCACAGTTTTACTTTGAGGGCGGCGATAATCTCCGCTGAAAAGTAGCCCGCGTTCGGCTGCATTTTGTAGCCGGATGCTGAAAGGTAGCAGAGCTTTGTCCATGGTCCTCCCGGGCTAAGCTCTGCTACGATTTTCAAGACACGCGACGCATCGCCTAGAGGACACGTCATGCTCGGATTTCTTTTTCGACGTATCGTTTACATGATACCGACCGTCTTTTTAGTTTCTGTCGTTACCTTTGCGATCATCCAACTTCCGCCGGGGGATTACCTTGATACGCTTGCCGCAGAGCTGAACGACAGTGGTGGCTTGGACGAGGGGACCATGCAGTCCCTGCGTGACCAATATGGTCTCGGGCAACCTATGTACGTGCAGTACCTGAAGTGGATGAAGGGTATTTTGTTTCACTTCAATTTCGGCATTTCGTTCGAGAAAAACGTGCCTGTGAACGACCTGATCTGGGATCGCTTGGGCTGGACGTTCGGCATTTCGATCCTGACCCTTTTGTTCATTTGGATCACCGCGCTGCCGATTGGCATCTATTCGGCCGTGCGCAAGTATTCTGTTGGCGATTACACGGCCACGTTCTTTGGTTTTGTGGGCCTTGCGGTCCCGAATTTCTTGCTGGCGCTGGTGATGATGTATGTGTCGTTCAAGTATTTCGGCCAATCTGTCGGTGGTCTGGTCAGTCCAGAGTACCTGGATCAGCCTTGGAGTTGGGACAAATTTGTTGATCTCATAAAACACATTTGGATGCCGATTGTTGTCGTCGGCACATCCGGCGCCGCAGCGTTGATCCGCATTATGCGTGCAAATCTGTTGGACGAACTTTACCGTCCCTACGTCGTGACGGCCCGCGCGAAAGGCATGTCCGAATTCCAATTGCTGATGCGTTATCCGGTGCGTGTCGCGCTGAACCCGTTTGTTTCTACGATCGGTTGGATTTTGCCGACCCTTGTGTCGGGCGAAATTATCGTCGCGGTGGTGATGAACCTACCCACAACCGGCCCCCTATTGCTGCGCGCCTTGCTGGTGCAGGACATGTATCTTGCCGGATCGCTGATCCTGATCGTCAGCATGTTGACCGTGATAGGCACACTGATTTCCGATGTTCTTCTGGCATGGATTGACCCAAGGATCCGTTACCAATGACCGAAACACAGACCGACACTGTTGCCGCACCTTTACTGCTAAGCCCAAGGGCGCTGATGTGGCGCAAGTTTCGCCGCCATAAGGTCGCGTATTTCAGCCTTTGGCTGACGGGGTTTATCTATCTCATGGCGATTTTTGGTGAATTCATCGCCCCCCAAGCGCCAGACGAAACAAACAGACGCGGCATTTTTGCGCCTCCGCAGGGGATACACCTGTTCGTCGAAACACCTGATGGCGGACGCGACTTTCAGTTGCATGCAAAAGCGCGAAAGATGCAGATTGATCAGGCTACGATGCGCCGATCTTACGCAGACGATCCCGATGAAATCATCCCGTTGGGATTCTTTGTGACCGGATTTGAATACGACCTGTTGGGATTCATCCCGACGGATCGCCATTTCTTCGGCCCGATTGACCCTAGCGATACATTTTACCTGCTTGGCTCAGACCGCCTTGGTCGCGACATTCTGAGCCGGATTGTGATGGGAACGCGAGTGTCGATGTCCATCGGATTGGTGGGTGTTCTCATTTCGCTTGTCATCGGCGTGTCGCTTGGCGGCATCTCTGGCTACTACGGTGGTTGGGTCGATAACGTTATCCAGCGGTTGATCGAATTTTTACGGTCAATTCCGACGATCCCACTTTGGATGGGCCTTGCAGCGGCAATTCCATTGGGATGGCCACCGCTTCGCACATATTTTGTTGTCATGCTGATTGTTTCGATGATCGGCTGGACATCACTGGCGCGCGAGGTGCGCGGCAAATTCCTGTCGCTGCGCAATGAAGATTTTATCACAGCAGCACGGCTTGACGGGCTTAGCGATTGGGCTGTGATCCGCCGTCATATGGTGCCCAGCTTTTCTAGCCACATCATCGCGTCGCTCACGTTGGCGGTGCCATTGATGATCCTTGCTGAAACGTCGTTGTCGTTCTTGGGGATCGGGCTGCAGCCGCCCATTATCAGTTGGGGTACGCTGTTGAAAGAAGCCCAGAACATTCGCACCATGGTCGAAGCGCCTTGGTTGCTGATCGCCCCCGGAAGCATGATCGTGATTGCTGTCCTTGCGCTTAATTTCCTAGGAGACGGCCTTCGTGATGCCGCAGACCCACATGCCCATTGATACAGACCCAATGATCGAAATTCGGGGACTCAAGACCCATTTCTTCACCGATGATGGCGTGATCAAAGCCGTGGACGGTGTGAATCTTGATGTTCATCGCAATCGCACGCTTTGTATTCTCGGCGAAAGCGGTAGCGGCAAATCCATTATGGCGCGGTCTATTTTGCGGATCGTTGATAACCCCGGAAGAATCGTTGCCGGGTCAATCACATACCGCAACACCGAAGGTGAAACGCTTGATCTTGCCACAGCGCGCGCAGGGTCCAAGCAACTGCGGCGTATTCGCGGGCAAGACATTGCGATGATCTTTCAGGAGCCCATGTCGTCGCTGGGCCCGATCACGAAGATTGGCAAGCAAATCACCGAAACACTGCATCTGCATCGCAAAATGACAAAGGTCGAAGCGAAAGAAGAGGCGATCGAACAGCTCGCCCGCGTTGGTATTCCCAAACCAGCGGAACGGTTCGAATCCTACCCGTTTGAGCTGTCAGGTGGCATGCGGCAGCGTGCAATGATCGCGATGGCCCTGTCCTGCCAGCCGAAACTGCTGATCGCCGATGAACCGACAACAGCATTGGATGTCACAACGCAGGCACAGGTTCTAGATTTGATCGCAGAGCTGAAAGACGAACTGGAAATGGGCGTCATGCTGATTACGCATGATTTAGGCGTCGTTGCCGAAGTCGCCGAAGACGTTGCTGTGATGTACATGGGCAAAGTGGTTGAATTTGGCGATGTCTATTCGATTTTTGACAACCCTCAGCACCCTTATACGCAGGCCTTGCTGAAATCGGTCCCACGGATCGGCGGTGCCAAACAAGATCGGCTTCCTGCGATCAGGGGTATGGTGCCGCATCCGCTTGCCTGTCCGTCCGGGTGTTCGTTTCGAACCCGTTGCGATCATTATATGGCTGGCACATGCGATGTTGCGACGCCTGCATTGACACCAAAGGACAATGGCAAGGTGGCTTGTTTCCTTCATTCAGAGGCGCGTGCAGATGTCTGAGACGATCATCAAAGTTGAGAACCTGCAGATGCACTTCCCGATCGGGGGAGGGTTCTTTGGGAAATCCACCGATGTTGTGCGTGCCGTTGACGATGTATCGTTCGACGTCGTCCGTGGTGAAACCTTCGGGATTGTTGGCGAAAGCGGATCGGGCAAAACCACGCTTGGGCGCTGTGTTATGCGGATTCTGCAACCATCGGGCGGCACAATTGCGTTCAACCGCAAAGACAAACCTAGCGTGGAACTTGTGTCCTGTGATCGCAAGTCGCTGACGGATATTTGGCGGGACATGCGCATGGTTTTTCAAGACCCGCAGTCGTCGTTGAACCCACGTTTGCGCGTGATAGACATCGTTGGCCAGTGTCTGCAGCAATCCGAAGGGCTGCGCGGAAAGCGATTGGCCGATCGCGTATCGGAACTGCTCGAGCAAGTTGGCTTGCGTCCTGAATTTCTGCTGCGGTATCCGAACGCGTTTTCGGGTGGTCAACGACAGCGGTTGGGAATTGCACGTGCGCTCGCGACAAATCCCGAAGTCGTTATTGCTGATGAAGCTGTATCAGCGCTGGATGTTTCTATTCAGGCGCAGACATTGAACCTTATGCAGGATTTGCAGGAAATGCATGACCTGACGTATATTTTCATCGCGCATGATCTCGCCGTTGTTGAGCATATTTGCGACCGGATTGCTGTGATGTATCTGGGGCAAATTGTGGAACTCGCCACCACCAAAGAACTTTTTGAGACGCCTAGACATCCTTATACCCGCGCGTTGCTTGCGGCAGTGCCGGTTCCTGATCCGCGCGCACGTACGAAGACCCGCAAGACGCCAGTTGCTTTGGCGGAAGAAGGGAAGACCGGTACGGGGTGCAAGTTCGCGTCACGTTGTCCACATGCGCAGGAATTGTGCCATACGACTGCGCCGACAGCGCGCAAAATCGCAGGCGCCGACGTCCTTTGCCATTTCGCGGGCGAAATATAGGGCAGGGGATCAGATGACGTTAGTCGCGCAAGCGATTTGTCTTCAGCTGTAGATACATCTGATCGCCGGCGCCGCGCACATGGTCTTTGATGCATTCCACTGCACGCTTCATGTCGTTTTCGCGAAAGGCCGTGATAAGATCGCGATGTTCTTGCAAAATTTCGATGTGGCGCGCGCGCGAAATCGGCACGCTCATAGCAAGCGCGTTCAGAATGCGGCGTTGCAGCCGCCAAATGCCAAAGGCGCGCCCGTTGTAATGTTTGCGCGCGATGAATTCGTGAAACTGCAAATCCAAACCGGTGAATGTAGATTTATCTTCGACCGGCACCGACTCAAGTTGGGTTTGCAGGCTTTCCAGCTCTAAAAGGTCCGCTTCCGTGCAGCTTCTTGCGAATGTTTCGACAAAGTAGGGTTCCATCAATTGGAGGATTTCAAAAATGTCGCGAAGCGAATCCGCGTCAAAACTGGAAACCGTGGCCCCTTTATTCTGGGCAATCGTGACGATGCCTTCGCCCTGCAACAAGCGCAGTGCTTCGCGCACCGGGATGATGGACGTCCCATAACGACTGGCAAGATCTTGCACCTTCAGACGCGTTCCTCCCGGAAAATGGCCAGTGCCGATATCAGCAAGAATGCGTGAGTATATCGAACTGCTGTCACTCGTTTTGGTCATGATAGCTGCTTTCGGGGAGAGTTTCTTAGTCATTATATACTTTATCGGAATATGAACTGCCACAAAATATATTTGAAATCGCACGGATTTTCAAAATTATTGGCATAGGGTGCCGTAATTTTGGTTGATTGCTGGCCTTAAGTATTACAAAGTCATGAAAATAGTATATCAAATTATGGTGGAGGAAAGTTTGATGACCCTATTCCGTTCGATGACCTGCGCGGCAATTGCGGCCCTGACCGTAGCAGCGCAAACCGCAAACGCACAACAAGTCGTACTTGATGTTACGGGCTGGAAGGGCAACGAAGCTGAACCCGCTGGTATCGCAGAGCTGGTGTCGGCCTTTGAGGCCGCCAATCCGGATATCAAAGTTGAATTTTCGTATATCAGCCGTCTGGATACAGATGTTGTGCTGCCACCGCGTCTGCAAGGAAATAACGCGCCTGACGTGATGATGACGGACATGCCTTTGGTGTCGATCTGGGGTGATGCAGGATTGCTTGCAGATCTCGGCACTGATTCAGAGTGGTACGGTCGGTTGGAACCATCATTGGTGCCATCCGTGACGACGGGAGATGCCGTTTATATCATGCCTCTCGAAGTGATCGGTATGGGTAATTTCGTGAACAACGGGTTGCTTGCACAGGCAGGCATTGAAAACGCGCCGACGACGATTGATGAACTACATGCGGCTTGTCAGGCGCTTGATGCCGCGGGCATCCGGCCGCTTATCTTTACCGGCGGATTTTCAGCACCACTTTTTGTGATCTCAAATGGGTTAGAGCAAACAGACGATGCCGCGGCATTGGGCATGGGCGAGGCGAGCTTCGTTGAATCAGAGAGCTTCAACGCCTCATTGGACGTTGTGCGTGGCTTGATTGACAACAAATGCGTCGATCCGGACGGGCAGGCGGGTCTTGATCCATGGTCAACGGCTTTGACAGAATTCAAGGCTGGCAACTTTGCGATGATGCCGCAAGGCGCGTGGAACATCGCCGATTTCTCAAGTGTCGAAGGGCTTGATTACAGTTTTGCACCAATCCCGTCTGGCAAGGACAGTGGTGTAGCGCTTGATCTGTTCGGGATCGGTTGGTCAATGAGCGCCCAAACAGAGCACGCAGAAGAAGCCGCGCGGTTCATTGCATTCTTCTCTGATCCTGAAAACCTGCAAATCATGCTTGACGCGGAAAGTGCCTATAGCCCGTTTCAGGGCGGTGCGAGCGGTCTGCCTGATCTGGCCTCGGCCTACGATCAGGCGCGTGTCGATGGTGGCGTTATTATGTACCCGTTCGCCGTGCTCGATTGGCCAAAGGCGTTGGAAGGCGAAATCTGGGATAGTCTGACCGGGTTCTTGCTGGATACCGACAAGTCGAACGAAAACGTCTTGGAGCGTTGGGACGAGGCCGTCGAAGACAGCCTGTAATTTTGACGCGGTGCGCCTTAGGGCGCACCACCTACGACCGCGTAAGGGAAGCCATCAATGAAACGATCAGTCAGTATGTTTTGGTTCACGGCGCCAGCACTGTTGGTGATCGTTTGCTTTTTCGTCTACCCCATCGCGTTGACAGTTCAGATGAGCTTTACCGACTTTAAGGGCGTCGGTGCGTCGGAATTCATCGGTTTGGACAATTACGAAAGGTTCCTAAATCGGTCACGTTATTTGAACGCGGTCTGGACCACGTTAAAGTTCACTTTCATCGTTGTCGCTGCGCAAACGCTGTTAGGTCTCATGTTTGCAGCGTTGCTGCACCGCATGCCCGCAATTCGTAATTTCTGCCGCGCTGTTTTGTTTACGCCTGCGATGATGTCATTCGTGATCGTTGGGTATGTCTGGCAGTTCATCTATTCCCCGTATTCTGGTGGGTTGAACGCCCTGTTGACTGCCGTTGGCCTTGAGGGCCTGACGCGCGGTTGGTTGGGTGATCCCAATACCGCATTGTATGCCATCGCCTTTACTCATGTCTGGATGTTTGTTGGCTACACAACTGCGATTTTCCTCGTCGGTTTCGCGAGTATCCCGCAAGACATTGAGGAAGCAGGCCGGTTAGACGGTGCATCGTCATGGCAACGCTTCCGCCATCTGGAGCTGCCGTTGTTGGCATCCAGTTTCACGGTCAACATCATCTTGTCCACTGTTGGCACGCTCAAGACGTTCGAGTTGCCATTCATTATGACGCGCGGTGGTCCTGATCGCGCGACGAATACGCTGAGCTTGGAAATCGTGAATAACCTGTTCGGATCCTACAAATTCGGCTTTGCGTCCTCTTTGTCGATCATCATGTTGTTTATCGTGGTTGCGGTGGCGATGATCCAAAATGCCTACCTTCGGCGTCAGGAGCAAAACGCATGACTTTTCGTCGTTTTTGTTCATGGATCGCCCAATCCGCAGTGGTGGTCACGGTTGTCGGAATGCTTTTGCCAGTGATCTACATGATCGCGATGTCCTTCCGAACTGCGACGGAGATTATCGAAAAGCCGCTTGGTCTTCCCGAAACGCTATATCTGGGCAATTATGCCAATGTTCTGTCGAGCATGCCTTATCTGCGGTCCGTCGCAAATTCGATCAGCATCACGCTTGCGGTCACTGTTCTGGTTGCTTTTCTGGGGTCTATGGCGGCCTATCCGCTGGCGCGACGCACGAACGGTTTCACACGTTTGATATTGTTGCTGGTCGCGCTCGGCTTGGCGACGCCGCCATTTGTGACGATCACACCGATCTACGTTATTTTCCGCAATATTGGGCTGCTCGACAGTTATGTTGGTATCGTTCTGGCGTTCACCGCGCTGAATCTACCGCTGTCCGTGTTTTTCTATACCAGCTTCATCGGTGCCATCCCGAAAGAGTTGGAAGAGGCCGCGCGCCTAGACAACTGCAATGATTGGCAAATCTACTGGTACATCATTCGCCCCTTGCTTGGGCCTGCAACGGCGACGCTGTCATTGTTTGTCATGCTCATGGTGTGGAACGACTTTACCTACCCGTTGCTTTTGCTGACATCGCCAGAAAAATTTACCGTCATGATTAGTGTTTACCGGTTCTTGGGCAACCTGAATGTCCAGCCCGAACAGCTGTTTCCAGCCGCAGTTCTTGGGTCGCTGCCGTTGCTTGTTCTCTTCGTCATTTTCCAACGCCGGATTGTGGCCGGCGTAACGGCGGGGGCTGTGAAATGATTGATCTGACGGGCAAATCTATTGTCGTGACCGGCGGTGGATCGGGAATTGGTCTTGGTATTTTGCGGCAATGCGTAGCGGCAGGTGCAAATGTCACTGTCTTTGACGTCAACCCTGATGCCAAAGAAACGGTTGAAGCCGCGAGCGGTCAATTTGTTCTTGTTGACGTTAGTGATGCCGATGCATTGGCGCGTGTAGCAGATGATTTGCCGCGCTGTGACGGATTGGTGAATAACGCGGGCATCACGGTTCAAAAACCGCTGGCGCAGCTTGATCTGGACGAAATGGACCAGCTCTGGACGATCAATCAGCGATCGCTGTTGGTGCTGACGAAACTGCTGACGTCAAAACTGGCGTCATCTGGTAACGGGGCTATCGTCAATATCGCATCAAACCATGCCAAGGCCAGCGCGCAAGACTACGAAGCATATGCAGGCACCAAGGGCGCAATCGTCGCAATGACCCGCGCGCTCGCATGGAGCCTCGGACCCAAGAACATCCGTGTAAATGCATTGGCGCCCGGACTGACAATGACCGAAGCGGTCACCGCGATCGCGGCAAGCGAGGACGGCCTGATGGATACTTTCAATTCATGGCACGCAACGGCACGGGTGAATTCGGTGGATGAGATCGGCAAAGTCGCTGCTTTCCTTCTGTCGGATGCATCGTCGGCGATCAACGGATCCGAAATAGTGGCGGATCAAGGCATGTCAGCCAGATTGGGTGGACTGTCGTGAGAATAACTAAGCCGTTTCGACCAACAGGAGTACACCGAGTATGACCCTTTCAAGTGCCGCGCCGAACCCTGCAACGATATCGCGGCTTACGTCGCGCCCGCGCATCACGGCGATCATCCCCTATGCCGTTTGGGTGGGAGGACGAAACCAACTGATCGTAAAGGTCGAAACGGATAGCGGTATCTTCGGTTGGGGCGAAAGCGGTCTTTCGGGGCGCGAAAAAGCGGTCATTGGAGCGCTTGAACACTTTGCCGAGATTTTGAAAGGCGAGGACGCATTCGATATCGGTGCGCTTTGGCAGCGGTTGTACCGCAGTCAATACTTTGAAGGCGGGCGGGTTTTGCAAGCGGCCATTTCCGCGATCGACATCGCATTGCATGACATAAAAGGCAAAGCGCTGGATGTCCCTGTTTATCAGCTTTTGGGTGGGCAGCATCGCAACAAGGTTCCAACATTTGCCAGCACCGCGTCCACGCAGTTCGATACTACAATTGAACAGGCAAAGTCGCTTGCGTCTCAAGGTTGGGATTGTATTCGCGTCTTTCCGGACCTGAGCGATTTTCAGGTGTTTGATCCGCGGGCGCACATCGGTCGGACTGCCGCCATGTGTCGCGAGGTGCGACAAGAACTGGGCGAGGGGATGGCGATTGGTATTGATTGGCATCACCGTTTGTCCGTTGCCGAGGCTGCGTCGTTTTGCCAGCGCATGCCTTCGGGCACGCTTGATTTCATCGAAGAACCCATTCGGGATGAAACCCCAGAAGCCTACGAAGCCTTGCGTCGCATGACCGACATTCCGTTCGCAATCGGCGAAGAATTTTCCAGCAAATGGGATTTTCGCCCCTACATCGAACGCGACATCCACCAGTTCAATCGGGTTGATGTCTGTAATGTCGGCGGCTTGACCGAAGCAGTAAAGGTCGCTGCGATGAGTGAGGCGCATTATGTCGACTTGATGCCGCACAATCCGCTTGGTCCAATTTGCACAGCGGCTAGCGTTCATCTTGCGGTTGCGGTTCCCAACTTTGCGTGGCTCGAGGTGCGGGTCGGATCCGATGGTGTTTACGTGGTCGATGATGCCCGCGATTTGTTCCCTACACAGCACGAACGCAACGGCATCCACTTTGATCTTCCTCAGGCCGCTGGATTGGGGGTCGATGTAAATGAAGACCACGCCAAAGAACTGTCGTTCAAGTTTTGGAACGCGCCTATGCTGCGTCGCCCTGATGGTTCGTTAACGAATTGGTAAGCTCCTGATTCTGGTTGGACCAAAGTGTCAAACAATGAAGCGGTGCGCTCGGATCTCAGGGAGTCCTGAAGCCGCTTTCTGAACAATAGCGTCGTTTCGTACTCGTGCGACCACAGGTCGAATGAAGCGATCCAGTGAACGGGCGCCGCGTCTATTTTTCGTTCTTTAACAAAGTGCAAAGCCTAGCGATATCTCCTCTACCTTCTGGGTTGGGGCATTTCAGTTGGGACAGGAAATCGCGGGTGATGCTGAGCGAGTCTCAATAATTTCAGCCCTACCTCTAGAAAGAACTTGCTTAATGCGATCCGATGGGATCATTTGTTTGGACGGACCAAACTGCCCATGGGAGAGGCAGATTGGATATATTCCGGAAGAATTTTGGAGGATAATCGGATGAAAAAACTATTTGGTGCATTTGCAACTGTCGCAGTTGTTGCGGCGACTCAAGCGGCCGCTGAGGACATCACCATCGGCCTTTCTGTCGACCAGCTGTTTGAAAGTCGTGTCGCAGTGAATAACGGCATTCATGCCGGTGCAGCGGATCGCGGATTTGAAGTTGTTGAAGTGGTTGCGGACGGCGACGCGCAACAGCAAAACGCGCAAATTCAATCTTTGATTGCGCAGGGTGTTGACGCAATTCTTGTTTGTGCCGTTGATCAGAACACGATTGAACGTGCCTTGATTGCCGCGAAACGTGCTGGCATTCCTGTTGTGGCCTATGACCGTGATCTGCCCAATAGCGCTGTTGTTCAGTCCTTTGTTGGACCTGACTCTTTGGTCGATGGCCGTCTTGCCGGCGAATACACCGCCGAGGCGCTGGCGAGCTATGAAGGCCAGATCAACATCGTCGAACTGATTGGCGCGTTGAATGATCAGAATGGTATCGACCGTTCGCTTGGCTTCCGTGAAGGCATCGCAAGTCTTGAAAACGTCAACATTATCGAAGTTCCAACAGATTGGGCATCGGATCGTGCGTTGTCAGGAACGCAGAACGCGTTTCAAGCAACGCCCGACATCGCGGCGGTTTTCGCGGCGACTGACACCCATATTCCGGCAGTAGAAACAGTTCTGACCGATCTGGATCGCTTGGTGCCGTCAGGCGAAGATGGCCACGTGATCATCACCGGTGTGAACGGGTCGCGCGACGGATATGACGCGGTACTGTCCGGTACGGCTGACGCATTTGTTGTGATGGGGACTGACGCGACGGGTCGCACGGCGGTCGATCTTGTTGCACGCATTCTTGATGGCGAAACGGTTGATCGCACGAACTACGTGGGTGGTAACCTTTACACTGCTGCCGATGCGGAAGCGAATGCAGCGAAGATCTGGGGCGCCCCGAAGTAATCGCACAGACGAACTGATGACGCGCCGCATCCGTGCGGCGCGTCATCGCTGTTCATTGGAAGACCGTACGTATGAAACCCGTGATTTCTTTAATCAGAACCTACCCTGCGGTAGTGATCGTCTGCGCGCTGGCGGTAGGATTTTCTCTGCTGTCACCGTATTTCGCATCGGCAGGAAACATTGAAGCGATGCTTGGCGCAAATGCTGTCGTCTTGATCGCAGCTGTGGGGATGACCGTTGTGTTTCTGGCGGGCGGTATTGATCTGTCGATTTCGACAGTGATCAGCGCCAGCGCTGTCATGTCCGGACTGGTGATGGGTGCCACGGGAAGCGTTGCGCTAGGCGCCGTCACAGGCGTCGCAGCCGGTTTGGTGTTCGGTGCCCTTAATGGCATTTTGATCGGGTATTTTCAGCTAACCCCGTTTATCACGACGATGGCCACGCAATTGATTGCGCGCGGCATCGCGTTTGTTTTGAGCGCAGGGATCGCTGTCAAAGGCACACCGTATTGGATGTTAGACTTTGGATTTATGGTCTGGTTCGGGATACCCGCCTTGACTGTTGTCGCGCTGATCGTTGTTGCAGTGGCCCTTGTCACGATGGCTCGCACTACGTGGGGTCGTCATGTGATGCTTGTCGGATCCAACGCAGAAGCCGCACGTTTTAGCGGCATCAACGTGTCTTTCGTGACGTTCAGCGTCTACCTGTTTTCGGGCGCGATGGGCGGGATCGCAGGCTTTATCTCAATCGCAAATCTCGGCAACGCCATTCCGGGCGTCGGGGACACATTGCTGCTGATTATCATTGGGGCAGTTGTGCTTGGCGGCACTGGCATGGCTGGCGGGGAAGGGTCCGTTGGCCGCACAGTCTTGGGGGTTGCGATCCTTGCGATCCTGACGAACGGGCTGAACCTGATTGGTATCCCGTTTTACGATCAATTGATGATCCAAGGTGTTTTGATTTTTGTCGGCACATGGATGGCGATGCGATTTGGTAAGCGGAGCGAGGCATGACAACGTCCACCAATCCTGTCGTTTCGGTTCGTGACCTCAGCAAAGCCTTTGCTGGCAAAACTGTGGTGTCTAATGTTTCGTTCGACCTTGTCCCCGGTGAGGCGCTGGCGCTTGTGGGCGAAAACGGTGCGGGGAAATCGACAACCAAGAATATGCTATGCGGTCTACTGACGCCGACAAGCGGCGAGATCGTAGTCGATGGGCAAGCTGTCCCAAAGGTGATTGGCGCTGATCACGGCATTTCAGCGGTCCATCAGGAATTATCGCTGTTCGGGTCTCTGACCGTTGCAGAGAATATCAGCATCGCGGATCTACCCGGGCAGTCCGGCCGCATTGACTGGAACGCGACCCAAGACACAGCACGCAAACAGATTGAATTTCTCGGCATCGAAATTGACCCGCATGCGCTTGTTGAAACGCTAGGCGCAGGGAAACAACAGGTCGTCGAGATTGCGAAGGCTTTGCTGCATGCCAATAAGGTTCTCATTCTCGATGAACCAACAACGTCGCTGACTGCTATCGAACGTGAAAAGCTATTTGCGATCATTGATAAGCTGAAGGAAGGCGGTCTTTCCATCGTCTTTATTTCCCATTTCATGGAAGAGATTTACCGCGTCTGTGACAGCTTTGTCGTTTTGCGTGACGGGCAACAGGTGGGGCAGGGGCGTCTCGCAGATGTGAACCAACGATCGCTTGAGGAAATGATGGTTGGGCGCACGATGGCTGATGCGCGGGTTGTTCTGACAGAGCCGTCGCAAGTTCCTGCTTTAGAGGTTATCGGGCTGTCCTCTGCCGATTTCAGTGACATCAATTTGTCAGTGAATGCAGGCGAAATATTAGGGATTGCGGGCTTGATGGGCGCTGGACGAACGGAAGTCGCAGAAGCGATTTTTGGTTTGCGCCCGGCGTCGGGTGACGTGCGGATCAACGGTGCCAGCGTACCGCGTCGTGTGAAGGATATGATGGCGCAGGGCCTTTGCTACGTGACCGAAGACAGGCGAACCAACGGGCTGTTTCTGAACCGGCCAGTGCGCGAAAACCTGTCCGCCGCGTCGATCAGCAAATTTGTCCAGCGCGTCATAGGCGGCTTTGGGTTTGGTGGTGAAAAGACGAAGGCGCGAAGCATTGTCAAAGACATGAACATCGCCATCCCGCACATCGAAAACAACGTCAGCGACCTGTCAGGGGGTAACCAGCAAAAGGTTATGCTGGGGCGGTGGTTGGCGACAACGCCGGACATACTGATTTTTGACGAACCGACCAAAGGCGTGGATATCGGCGCAAAATTCGACATCCATGAAGCTATCGTTGAATTGGCCAAAGCAGGCAAAGCTGTGATTATTGTTTCGTCTGATCTGCCTGAATTGCTGCACGTAACGCACCGATTGGCGGTTATGCGCAAGGGCCGTATTGTTGGCGAATTCCAACGCCATGATTACGATTCAGTCAAGATCATTTCGCTTGCCGCCAGTTCAACAGAAGGGACCAGTGATGCAGCTTGATGGTTTGCGCGACGTGGTTTCGCGTCAAAAATGGATCGCAATCGCGGTGGCGACAATTGTGCTTGGTGGCATTCTGTCTGCCGTGTCGCCTGTCTTTCTGACGCTCTCGAATTTCCAAGCCATTCTTGTGCAAGCAAGCGTGACGTCGATCATGGCAATTGGCATGACCTTTATCATCCTGACGGCGGGGATCGATATTTCTGTGGGTGCAATTCTGTTTGTCACATCGGCCCTTTTTGCGCAGCTGATGATGAGCACCGAAAGCTACCTTTTTGCATTTGTCGTGACGATAATTTGCGCTACCTCACTGGGCGCCCTGAACGGGCTTCTTGTTATCAGATTCGCGGTTTCGCCACTGATCACAACCCTTGCCACCTATTCGATTTACCGCGGTGCGGCGATCCATTTGACCGGGGCACAGAACATTCCGGTTCCGCGCGAAATGGGATTTTTGGGGAACGGGCGGCTGTGGGGAATTCCTGTTCCGATTTTGATCCTCATCGTCGTTTTGATCTTGGGGGTCTACGTTTTGGCCCATACTCGTCTTGGGGTTTATGCGCGCGCGATTGGTAATTCCGAACGGTCAGCGAAGGAAACCAATCTGCCTGTGGGTCGTGTAACCATCGCCATCTATGCCTTCAGCGGGTTTGTCACCGGCATTGCGGGACTGGTCCTGCTGGCCCGCGTTGGCGGCTTGCAATCGGGTATAGGGATCGGGATTGAATTTACCGTGATTGCCGCTGTGATCCTTGGCGGGACGAAACTGACCGGCGGGTCCGGTACGGTAGTTGGATCAGTGATCGGAGCGATCTTTCTGGTTCTGATCGACAACGGGTTGAACCTGATGAATGCGTCGCCTTACATCTACGACATCGTGCGCGGCTCCGTTTTGCTGGCTGCGGTGGCAATTGATCGGTATTCAGCGGTACGCCAACGCGCGGCGCTAGAAAACCGACGGGCAAAGTTGATTGCTGGCTGACCTAATCTTCGAGGTCGAATTCTTCTCGGATCGACGCGTTGTGCTCGTTCAGAGTAGGGCCAGCGCGGTTCAGTTCTGGGCGCGCGCCGTCCATGCGAAAAGGCGCTTTCACAAACTGGGCGGACTTGGCGTCTTGGGTATCGATCGCCCGTAGCATGTCGAGCGCCTGAAACGATCCGCTGGTAAACATGTCGTCCCATGTCAGGACTTTTGCGCACCATATATCGTGGCCACCAAGATGCGTCTCAAGCCATGCTGCATCTTGGGTCCGTAGGCGATCAGCGATGAGGTTATGGATCTTTGTGCGATGCGTAAAACCCGCATTTGGGGCCGTGCCGATAGTCGCGATTTCGGGCAGTTCCAGTGCATCTGCAAGAACGTCTAACCGCGTCATAGCGAGCGCAAGATGCCCGTCTTGCGTTTCAAATACGCCGTACGGCGCACCAAGGTACCGATGGGCGGACCCGTGATCCAGCCGTTGCGGCAGGTCGCCACCATTGTTCAAGTAAGTGGTTAGCAGTTCGAACTGCATATCCGTCAGCGATTCCAATAAGCTGGTTTCGACATGCGCACCTTGGCCGGTCCGTGCCTGACGCAACAGCGCACCTAGAATGGCAGTCGTCAAATTCGCGCCTGTACTGATATCGGCAAGCGGTAGGCCAATAGGAACGGGACCTGCGGTCGCATTTCCGCTTAGCCACATGATACCGGACCGTGCCTGCGCAAGAAGGTCCTGACCCGGTTTATCGGCCCAATCGCCGTCCGCCCCGTAGCCCGTGACTGATCCATAGACGACCTTTGGATTGACCTTACGAACAGTGTCGTATCCCAGACCTAACCGTTCAATGACATTGGGTCTGAAATTCTGAATAACAACGTCAGCCTTTGCCACTAGTTTCAGCGCATTTGCTAAACCGGACGGCGATTTCAGATCAAGCGTCACGCTTTCTTTGCCACGGTTGATCGCGTGAAACAGGGTCGAATCCGTTCCAATGCGCGTTTCCGACAAGTAATGCCGCCGACATAAATCACCACCGTCGGGATTTTCGATTTTAATCACGCGCGCGCCCATATCTTGCAGGCGAAGCGACGCGTAAGGGCCAGCCAGAAACTGGCTAAAGTCTACGACAAGCAGTCCTTCCAGCGGCCACTGCATTTTTTAGGGCCGCGACATTTGCAGGCTGTCAAAAACCGTGGCTGTGTCAGCACCTAATTCCGGCGCAGCAGCAGAATTCTGGAGAGCCATACCATCCAGCCGGATCGGACAGCGCGTCGTGCGGGCCTCCGTGCCGTGTGTGGTGCGCATCGTCTGGACCGGATCGAGGGCCGCAAATCCGTCTGATTTAACAAAGGTTCGCCAATCATAAACCGGCGCACACCAAACGCCTGCAGGTTCTAGAATGTCTAACCAATGTTGGACCGGTTTGGTGACAAGGATTTTCGCGACGATCGCTTTGATTTCATCAAGCTTTGAAAATGCCTCTGCCTGCGAGAAAGCACCGATTTCTGCGGACCCAAGTAGGTCTGCGACTTTTTCAAGCGGTGTCATTGCGAATGCAAACCAGCCGTCAGACGCTTGATAAACCCCGTAGGGCGCAGGTTGATACGGGTTCGCGTTGCCTGTCTTATGTCGGCGCGGCTGCTGTTCATTATCATTCAAAAAGCAGGTGAATTGTTCAAAGGTAAGATCAATCGCCGATGACATCAGGTCCACCTCAACCAACCCGCCATGACCAGTTACGCCGCGTCGGACAAGGCTCGCGAGGATGCCTTGCACCAAATTGCCAGCTGTCGCGACATCCAGCATCGCGAATCCCGTTGGGGTCGGCCCATCATCGGCGTTCCCGTTTAACAATGAAATGCCTGACAGGGACTGAACCAACAAATCTTGTCCCGGCTTGTCGCGCCAAGGGCCTTTGGTGCCATAGCCCGATACGGCCCCATAAACGAGACGCGGGTTCAATTCCCGTACCGCGTCATAACCCAACCCGATCCGGTCCATCACGCCGGGGCGGAAATTGTGGATCATCACATCAGCCGTCGCAATAAGCGCGCGCACCTTTTCGAGATCGGCAGATTGTTTCAGATCAGCAGCTACACTTTTCTTGCCGCGATTAAATGTATGAAAAACGAGGCTATCGCCATCAAGACGTTGATCATTCACCACCATCGAACGACACAAATCACCGCCCTGTGGTCGTTCGATCTTAATCACCTCAGCCCCAAGATCCGACAGACGCATGGCTGCGACGGGCCCTGCCAGAAATTGTGCGAAGTCCAGAACGCGAAGTCCGTTCAGTGGCAATGAAGAGCTGTTTTCAGGCATGATAATGGCTTTTCTAATCCTAGTTAGGGCGAGAATTTGGTGTTGTCGGCAATCTGGTATCCAAGGCGGCGGGACAGATCATTGGCTGCGGATAGCAATGCGTCCAGCGTTTCAGCAGCAGTCGCAATCGGGTCATTTTGGGCGATAAAACCTGTGGTAATCGCGGCCGCAATGCCGCGGACATCAAACACTGGCACGCAAAGATTGCGCACACCGTGGATCATCGTGCTTGCCGTATCTTCGAAGCCGTTGTCGCGAATAAGAGCGAGCCGTTTGACCGCCTCGGGTTGCTGTGTATCGGGGAGCCGGCTGATATACCGATCTTGCGTTTGTTGCGATGAAAACGCGAGGATCACATGGCCCGAACTCGTTCGTTCGACAGGGAATAGCGCACCGGTGCGCACAGCATATCCAGCTGGTCGCGGGCTAGGTGCAGACGTTAAGACCATCACATTGTCGCGGTTCAACACGCCTAGATGGCACGATTGTTCCGTGCGTGCCGCGATCCGTTCGAGGATCGGAACCGCCTGTGATATCAACCGATCCGTCGGGTCGTGACGGTGGGACAGTTCGAACAGTTTCAACGTCATCGCGTATTTACCGGTCTCGGCGTTTTGCGACAAAAATTCCCGTTCGGTCAGATAGACAACGATGCGGTAGATTTCGCCCATAGTTCGGCCAAGTGCAGCGACCATTTCGTTCATTGTCAGACCGTCTTCGACATCGGCAAGCAATTCGATGATATCAAACGCCTTTGCGACGGCAGGTACCGCCGATTTCCCAGCCTTGCTGTCGTCATTTGTTCCGGTCTTTTTTGGCATTTGGCTGGCTATCCTATGTGCGCGTCGCGATTAGCGATCTTTGTCTTTCGCGACCTTTGCAAAACACAGCGACATCAGTTCGTTTTCGTACTTCAAGCCCTGCGCGACGGTCACGTCCAGAGCGGACCGTACAGCAGCTTTGACAGCTTGGGTAGCGACCGAACTATGTGCCGCAATTGACTGTGCAATTTCCCTGGCGCGTGCCAGTTCGTCGCCATCATCGACAAGATATTCGACCATACCAATGCGGTGGGCTTCGGTGGCATCAAACCGTTCTCCGGATAATAGCAGACGCATGGCTTGGCCGTATCCACACAAACGGGTCAAATGTTGCGCGGCACCACCTGCGCCATTCCATCCAAGCGCGACCTCTGGTGCGGAAAAGACGGCGCTTTTTGCAACGACACGTAAATCGCAAGCAAGCGCTATTTCTAGGCCGCCGCCTAACGACCAGCCTTTGACGGCAGCAATAGCGGGTTTGCGCAGTGACAAGATCGGTGGAATGTAATCTTCGCGATTTCGCCACGCCCAGAAATCCGCATAGCCATCAAGCGCTTTGATATCCGAACCAGCGCAAAAGGCCCGATCACCTGCGCCGCGTATGATGACAACGTGAATACTATCGGTCTTATTCACGTGTTCGCAGCAGCTGGCGATGTCGCGATACATGTCGGGCGTGAGCGCGTTGTGCTTGTTCGGGCGGTCGATGATCATTTCTGCGATCGCGCCGGTTTGTTCAATTCTCACGCTGCCATCCCGAGGGTTTTCTTGCGTTTCAGATGATGCGTCTGACGTCGTCACGAATGTCTCCTTCGCCGTAATGCCGGCGGATTTTTGCGGGCCTAACCTGATCTAGCACTTCATTTTCAAAAATGAAAATAACTTTTATACTTGCAAAGAGATTAATCTGCTGCCCATATTGCCCTATCAACTGGGGGGCTGAGAATTGGCTGCAGCATTAAAGGGCATGACGTGGGACCACCCCCGTGGATACGACTGCGTTGTTGCGGCGTCTAAATCTTACGAGGCAGAGACCGGCATTAAGGTCGAATGGGACAAGCGTTCACTACAAGCGTTCGCCGATGCGCCAATTCTGGATTTGGCCGAAAATTACGACTTTATTGTGCTAGACCATCCGCATGTCGGGCAGATTGCGGAAACCGGTGCCTTGCTACCGCTTCCATATCAACCCAACCGTCAAACATCGCTTGGCGGATCCGAGGAAAGCTACCTTTGGAACGACAGATGCTGGGCTTATGCGCTCGACGCGGCGTGTCAGATGGCCGTTCATCGTCCGGATTTGGGCTCACCATTGCCGACCCATTGGGATGCATTCACTGCGCCGGATGCCAGTCGCTACAACGCGTTAACGCCATTACTGTCGGTAGACGCATTTGATATGTTCATGACGATTGTTGCGGGTCGTGGTGAAGACGATTTGCCGCGATCGCCCGACGCCTTTGTCACCGATCAGAACGGGCATTACGCCCTTCACATTTTGCGGGCGCTGTATGATCTTGGTCCTGACGAACAAGTCGATATGAACCCGATCCGGGTGCTCGAAACACTGTCGACCACCAACGAATTTGCCTGTTCGCCCTGCCTGTTTGGTTACGTGAATTACGCGCGCGCAGGGTTTCGCGATCATCGGCTGCATTATTTTGACCTACCGCTCTGCGAAGGTTTTGACGTCCCGCGTGCCATCCTTGGCGGCGCAGGGATCGGGGTTTCGGCCAAGACACAGACACCTGACGCTGCGATTGCGTTCGCACAATGGATCACATCCGAACCTGTGCAGTCGGGCATCTACCTTGCCAACAACGGACAGCCAGCGAACCGACGGACGTGGCGTGCGCAGGCGAAGAACCCAGATGTCGCACCGTTCTTCGATAAAGGGTTTCGCACGATCGACAACGCCTGGACCCGTCCGCGCGATGTTTGGTTTCTTGGCTTCGTCGATGATGTCTGTGCGATCATGCCCGACTTTTTCCGCGAACAGATTCCGGTCGAGACATTCCTCGACATGCTGAATACATTGTACCGCCATCACCGAAAGGGAGCAATCTGAATGTCAGTCGCCGTCATCACAGGAGGCAACAAAGGCCTTGGTCTGTGCCAAAGCCAGCGTTTTGTCGACGCCGGTTACGAGGTCTTCGTCGTTGCCCGTAGCCGCGCTGATATTGACCAATTGGGACCGCATGCGCATTTCGTTGAATGTGATATCGCGGCAGATCGCGGCGCTGCATATTTGGCCGAAATCCACGCCAAGGCGGGGCCGATCAGCGCGCTAGTCAATAACGCAGGCGTGCATCTGAAGAAACCTGTCTGGGATGTGTCTGCCGATGAATTAGATGTTGTTCTAGACGTCAATGTGCGCGCCATGTTTGCAAGTTGTAGCCAATACGTGGCCCTTCACCGTGAAACTGGCGGCGCGATTGTGAATATCGCGTCGATGGGGGGCATCATGGCGCTGCCGTCCGCCGCCGCATATGTCACCGCAAAGACTGCAGTCGTTGGTTTGACCCGTTCTGTCGCCGTCGACGCCGCGCAATTTGGCATTCGTTGCAACGCGGTCAGCCCGGGCTTCATTGATACCGATATGACCCGTGCCATTTTGGCGAAAGATCCTGCACGTCGCGATAAAATCGAAGGTCGCATTCCGGGTGGCCAATTTGGCACGCCCCAAGATGTGGCGAACACGGTGTTCTATCTGGCCTCGGATCAAGCTGCTTACGTCAACGGTGCCAATCTGCCTGTTGATGGCGGTTATGCGGTGGGGTTCTAATCATGGCAATCGAAACCAAACTGTGCGCTGCGCGCGACATTCAAATCGCAGATCAATCACCTCAAACATCGGTCCCCGAGGGACATGTGCGGCTGCGTCTTGCTGTGGCAAGCCTGTGTGGTACCGATCTGCACTACTATTCACAGTTCTCGAACGCTGGGTTTGTGCTGCAAAATCCTGTTACACTAGGTCACGAGGCTTGCGCCTATGTGGCCGACCCAAACGGAAGTGAATTCGAGGTCGGGCAATTGGTTGCCCTGAACCCGATTATGAATTGCCAGACCTGCGCGGCCTGCTTGCGCGGCGAGGAAAACCTTTGCGCCGCTAAGAAATTTCCGGGCTCCGCCACAACTGTTCCACATCTGGATGGCTTTTTTCGCGAAGTTATCGATCATCCGGCGCGGTGTTGTCGGCCTGTCGCGAAACATGTTGATCCTCGCCATTTGACCTTCGCGGAACCGATGGCTTGCGCTTTGCATGCCTTGAATAAGGGCGGCGTTTCAAAAGGACAAAAGGTTCTCGTAACCGGCTGCGGGCCTATGGGGCTTTTGGCAATTGCGGGCGCTGCTGCACGCGGGGCGCAGGTGACGGCAATCGACCTGCGTGCGGGCGCTGTTGATGTTGCACGCAAGGCTGGCGCCGATGAGGGGCTCGTGATTGGCGAGTTTGAAGAGGCCGCGCTGGACCGCCAATTCGACGTTGTGGTTGAGGCCAGCGGTGCAATTCCCGCATTCAACACAGCCCTGATGGCGGTACGTCAGAAGGGTCGTGTTTCGATCTTGAGCAACATTCAGTTGCGCGAAGCCAAGGTAAATCTGAACCAGATTATGCTCAAGGAAATCGAAGTTTTCGGCTCCTTCCAATTCAACAGCGAATTTGAAGAGGCCGTGCAGTTGATCGAAGCAGGTCGCATCAATTTCGACGTGCTGACAGCGCAGGCTTTTCCACTGGCCCAGACGGGTGACGCCCTACAGCTGATGGCAAGCGGGGACGCGTTTGGAAAGATCATTGTTTTGGGGACTGACGTTTAACACGGGCGAATTTTGAAGGGGGATAAGATGAGCGACACTTTTGACCACATCGTCATCGGAGGCGGCTCTGCTGGCAGTGTCGCGACATCCCGTCTGGTCGAAGAAGGTGGCGGACGCGTCTTGCTGCTTGAGGCCGGTCATCATCATCGACATCCGTTGCTTGATATGCCGCCGGGGGTTTTCAAACTCCTCAAGAACGGGTCCAAGTTTTTTAAGACCCATTTATCGGAACCGCAGCCGCATTTGGATGGCCGCAGGGCGGAGATTCCGCAAGGCAATGTGCTGGGCGGCGGGTCCAGTGTGAACGGACAGGCCTATGTGCGTGGTCGCCCGTCCGACTACGACGCTTGGGACGAAACGCTGCGCGGCAATAACGATGCCATTGGCTGGGGCTGGGATGATGTACTGCCGCATTTCAAACGCCTTGAAGGCAATCGAACGTTTAACAACGAACTGCATGGGTCAGATGGCAAGCTCGTCGTGTCGGATCCTGGTCACATCGACGATCTGGCCCGATGGTTTGTTCAGGCTTTGCAGGCGCAGGGCGAGCCATTTAATCCTGATTTCAATGGCACCTCTCAGCGCGGCGCGGGATTTTTTCAGTTCACTTACGATAAGGGGCAACGTGTATCTGCGGCTTATGCTTTCCTTGATCCGCTTAAAAACGACCCCAACCTGACGATCCGGCTTAACGCCGAAGTACAGCGCATTATCATCGAAAAAGGGCGCGCTGTCGGCGTGGTCTATCGCGACAAGTCAGGCGTGCACGAAGTGCGCACAAATGGTGAAATCGTTCTGTCTGCTGGCGCATTTATGACCCCGAAGCTTTTGATGCTGTCCGGTCTCGGACCGGCGGATCACCTTGCCGATCATGGGATCGACGTGGTCGAAGATTTGCAAGGTGTTGGCCAGAATCTGAAGGACCATCCTGATGTATCCGTGGTCGCGCGGGCCAACGGCCCTTACGGCTACTACGGGCAGGATCGTGGCTGGAACATGCTGCGCAACGGGTTGGAATTCAAACTGTTCGGGCGCGGGCGCATCACAACGACCGGCTTGGAAGCTGCGTGTTTCGTCAATCCCACCACGCCGGACGCGCCACCCACGCATGAGGCTTATTGCATTCCAGTCATGTATCTAGACGACGCTTGGCTCAAACGGATCGGGGACGGGCATGGGGTGTCGATCCAGATGGTTCTGCTGAAACCGGAATCGACAGGCGAAGTCCGCCTTGCGTCTGCTGATCCGTCGGCCATGCCACTGATTTCCCCGAATTTTCTGAAGGAAAAGGCGGACATGGACGCAATGATCGCGGGGCTAAGATATTTCCGTCGCACGATGGACACCGAACCTTTGGCCAGCCGGATCAAAGAAGTAGTTGCACCGCTGGATATGTCCGACGATGGGTTGGCGGCCCATTGCCGCAAGGTCGTGAAAACAAACTACCATCCCGTCGGGACGGCGCGCATGGGCGCAGATGGCGACGCAATGGCGGTTTTGGATGCGCGTATGCGGGTGCGTGGCGTTGAAGGTCTACGCGTCTGCGACATGTCTGCAGTTCCTGACATTCCGGCTGGAAATACAAATGCGCCAGCGATGGTCTTGGGTGATCGGTGTGCCGATTTGATACTCGGGAATATCTAGTTTCGTCAGACAAAACTTATTGGAAATCATTAACACTTGACGAATCTACGTAATTTAGAGCAGAACTAGGTCAGTTTGGTCGGACCAAACAGGGGAGAGAATGCCATGGACGCCGGGAAAATACTACGTGAGCGCAATATCATTGTTGTTACGTTGGTTTGCTGTGTCGTTTTCTACCTCGTCAGCCCACGGTTTCTAAGCGTGGACAACATGTCTGCGATCTCGCGTCAGGTTGTGCCGATTGGCTTGATCGCGCTTGGGCAGTTCTTTGTAATCGTGTCCGGCAACATTGATCTGTCGATGGGCATGGCGTCCGTTTTCTTTGCGGTCTTGTTGGGGGTGTTTTTCGGGCTAACCGGCGGTGTCGGCATTGGGCTGCTGGCGGTGGTTGCGGCGTCACTGACGATGGGGGCCCTGATTGGTGTTTTGGTCGCCAAGCTAAAGCTTCCCGCATTTATCGTCACGCTGTCTGCTTTGTTTATGGCGCAAGGTCTGTCCGGTTTGGTGATCCCGCGCGGGCAGCAGATTTTCTTGATGGGTGGCTTTTTCCAATTCGCCGGATCGCAGAAGATTTTCGGCATTTATCTGTCGTTCTTGTTTCTGATCGCGCTGTGTGCCGCGGCTTACGTTGTCTACAATCACACGCGTATCGGTGCTGCGATTATTGCAATCGGTAACAGTGAAGAGAACGCCAAACTTGCTGGTATCAACGTTGATCGCGTGAAGATCGGTATCTTTATGTTCTCGGGTCTGTGTAGTGGATTTGCAGGGATCATGCTGTCCACGCGTATGGGGTTTGTGCAACCGGGACTTGATGGCAATGGCCTGCTTTTGGATGCCATCGCGGCCATCATTATCGGGGGCACGCTGATCCAAGGCGGGCGCGGTACTATCGGTGGCGCCCTGTGGGGCATCGCATTCATCGGCATCGTCAACAATGCGCTGAACCTGCTGAACGTGGAGGACGTTTGGCATCAGGTTTTCAAGGGCGTTGTGATTTTGACAGCGCTTGGGGTGAACTGGTTGCTTTGGCAATCACGTCAATCCGAAGCGCATTAGAACGAAAAACTGGCTTCCAAAAGCCAATTCACGGTTCACAAATGGAGGATAGAACCAATGACAATTAAGTCAGCAACAAAATTAGGACTCGCGCTTGGCGCAGCGATGGGAAGCACGGCTTTGGCCGACGGCCACGAGCTGGATATCGTCTTTATCAACGATGGCCACGTGGCCCCGTACCACGTCGCGTGGCTTTCCGGGTTTGAAGACGCAATTGCAGCTTATGATGAAGCATTTCCCGATATTGCAATCACCGGACGTTGGTTGTCTGCCGAGGGTAGCCTCGAAAAGATGATCCAGCAGACAGAGGTTACGATCAACGAAAACCCTGACGTGATGTTTGTGAACGCCATCAACGTTGATGCGTTTGAACCGCTGGTTGCCCAAGCCCAAGAGGCAGGGATCACTTGGGTCGCGGTCCATTCGCCAATGGAAAGCGCTGATTATAGCTTTACGCTGGGCGATGTCGCCAATGGCCGGAACCAAGGTCTTGCGATGTGCGCATTGTCAGGCGGCGAACCCTATCAGGTTGCGATCATGCTGGGGCAGGCAGGTAATCCATCCGGTGAAGCCCGCCATGCTGGTATCCTTGAAGGCATTTCAGCGTGTGACAACATCGAAGTCGTCGCAGAACAGCCTGCAGATTGGGACACTGTTAAGGCGCAGACATTGGCCGAAAACTGGCTAACGCAATTCCCTGATCTTGACGCCATCTCTGGCGTGACTGACGGCTACATGTATCCATCAATCGCGATTGCCGCTAACTCTGGCAGATCCGACATGCAGTTCTTCGGCTATGACGGGGACATTCCGATCATGCAGCAAATGGAAGGCGGCCAGGTTATGGCTGACATCCTGTTGTCGGGCACTCGTGAAGGGTGGAACTTCGTGCAGATGGCCTACCGGATCAGCCAAGGCGAAGAGCTGGAACAGGTGTACGACTTTTTCACACCGCTGGTTTTGAGCGAAGCAAACCACGCCAAAGCGCTTGAAAACGGGTTCCCGGAAGATGTCACAGTTTACCATGTGGACCAGGCTTTAGAGGTCGCCGCGAACGGTTACCTCGAATTCGGCCCTGACTCTGTTCAGTAACTAAGACATCGCCGCCGGCAATCTCCCTTGCCGGCGGCACATTTGAAGAAGGGTCGTTTCATGTCAACCACCGCAGCCGCCAACCCGACCACCGCCAAGAAAGCAATCAGCGGACTGATGTTGCGCTACCTTGTTCTTGCCGGATTGATCGTCATTGCATCGTTGGGCTTTAGCTTTGCCAATGAAAATTTCTATTCGTTGGTGAACATCGGCATTTTGTTGCGGTCGATTGCAGTGCTGTTTCTTGTGTCGATGGGCATGACATTTGTCATGCTGACCGGCGGAATTGATCTAAGTGTTGGATCAAACGTCGCCTTTGCAGGTGGTGTGGGTGTTATCACCCTGACGACCACGGGCAGTGCGCCACTTGGCTTTGCGACCGCAATCATTGCGGGCATGGCCATCGGGGCCATCAACGGCGTTTTCATTGGCCGTCTGAAATTGTCTGCATTTATGGTGACATTGGCCACCTTTGCATTGGCGCGCGGTCTTGCGCTGGTGATCTATGATGCAACGTCCATCAATGTATCAGACCCAACCTTTTTGTGGCTGGGCGGGACAAGCTGGGGCAACATGCCTGTCGTGATCCCGTTTGTGGCCTGCGTCTTTATCGCACTCAGCATTTTGCTGTACCGGACGCCATTCGGCAGCAATGTCTATGCAGCCGGCGCAAATTTCAACACGGCCTTTGTCCTAGGGCGCAGGCCGGAACGGTCGGTCGTCTGGATCTATGCGTTATCCGGTGCGCTTGCCGGTTTATCAGCGATCGTCACGGTCGGTCGTGTGTCGTCGGGCCAACCGTGGTCCGGTCTTTACCTTGAATTCGACGCGATTACGGCGGTTATCCTAGGCGGCACGTCTCTGTTTGGCGGGCGCGGGCGGCTATTGGGCACGATCCTTGGCGTTCTGCTTTATGGCATCATTATCAACGGCTTGGTTCTGACTGGTACCAATCCGTACCTGCAAAGCCTGATCAAAGGCATGATCCTTTTAGGCGTTGTTCTTCTTGACAGTTGGACACAACGGGGGAAATCAGCATGACCAATCGCATTGATATGAAGGGGATCGGGAAAAGCTTTTTTGCGACCCGTGCCCTAGATAACGTCGATTTCTCCTGTGTTGCTGGCGAAGTCCATGCATTGGTTGGTTTGAACGGTGCGGGGAAATCAACGCTGATGAAGGTGTTGGGCGGTGTCATTCAACGCGATCAAGGCGTGATCGAAATGAATGGCGAAGAAATCGATATCGCGGCACCCATTGATGCGACAAAGCACGGTGTGGCTATGATCCATCAGGAATATTCGTTGATTAACGAATTGACGGTGGCGGACAACATCTTTTTGGGACGCGAATTGTTCATTGGACGGACGCCGTTCTTGAATAAACGCGAGATGGCGCGACTGGTTACGGCACAACTTGATCGTTTCGGGCTGGATCTGGATCCGTCGCGCCCTGTGCGAGACTTGAATTCGGGTGAGAAACAGATTGTCGAAATCATCCGCGCTTTGATGTCGAACAGTTGGTTGATTGTGATGGACGAACCCACGTCCGCCCTGTCCGAAGAAGACAAAGAACGCTTATTCGGATTCATCCGACGCATGAAAGACGAAGGCGTCGCGATCATCTATATCTCGCATCACATGCCCGAAATTTTTGGCATTGCCGAAGAAGTCACGGTGATGCGTGACGGCAAAATCGTATTGTCTGAACGCACGTCGCAAACCACCGAAGATGCCGTCATTCAGACCATGACAGGGACCGAACTTGATGATTTCGTGAAGCCTGTGAAAACGATCAGCGACGATGTTCTGCTGGACGTTCGCGACCTGAAATTACCGCAAGTATACGACGATGTTTCGTTTTCCCTGCGTCGTGGCGAAATTCTGGTCCTGACGGGTTTGCGCGGCTGCGGTGCGCCGGAACTGGCCAAAGCGATCTTTGGGCTGACGGTCGGTTATAGTGGCACCATTTCTTACCGTGGCGAACCATTGCAACCGGGACGCGGACCCGCCGCTGCTGTCCGCGATGGCATGGGTATGGTCACCGAAAACCGCGATAAAAACGGGATCATGGCAGCGCTTTCTGTGCGCGATAATATTGCGTTACCGTTTTTGGAAAAGGCGACACGCGCAGGGCTGATCAACGCAAACCAGATCGGTACGCTGGTTGATAAGGCGATCCGCGAAACAACGACTAAAACATCTTCGCCGGATCAAGAAATCCGTTTCCTATCAGGTGGTAATAAACAAAAGATCTGTTTTTCGCGGTGGCTTGATGACGATCTTGAACTGTTGATCCTGTTGGAACCAACGCGCGGCATCGACGTACATGCCAAGGCCGACATTTACCGCATCATCGAGGATCTCGCGACGCGAGGCGTTAGTGTTTTGATCCTAAGTTACGAGATCGACGAGGTCATCATGCTCGCTGATCGCGTGATCACCATGTACCATGGCCGATCCGTTGCCGAATACTCCCATCCGAATTTTGATAAAGACAAGATGCTTGCAGATATGTCGGGCGCGAATTTGCCCGCTACAGAGCATGCGTGAAAGGACTACTATGACTTACTACCAAGCCTTCATCGATAATGCGTTCGTTGATGCATCAAATGGTGCGAAAATGCCTGTCGTTGATCCGGCGACCGGCGGTCAATGGGCCGAAGTTCCAGCCTGTACGCCGGACGATGTTGCCCGCGCCATCGAAACCTCTGCGCGTGCCCAAAAAGATTGGCAGATGCTGCCAGCGCAAACCCGTGCGGAACACATCTACCGGATCGCAGATGGAATTGAGCGTGAACGTGATCTTCTGGAAGAACTGCTTGTGCTCGAACAGGGCAAAAGCCGTGCAGAAGCCGCTGGCGAAGTAACGGATACGATCCGTTATATGACTTACGCTGCTGAATCCGCGCGTCGTATCCAGGGCGAAATTTTGCCATCTGATCGTCCGAACGAACAGCTTTACATCTACCGTGTGCCGTACGGCGTGACGCTTGGGTTGTGTGCCTATAATTATCCGCTTGCCTTGATTGGTCGGAAGGCCGGGCCTGCGCTGGTGGCTGGCAACACGATGATCATCAAACCCCACGAGGCCACACCTGTCACGGCGTCGGTGTTTTGCCGAATTTGCAAAGAAGCGGGCCTGCCTGCAGGTGTAATCAACATGGTTACAGGCACCGGCAAAGACGTTGGCGCGCCATTGGTCGAAAGCCCCACAGTGCGAATGATTACGGTGACCGGTTCAATCCGTGCAGGCCAAATGATCATGGAAGCGGCGTCAAAAAACTTGACCGCCTTGTCGCTAGAACTGGGTGGTTCAGCACCGTTTATTGTTCTGAAAGATGCGGACATCGAAGCCGCAGCAGAGGCAGCCGTCGTTGCCCGTTTTGCGAATGCAGGGCAGGTTTGTATCTGCAACGAAGGTGTGTTGGTCGAAGAATCCATCGCAGATGAATTTACCGCCAAAGTGTTGGAAAAGGTCAAAGCCGTCAAAGTCGGTGACCCGAAAACCAACGGCGGGATGGGTCCTGTAACAACGCCGGACGCTTTGGCGCGTGTCGAACAAATTGTAGCTGATTCCGTCGCTGGCGGCGCGAAGGTCGCGGCTGGCGGGAAACGTCCTGATGGCGCTGCATTCGCATCGGGTAACTGGTACGAACCAACGGTTCTGGTGGATGCGACGGCGAACACCGCCGCAGTTGTTGAAGAGATTTTTGGCCCTGTGATGCCGATTGTACGCGTCAAAGACTACGAAGAGGCGCTTAGCATTGCGAACGCCCGCCCTGACGGGTTGTCGGCATATTTGTGGACCCAAAGCCCGTCCGTTTACATGGACGCGATCAAGCGTCTCGAAACCGGAACGATATTCTTGAATTCGGGCATTACCGGTTTGGTGAACGGATACCACAATGGCCACAAGTTAAGCGGTCTTGGCGGCGAAGATGGCGTACACGGGTTCGAAGGCTACATGCAAAAACGCACAGTTTACATGGCCTACTGAACCTTAGGTCTTGATCATTCCTGAATAATGGCGCCGGGCGATGCAATTACGCGTCCGGCGAGCACATGACCGGCTTTCATCGCATTAAGTTGAGAGTCTCCTCGCGCAATTGACGCGAGATATCCGGCATTAAAGCTGTCCCCAGCTGCGGTGGTATCCACAACCTTGATCGGTTCGGCAGATGGTTTGAAATCACAGGCACCCGACAGATCAAGCGGCCCTTCTGCGCCGCGCTTCATTGCACCATTCCTGACGCCCCATTCCTGAAGTCTGGCGGCCACTGCAGCGTTGTCGCAATCGCCAAAAAGCGCCTGTTCGTCGTCCGCAGACGGAAGCGCAATGTCAGCCAGACGCCACATAGCGGCATTGACCTGACGCGCGATATCGCTGCTTTCCCAAAGGGCCGGCCGGTGGTTGCTGTCGTAGGCGATTGTGCCGCCCGCTTTGCTGAATGCGTCCGCCCAATCAAGGACCTTTGACCGTACGGCTAGCGGCAGAATTGCAAGGGAAATGCCGGTCAACAAAACCAGATCGAACGTGTCTAGGTCGTGCAGTGAAAGTGTGCTGTCATCAGAAAATAATTGCCGTGCGGCAGAGGCAGATCGCCAGTAGCTGAAGCTCCGTTCGCCCACGTCGTCGGTATCAATCGCGTAAAGCCCAGGCATTAGGCCCGCACGTCGTTCCACGAGCGTTGCATCAAGACCGTGGTTGCGAATGGCATCCAGAATACGGTCAGAATAGGGATCAGTTCCGATGGACGTCACATAAGCGACCTTCGCATCGGTATCACGCAAGGCACGCGCGAGATAAACGGCCGTGTTATAGGTGTCACCTGCGACGCCAATATGGGCTGTGCCGTCAGGTCGCGCACGCAGCTCGACCATAACTTCGCCGACACAGGCAATCCGATGGATCGGCCGTTTCGTTTTCATTTAGATGTCTCCAAAGGTCAGACGCACTTGTTCCCAAGCCTCTGCCAAGTGTGTCTTTAGCTGTTTTTCTGCGGCGTCCGGATCACGCAAAAGGATTGCTTCCAAAATGGCAGAATGTGCGGTGAAGTTCGCCTTGTTGCGGTCTGGCAGGCGGGGCATTTGCCGCCAGTGCGGTTCGAGCCACGTCGAATAGGCACGGTGAACTGAAGGCCAAACCGGATTGCCCGAAATCTGATAAAAGACCTGATGGAATTGCATGTCGGTTTGGTAAAACAGATCACTGTCGTCAATGGCGGCTTCGTTTGCTGCTAAAGCTGCTTTCAGGTCGGCAATATCCTGTTTTCCAGCGTGTTCGGCGGCATTGCGGACCAGTGATCCTTCCACGAGAATACGCGTATCGAACAGGTTCCGAACACCGCTTGGCTGCAACAACAGGTTGCCAACAATCGAACTGGCGGCGTCCATAGCGGCATCGTAGCCGGGTTTGCGGACGACGGGACGGTGGCGCGGTTTTGCGACAACTAGGCCCTGACTCGACAGAATTCCGACGGCTTCTCGTGCGACTGTGCGACTGATGTTGAATTCTGCCATTAAGTCACGTTCAGCAGGAATCGGTTGACCATTTGCAATTGATCCGTCCCTAATCCTTTGCGACATTGCCTGAACAACCTGATCTGCAGCTCTTCCAGTCATTTCTGTATCCTTTAGTTCAGCATCTTTTGTATGACTAAAAATTGAATATTCTTAATATTATTGACAATTGGGGCCGTATCAGCAAGTTATAATAAACTTTGGTCGGACCAAAATACAACTGATAAGGGCGCCACATATGTCAAACCCCAAGAATCCTATTCAAAATGTCACAGTTCGATCCTTTGATGTCCCTTTGGCTGAAGTCCTAACGGACGCCAAACACGGCGATCATACACATTTTGAGTTGGTAACCGCCACCGTGCGTCTTGCCGACGGAACAGAGGGCACGGGTTACACATATACCGGTGGCAAGGGCGGTCGCGCGATTGCGGCGATGATTGAATATGACCTCGCTCCGTTTTTGGTTGGCCGTGACGCAGGGGACGTTGAATCGCTTTATGATGCGATGCAATGGCATGTTCATTACGTTGCGCGTGGCGGCATCGCATCCTTTGCAATTTCTGCCGTGGACATTGCGCTGTGGGATTTACGCGGAAAACAGACTGGCCAGCCGCTTTGGAAAATGGCTGGCGGTGCGGGTGATCGGTGCCGCGCATATGCAGGCGGGATCGACCTGAATTTTCCGTTGCCCAAGTTGCTGGATAATGTGCGCGGATATCTTGCGCAGGGATTTAACGGCGTAAAAATCAAGATCGGACAACCAACGCTCGCCGAAGATGTTGCACGCATCAAGGCCGTTCGCGAAACCATCGGGCCTGACGTGACCTTTATGGTCGATGCGAATTATTCCATGACCGTCGAACAGGCCATTGAAGCTGCGCGTGCCTTCGCACCATACGATATTACGTGGTTCGAAGAACCAATCATCCCCGACGATTACCACGGATATGCAAAAATTGCCGACGCCACTGGCATGCCGCTGGCGATGGGTGAAAACCTGCATACGATCCATGAATTTGAATATGCCATGGCGGACGCCAAACTAAGCTATATTCAGCCCGATGCTTCCAATTGCGGGGGCATCACCGGATGGCTTCAGGCGGCCGCGTTGGCGACGAAAAATGGCATGCCGGTGTGCAGCCACGGCATGCAAGAATTGCACGTCAGCTTGGTGTCTGCCCAACAAAACCCGGGGTGGATCGAAATCCATTCTTTCCCTATCGATACATATACACATCGCCCACTGGTCGTAGAAAACCACCTTGCCGTCGCGCCAAACGATGCCGGTATTGGCGTGTCTTTCGATTGGGACAAACTCACGCAAGCGCATAAGGAAATGCATGATGAGCACTCTTGAGATTAACGCGGCCTTCTATCGGGGCGACAAGTCATTCAAAGTCGAAAAGACGACTGTATCAGCACCCAAAGCTGGTGAAGTAGCCGTGCGGATCGCGTATTGTGGGATCTGCGGCACGGATATGCATGTTTTCCATGGCAACATGGATGCGCGTGTCGGTCTGAACCGCATTGTCGGGCATGAAATGTCTGGTGTGGTCGAAAGCATCGGCGAAGGTGTATCCGGTTTCAACGTGGGCGAGAACGTCGTGGTGCGGCCCTTGGACCATTGCGGCGAATGTCCTGCTTGTGCCGCTGGCCATGAACATATCTGCCATAAGCTAAAGTTTCTTGGCCTCGATACCGATGGTGCGATGCAAGAAATCTGGAACGTTCCAGCGCATACTTTGCACGCGTTGCCAGCCGATCTGCGGTTGGACCATGCAGCACTGATCGAACCTGTTGCGGTCGCTTGTCATGACGTGCGGCGTTCAGCGCTGAAAGAGGGTGAAGATGTCGTCGTGATCGGTGGTGGCCCGATTGGTGTTTTGGTCGCGATGGCGGCACGGGATGCTGGCGGTAATGTGGTGATTTCAGAAGTGAACCCAAACCGGTTGGCTATTGCGGAAAAGCTTGGCTTCGCGACGGTGAACCCGAAAGACGCTGATCTGGTTGAAGCGGTCATGTCCCGCACCGGTGGCAAAGGCGCGGATGTTGTATTTGAAGTGTCAGGCACGCAGCCGGGTGTTGATGCAATGACAGCGGTTGCTGCTAGCCGTGCACGGATTGTCATGGTCGCAATTCACGCCACCAAACCGCAAATTGATATGTTCCAGTTCTTCTGGCGCGAACTAGAGCTGCTTGGCGCGCGCGTTTATGAACCCGTGGACTACGAAAAGGCGATTGAAATTATTGCCAGCGGCGGTGTGGACGCCGAAACGGTCATTACGAATATCAGCCCGCTCTCTGATATTCAGGCGGCGTTTGAAGCGCTTGATGGCAGCGCGACTGCAATGAAAAGCCTTGTCAAGGTAGGAGCGTAAACATGCTGGCCCAATTTGATCTCACCGGTAAAACTGCTCTCGTCACAGGGTGTAAACGCGGCATCGGACGCGGCATGGCTGAGGCCCTGGCAGCCGCAGGCGCGGACATCGTTGGTGTGTCTGCCACGTTAGAAAAGCAGGGAAGCGATGTTGAAAAAGCGGTTCAGGATTTAGGTCGTTCGTTCCGCGCATATACGTGCGATTTTTCTGATCGCGGTGCCCTTACTGAATTTGTGAAACAGCTTGAAGCAGACGGCATCGAGCCTGACATCTTGGTGAACAACGCAGGCACGATCAAACGCAAACCTGCCGCTGAACACCCTGACGAATGGTGGGATGAGGTGATTGAGGTCAATCTGTCTGCGCAATTTGTCCTGAGCCGCGAAATTGGCCGTGGTATGATCGCGCGTGCTGCAAATGGCGGGGCGCGAGGTAAAATTATCTTCACCGCATCATTGCTGACCTTCCAAGGCGGCATCACGGTGCCGGGATATGCTGCCTCCAAAGGCGGGATCGGACAATTAACCAAAGCGTTGGCGAACGAATGGGCGGGGCAGGGTGTCAACGTCAACGCAATCGCTCCCGGATACATTGCAACCGATAACACCGAAGCCTTGCGCAATGACAAAGAACGCTATGACGCAATTCTGGGCCGTATTCCGCAAGGACGCTGGGGGACACCGGAAGACTTTGCCGGGCCGATTGTGTTCTTGTCGTCGCCTGCATCTGACTACGTGAGTGGCGAAATTCTAACGGTCGATGGCGGCTGGATGGGGCGCTAAGCCGAACAAATGTTTAGACTGACCATTTGCACCCCGTGATCGGGGCGCAAATTATTTTCAGGTCGAAGGTCGGCACCCATCGCAGACGCTTTATGGCCTTCGCCATCGGTCGCGGTTCAGTTTCCGGCTTGGAACCGGCGCTCGTATCAAACGACAGTTCTACTCAGATCTATACCCAGGCACTGCTGAGGACACCGATCTCAGCAGCGCGCTGTCGATTTCACGTCCTCACTTCGCATAGGCCAGTTCCGGCAAGAAAGTGGCAATAGCCGGGACGAACATGATCATAATCAGGGTGATCACCTCAACCTGTAGGAACCACCAGATGCCGCCGAAGATTTCTTTCAGCGAGAAAGACGGCGCGACACCTTTAAGGACAAATGCGTTTAGGCCGACGGGTGGTGTGATTAAGCCAATTTCAAGCGTTTTCACCACGACAATGGCCAGCCAAATCGGATGGGCACCCAGTTCGATCAGTGGGGGCACGAAGATCGGGACTGTAAGGAACATGACGGACACTGGATCAACCATGCATCCCAACACGAGCAAGAGCAGCACGTAGATGCAAACAATGCCCATCATCGACATATCAAGACCGACAATATATTCGGACACCGCACCTGATGCACCGCTGACCGCAAGGTAAGACGAGAAAATCAGAGCACCAACGAGAATGATGAAAATCACTGATGTGGTTTGCGCCGTATCAAGGAAAACTTCTTTCAAAACAGGGAATGACAGCCGCTTGCGGATCAGTGCGATCAGGAAAGATCCGATAGCACCGATTGCGCCTGCTTCTGTTGGGGTGATGATCCCTGCGTAGATGCCGCCGATCACAATACCGCCAAGCGCGATGAAGCTCCAAACGCCTTTCAGGGACTGCAAACGTTCCTCGATACCTGCTTTCGGCAGCGCTGGTGCCATTTCGGGATTACGGCTGACGCGGATGTAGATCATCACGAGGTAGGCAAAGGCCGTTAGCAATCCGGGGATGATCCCCGCAATCAGCAGCTTGGGAATAGATTCACGCGCGACGATGCCGTAGACGATCAAATTGATGCTCGGCGGGATCATCCCCGCAAGTGTGCCAACCGTTGCGACACATCCAGCGGCCAATTTACGGTTCACTTTCAGGCGCAGCATTTCAGGAATAGCAACACGCCCGAAAACCGCTGTTGAAGATGTGGTAGACCCGGAGCAGGCGGCAAAGGCGACTGCGGCAACCGTCGTTGCAATCACGACGCTCCCCTTCAGGTGCCCAAGCCAAGCACGCGTTGCGCGATAGATATCCTGCGTAATACCGGCCTTGGCCGCTACATGCCCCATCAGAAGGAACAAAGGAACCGCGCTCAACGCGTACCCCGATCCAATGTCAAACAACCGCCCGCCGATGGCGTCAAAGGTGATTGTGGTGCCACGAATGAACGCAAATCCTGCAGCACCAGACAAAAGCAGGGAAATCCCGACGGGGACGCGCATTATCATCAATACCGCAACCATCCCGATCACGACCGGTAATTGAAGTGACTCAATCATGACTTATTCTCATCTTCTTCAGAGTTTCGGTGCGGAAATTCAATGGCCGCGGTTTCTTCCAGCAGTTCATTTTTGACAATCAAGTTGATCAATTGCGTTAAAAAGCGCAGCGAAAACAGGGCCAATCCAATCGGAATACCTGCGCGTGCCCACCAGGTTTTTACCTCTACGATGCCTAGGATTGTGTCGCCCATAACGTAGTTGCTCCACGCTGATTCAGCGCTGGTCCACGTCAGCATGGTAAAAAACAAAAACGCTCCGAGAAGATAGACCGCTTCAGCAGCTTTTCGTGCTGAGCGGGGTAGGAAATCGTAGAGAATTCCAACCGTGATATGTGCGTCGCGACGTTGGGAATATCCCAGACCCAGATAGATCAGATATACGAACATCAAGCTGACGTATTCATAGGCACCCGGTAAGCTTATGGAAAATAACGCTCTTGCTGCGACTTCGAGGACGGTGATCGTCATCATTGTCGCGACAGCCAAAGCCGACGCATAGCAAGCGATTTCCTCCAGCTTTTTCTGCACCCCTAGGGCGCGGCTGGTTAAACTCGTCATTGCGACATCCTTCCCTCAAAATTCGGAAACTTGAACAAGCGTTTCACTTTGCGACCAGCGCAAAACTTTGAGCAACATGCATTATTCAGTGGTGGTTTAATATGGTTGCGCCGCCCATGTCCCGTCTTAGTGGTTTGGACGGCGCAGGCGATAGCCGGACACATTGCCCGACCATCCTAGGGAGGGGTTAGCCGCCGTGCTTTTCAAGAAGCGCAAGGAATTCATCGAGGACAGCTTGTCCAGGAAGGCCTTCTTCTTCGCGCGCATCAACCCAGCTTTGCCAAGCAGCGTCGCGTACTTCCAGCATCTTAGCGCGTTCAGCGTCGTCCAATTTCACGATTTCTGTTTGTTCGCTCAATCGGGCATGGGATTCAGTTTCCGCGACTTCCAGAAGGCTGCGGGCTTGATCCACCATTTCTTCGTTCAGCTCTTCAATAACCGCCTGAACATCAGCTGGAAGTGCGTTCCATGTGTCCAAGTTAATGGTGACCGGCAGCGGGAAGAAGAACCAGTCTTCGTCATCCCAGTAGCTAAAGATTTCGCCAAAACCAAAGGCATAAGCATCCGCTGGTGAACCGATGATCGCGGCTGTAACAACGCCGCGTTCGGCAGCGGCTGGCAGTTCACCCCAAGGGATGCCGTAAACGGTGATGTCCAGTTCTTTCAGAATTTCGGCAGCGCCACCGTGTGCACGAATTTTGGCAGCTTGCAGATCTTCGATCGTGCGAATTGGGTCGTGCGACAGCAGCTGAATAGATGTCCAAAGACCCGGAAACAGGTACTTCTGGTTCATCGCTGTAAATTCAGCTTCGACAGTTTCAGACTGGAAAAGTTCGTGGCCAGCACGTGCGTGTGCCAGTGGATCATCACTCATGAAGGGCAGGGATGTCACGTTGGCGAGTGGGAAAAGACCCGGGTTGTAGACAGGGGAAAATTCCCCCATGTCAAATGCACCTACTTTGATATTCTCGGGCTGGCCCGAAAGTTTACCAAGCGCGCCACCAAAAATACGTGTGAAATCTACGCTGCCGTCGGTGCGGGCTTCAACTTCATCCATCCACCAGCGAACGGCCAAGTTTGATGGACCTTCACCTGTAAACGCATGGTACTTAAGGTTGATATCCTCTGCCATCGACACGGTTGGCGCCGCGAGCATTGCGACCGCAACTACGGCGCTTGTGCATAACGATTTGACTATCTTCATTTTTCTCTCTCCCACTTTTAGTTCTGTGCTCTTGCAAATGCAGAGCGTCCTCCCCTGAAAGCGACCCCATTTCACGTCATCAGCATTCTGAATGCTAAGGTTAGTGGATTTGGTTGTGTCGCTTAACAGTTTCTTAACTTTGCTTCGACTTGATCGGCACGGGGGATCACGCGGTGACTTTGCGGAAACCCGCAACATCGCGGTGCACCTCCGCAAAACCGCGTGAACGTCACGCTAATCATGCCCCACAGTCATGTTCACTTTCTGACCCAGCTTTCTTGAATCTCGCAGCCTGCACGGCGCAGTAGAACCGATACCGGGCATTTTTCACCTACGATTTGCGCCAGCTTTGCGATCTGCGCGTCATCTGCGTCGGTATCCAGGATGACTTTCAGTTCGATCACCGGAAACGGCGTTCCAATCTCCGCCTTACCAAACACCCCGCGGGTGTCAAAATGACCGCAAACGTCAAATTCCATTCCGCGGACATCCATCTTGAGAAGACCAGCGACATAATTCGCGATGACATTTGAACAGCCGATAAAGGACGACAGCATCGTCTCCAGCGGTGTCGCGAATAAATCAGTTCCGCCACGTTCTGGCGGTTCGTCCGTTGTGACCACTTTGCCACGGGCGATCATTTCAGTGCGCGCATGCGTCACCGCGTGTCCGGTTACATCAATCTTGAATAGGTCGGGCATCACATGTGCCATTGCTTTCTCCTATAGTGGAACGACTTTTTTACTTGTGAAAACGGGATCATCAGCACCGGTTCGGCAGGGGTTCGATTTTACCGATTAACTTGCTACGCATTCGCCCTTGCCTCTACCGAACCAGTTCTGACTTTGGCTGATTGAACTGGCCAACCAGCCAAACCGCATCAAAACAATGGAAGGCCGGGCGTTTTGACACGGACGCGATACAGCGATGTGGATGAGGTGATGTAGAGATCATTCAGATCCGCGCCGCCCCATGCAAAGTTCGCCGTAAATTCGGCTGTACGGATAACGCCCAATGTTTCACCTGCCGGCGTGATCACGTGAATCCCACCGGGGCCTGTGCAATAGACGTTCCCTTTGCTGTCGATCTTCATGCCGTCGGGATGACCTTCGCCTTCGCCCACAGTCACGTCGACCCAAACATCACCGCCTGTAGCAGAGCCGTCTTCGGCAATCTCGAATTTCCGGATGTGTTTGTGTTCTGTGTCGTTGACGTAAAGCACCGTGTGATCAAGCGAGAAACACAGACCATTTGGCTGAGCAAAATCATCAGCAAGGCGCTTGATCGTCTTCCCGTCTGGCGTGACGCAGTAAACGCCCTGCGCGCCCATTTCGAGTTCACGTTCAACGCCAAAGTAATCAAGTCGCCCGTAGGTGGGGTCGGTGAAATAGATCAACCCGCCATTGCGAACTACGATGTCATTCGGGCTGTTCAGCTCTTTGCCATCAAAGTGTGTGGCAAGAGTTGTGATAGAACCGTCCGCTTCGGTACGGGTCACGGCACTGTTTGCATGCTGACAGGTCAGCAAACGGCCCTGCGCATCATAGGTATTGCCGTTGCCCATGTTGCTTGGTTTGCGAAACGACTGAACCTTGCCATCTGCCCCAAGTCGGAACATTTCGTTTCCGGGGATGTCGGAAAATGTCAGGTGTTTCTCGACCGGATGCCAAATTGGACCTTCGGTGAACAGGAAATCACCAGCTACTTTTTCAAGGGTCGCGGCGGCATCGATAATGTCGTGCATGCCTTCGGTACGAACTTCAACCGTCATGAGTTTGCCCTCAGTTCTTTGACCCGCACGCCACCAGAAAACCAATCCTTCTCGTCGATCTCGTCAAAGGTGACCCAGACATTTTCGGCGGGGATACAGGCGGCCTCTGCCAAAGACGCGGTGACGTCGGCCTGCACTTTAGCCTTAATGCCATCCGGATCCTTTTCTATAACTTGTTTTACAATGCGGATATTTACAAACGGCATATTGCCTCTCCCCTTATGTTCCGACTCGGATCACATCCAAGACAGCCAGTTTCCTAGAGAAATGATTAGAAGAGATGACATCTTCGGTCTGCGTAAAGACACGCAACATCTATGCGGGAACCCGCAGATTTTCGATTGGGTGTGTTAGTGAGAGGAAGGCGAAATCCACGCTTGCAGTTTTTCCTCTTCACGGCGTAGCGCGTCAGCGTTCAAAATGCCCTGCGTTAACGCAAGTGAAATCGCTCGCGTGCGGGAATTGAAACTAGACCCCCATTCCCCTGTTGGAATATCGTCCTTATCCAGCCCGAGCTTTTGATAGAGGCTTTGCAATCTGCTTTGCACACCGCGTAGCGAAACATTCCGCCGTGCTGCCATCGCTTTGTCGGTAAGCCCAAGGCAAAGATCAACGAGCGCCTCAAATTCAAGTTCGCTCAACCCGGATAATCGGTTGTCTGCCCTTTGCTGCACGCCGCGCACTTCGCGGTCGATGACGCATTGTTCCGCAATAAAGACGCCTTGCAGGGCCAGTTTCAGCTGTTCGTCAGGGGCGGATTTCAGAATGTACCCGTATACTGCGGCGTCGGGCACAATCTTTGTGATACCGCGAATATACGCTTCTTCCGTGTAGTTGGACCAAAACAAAATCTTGGTGGTGGGGGCTTTGGCCCAGATGGCTTTGGCAACGTCTACACCGGTGACTTTAGGCATCTGCAGGTCCAACAGGACGCAATCGTATTCGGCAGACTTGAAGGCCTCAATCGCCGCTGCCCCGTCGCTTGTGAGCGTCAGTTCTTGCATTTCGGGGAATGTATCACGCGTCAACCGTTCCAGAAATGTCCGGTGCAGTTTGTCGTCTTCGGCAATCAGTAGGCGCATGCAGCTTCTCGCTTCACAGAGTTATGAATTGTCACTTTCGACCTGTCCCGCATTCATTGGAACCACAATCATGACCCGTGTTCCAACTTGGCCATTCAAACGTTCGAAAACTACCTTCGCAGATATAAGATCCGTACGCGTCTTGATGTTGCTTATACCGCTGCGGGACTGCAAATCAGCGTCCTGAATACCCGTACCATTGTCGTCGATTGTTACTGTCACATTGGTGTCGGATTGCGCAATCCGCACGTCAATTCGGCTGCATTCGCCGTGCTTTAGGGCGTTGTTCACTGCTTCTTGGACAATGCGATATACGGCCGTACGCACAGTGTCTTGCAGTTCGTCCATCTTACCGTTCGACGTATCATCGACATGCATTTCGATCCGACGCTGCATGTTCTTAAGGCATCGCTGCAAATGCGCATCAACGGCTTCTGCAAAACCGAAAAGCTGCAGAACACCGGGTTTCATGTCCTCTACGATGCCGCGGACCTCGTCCAGACAGTGGTCTAGTTCATCCAGAATGGCCGTGATTTCGTTCATTGCGGCTTTTGATCCGCCCTCTACCCGCGACATACGACGACGAATGCGCGATAAATCCGCCAGCGTTTGGTCGTGAAGATCCATTCCAAGCCGCTGCCGTTCGCGTTCCATCCCTTCGGTAAGACGCAAGGCGCCGATGCGCAGCGTGCGTTCGCGTGCTGTTGCCTCAAGCTCAGTGATTGCGGAATCTTTCGCTTCTTTGCCCCGCTCCAATGCAAACAGATAGGCAGATACCAGATCGGCGGCACCTTGCGCGAGGACGATCAAATCTTCGCTGTAAAAGTTCTTTTTGTGGCTCGAGATCGCAAGCGAACCGATCAATTCGCCCTGCACCCGTAGCGGCACGACAATACGACTTCGCAGGTTGGCCTCGAAAATTGGTTTGCTGTCCGACCCTTCAAAATGGAAGACGGGATCGGTCCAAGCGTCGTCCGTAAGAATATGCGCGACATCGCCGCGCAGGACGTCGCGGATCGGGCTTTCTTCAGTCGGATTTGCGGGGTTTTGCGTGTGGCTCCATGACGTGTGCATGCGGGCTTCGTAACAAATCTGGGTCCCTGTCGGATGCAGAAGCACAATGTCGAGATGATCGTGTGCAATCAATGCACGCAGACGATTTGCAAAATTCTCGAGAACCAGTTCATAATCTGTCGGACCAGCAATCGCTTGTGCAATCGACAGATAACAATCCAAAGCTTCTGCTGCGTTTGGCATAAGAGCATACACCCCCTCTTTGGATGTATTCAGTTGATCATACTCCGACTTTTTTATCAACTTAACCTCTTCATTTACGGCCAGCTTTCGGCATCAAGCAGGTTCAGGGGCTTGCGCAAAAGCACGGGCTAAAGGGCGCAAACCGTCGATTATGGCCTGCGTACCATCATAGATCAGCGGGTTGATATCGACCGTTCCCAAAGCTGCCTGATACAGCCGCGCGTTTTCGCGATCTCCGATTATGACGATATCGCGGGCGCGCCACATCTCGCGGACGGCCGCAATTTCAGCGCCAACCAACAAACCGGAAAGATGCGATTTGAGCACTTCATTCGGTGTTCCGTTCAATAGCGTTCTGGGCCGCGCAGTGAATAGATTGGCGGTTAGTTTATCTGGGCATGACATCGCTTCTTGGACGCCTTCGAGAAACGCATTTTCATCCCACGCTGGACTTGTCGTACTAAAGCGCAGCACTGATTGCTTCGTGAGCAAGCTGAACAACTCGCCGGTCATGAAGGTCGTGAAGTTGTAGATTTTTCCATTCGCGACGCGCGCCCATTTCGAATGGGTTCCCGGCAAACAAAAGCCACCATCAAAGTTCGGATTTTTCGCAAGGTATCCTGCGATCTGCGTTTCCTCGCCCCGCATGACATCCTCTGGTTTGCGCTGGCAGACGCCTGGCACGATGCGCACAGCCAAACGCGGATCATCAGTTGGAACCTGAACGGTTGTTTTTCCATCCACTGGCAGACACGGGGCTTCGGAATATCCTGCGTCCCGCCAGCCTTCCTTTGCACCGACCATACCGCAAGCCAAAACAGGCGTGACCCGATCCGCCCGCAGCCAGCGGTCAATCACGTCCAGTAAAGTTGGCTCGAATTCACTTGGTATAAGTTGGGACATTCCCATGCTGTTGTGGAGCTGATCCACAAGCGTGCCGTCCGCGCCAATCGCATAAGCGCTCAGATTAGTCGTTCCCCAATCAAGGGCGACCCATTGAATTTCCATTTCCACTCCTCCGCCAAGATGACCTTGCCAATCGCCTCGACGTCTTCCGTTCGAAAACCTTTTAGGGCTGCAATCGCGTGTCCTGACAGGTTGTTCGTTCTTGGAATTGCGTTCCCATGTGGGTCGCTGTCTTTTGGTCGATTGGTGGTTCTTGACCACTGTAAAATGGTCATAAACGGTGCCGTTCGGGGTGGTATCTGCGATGCCCGCAAGAAAATTGCGGAAACCCGCAATGGTGATTTGTTTGCCGGACGGCATACTGCGCGGCTGCCGAACTTGATGTGACGAACGCAAGGATGACCCGTCAAACAGGGATTACATTAGACAATGAACGCGACGTAATACACGCTACCCTGCAAGAAATCGTTGTCGAAACGGCTTCAATCGGGAAAAACAGAATAATATTCCGATTCAGAAAGCGAGTCGCATTGGGAGGTGCAAACGTGGACATATTAATATCAGTGGTGCTGCCGCTAGGGCTGGCCTTTATCATGTTTTCACTGGGGGTGGGGCTAACAGGTGCGGATTTCTTGCGTGTCGGGCAAAGACCTGTCGCGTTCTTGATCGGTGCCGTACATCAAATCGTTCTGCTGCCCGTCGCCGCATATTTTGTCGTGACTGCCTTTGGGATTTCCGGTGAATTGGCCGTCGGGTTCATGATCCTTGCCGCTTGCCCCGGTGGCGTCACCAGCAACATCATCTCGCGTCTGGCGAAGGGCGATGTGGCCTTATCTGTGTCTTTGACCGCCGTGATTAGCCTAGCGAGCGTGGTGACGGTGCCTATCATCCTTAGCTTTGCACTGATGACGTTTCTGGGGGCAGATGCGCCGGACCTCGACATTGCTTCAACGGCCTTCACGATGTTTTTGCTGACTGTTGTGCCGATCCTTTTGGCCCTTGGGGTGCGTCGCTTGGCACCTGATGCGATGACGCGGGTTGAGCCAACGCTGACACGGATTGCAACGGTGCTGTTCATCATCATCATTGCCGCAGCTTTAGCAGCAAACTGGGATGCTTTCGTCGCGAACCTGCCAGCGCTTGGGCCAGCATCGTTGGCGCTGGTGGTGGTTTTGACCACGATCGGTTTCTTTGTGCCCCGTTTGCTGGGCCGGAGCCTGAATGAAAGTAAAACAGTCTCGATCGAGACCGGCATTCAGAACGGCACCTTGGGCATTGCGATTGCTGCGATCATCGTGGGCGGCGCAGAGGGCTTTGGCCCGTATTCGCTACCATCTGCTGTCTATAGCATCTTGATGTATGTGATCTTGGTCCCCGTCATTTTTGTCTATCGTCGCTTGAAATAAGCAGGAGAAATACGTTGGAAACTTCTGATGTCATCGTTGTAGGCGGTGGGTTGGCCGGTTTGGTCGCAGCCGCAGAACTGGCGGATCGCGGCAAGTCCGTTACGATCATTGACCAAGAACCCGAAGGTTTCCTTGGTGGTCAGGCCTTTTGGTCGCTTGGCGGTTTGTGTTTGATCGACACGCCAGAGCAACGCCGGATGGGCGTGCGCGACTCGCGCGAATTGGCGATGCAAGACTGGATGGGCAGCGCGCAGTTTGATCGCCCAGAAGACCTGTGGCCCCGCAGATGGGCCGAGGCCTATGTCGACTTTGCCGCGGGCGAAATGCGGCCTTGGCTGTATGAACAGGGCATGCGGTGGTTCCCGATTGTGGGTTGGGCTGAACGCGGCGGCGGCTTTGGGTCTGGTCACGGCAATTCGGTTCCGCGGTTTCACCTGACGTGGGGTGTCGGGCCGGGCGCGCAAGAACCGTTTGAAAGACGCGTCCGCGAACATGAAAAAGCGGGGCGTATCACGCTGAAGTTCCGGCACCGCTGTTCCAATATCATCATGGAAAACGGTGCCGCCAAAGGTGTCGCAGGTGAAATTCTAGCCGCTGACACTGCTGAACGTGGTCAAAAGACCAATCGCGATATCGTGGGTGATTTCGAACTACGTGCCGCTTCGGTGATTGTGACGTCTGGCGGGATCGGCGGCGATTTCGATCTGGTGCGCAAAAGCTGGCCGGTCGATCGGTTGGGACAGCCGCCGAAGGAAATGGTGGCTGGTGTCCCCGCGCACGTTGATGGACGTATGGTTGCTATCAGTCAGGCGGCCGGTGGTCATCTGATCAACGCGGACCGGATGTGGCACTACACCGAAGGCGTCAAGAACTGGGACCCGATCTGGCCGAACCACGGCATTCGCATTCTGCCGGGGCCATCGTCGATGTGGTTTGACGCAAACGGCAACCGCTTCCCGCCACCCGGATTGCCCGGCTTTGATAGCCTTGGCACCTTGAAGATGATCCAAGATACCGGTTTCGACTATTCATGGTTCATCACGACACAGAAGATCGTGAAAAAGGAATTCGCCCTTTCGGGGTCGGAACAGAACCCTGACTTCCGTGACAAATCGTGGAAAGAGGTCCTGAAGCAGCGCATCCTTAACAAAGCCGCGACACCTGCTGTCGAAGCGTTCAAAGAACATGGCGAAAACTTTGTTGTGGCCAACACGCTGCGAGAATTGATTGCAAAGATGAACGGTCTGACGACGGACGATTTGCTGTCGGTGGATAAGATTGAAGCCGAAATTCGCGCACGTGATGCGCAGGTGGATAACCCGTTCACAAAAGACGTGCAGATGATGGCGATCCATGCGGCGCGCAATTACAAAGGCGACCGCTATCAGCGTACCGCAAAGCCGCATAAGATCCTTGATCCGGCGAATGGTCCATTGATCGGTGTGAAGTTGAACATCATCACGCGCAAAACGCTTGGCGGGCTGCAAACTGACCTGAACAGTCAGATGTTGGACGCGTCGGGTGCTGCCATTCCGGGTCTGTTTGCTGCGGGCGAAGTCGCGGGGTTCGGCGGCGGCGGTTATCACGGTTACAACGCGCTTGAAGGAACGTTCTTGGGCGGCTGTATCTTCTCTGGACGGCAGGCGGGCCGCGCGGACACAATCGCCTAGTCGTCAGTCAGGTAATGCGCAAGATACGCTTCCAGCAGGGTCGAAAGCTCTGCTGAATAGGGGCGGGATGTATCGCGGTCCGGTTGGGTCGCGATCAAGTCCTCCATGGCAAGTGCAATCTGCACGGTCGTGTTTGCCACAACGGCAGGGTCGCCGCCGTGAAATCCGTCACCACCTTGTGCCCAACGGGCGCGCAAAAACACGACTAGCTCTTCGTGGTCGTCGTCTTCGACGGCCACGGTTTCTCGATTTGCCATGAACCGCATCAGCAAAGGCCGGTAGTAGGGGTGCCGCGCGATGTATTTGCGTTGCTTGGACAAAATGGCGCCCAGCCTGTCCCGCCAACCCGGATAGGTCTGTTCATCTGCAAAGATCGCAAAAAGCGCTTCGCGCAGCTCATTTGCCGATTGTAGGTAAAGTTCGCGCAACAGATCATCGAGGGTCGGGAAATAGCGATAGATCGAACTGACAGGGATACCAGCGCGTTTTGCGATGACCGTCGTGGACAAATCTTGCAGTTTATCTGTCGCAAGATAGTCAGCCGTTGCACGCAGAATGTCGTGAACACGGCGTATCGCGCGTTCTTGCTTTGGGGTGTCACGGCTTCGTAACGGGCTAAAGGACAGTTCGCTCATAATCCAACCTCTCGTAACAACCGCTGCGACGCAACTGGCCCGACGCTGTCACCCGTTTCGACTGATTTCACAAGTCGTACCAGCGCACTGTTGATCGGTGTCGGAATTCCGTGTTGTTGTCCCACTTCGGCAATCTCACCCGAAAGTATGTCAATTTCTGTCAAACGTCCCGCCTGTAAATCGCTGGCCATTGACGTCATGGTAGATCGGTCCAGACGTTGTTTGCGGAGCACCACAAGCCGAAACAGCCATGTCGGCGCGCGCAGCATACGTAAGGCAAGTCGCGGGTTATTCGGGCCTACTTGGGTCCAACCGATGCCTGCTTGATCGTAGACGTTCAATGCCTCTGCGATAACAGCGGACAGTACCAAACGATAGCCGCGATCAAGCAGCATGTCGCAAAGCGGGATGCCCGCGAGCGCATTGATCGGATTGGCGAGGTTCAACAACAGTTTCCCATATTGGATGGGCGTCAAGTCTGGATGCAGGTCGACTTCTATGCCTGCCGCAGCCAACCATTCGGTCGCCGGATGGCGTTGCAAGGCAATGTTGCCAGCGCCTGTGCGATGCAAATGGGTGCTGCTTTGCCAGACGACATTGTAAGGCACCATGCCCGCGAGACAATCCCGTTCGGGCAGGGATTGGCGCAGCAAGCGGACAGGTGCGACGCCGTTCAGTAATGACAGGATTGGCGTCTTTTCAGCGCTATGTGCGCGGATTGCATCAATCGCGTCGGGCAGCGCGCCAGCTTTATGCGTCAATACGATCAAGTCAGCCTCGAAAAGGATGCGCGGATCATCTGTGATGTGAAGCGCACCGGGGGCGATGTTGACGCTAGGCCCGCCTGACAGGTTGAGCGCGTGATCGCGCAGGGCAGAAAGCCGTGAAGGACGTCCGATTAGCGTGATACGCCCACCCGCCGCAACAACCGATGACAACCAAGCCGCACCAGTGTGGCAGCCAATGGCGCCCGCGCCGAAAAATACGATGTGCATAGCATCCTCTCCCTTGGACCTTTGCCATTTAACAAAAGCCGTAACGTAAAACGGAATTATATTCTGTTTTTCTTGCGGCGAAAGCCATTTACCTTCAAATCCAACGTAAGGTTACGTTTTGTCGGACCAATGACCAGACAACAGTAGGAGATGACGATGGATTTTCAGCCAAGCGCACGGTGCCAAGACTTGCAAGACAGACTGCAAGACTTCATGCGCGTTGAAGTCATCCCGCATGAGGCCGACTACCGCGCCCAACTACGTAACCTGAATTCTGGGTCTGATTGGAAAACGTGGCAAGTTGTTCCAAGGATGGAAGACTGGAAAGCCAAGGCACGCGACGCGGGGCTATGGAACCTCTTTCTGCCTGACGACAAATTGGCCTTGGGGCTTAGCACCCTAGAATACGCGCCATTGGCCGAAACGATGGGCCGTTATCCATTCAGCGCCGAAATTTTCAATTGCAGCGCCCCAGACACCGGAAACATGGAAGTGCTTTGGCTTTTCGGGTCAGACACCCAAAAGCAGGAATGGCTGACGCCGCTTCTCGCGGGCGAAATTCGGTCTGTGTTTTGCATGACCGAACCGAATGTAGCGTCATCTGATGCCCGCAATATCAGTGCGTCGATCACGGAAGATGGCGATGAACTGGTATTGAACGGTCGCAAATGGTGGTCCACGGGTATTGGCCATCCAAATGCAAAACTTGCGATTTTTATGGGGATATCGGATCCAGACGGCGACCCCCATGCCCGCCATTCAATGGTGTTGGTGCCGCTTGATACACCGGGTGTCACGATCGAACGGATGCTGCCGACTATGGGTGAATATGATCCGCCCGCCGGACATGGCGAGGTCAATTTCGACAACGTCCGCGTCCCGAAAGAGAACCTTATCCTGGGCCTCGGTAAAGGTTTTGCCATCGCGCAGGGCCGTCTGGGACCGGGTCGCATTCATCATTGTATGCGCGCCATCGGTGCTGCGGAGCGCGCTTTAGAGCTGATGATTACCCGTGGGGGTCAACGCGAGGCTTTTGGAAAACCCTTGATCGCGCTGGAAGGCAATCGCGGACAGGTCGCGGATGCGCGGGTGGCCATAGATCAGGCCCGTCTGCTGACGCTTTATGCGGCGTGGAAGATTGACACTGTTGGCGCTAAGGCCGCGATGAGCGAGATTTCGGCAATTAAGGTTGTTGCGCCGAACATGCTTCAGGACGTTGTTGATAAGGCAATGCAGATACATGGCGGCCAAGGTCTGACCCATGAAACGCCGCTTGCCGATTTGTGGTTGATGGCGCGTGCGTTGCGTTACGCCGATGGGCCAGACGAAGTCCACCGCGCCATGGTCGCGCGTCAGGAGCTGGCCAAATATCGTGGGAAAAACGCATGAGTGCGCGTCGTGTTTTCATAACGGGGGGCAGCGCGGGTCTGGGGCGTGAATTTGCGCGTCAACTGGCCGCCAGCGGTGCAAAAGTCTGTATTGGCGATATCGACGCCGTAGCCGGAGTAGCCACCGCAAAAGAAATCGGCGGACATTTCATCAAGTGCGACGTGCGATTGGAAACAGATTTGCAGGCTGCCGCCCGTTGGATGAAGACGGAATGGGGCGGGGCGGATCTGTTGATCAACAACGCTGGCGTCGCACAAATGGGAACACTGACAGACACGCCTGTGGCTGACTGGCAGTGGATCGTTGAGATCAACCTGTTAGGTACCGTGCGCGGGTGCAAAACCTTCGCGCCGCTCTTGGCCGAAACGCAGGGCACAATCCTGAACATCGCGTCTATGGCTTCCTTCCTGCACCTCCCTGGCGCAGGGGCATACAACGCCACCAAGGCGGCGGTCCTGGCTTTGTCGGAAACGCTTATGCTTGAGCTTGAACAAGATGGGATCACGACCCATGCCGCCTGCCCAAGCTTCTTTCGGACCGGCCTCGCGCAGAACATGCGTGCCGGTGACGACAAAGCCCGCGCAATGACAGAACGTTTGGTTGAACGGTCTAGAACCAGCCCCGCCGACGTTGCGGCAGCGATCCTTGAAGGAATGGAACGCGGCGAACCGCGCATCTTTATCGATAAACGCACGCGTAAGGCGCTGCGGATGAAAAACTGGCTGCCGTTTTCCCGCTATCTGGGCGGGTTGCGCAAGGAGGTTGCCAAACTGGATGCGCGCATGGCCCGTATCACGAAAGGACAATCGACATGAGCATTGATCAAGCGGGTGCCATTCGAGATGGCGAAGAACTGGACCTCGATCTGCTAGGTCCTTGGATGTCGCAAAATTTGCCACATCTGCAGGGACGTCCTGAGGTCACCCAATACACAGGCGGCGCTTCGAATTGGACGTACCGCCTGAAGTACGACAACGATGATTTGATCCTGCGCCGTCCGCCGATGGGCACCAAAGCCAAAGGTGCCCATGACATGGGCCGTGAATTCCGCTTGCAACAGGCGCTACAGCCGGTTTTTTCATACGTCCCCACTATGCATGCCTATTGCGAAGATTCGGCTATCATTGGCGACGAGTTTTACGTGATGGAGCGTCTGAACGGGATCATCCCACGCAAGAACCTGCCGCGCGATGTGTCCCTTTCACCTGATGAGGTGCGCACTCTGTGCACCAATGTGTTGGATACGTTGATCGCATTGCACAAGGTCGATCACGTTGCCGCAGGTCTGGATACGCTGGCAGCCGGTGCTGGATACACGCAGCGCCAGATTGCGGGTTGGTCCAAACGGTATCGCGACGCCCGCACATGGAACGTTCCGCGCGGCGAAGGCATCATGCGGTGGTTAGAGGCAAATGTGCCCGAGAACGAACACCTTTGCCTGACACATAACGATTTCCGCTTTGACAACGTCGTCCTTGACCCGTCCGAACCTACCCGCGTGATCGGCGTTCTGGATTGGGAACTTGCCACCATCGGCGATCCGCTGATGGATCTTGGCAACACGCTGGCCTACTGGGTTGAGGCCGGCGACGATCGGCTGGCACGTGCAACGCGGCGGCAACCAACGACCCTGCCGGGCATGCTGACCCGTGATGAAGTGATTGCCTACTACTGCGACGCCATGGACCTGCGCCCTGAGAGTTTCACATTCTATCAGGTCTACGGGCTGTTCCGCTTGTCCGGCATCGTGCAACAAATTTACGCACGCTATTACAAAGGCCAGACGAAGAACCCGGAATACAAACGCTTTTGGGTCTTTGTGCATTACCTGCACCACCGTTGTCGCAAATTGATCCGCAAGGCTAGCTAAGATGGCACGTGTTCATTTGATACGCCACGGACAAGCCAGATTTGGCGCGGACAACTACGACGCCCTTAGCGCAAAGGGTCACGATCAGGCCAGACATTTGGCGAAGGCTGTATCGCGGCCGGATCGACTGGTTAGCGGAACAATGCAACGGCATCGCGAAACTGCCGCGCCATTTGGCCCCGCTAACACGGACGCCGGATGGAACGAATTTGACTATCTTGATGTTCTTGCGGCCTATCGGCCCGAATTGAACAGCCCTGCTGCCTTACGCGCTGCCTTTGCAGACGCGCCCAATCCGAAACGGGCCTTTCAAGACGTTTATGACAAGGCGACAACCCGTTGGGCGGACGGCGCGCATGACGGTGATTATGTCGAAAGCCGCAGCGCTTTTCGCAAACGCGTGCGCGATGCCATAACGACTTTGGTGGCCGAACTGGGCAAGGATGACACCGCCTATGCCGTGACCTCTGGCGGTCCAATTGCGGCGATTGTGCAGGATGTGTTGGGCCTGACTGAGCAAGCAACACGCGCCGTGGAACATGTGCTTGTCAATTGCGGTGTCACGACCCTGTCTGTGCGGCCCGGCCATACGCGCCTGATCAGTCTTAACGAACAGCAACATCTGGGAGCAATTGATGCCGACCTCATCACATTCCGCTAAAGGCGTCATTCTGATCACTGGCGCAAGTTCAGGGCTGGGCGCAGGCATGGCCCGTGAATTCGCAAAGCGGGGCTATGATCTGGCGCTTTGCGCGCGCAGATTAGACGCGCTTGAAGCATTGAAAAGCGAATTGTCGGGAACCCGCGTTGAACTAGCAGCACTCGATGTGACTGACCATGCAGCGGTTTTTCAAACCTTCCGTCAATTTCGCGAAAAGTTCGGGCGGCTGGACAAGGTGATCGTCAATGCCGGTATCGGAGAAGGTGCGCCGATTGGCAAAGGTGGGTTCGCGAAAAACCGGGCCACTCTTGAGGTCAATCTGATTGCAGCGCTCGCGCAGGCGGAGGCGGCGATGGAAATCTTCCGCGACCAGAATGCCGGGCATCTGGTTTTTATTTCCTCCATGAGCGCGATCCGCGGCATGCGTGGCGCGATGACAAGCTACGCCACCAGCAAAGCGGGTCTTGCACACCTTGCAGAAGGGCTGCGCCTAGAAATGCTACATAAGCCAATCAACATAACGACCCTTATGCCCGGATACATTCAATCCGAAATGACCCAAGGGCAGAATACATCAAAGACCCCGTTTATCATTGATGGCGCCAAGGGTGCGCGTCTGCTGGCCGACGCCGTTGAGTCTGGGCGCAACCATGTGACGGTCCCGCGTTGGCCGTGGAGCGTTCTGGGCGCGGCGATGAAAATGCTGCCACTTTCATTGCTGCGACGTGTGACATAACTCCGTCTTTCGGGCGTTAGCCCAACCTTAAACGGGGCCCGTCATTGCAGGCATTTGCAGTGTTTCAATCGCTGCAAACGCGCAAATCCCAGTTCAGTCTGTAGCAGGGCATATTTCACGAAGCCGTGAGAGCCTAGATGTTGGCGAGAATTATCTTGCCAGATACCCTACCTACTAGTAGGTTTATGTATATTGAAAATGAAATGGAGACGACCACGATGAAGATTTATGACACCGAAGGCTTCCCGAACCCTGCACGTGTGCGCATCGCACTTGCCGAAAAAGGTGCAACAAACGATGTAGAATTCGTCGCGGTTGACGTCATGGGCGGCGAACATCGCACAGATGCGTTCAAAGCAAAGAACCCAGATGCGGTCGTGCCTTGTCTTGAACTGGCTGACGGCAGCCATATTTCCCAGTGCACTGCGATCACCGAATACATCGACGGCCATTTTGAAGGACCATCCTTGACAGGCGAGACCCCAAAAGAACGCGCGCAAGTGTCGATGATGAACCTACGTGCTGAAAATGGCCTGCTGAACGCGGTTGGCGCTTATTTCCATCATGCGACTCCCGGCCTGGGCCCCGATCTGGAAACCTACCAATGTGCTGAATGGGGCAACAAACAAAAGGAAGTTGCCGGTCAAACGATGAGCTACCTGAACGAAGTTTTGGCTGATAATGCGTATTTGGCCGGCAATAAATTCTCGATGGCAGACATCACTGCTTTCGCAGGTTTGGCATTTGCCGACTTTGCCAAAGTAGAAATCCCGCAAAGCCTATCAAATCTCAATGCATGGCGCGCCAAAGTTGCTGCGCGTCCAAGCATCGCGGGCTAAGCTGCCTCCACTCAAGTCGAAAGGACAAAACAATGGAACTTAACGCTGACTTTTCTCAACGCGTGGTCGTTCACTCTGATCAGCTTGAGTGGAACGCATCGCCCATGCCCGGCGTTGACCGGCGCATGCTGGATCGCATCGGCGGCGAAGTGGCCCGTGCGACAACAATCGTGCGCTATGCGCCGGAAAGCAAATTTTCGGCCCATACCCATTCGGGTGGCGAAGAATTCATCGTGCTGGATGGTGTGTTTCAGGATGAACACGGTGATTTTCCAGAAGGCACCTATGTGCGCAACCCACCCACAACATCCCACACGCCAGGGTCAGAGCAGGGGTGTACGATCTTTGTGAAGCTCTGGCAGTTTGACATGGAAGACCGCAATCAGTTCCGCAAAAATATGGCGGACGAATTGGCAGCGCCGGTTAATGGTGTCGCCACGGCCCAGCTGCACAGCGATGACCGTGAAACCGTGACCTATAGCCATATCGATGCGGGTGCTGCGTTCGACATGTCGGATGATGGTGGGATTGAGATGCTTGTCATCGCAGGATCGCTGACAGAGGGCGGTGAAACGCTTGGCAAAGGTTCATGGTTGCGCTTGCCTGAAGGGCAAACGCTGTCTGCGGTTGCTGGGGCTGAGGGTGCCAAGGTTTGGATCAAATCCGGCCACTTGCCACATGCAAAGCCACCGGCTGTTTGATGGCTACGCAGAAAAAACTGGCGCTTGTCGCCGGCGCGGGGGCTGGCCTTGGTCAGTCCCTTCTCGCGCGTTTTGAGGCAGGTGGGTTCACACCTGTCGGGCTTGGTCGCACGCAACCTGGAACCACCGTTGGCGCGTTCCATACGCTTGATATGGCGGATGATACAGCCGTGCCTGACGTTATTTCAGGGATCATCGCAGAACATGGCCCACCTAGCGTCGTCGTCCATAACACTGCTGAACTGGTTATTGCGCCGTTTGGCGATACGACGCTTGCAGACTACCAGCGCACGTGGACATCCATGGTGCAAACGGCTGTTTTGCTTGCGCAATCAACGTTGCAACCGATGGTACGCGGTGGGGGCGGGACGTTTATCGTTTCCGGTGCAACGGCGTCACTGCGCGGCGGTGCAAAGTTTTCGGCTTTCGCGAGCGCCAAGTTCGCGCTGCGCGGATTGACCCAATCGTTGGCGCGTGAATATCAACCCGCAGGCGTACATGTCTGTCATGCCATCCTAGACGGGATCATCGACACACCGCGGTCGCGCGACCTGCACAGCCTTGACCCTGCGAAGATGATGAAACCCGAAGACATCGCCGAAACCTATTGGCAATTGGCCCACCAGCCGAAATCGACGTGGACGCACGAACTGGATCTTCGTCCAGCAAGCGAAGGATTCTAGCCCATGACAACTATGATCATCGGCGGCGGGCTGTCTGGCCTTGCGTTGGCCGACATGCTGGAAACCGCAGGGCAGGATTACATTTTGCTAGAGGCGCGCGACCGATTTGGCGGACGCATCATGACGGAACATCATGGGGTAGGGTACTTTGACATGGGGCCCGCATGGTTTTGGCCCGGCCAGCCACGGATTGCTGCCTTGATCCAACGGTTAGGTCTGGAAAAATTTGACCAGTTTTCTGACGGAATTCTGACGTTCGAAGATGAACGCGGGAACGTTGAACGCGGACGCGGCTTTGCATCGATGCAGGGGTCCTGGCGCTTGAAAGGTGGACTGGCTGCGTTGACGCAGACATTAGCGGACCGTTTGCCGGATGCGCGAAAGCAATTGAATGCCCAAGTGGTGTCTTTGGATAAGAACGCAGCAGGGGTCGTTGCGGTGTTAACCAATGGCGATACCATCCGCGCGGACCGTGTCGTTTTGGCCTTGCCCCCACGGGTCGCAGCGGAGATCAAATTTACCCCAGCGCTACCGGATCAAACGATTACGTCAATGCGGTCCATCGCGACGTGGATGGCGGGGCAGGCCAAGGCGGTCGCGGTCTACGACACCCCGTTCTGGCACAACGGCGGCCTATCCGGCGACGCGATGAGCAGAACCGGTCCGATGGTCGAAGTCCATGATGCGTCCCCTGCGGACGGTGGACCTTACGCGTTGTTCGGCTTTATCGGGGTGCCGCCGCAGGGGCGCGCTGATGAGCAAATGTTGCGGCAACATTTGCTTGCGCAACTGGGTCGGTTGTTCGGGCCACAAGCCACGGACCCCGCCAAGCTATACGTTAAAGATTGGGCGTTTGATCCGCAGACGTCGACCGCAGCTGACCAAGCCCCGCTTCATGCGCATCCGACCTACGGGTTAACGCGCGCGATGGTCGGGCTTTGGGATGATACATTGCACTTTGGCGGAACAGAAGTTGCCCCCCAGTTTGGCGGCTATATCGAAGGTGCTTTAGAAGCGGCGGAAAACGTATTAGCAAGGCTCAAGGTCAACGATACGCGTGATACAAATGCCAACTGATACAAAAACCGCTTTGCTGGATTCTGCGGAACGGGCTGCGCGCACGCGCGGCTTTGACGGGTTCAGTTATGCCGATTTGGCGCAGGATGTCGGCATTCGCAAAGCCAGTATCCACCATCATTTCCCGACCAAGGCTGCGCTGTCCGTCGCTTTGATGGAACGGTACTACAACGACCTGAAAGCCGTGTGCGAAGACATTGATGTGAGCCAGGGAACGGGCGGCGCGCGGCTTACAGCGCTAATCGATCGCTACAGAACGGCGCTGGATGGCGGCAAAAGCCTGTGTTTGTGTGTGTCGTTCTCAACCAGTCGCGAAAGCCTGCCTGCAGAGGTGATCGCCCAAATCGGCCGCTTTCGCGAAATGATCATTGCTTGGACAGAAACCGTTTTCGCAGCAGGACAGATCGACGGAAGTATCGCGCGTGTCACCGATCCGGCTGTCGAAGCGGCGGCAGCGCTACCGCTTCTGGAAGGCGCACAACTTGCGGCGAGGGTGGAAGAAAACCCCGCACTATTTGACAGTGCAGTGCGCATTTTGACCCAACGCCTGTAATCATCTGTTCACTGAAATAGCTCGCAAGGAATGACGCGCCCCTTGCGAGCCATGCCGCTTATTCCGTCGGTGTAAAGTCAAATTCGCTGTCGGAATACATGAAGAATTCGCAAGGCGTGTCAGAAACACATGCTGTGGAATGCGTTTCACCTGCGCGCACGGCCCAGTACGATCCCGGACCCATAATAGGCGCATTTTCTTCGCCGTCGAACGGATTGGTCATCTGGCCCTTCAAAACAATTGCGCGGTAGCTGTGCGAATGTGTGTGTTCAGGTGTTTCAAAGTTCGCAGGGAATTGGCCAAAGGTGCCATGCGGCCCAGTCGCGCGGTCACCATAGGCGTCTGCAAAATTGATCGGGCCCATCACGTTTTCAAAGACTTTGTTTTCTTCTTGTAGAACGGCAGACGTCACGGCGTCATCGGCGATAACTGTGCTTGCTGCCATGACAATCAGGGCAGACAGAATTGGCAATGATTTCATGGGAATTACTCCTGTTGGGTGTTGTTTTTTCTCCTATCTGGGCCACCCGACATGTGTCAGGCGGCCCAAACGTGGGGCTTAGGACGCAGCTTTGATTTGCGCGACGGCTTCTTCCGTGGACCAAACAGCGTTGGCCATGTAGCGGAAGTTGATCAGTGCGGCGAGGTATCCATCACCTTCGGGCAGCATGGCAGCAGCGGTCGCATCACGGACAACTGCCACTTCAAAACCGTCCTCAAGCAGCTCACGCATGTGCGATTCCGTGCACAGGTTCGCGGACATACCCGCCAAGATAACCTGATCGACGCCTTGTTTGCGCAACTGAAGTGACAGATCATTCGTGTCGTTGCCGTAAACCTTGTGCGGCGATGTCACGATAGTTTTGCCGTCGTTAATGTACTGCTTGTACTGCGGCATCCAATCGGCGCCTGACCCTTCGAACCCGTCAAGGTTCAGCGGACCAGGACGGTCAAACATGCCAATGTTATGCATCAGCTTTTCCAGCGCGCCTTCAAATTTCCAGCCGTGATCGGTTGGATAGTAGTAGTGAGGGGATACCGCGACTGTCAGATCAGCGGCCTTAGCGGATTTGAAAAGCGTTTCGATGTTGTTGACCGTGTTGTGTTCTTCAACGCTGGCACCGATCACGCCCCAAGTCACACCTTCTGGATGCAAGAAATCGACCTGTGGGTCTGTGACGACAAGGGCAGTACGGCTAAGGTCCAGTTTCATAGTCGACGGCGGCAGCGCAGGTTCGGCAGGCGGGGCGTAGGGGCTGGAAGATTGCGCTTGGGCTGCAGTTGTTGTGGCGACCGCGGCTGCTGCGGCAACGGAGCTTGCAACGCCACCGCGCAGGGCAGCCCGACGTGTCATCCGGCCGTGGTTGTGGTTTGGATCATCGCATTGGCACATAGTCTGTTCCTTTCAGTGCTTGTGTTACATGAAGCTATGGCCCCCCATGTGCCTTTACGTCTTCGAAATGTACCCTTGCTTCGAATTGGGTGCCCTTTCGTCCAGAATGCGGTTAAGAATCTGGGCATGAGATACGATCACATATTCGATGAACTTGAGATTAAGACCGATCCATTTGCCCTGTGCGAACTTAGCGGGGCGTGCAGCCTTGGGCTGGGGCGCGATGCATCGGCGACACTGCATTATATTTTGTCCGGTGATGGGGAGATCACGTTCAAATCGCGTCCCCCATTGAAAGTCGCGCGTGGTTCGCTTGTCTTTATTCCGGCACTGCAGAAGCATACCCTGAACAACTTTGGCACCGGCGGGGACCCTATCCCCGATTGCAAACCTGCCGAGATGAACCTGTCGCGTCTGATGGCGGGAACTTGCGAAACACAAGCGGGGCAGATGACCGCGCTTTGCGCCCATGTTGGCGTCGGGTTGCGCGGTGTCACCGACATCATCGACCTGATCAAAGAACCATTGGTGGAACATGTGTCGTCGTCCCACCGCATGCGGCCTACTTTGCAGATGTTGTTGCACGAACTGTCCCATCCGGGGTTGGGAAGCCGCGCGATGATCAAAGCTTTGCTGATGCAATGTATGATCGCGATGCTGCGCGAACGCCTGTCATCACAGGATGCCGCATTTCAATGGATGGCAGCGCTTGCCGATCCGTCGGTCTGGAATGCGCTACGGCTGATGTTGGATGCGCCGGGCGATCCGCACACCGTCGAAAGCCTTGCTGACAGCGTCCGGATGAGCCGATCTGCCTTTGCCAAACGCTTTGCCGCTGCATACGGATCAGGACCGATGGAGCTACTACGCGAACTGCGTATGCGCCGTGCTGGCGTCCTACTGCGTGACACAGATCTGCCGGTGAAGCGTATCGCAGAAATGGTGGGCTTCGCATCGCGCAGTGCTTTCACACGCGCCTTCGAAAGCCAAGCCGGGCTTTCGCCACGGACATTCAGAACGGCGCAGCAATCCTAATATCGCCCGGTCTTGGGAACCGCCGCTCTGATGACAAACGCCTGCACAACGCAATTTGGGCCACCCGTTCGAGGTGTCCCAAAGTTACGTTCTTACGCATTTGTGGGGTCGCGCGATCAATCGATTTCGCAACTTTGTTCGCGTCCCAAGACAGCCCAGAATTATAGTTCAGGGATGACCAGTACTGTGCCAACCGCCAAATTCGACGGATCGCTGATAAGGTCTTTGTTCGCCTCATAGATATCTTGGTACCGCAGCACATCGCCATATTCACGCTGCGCAATAATGCCAAGGTTATCACCGACCTGAACGATCACTTCGCGGCGACCGGATGACGGCTCCGCAGTTGGCGCGGTTCCGCTGGACATGCCGATGACAAGTCCGGCGCTGGTGGAAGAGAAACTGCTTTCAGCTGGTGTTTCTGCAACCGCCGCCGGCGTTGCTGTCGATGCGTTTGCGGCAAAATCACCGGCACCCGCTGATGTCTTCACTGCAACCTCGACCGTTTCGTAATCGGGCAGATCAGGGTATGTTTCGACGATCTCTGTACCAGAGAGGCTTTCAAGAAACGCAACCAGATCGGATTTTTCCTGATCAGTCAGACCAAGCGGTTCGATCATCGCAGATTTCGTGCCAAAGACATCTTCGGTGCCGCCTGCGTCGTAGAAGTTCACGACTTCGTCCAGCGTGTAGAAAATGCCGTTATGCATGTAAGGGGCGGTAAAGGTCAGATACCGCAACGGCGGTGTGCGGAATTTGCCCATGTCTTCGTCGTTTTGGGTCACCGCATATAGACCAGGGTCACGATCAAGGCCTTCATAGACTTCTTTCGCCACGCCAAAACCACGCATCGCGGACCGGAATGTCACCTGAACAAGCGGGTCTTCCAAGAATTCCGGATTACGCGGCACACTTGTGTTGTGGAAATCTTCGTCAGTGGCCAAAGCGCCATTGTGGCAGGAGACGCAATTCCCTTTGCCCGCGAAAATCACCTGACCACGCGCAGCTTCAGGGCTAAACCCAAACACGTCGCCGGCTGCAAAACGGTCGAATGGGCTGTCCGCAGAAACCAAGGAATGTTCATAAGCTGCAATCGCTTGGGTGATTTGATCGATGGTTGGGTCTTCGCCCCAAATTTCAAGAAAGCGGTTCCGGTATTCCGGAATTTGCTTCATCCGCTCTTCAGCCATCGTGACGTCGATATTGGCGGCAAAAGCCGTTCCCATCGCGCCCGGAACTTGGTGCAACAACGACCCAACTGAACCGTCCCAATGCAGGCCGTTCGTCAGATAAGCCGAATTCACCAATGTTTGGGCGTTGCGCCAATGTTTCGTGCCCGGATAGCCACGGCTAAGTTCGGCACCATCGCCGTAACCGTATTCCGGGGCGTGACAGCTTGCGCAGGACGTCGAACTGTCGCCGGACAGGCGTGGATCGAAGAACAACAAGCGGCCAAGTTCAACCATGGCCTCGTCTTTTTCCGGTGTTGCACTGACTGGCAACGGCGGCAGTTTCAGGATGCGGTCTGCTTCGGCAGCTGCGGAAGATGCTGCGGTCAGCGCTACTAATGTCAGGATACGTGTTAACATCTACTTTACTCCACTTAAGTGAGAACGAGATCGAGCTTCAAATCCGCATTCGCGGCGACGCTCAGGTTCGCAGTCTTTTCACCCAACAGAGGGTGCCAAATTGACAGGACGTATTGGCCCGGCGGGATATCAGGAATATCGAACCGACCATCGACACTGGTCACAGACAAATACGGGCTGGTCGATGTGTAGACCCACGCCGCCATCCAGTTGTGTGCGTTGCAATCGATCATCATCAGATTACCACGCCGCAGGTTCAGATCGACGCGATCCACCAAACCGGCCTCTGGCTGCGCGAAGTTGAACATGGACCGACGTGTCCCGTTGAACACTTCGTATGCGTGGATGTTGTGCAGGATCGGATCGAAGTTGTGGACATCGACGTAGGCGCTGCTGCGGATAATCTGCACATACGGCTGGAAGCTACAGTCAATCTGGTAGATCTTTCCGTGATTGAAAATCGGGTCCCAGTTTTTGCCTGCGGTGACGCCTTTGATTTCGACAACACAATCGCCAAGCTCGCCGTCATCCGAAACACGCAAAGCTTTCGGTTCGCGATCATCGACGCCGCAAATATCGTGATCTTTGATCACAGGAAAACTCGGGACAAATTCGCCGTTGCCTGCATATTTCAGCTGACCAGAGACCCGACCCGCAGATTGCGGTGTACCAGTTTCATTGTATGCGGGGGTAGCGGCATAGATTCCCGTGCCAAGACCGGCTGCAAAAAGTGTAGAAGCGCCGCCCTTGATGAGCGATCGTCTATTCATTTCCATCACACTAACCTCAAAAATAGTTATTAATTTTCACTCAGGGCAATGACAGCACCTGTTAGGTTCCAGAGATCGTCTACGTTAACATTCTGACCGAATGATGGCATGGGTGTGCCCGGAATCCCGCGGTAAAGGCGCATAAACACGTCTTTTGGATCACGCCCCCCTTTGAACGTACCCACCGTCAGGTCTGCAGGTGAAATGCTTGCGCCGCTCATGTCCTTTAGCGGTGCGGAAAGAACGCCGTCGCCTTGACCCGCAGCGCCATGGCAACTTGAACAATCAAGACTTTCGTACAGTTCCATACCGCGATCGATATCAAAACTAGCAGGGACGACGATGTCTTCTAGCGGTTCGCCATATGCTGTTATGTCAGCGAATTGACGGATAACTTCGGCCAGAGCCAGCCGTTCACTGAGTGTGAAATCGGTAAAGGCCGGCATAGTCCGACCGAATGACCCTTCGATCCCCGTTTCAATGATTTTTGTTATGTCTGCGCGTGCCGGAAATTCACCTAAGCCGGTCGTGCCAAATTTGAAAACACCGCCTGTGAAATCACGCGGAGCAGGCGCAAATTGGGCAGAAATAACACCATCGCCAGCGCCCGTTGCACCATGACAGATCGCACAATTTTCGGTGTAAAGGGTCATGCCTAAGCGATGTAGTTCTGGGGTGGGGACGTTCTGATCGGCTTGGGCGCCGGAATTGATCAATAAAAACGGTAGGATGGCGAATGCCGAGATCTTCTTCATTTCTATTAACCCTTGCTCAACTCTGAATAACGACGCAGTGCGCAACAATTTACGCTGTGCGCCGTATATCCATAAATATTGGCATAATTTTGTCCGGTCAGGGCCTTTGCAAAAAGATATTGGCAGTTGCCGGTGACGTTTGATGGGAACCGACACGCTGTCCTTCTCAACCAAAAGAAAGCCGTAAAAATCGTTCACCCCACTTGATAATGAATATTCATTATCTTAATTGAAGGCATGAAAGGGTGATCCATGCCAAAACCTACCAAGCCAGTAACCAGAACAAAAATTCGCGACGCACTTGTCGCGGAAGTGGTTGAAAAAGGGATCGCTGCGGTGAACGTCGCAGGCATCGTCAAGCGTGCCAAAATTTCCGCAGGTACTGTTTACGTTCATTTTGAAAACAAGGACGACATGCTGCGCCAAGTCTATATGGAACTTAAGGCGGAGTTTCACAGCGCCATTACAGAAGACGGAAACGCAACAGATAGCACACAACGCGTGCGGAACATGTGGTTCGCTATGTTCCGTTTTGTACGTGAACGTCCACAAGATTTCTTGTTCCTCGAATACGCCAACGCCGCCAAAATTCTATCGCCCGATGAACAAGCCACCGTTGACGGTTTTGCCAAAGATATCGCCGCACGTCTCAAACGCGGGGTCGACGACGGCACTTTGGTCGATCTTGATACCGGCCTGCTTTCGCTTTTGCTGGTGGCACCGGCCATGCAGCTTGCGCGACGCGCGGTCCTGTCGGGCGAACCCATCCCTGAAAATCTGATTGTCCAGACCTTTGATCGGGTCTGGCTATCTATCGCGAAAAACTGATCGAAAGGATCAAGTCATGTCAAAAATTGTTCTTATTACGGGCACCTCTACGGGGCTTGGCATTGCCACCGCTGTTCAGGCCGCGCAAGCAGGCCACACAGTCTATGCGACGATGCGCAACACCGGAAAACGCACTGCTCTTGATACATCGGCGGAAGCGGCTGGCGTGTCGCTCCGCGTATTACAACTGGATGTACTAGACACCTCCTCGATCAACGCTGCAGTCGAAACGGTCATTGCAGAACAGGGCCGCATTGATGTGCTGATTAACAACGCAGGCATGGGTTACGCCCGCAGCCTGGAACAGGCCGAAGAAGCCGACATTCAAAAGATCTTGGACGTCAACTATATGGGCGTTGCACGCTGCACGAAGGCCGTCATGCCCTTTATGCGCAAGGCCCGTGCCGGTCATGTCATCAACATCAGTTCTGTCGGCGGATTGGTCGGCCAACCGTTTAACGAAATCTATTGCGGCGCGAAATTTGCAGTTGAAGGCCTAACGGAATCGATGGCCAGCTATATCACGCCGTCCTTCGGCATCCATTTCACGGCTGTCGAACCGGGCGGTATCACTTCGGAATTCGCCAATTCCGTGATGGAACAGATGGCGCAGACTGGCGGCATGTTAGAGGACGAATATCTTCCAATCCTTCAGAAATACGTCGCAGGTGCGCAAAACCGTCAGGACACAGGCATCTATCAAACCGCCGATGAAGTCGCCGCGGTCGTTATGCAAGTGATGGACGCACAGCAGCCACCAATCCGCGTCCGTACATCCGAATGGGCTGAAACCTTCACCAAGCTTAAGACAAGCCTTGACCCAGACGGCCTCAAGCAACAGGCGCAGGTTGTCGATCAATTCCTGACATAAGGTTAAGGTGCAGGTCTGCGCACTTTCAGACCTGCCCGAGCGATCGTGTGCGCCCCGGGTGAACTCACGCTGAAGCGCGATTTCTCTCTGTTCAGTTTATCTGGATCATGGCTCTCCTTCCATCAGTTTTGCGCGGAACACTTCTGAAGGCGTTTGATAGCCGAGGCACTTGCGCGGTGTTGCGT
>NZ_JALKAR010000010.1:0-86807 GCF_023015725.1 Loktanella sp. F6476L | reverse complement strand
GACGGGCGCAATGATTTGCGCGGCAATGACGGCGCGGACCGTTTGTATGGCAACGGCGGCGACGATGTGTTGCGCGGCGATGAGGGCGATGACCGGCTTTATGGTGGCGATGGCGATGACCGGATTTTGGTCAACCGTGGTAATGATCAGGCCTACGGCGGTGCCGGATCTGATACGTTCATCTTTGCGCGTGGCGACGAAGAACTCTACGTCCGCGATTTTGATGCGACCGATGTGGTGCAGCTGAACGGCTTTGGCTTCGATGACTTCGCTGATTTTGAAGCAGGGGCCACGATCCGCCAAGGCAACGGGCGCACGATCATCGAAATCGGCGACGATCGTGTGCAATTGTCCGACATCACGCCAGAGACGTTAAACGAAGACCAATTCGTCTTTGTTTAGGGTCTAAGCAGGCGCTTTCGCCAAAGTATCATGGGCGCGCAGCGTCTTAATCACGCGGGCCATCTGATCCACAGGGATCATGTTTGGCCCGTCTGATGGCGCGCTATCGGGATCTTCGTGGGTTTCCATAAAGATCGCGGATACCCCAACAGCACAGGCCGCCCGCGCCAGCACAGGTGCGAATTCGCGTTGCCCGCCGCTGGTCGTGCCTTGCCCGCCCGGTTGTTGCACCGAATGCGTGGCGTCGAACACGGTCGGATAACCTGTCTGCGCCATGATCGGCAGACCGCGGAAATCAGAGACCAGCGTGTTGTACCCAAACGATGTGCCGCGATCGCAGAGCATGATCCGTTCGTTGCCTGTGCTTGCGATTTTCTCGGCCACATTGCCCATGTCCCAAGGGGCCAGAAACTGACCCTTTTTGACGTTGATCGCAGCACCTGTTTCGCCAGCAGCCAGCAGCAGATCGGTCTGGCGGCACAGGAAGGCGGGGATTTGCAGGATATCGCAGACCTCAGCCGCAGGCGCACATTGGCGGGCATCATGCACGTCGGTCAGGATCGGCACGCCGAATTCTTCCTTGATGCGACCAAGGATTTCTAACCCTGCCTCCATGCCCAATCCGCGTTTTGTCGTCACGGATGACCGGTTGGCCTTGTCGTAGCTGGCTTTGAAAATGAACTTGGTGCCGGTTTCCGCACAGGCCTCTGCGATCTTTTCGGCCATCATGCGGGCATGGTCGAGGGATTCCAGCTGGCATGGGCCGGTGATCATCGCAATCGGGTGTGATCCGCCAATCGGGATATCGCCAACCGTGACAATTTTAGGGTCTATCATTGGGTGTTATCCTTCAAAGCAGTCTCGATGCGCTCCACATCAGCGGGGTTGTTGAGTTCCCAAAACACGCGGCCTTTGCCGTCGACCTCGACGCAAGCGACTGTATGGCCGTTTTCCAAAAACCGCAGCTGTTCCAGCCCTTCGCGGGCCTCTAACGTGCCCGTGGGCCACGTCATATAGCGTTTAAGCGCGTCGGGACGGTAGGCATAAACACCAACATGGTGAAACACGGGGATCGGGTCGGGTAGTTTGCCGGGGTCGATGAAAGGGATGACTTCTTTCGAGAAATACAGCCCGTGGCCGCGGTTATCAAAGACAGCCGTGGTGCCACCAACGCGGCCCTCTTTGCGGTCGGCGGTGAAATGCGCGTAGGTCTGTGCGTCGCAACGCAAGACAGGGGTCGCAACCATCGCGTCTGGATCATTGGCCATCGCATCAATCAGATCGTCGATAAACCACGGCGGTGTTAGCGGCGCGTCGCCTTGCAGGTTCACGATCAGGTCGGCGTCAATCTGATGGGCGGCCTCTGCACAACGTTCGGTTCCGTTTTCGCAATCACTGCTGGTCATGATCACATCAGCGCCAAAACCGCGCGCATGATCCGCAATCCGGTCGTCGTCAGTCAGGACATGCACGGTGCACGGGTTGTGCACGCGTTGTGCACAGTTAAACGACATCTCGATCAACGATTTTTTGGTGCCGTCAGGCTGCGTCAGTTCGACCAGCGGCTTGCCCGGATAACGGGTCGAGGCGTAACGGGCAGGGATCAGGATCGCGGTTTTCATATCAGGCAACTCCGGCCCGCAGCAGATCATGCAGATGGATCATACCGACGGGATGTTTGGCATCGTCGACCACGACCAATGCGGTGATTTTGCTGTTGTTCATGATCGCAAGGGCGGACACGGCCAAAGTGTCTGCTTGCACCGTCACAGGGTCTAACGTGGCGATTTCACCCGCATTTCGTGCCATCAGATCATCCATGTTGCGGCGTAAATCGCCGTCGGTGACGATGCCAAGCAGGATGTCGTCTTGGGTGACACACGCCACACCAAAGCCGCCCGACGTCATCGCGATCAACACCTCAGGCATCGGCATATCGGCGGAGACCACTGGAATAGTGTCTGCGCCATGCATGATCTCACCCACGCGGGCCAGCTGCGCGCCGAGCTTGCCGCCCGGATGAAAGACCTGAAAATCCTCCGCCTGAAACCCGCGTTCGACCATCAGTGCAATCGCGATCGCATCGCCTAAGGCGAGCGTCACGGTCGTCGATGTGGTGGGGGCAAGGCCCATGGGGCAGGCTTCTTTGAACGGCGGAAGGATGAGTTTATAATCGGCCGCCTTGATCAGGGTGCTGTCAGGCTTGGCGCTGATCGCAGCCATCGGAATGTTGAACCTACGCGTATAGGCGATGATGTCGGATAATTCGCGGGTTTCGCCTGAATTAGAGACGAGCAGACAGATGTCATCGCGTTGGATCATGCCCAGATCACCATGGCTCGCCTCGGCCGGGTGCAAGTACATGCACGGCGTGCCAGTGGACATGCAGGTCGCCGCAATTTTGCGGGCGATATGGCCGGATTTGCCAATACCAGAGACGATCAACCGTCCTGACGTGCCCAAAATCCGCTGGATCAAGGGCATGAAATCAGCGGGCATGTCGTCTGCGAGTTTGTAGATCGCATCCGCCTCTAGCCGCATGGCCGCTTGGGTAAAGGCAAGGGTCGAGACGTCGTTTGTCATGGGGTCATCCGTCTATGAGACGCAGCAGATAGTCACCGTAGGCGTTTTTGGCAAATAGTGCGGCGCGTTCGCGGAGCTGGTCTGGGGTGATCCAACCGTTCTCGAATGCGATTTCTTCGAGGCAGCCGGTTTGCAGGCCTTGCCGGTTTTCCAGCGTCCTCGCGAAGTTGCCAGCGTCCAGCAACGATGCATGTGTGCCGGTATCAAGCCACGCGTAACCGCGACCCATTTTGTGGACCTTCAGGTTATCCTCGGCGAGGTAAAGCTCTAACAGCGTGGTGATTTCCAGTTCGCCGCGCGGGGATGGTTTGATTTCACGGGCCTTCTTGGGCGCGTCGCCATCGAGGAAGTAAAGCCCTGTGACCGCAAAATTCGATGCAGGTTTTTCGGGTTTCTCGATGATGCTCGTGACAGCGCCATCGGCGCCAAAGCCCACAACACCGTAACGCTCGGGATCGCGGACTTGGTAGCCGAAGACCGCGTTTTCGTCTCTGATGTTGGCCTTTTGCAGCAATTCGGTAAGCCCGTGGCCAAAGAACAGGTTGTCGCCGAGGACCATTGCAGAGGGTGCACCATCAAGGAAATCTTCCGCGAGCAGATAGGCCTGCGCCAGACCATCAGGGCTGTCTTGCACGATGTAGGTAAAGCTGACGCCCCACTGCGACCCGTCGCCCAACACCCGTTTGAACTGGTCCTGATCTTGCGGTGTGGTGATCAGCGCGATCTCGCGGATACCGGCGAGCATCAGCGTGCTGATCGGGTAGTAAATCATCGGCTTGTCATAGATCGGCAGCAGCTGTTTCGAGACCGCCATGGTGATCGGATAAAGCCGCGTGCCGGACCCACCGGCCAGAATAATGCCTTTGCGTGTCATGTGGTGAGGTCCTTTAAGATGGTGGATAGGCTGACGCGCCAGTCGGGGCGGGTGATGCCAAAATCAGTCTCTAACGTGGTGCAATCAAGCCGCGAATTCAGCGGTCGTGCGGCTGGCGTCGGGTAATCTGTGGTCGGGATCGGGGTGACGGTGCAGGTGATACCCGCTTGTTTGAAGATCTCGGTCGCAAAATCCGCCCATGTGCAATCGGGTGCGCCTGAGAAGTGGTAGATGCCGCTTTGCGTGCGTCCGTTTGCATAGGCGCGCGCCATGGTGAGCAGCGCATCGGCGATGTCATCGGCCGCGGTCGGCCCGCCAACCTGATCGTCGATGATCGTTAGCGCATCGCGGTCCGCCCCGAGTTTGAGCATCGTCTTCACAAAGTTATTGCCCGTCGCAGAGACCACCCAAGAGGTCCGCAGGATGGCGTAAACGCCACCCGCCATCTCGATCGCTTCTTCACCGCGCCGTTTGGTGGCGCCGTATACGCCAAGCGCGCCGGTTGCGTCATCGGGTTTCCACGGCTGGTCGCCATCGCCCGGAAACACATAATCGGTCGAGATATGCAGGAAGGGGATGCCGCGCTTGGCGGCAGCACGGGCCATGGTGCCCACAGCGAGATGATTAACCTGTTCGGCCTGATCAGTGTCTGACTCAGCCTTATCGACGGCCGTATAGGCAGCGGCGTTAATGATCACATCCGCATCCGTGCCCTCAATCGCGGCGCGTAGCATATCGGGCGTGCCAAGATCCGCCTGATCGCGACCAAGGCAGATCACTTGCGCTTCGCCTGCGCGTTTGCGCAAAGATGTGGCGACCTGACCGTTTTCGCCGAAGACCAGAACCCTCATGCTTTGGTGCCCAAACGCACGCCAACACCGTCGCGGGCTTGCAGGGGTTTCCACCAGTCTTCGTTATCGAGATACCACTGAACCGTCTTTTCCAGACCCTGTTCAAGGGTCACGGATGGTCGCCAACCGAGTTCTTTGCTAATCCGCTGCGGGTCAATCGCGTAGCGCGCGTCATGGCCGGGGCGGTCTGTGACAAAGGTGATTAGATCGGCGTAAGGGGCGGAACCTGCCTTTTTAGTGTCCAAAATGGCGCAAATCATGCGGACCAGATCAAGGTTTGTCGCCTCGTTTTCACCGCCGATGTTGTAGCTGCGACCGAGTTCGCCCTTTTGCACCACGGTCAACAGCGCGTCGGCGTGGTCCTCGACATAGAGCCAGTCGCGGATGTTATCGCCCGCGCCGTAGATCGGGATCGGTTTGCCGGCCAGCGCATTCAGGATCACAACAGGGATCAGTTTTTCGGGGAAATGGTAGGGGCCGTAGTTGTTCGAACAATTCGACAGGACCACAGGCAACCCGTAGGTTTCATGCCACGCGCGGACCAGATGGTCGGATGACGCTTTGGACGCGGAATAGGGGCTGCGCGGATCGTATGACGTGTCCTCGGTGAACATGCCCGTTTTGCCGAGCGATCCGAACACTTCGTCGGTCGAGATATGGTGGAACCGGAAGTTTTCGGGTTTGCCGCGCCCTTCCCAATAGGCGCGCGCGGCTTCCAGCATCGTGTAGGTGCCGTTGATGTTGGTGATGATGAACTCACCCGGGCCGTCAATCGACCGATCTACGTGGGATTCAGCGGCCAGATGCATGATCGCGTCGGGCTGGTGATCCGTAAAAATAGTGTCTAACGCAGCGCGATCGCAGATATCGGCCTGCACAAACGTGTAGTTTTCATGATCCGCGACAGAGGCCACGTTTTCCAGACAGGCGGCATAGGTGAGTTTATCAAGGTTCACGACCTCGTGCCCATCACGGATGGCCTGACGCACAACGGCTGACCCGATAAAACCGGCACCGCCGGTGACCAAAAGCTTCATGATTGGGCCTCATAGGTGAATGGTGTGTCGAAATCGGCAAGGAACGGTGCCTCGGCGTCTTTGCCGGACAGGGTCACGTCGTCCGCGTCCACCCCCCAATCAATCGCGATGGTCGGGTCGTTCCAGCGGATGCCGCCGTCGGTCTCTGGCGCGTAATAATCAGAGCATTTGTAGACCACCTGCACGTCAGGGGTCAGCGTCAGGAATCCGTGCAGGAACCCCTTTGGCACGAACAATTGGTTGCCTTCATCGGCGGATAGCGGCACCGCGACCCACTGCGCGTAAGTGGGGGATCCTTTGCGGATATCGACGGCAACATCAAGAATCGTGCCGGCAATCACGCGGATCAGCTTGTCTTGCGCTGACGGTGGGGCCTGAAAATGTAACCCGCGCAATGTGTGGCGTTCAGCCGACAGCGAATGGTTGTCCTGACAGAAATCAATGTCGATCCCTGCCTCAGCCAGTGCTTTACGGTTCCACGTCTCAGAGAAAAACCCGCGATGGTCGCCAAAACGGGCAGGGGTGATCTCCAGAACCTCGGGCAAGGCAGTCGGCGTGATTTGCATCGGGTCAATCTTTCATAACAAATTTAGGGGCTGTGTAACGCGTTCAGCCCCTACCAAAAAGTGGCATTCTTGCGGAAGTTTCCCCGTTTGGGGAACAGTTGTTCGTGGCGGACCATCAGCCGCTGGGCCTGTTCAGGATCACGCATCGGACGGCACAGCGTGATCAGGCGTTCAATAGGGGCCGCTTTTTCGGGGGCCAGCGTGTGGGCCTGCGCGAACAGCCCAAAAGCAGTCTCTATGTCGCGGGTTTTTGTGTGTGCATTGCCGAGCATGACCAGCAAATCCGCGTCGCTTGCGAAAACGTCCGGATGTTTGGCGTGCAGGGCTTTGATACCTGCGTAGTCTTCGATCTTATAGAGCATGCGGGCAGACCCTTGCAGCGCGCCCACCGTCATTGTCTGGTCTTCGGCCCCTTCGACATATTGGGTCACCACGTTGGACATGATGCGGGCGACCAGATCAGGGGAGACATGGCGGTAATCACCGCGCGACCATGCCAGTTCCGGATTCGACAGGATCACAAATTCGTAGGACGGAAAATAATCGACACCTTCCGCGTCGCGGATGAATTCGTCGATTGCGGCCCTTTGCACTGATTTAGAGTATGTATTGGCCACCAGCACATCCACATCGCGGAAAGTGGACAGCAGCGGCACGGGGCTGACCGTCACCAGCATTTTTAGCGGTTTGGTTCGGTGTTTCAGCAGCAGTGCATGAACGTCGTGCAGCGCATCCAGAATGTCATTGTAAGACAGCACGCGGAATTCAAACCGGTCTGGGTCTGCCTTGATCAGCGGCTGTGGCGGGGATGTGTTCAGGTACAGCTCGAGTTTATTGTCATACCAGGTTTCCACATAGCCTAGCGTGATGATCACCACGTCCGCGTCTTTGGCCCGCGCCATCACATCCAAGTAACGTGTGCGGAAATCGCGAATGTCGTCCATCTCGAATTCCAGCTTCGACATGCCAAGCTGCATATCCGCATACAGCCCGTCTTTGTGCATCGGGTAGATGATGTCATCGCCGGGGTAAGTGTCGCGTTCAAACGCCCATTTCAGGTCGTTATAGATCGAATGGATCGAGTATTTGTTGAAGAAATTCGGCGTGAACCCAAGACTGTCGCCGACCACGCCCAGCTGATCTTCGTTGCTGGTGACTTTCATACCCGTCTCTAACAAGGCGGATTCCACGTTGCGCGCAAAACAGGACCCGATGGTGAACACAGAGTCGGTGGGTTTCATCGTGAACGACGGTTTTGCAGACGGGCTTGCCAGCGGGTAAAGCCTGTCGCCACCCCGATCAGGGGATGGATAGCTGCGCAGTTTGTTCGCTTTGGCATTGGCGTAGGCGTCGGCGGCCGAAATGCTGGACAGGGGTTTATCGGTCATTTGATGCGGGCCTCAATCGATTTGGCAATCGCGGGACGCCCGTTTTTGGCCAGATAACCCGCCATGGTGCCAGCCAGACCTTTGTGCCCCGCCTTAATCGCGTGATCGGCTAGCCCATGATAATACCACGGCAGATCACGGCGCGACCGGAACATCTGATAGTACAGATGCGGGGTCATTTCGCCCGCAACAGCGGCCTGCATCACACCTTTCAGCATATCGGCACGGCGCATGAAGAGCGCTGATTTATGCGAGGAATACCAGCTTTTCAGATGGTGGATATTGCAGCCTTGGTAGCGTTCCGCATGCAGACGGTCCGGTTCAAAATACGGATCGTAGATGATGAAGACATCTTTTGCTTGCCCGCAACAGTCCGGCGCATCGCGGTAGCGGCCTGACCAATCCTGTTTACGCCCCGACCCGAACCGTTCTTCCCACGGCACCAGTTTTTTATCCAATGTCGATTGCGGCGAAAACGCCATCACGGTGCAGCCCGGCGCTAGGGACGAAAACGCCGTTGCCGCATAGGCCCCCATCGAGGTGCCGGTCATCACGACGCGGCGGAAACGCTTGAACAGACCCGATTTGGCTTGTCCTTCGATGAAATTGAACAGGGCCTCGTCGCGGAACCAGTTTTTCTCGAACGCCATGACGCCCAAGTGCGACCAGCCTTCGGAGCGGTAGAATGGATAGCCCCATGTTTCGCGGGCAAGCGACGGTTCTTTGACCGACGACAGGTTGTCGAAGGATACGATTAGGGTGTCTGTGCTGCGATAGGTCATTTGCAGCGCGAATTTTTCATCCGAATAATACCAGCCGCGGCGGTGATCGGACCTGCGCAAATCAGCCAGCCAGCGTGGCGCGATATCGTCGGGGTCGACCAGTTGCATGACGCTGTCATCATCGTCATCAGTCTCTGGTTTGGGCAGTTGCGCCTGCATGATTGCGCGGGTTTTTTCGGGCGACAGCAGGGCATTGATCGGGTCGGTCGCATCTTTGGCGGCATTGATCTGCATCTGGCCAATCAGCTTCTGAAACGCTGCAACGCTGTCTGTGTGCGCTTGATCAACGGCCGCATCACCGCGCAGGCGTTTGATTTCGCGGGCAGTGGCTTTGCTCCAACGGGTGATGGATGTGTCTTCCACCTGATTGGTATTGAACACGCTATGATCGGCCACAGACAATGGGCTTTGTTCGCCCCCCAGTGGTGGATCAATCAGATTATGCAGAGCAAAAACAGCGTTTGACCGGACCATATAATGATTGATTTGCGCAAGCGCGCTCCCGCGTGTTTTGGCATTCACCGACCAACCTTTGATCAACAACCTGTCCGTCACATCATCGCCCGACCCATTACGCCAAACGGTCGGCAGCTGCCCGCCTGTGTGTTGCCCATTCAACTGCGGGCGGTGCGGGCCGATGCGGGTGACAGGACCGGGGCGGAACATGGATTTGATGCCAAGGTGTTTGTCGTGCAGCACAGGCGTTTCGGGATTGGCCCGTGTCAGGGTCGTCATGATCGGCTGATCCGCATAAAGCGCATGACCCGCATTGCCAAAGATGCGCCAGTTTGGACTGATTACATCGGTATCGCCCAGATCGCCTACTTCTGACAGCAGATCGCCAACCGTGCCGTCGCCTGCATGCACGTTCAGGAATTCGTCGATATCCAGCACCATGACCCAGTCGGATGCTTGGACCTCAGGCAAGGCCAGTGCGTAGGCATAGGCGCGGTTGCGATGCCCGTTTCCGGGGGGCGATGTCAGCGCTGATTTCGGGATATGGGTGATCGCACCCACAGCATCCAACGCATCGAGCAATACCTCGGACCCGTCTTCGCTGATGTCGGACAGCACGATGATCCGGTCAAACCCGATGGCACGGTGGTAGGCCACCCATTCCAAAAGAAACGGGCCTTCGTTGCGGGCTGTCGCAATAAGCGTGGTCGTCATGGTCATCTGCTCTGTCCGTCTGAGTGCGGCTTTTCTTATGTCTAAACCCTAAAGAGGGCGTGGATATGGCGCAAGCAAGCGGCGCTGTGCAGGAATTTTACCGACCGCCATAGATATGCCACGTGCGTGCGGTTCATTGCTTTGATACCCCGAGCAGGTTATCGGGGAAGCCGTAAACGATAAAACAGGCCCGTTCATGTTCACCGCACCTTCTCTTGCTGATCCGATTGTTGATAACACCGTCTGCTTGAAAGGCGCATTGGTGGTGCCCCCGCCAAAGGGCGATCAAAACCGGTCGGTGCAGAAATCGGGCGTGCTGGATGCAGACGGGGCGTTTGTTGAAAATTCGATCACATGGCGCAACACCAACCAGATCAATCTGGAACCACCGATGCCTGCCGCCGAGGACATCCAGACCCTAGAGGGATCTTATATGTTCGCGGGGCCTTTGTTCGGTCACTTTGGCCATTTTCTTGTGGAAAGCATTTGCCGGTTCTGGGCTGTTGATCACCTGAAGGGGAAGATTGACGGGATCGCCTTTGTGCCGAAATTCCAGAACCGTCCGCAGCATGTGGTTGGTGTGTTCCGGCCGCTGATCGAAATGCTGGGCGTGGATGTCCCTGTCATCAACATCGAAGATCCGACCCGCGTTGAAACGCTCTATGTCCCACAACAGGGCTTTGGCATGTTCGAGATGATCGAAGGTGCACCTGAATTCCGCGATTGGATCAAATCCAAAGGCGGCAAAGGCGTGGCCCCCCAAGGCGAGAAAAAGATCTACGTGTCACGGTCCGCTTTGCCACCTGCACGTGGATCTTTGTTGGGGGAAAAACGGCTTGAGGCGTTGTTAGAGGCGGAAGGTTACACCGCGTTCCATCCGCAAAAACACAATTTCGAAGAACAGATCGCGGCCTATAAGGCGGCAACGCATATCATTTCGATCGACGGATCACCGCTGCATATGGCGGCTTTGGTTTGCGATGCGAACCAGAAGGTGGCCTGTATTGCACGCCGCGCTGGTGATCTGGACGAGATTTTCGCACGCCAGCTGAAAGCGTTCCAAGGCATCGAGACCACAACGATTTCAGCGCTGAAACAGAACTGGATTCCAGAAACGGATAACCGCCCAAGCCGTGTGTCCTTTGGCGAGGTTGATTTTGGCATCCTGTATGACCGTCTGCTTGAAGGCGGGTTTATCGCGGGGGGCGAACGTTGGGCGCCATTCTCTGAGACTGATCTGGATGAATTGATCGCAGAACTGGCTGTGGCCCAAAAGGTCGGCTTCAAGCGCTACGTCAAACCCTAACGCCTTAAGCGAATAGCAACATCATAGGTGTAGATCATCCCGCGTGGTCTGTACTTTTCGTTAAAAAGCCAGGGTTTGACCGCATTCATGGCCGACTGCTTTGGAACAAGGGCGTTATGATGACTTTTGCTTTTTTGCGGCCAGTGATGGCCTGTGTGATGTTGTCCGGCCTTGCGGCCTGTGGCGGCGGGGGTGGTTCTGATCCGGTTGATGATGTGGTGATCCCTGATGTGCCGGACACAACAACACCCGATGATACCAGCACCAACGGCCAGCGTGCGTCAGCGCAAGCCTTGTTGAATACATGGGCCCCGACCAATCCGCCTGTTTACACCGATCTTGCGATGATCCCGACAACAGGTGCGGCCAGCTATGACGGGTATCTGTTCGGAAACCTGTCGAATGAAGCGGATGACATTACCGATAGCGTGATCGGGTCTTTGACCCTGACGGCCAGTTTTACCGCTGGTAGTGCGTCTTTTACCGGCAGTGCCGATGATTTTGTCGATAGCGAAGATGCAGATTTGACGGGATCGCTGGCGGTCAGCGGCGGCATGTTGGACCGCGATGGTAATCCGGCAAGTGATGCGACTGTGGTGCGGGTCAATGTGGCCGGCGTTCTGACCGATACGGCAGACAATGCCCTTGATTTTGGGGTCCAGCTGGAAGGCGATTTTCTAGGTGGGGCCTATAACGCCATTGGTGGCAACGCTTTGGGCGGTGTCAGTGTTGGTGGCGTCGATCAAAACTTTGACGGCGGGTTTATCGCGGAACGCTAGACGGTTTTTCAACGCACAATCATGGCGTCACGCAGGTGGTGTGCCTAGCTGTCTTCGTATCCATTAGGATTTGCTGATTGCCAGTCCCATGTGCTGCGCGCCATATCATCAAGGGTATGGGTGGCAGTCCATCCCAGTTCCGAATTGGCCCGTTGTGCATTGGCTTGCATCGCTGCAATATCGCCTGCCCTGCGTGGTTTGATCACGCAAGGGATGTCTCGACCGCATGCCTTGGCGAAAGCTTTGACCATGTCGTGTACCGAATAGCTGGTGCCTGTGCCGACGTTAAACACACGCGCACCTGTCGCGGTTTGGCTGTAATCAACGGCCGCCACATGCGCCCGCGCCAGGTCGACCACATGGATGTAATCGCGCAGGCCGGTCCCGTCGGGTGTGTCGTAATCATCCCCGAAAACTTGCAGCTCGGCGCGTGTGCCCACGGCCACCTGTGCGATGAACGGCATCAGGTTATTGGGCACGCCGTCGGGGTGTTCGCCGATCTGGGTCGAGGCATGTGCCCCCACAGGATTGAAATAGCGCAGCAACACGGCGGATGCATCTGCATGGGTCGCGGCCCAATCGCTGATGATCTGTTCGGACATCAATTTGGTCCGCCCGTAGACGGATGTCGGATTGGTGGGGTGTGCTTCGTCGTAAGGCAGATAGACCGGTTCGCCGTAGACCGTGGCGGAGGATGAAAAGATGATCCGCCGCACATTGTGGCGGTCCATCGCGGCGAGCAATTGCAGCGTGCCGCGCACGTTCACGTCGTAATAGCCCAGCGGGTCGGTCATGGAATCCCCAACCGCCTTGAGGCCGGCAAAATGGATCACAACGTCCGGTTTGAAATCAGACATGACGTCGTCCAGCATGGTGCCGTCGCGCACGTCGCCTTCAAACGCGGTGATCGGCCCGTTGGTCAGGGCGCGTACGCGGGTCAAAACCTCTGGTGATGCATTATCGTAGTTATCGAGTACGCAAACCGCATGGGCCTGACCCAAAAGTTCCACCAAAGTGTGAGACCCGATATAACCGGCACCACCAGTGACCAATACGCGCATAACAATAGCCTTCTTTGAAATCTGATCAGGTCTTTAGCGGGTTTGCACGAATGTGACATCCCCTTGGGTCACATAAGCCGCCGTCAAAATGCCCGTCGCATAGGCGCCTGTGTCCACGGCGATCTTGCCGCCATCGCTGTTTGCCGCATCCACGATCGTATGGCCATGGGCGACCCATGTGCCATCGGTGCGCAGTGTCGTTGCAAAATCCCTGTGCCCCCATTTGAAGGTTTTGTCAGGTTGTAATGCAAGCGGTGTGACCGGATCTGCACCCGCATGAACCACGGTCAGATTGCCGGTTTTCCATGTCGCAGGCAAATTGCGCAGCCAGTCATGCATATCCGCCCCCATTGCGTCCAAAAGCGCATCACGAGCGGTGATCAGGGCTGCGCCTTCGCTGCTATTGGTAACCCCACCGATGCCAAAGCTCGCGAGCGTTTGCAGCCCGCCATAGCGCAGCCAGCGCTGGCCTTTGGTCTCTGGTTTATCCAAGAACCCCAACATCATGTCTTCGTGGTTCCCGATAAGGCAGGTCACTTGCGGATCATTTTTGATTTCGAACAATGTGCGCAACACGCCTGCGCTGTCCTCGCCGCGATCTACGTAATCGCCGACAAACACACGCGGTGCATCCGGATCAAGGGCGTCCATCTTCGCCAAGAGCGTCATCAACTGAGGCTTACACCCATGTAGATCACCGATAATGAAAGCAGGGCTGTCAGGGGCAACAGGTGTATCAAAGCGTGGGGGCGCGTTGCCGCCAAAAAGACGTTTTAGAAAAGACATAAGGGCCTTTGGGTTCGTTTCGTGTCAATCGGTGTCGGGCAAACCTAAGCGGTTTTTCCCCTTACCCCAAGGGGTGATTGACACCCACGGGGGGGGCAGTATTTTCGCCCGTGCTGGACAGCCAGCAGGGGGACCACTTCATGCTATCTTTTCGCGGGCTTACGGCGCTTTGCCTTTGCGCTGTGCTGACGGGTTGCAATGCCCCGCGGGGTGCCGGTTTCCAGTCCGAAGTTCTGGCCGCATCTGAAGCTGCAACCCATGACACCGACGCCCAGTATGATTTTGCCGTTGAACCCGTGACGCGCGACCGATTGGCTGTGTTACAAAGCTGGCCCCGCGTGGGCCCTGCGCGGCACGGATGGCTGAACCGATCTGCGGGGGCAGGGGCGCCGGTAATTGCGGCGGGTGATGTGTTGTCGATTACGATCTGGGATGCAGCCGAGAATTCGTTGCTGGTGGGGGCAGGGCAACGTGTGACGCAACTTGAGAACCTTGAAGTCGCGCCAAACGGCGAGATTTTCCTGCCTTTTGTTGGCGATGTCAGTGTTACAGGTCTGACGGCTGCCGCGGCAAGGTCGCGGATCGAGACAAAACTGCTGAACACCAGCCCGTCGGCCCAAGTGCAGCTGAGTATGACGCCAGGCCAAGGCAAGACGGTGAACCTTGTATCGGGTGTACGCGCGCCGGGGCGCTACCCGTTGCCGGATCGGTCTTACGGTGTTCTATCGCTGCTGTCCGAGGGCGGCGGTGTCGATTCCGGTTTGGTGAATCCGCAGATCAAACTGTTTCGTGGCGAACGGATCTATAGCACATCCGTCGAACGGCTGTTTGCGAACCCTGCGCTGGATACGACTTTGCAGGGCCGTGACCGTGTGATTGTCGAAGAAGAAGACCGGATGTTCCTGTCGCTGGGTGCGACGGGTACCCAAGCCCAGCATCTGTTCCCTGATGATCAGGTCAGCGCATTGGACGCTTTGGCCATCATCGGCGGCTTGGCCGAAGACCGCGCCAATGCCGAGGGTATTTTGATCCTGCGCACCTATCCACATCGGGTAGTAGGGCAGAACGGTCCGTCAAAACCATGGGTCGTGTTTACGCTTGATTTGACGTCTGCAGACGGCCTGTTCAGCGCCAAATCATTCGAAGTGATGCCCGGTGATCTGATCTACGGCACCGAAAGCCCGGTCACATCTGCCCGCAGCATTCTGGCCTTGTTTGGCGCAACATTGGGTGTGGCGTCGGCGCTATGATGACGGGGGGACAAAAACCCCTTTAAAGTGATGCCGGTTTCGTCGACGTATCTGTTGGTTGTACTGGTAAGACCGTCGGTGGGTTTGTCATCCTAATTTGCTCTATCCACTGAGTTAACGCATTCCGTAAAGCGTCTTCATCCAATGTATTGATTGCGGATCGAACGGCTTTAAGGACTGCCGCGACTTCAATTTCGCTTAATTGTGGTTCGCGTGCGCGCACAATTTTGGGATGCATGGTTGGTCGACTTTCGGTGCCGATGAGGAGTTCTTCATATAGTTTTTCACCCGGGCGTAACCCGGTCATGACAATGTCGATGTCACCGTTTGGATTGTTAACATCACGTGGAGTGTATCCTGCGGCTTCGATCATCTGGCGCGCAAGGTCGTAGATTAGTACCGGATCGCCCATATCCAACACAAACACGTCGCCCCCCACGGCCAACGCACCTGCGGCCAACACTAGCCGTGACGCTTCAGGAATGGTCATAAAGTATCGCGTCACGTCGCGATGCGTCAGGGTGATAGGACCACCTTTGCGGATTTGGTCTTGGAACAGGGGCACGACGGATCCCGATGACCCCAAAACATTGCCAAAGCGGACCATCGAAAAGATCGTTTTGCCCTGACCTATCTGAGCCGTGCGGTTTGCCAGATCCTGAATCAGGATTTCGGCAAGCCGTTTGGATGCACCCATTGCATTGGTTGGACGTACGGCCTTGTCGCTGGAAATAAGGATAAACTGAGCTACGCCCGCTTCAGCCGCAGCTATAGCCAAAGTTTGTGTGCCAAAGACGTTGTTGCTGACGCCTACAATGGCGTTACGTTCAACCAGAGGCACATGTTTGTAGGCAGCGGCGTGCAGCACGATCTCGACGCTGTGCCGCTCCATGATCTGTCGCATTAGAGGGGCATCCATGACGGAACCGAGGAACGGAACAATTTCGATTGCGGTTTCATTGTTCTGCTGTTCCCGCAGTTCTTTATCGATTTCGTACAATGCGAGTTCGCTCATCTCGAGGAGAACCAAACAGCGAGGTTTGTAATCGAGCACCTGCCGACACAGTTCAGACCCAATTGACCCACCAGCGCCTGTGATAAACACGCAGCGGTCGCGGTAGGTGGCTATTCCGTCCAGCATATCGTCTTCAAATGCGGGTCGTCCTAGGAACTGTCCGGGGGCGACAGTAGTCAATTGTCCAACAAGTGTTGTGCCCCGTGCAAGCTGTGCAAAGGACGGCAGCGCTTGTACGTCCAAGTCCCATGAATTGAATTGCTTAGTCAGTTCCAACATCCGTGGTCGGCCGATTGAAGGCATCGCGAGCAGCACCCGGTCTACTTGCCGGGTGCGTTGTAACTTGCGGACTTTCTCTGGAGAGTAGACACGCAATCCTTGTACAATACTGCCCTGCAGTGTGGTGTTATCATCTATGAACGCTACAGGAATGATCGTGTCGTCCATCCGCAGCGCGGCTGCTAATTGCCGCCCCGTCGGGCCGGCGCCATAAATCAGGACCCGCGATTGCTTCGTGTCTTTGTCACGGTAAACGCTGAGCAGGACTTGTAACAAAGCCAAGCGGCTCACGACAGCCAACAAAAAGAAGATAATTGCGAATATGATAAACCCAGAAACTGGATTGTTGTGTCCCGTTAAACCATCAAGCGTGATTGCAGACAGTCCCAAGGCAATTGCATGAATTGCCGATAGGCCGATGGCCCTATTTTCATAAGCCTTTAGTTGAATTCTGTAAATATCCATTACAACGGCCAACAGGCCCGAAATCAGCATAATGAGTAAAATCGCACGTACAGAAAAGAGTGGGGTCTGCTCAAGAGAAAATCCATTGTGGAATAGGGCAAAGCCAAGCAGTAGCGCAATGGGAGCAAGCAGCGTATCTAAAGCAAGCATAATCACCCATTTGGCGGAGCGTGGAAGCCTGCTAACAAATCGATACATTTATATCTCCAAGCTACTTTAGTAACAGCTGATCAGGTGGTTTGCCTAGCGTAAACAAAGGTCTTTTGGCAAGGTTAAGGACGTATTACGCAGTCTGCGTAAGTCACGGTGGTCTCTGGAACACTATGCTGCGCCGTTGTTTTCGTTGACGCATGGTAAGCAGGGGAATGGTCTTAATTGACAAGGCTGATCCTGAGCGTATTTTTGGAGGGCTGATCCTAGCTGTCTTATTTGTTTGAACATAGCCCTTATGCCCTCTGCCATTTTATCCGGATCGCGACGGTCTGGGCTACTCATTTTGGGAGCCAGTGGTCAAGTTGGTCAGATGTGGCGCAAGCTTTGGATGAAAGGATTGCTTGATTTCGGAGTTTCGCCGATATGGCAGATGCGGAGCCCGGACACAAATGGAGGTCAAATTTGTGTGTGGGATAATTTGCATGGTCCTTTGCCAGATATCACCCCAACGGCTGTCATCTGTCTATCAGGAATTACACGTGGCCCAGATATTCATTTCAATACAGACTTGGCTCATGCTGCGGTGGCGGTTGCACGGGGTGCGCCTGTTTTATTTGCTTCAAGTCAAGCTGTTTATGGAGTTCAGCAGGGCGCTTTGAGGGAAACAACCCCCTGCCAACCGCAAACCGACTACGGCCGCGCTAAGCTGGCTGCAGAACAGGCCATCACGCATAATCCAAATGTGACGAGTTTGCGGATTGGAAATGTCATTGGGGCGGATGCACTCTTGCGGGCTGTGCGACACGGGCCAGTCAAGTTGGATCAATTTAGTGACGGGCAGGGACCCCGTCGTATGATGATTGGACCTTTGACATTGGCGCGCGCCTGCGTTGATCTCCTGGCTCTAGGGCCTATTAAGGCACCAATTTTGAACCTTGCTCAACCTAGGCTCGTCGCGATGGCTGATTTATTGACAGCAGCCGGTGCGACGTGGAACTGGCAACCGGCCCCCGTCACGGCCATTCCTGCGTTGGATATGGATTTGACTAAGCTACAACACCTGATTGCGATGCCGGACGCCGATCCGATTGCAATCATGGCAGAGGTTCGGGCGACGGGATGGCAGGCATGACGTGGTCCAAACGCCTCTTGGATGTGATTCTGGCGCTTGTATTAAGTGTTTTGCTGTTTGTTCCGTTTGTGATGCTCTTACTGGTACTCTTGTTAATCGAGGGCAGGCCCTTGTTTTATGTATCAGAGCGCATGATGACACCCGACAGAGCCTTTGCTTTAATCAAGTTACGTACCATGCGGGCGTCGGCTGGGAACACAGGCGTCACAGGGGGCGACAAAGAAGGGCGGATTTCTCCGACCTACAAAGCATTGCGGAAAAGTCGTTTTGACGAAGTTCCGCAATTGCTCAATGTATTGCGCGGTCAGATGTCATTTGTTGGCCCCCGTCCACCACTACGTATTTATGTCGAAGACTTTCCAACGCTATATGCTCAGGTGCTTCGAAACCGTCCGGGTATCACAGGACTTGCGTCGTTGCGGTTCCATGCGCATGAAGAAATGCTGCTTGCTAAGACCACAACTGCAGCCCAAACTGATCACGTTTACCGTACTCGGTGCGTACCACGTAAAGCGATCCTTGATCTGATTTATCAGCGTCATCAAAGTTTTTGTTTTGATTTAGCCCTGATTTGGGAAACTGCAACGCGGGTCTTGCGCCGCAGGTAAGCTGGCCAGTTGCCGTAGGCGGCGCTGGAAAGGTTGCTGTGGTTCATTTGTATAGAAGGTCCCGATGATAGCGCCGCAAAAACAAAAGACCGATCAGCATCAGCACTAGCCCGATGCCAAATACATAAGGTAGATTGACATAATGAGCATCATAGTTGGGATAGAACCCACTGCGCATTTGCCCAACCACTTGCACTAGCGGGTTGTACCACAGGACGTCCCTAAAGGGCTGTGGGATTGTATCAAACAGAAACAATGTGCATGAAATGATGAAAAGTGGTCGTGTCAAAACAGACCAAATCCGAGCCCATATCGGGAACATTGTGAACAAAAAGCAGTTTAGGCTGCCAACACCAATCGCCAAAACCGCAGCCATTGTGAGGCTTAAAGCGACTGATGGCAGGTAGAGCGTAGTACGTGTTTCAAAGATCAACAGGATGCCGATGAATACAATATAGGCGACTAGAATTTGTGTCATGACGTTCAAAATGAATCTTCCCAAGAGGGCATCTACGAAGGTCACGGATGGGTAGCTGAGCAACGCTTTCGAGAATGTTAAAGACGTCGCCGTCTTGGATGAAATATCCATAAACATAAGAAATGGAACCATGCCCGTTGCATAAAAAATAGGAAAGTTGGTACCAAGGGGAGGGTCCCTAAACCCCAATGAGAAGATGATTGTTAAAAGTGCAATGGCACCAATTGGTTCTAGAACCGCCCAGATATACCCACCTGGCGAGCGGCCGTAAGTTGTTGCCATCTCTCGTAACATGAGAGCCAATATAGCGCGTATGCTCGCAAATCGGCGCCGTGGTGTCGCATAACGGGGCTGTAAAGGCGGGGGGATTACCACAGTTGTCGGCCTCTAGGTGTGGAGTGCAATGGCTAGCCATTGTAGCCGCTTTTATGTACTAAGAACAAAAAATGAGCAATTGCCTGTTAGGATGAGGTTTTGACCCAACCCAAACCCACAAAACCTAATGCGCCAGGTGCGGCCAAAGCAAAGCCGCCGCTGAAAGCTGTGAACCGCCGGCCTGCAGCTGCAGCACCAATGGTGGCTTCTCCGGCCAAGCCTGCACGTGTAAGAAAACGGCATTGGGGGGTACTGGTTAGTTTTGTTGTCTTCGTTATTTTGCCAACCTGTTTTGCGGGTTGGTATCTCTATGAACGTGCGGCTGACCAATACGCATCCACAGTCGCGTTTTCTGTGCGCACAGAAGACGCCACATCGCCGATTGAACTCCTAGGCGGCATTAGCGCTTTGTCCGGTTCAGGTTCGTCAGATACAGACATTTTGTATGAGTTCATTCAAAGCCAAGAGCTCGTGTCCCGTGTGGACAGGCAGCTCGGCCTGGGTGCTTTGTGGTCCAAACCGGAAAATGATCCTGTTTTTGCGTATGACCCTTCAGGAACAATTGAAGATCTTGTTGGCCACTGGAACAGGATGGTTCGGATCAATTATGATAGCGGTTCAGGCCTTATTGAAATTCGCTCGCTCGCGTTTGCTCCGCAGGACGCGACCCGGATCGCTGAAGTGATATTCTCTGAAAGCTCTGATATGATTAACGCGCTCAACGATGCTGCGCGTGAAGATGCTTTGGGCTATGCACAAGATGAATTGGCAGCAGCCGTTGAACGCCTGAAAGTTGCTCGCACGGCGTTGACCGCTTTTCGTAACCGGACCCAAATTGTAGATCCCGTTGTTGACATGCAGGCACAGGCAGGACTTTTGGGAAATTTACAAGCACAGCAAGCCGAGGCATTAATTGAACTCGATATTTTGACGGGGTCTACACGATCAGGAGATCCGCGCATCGACCAAGCAGAACGCCGTGTCACAGTTATCGAAGCGCGTATTCAAGAAGAGCGGCGCAAACTGGGTATCGGCAATGGCGTCGAAGACGGTGAAGTGTTTGCTGATCTTGTAGGTGAGTTTGAACGTTTGGCCGTCGATCGTGAATTTGCCGAACAGGCTTATATTGGTGCCTTGGCTGGCTACGATGCGGCGAGTGCAGATGCGAGGCGCCAAAGCCGCTATCTAGCCGCGCATGTGCTTCCGACATCTGCTGAGCGGGCGCAGTATCCGCAACGGCTTCAATTGTTGGCTATGGTGGGGGTATTTTTGTTTTTGGCATGGTCGATCTTTGTTTTGGTGTCATACTCGCTCAGGGATCGTCGCTAGGATGATCCGTTTCGAGAACTTAACTAAGATTTTTGTGCTTAAAAAATCGCGCAAGTTGGTGGCGGATAATATCAATGTGACATTCCCGACGGGCCGATCAGTTGCTTTGTTGGGGCGTAATGGTGCGGGTAAATCGACGCTGCTACGGATGATATCGGGGACGATGGATCCAACATCGGGGCGCATCGCATCAACAGGGACAATATCGTGGCCTGTGGGCTTTGCTGGATCGTTTCACCGCGATTTAACGGGTGCGCAGAATGTCCGGTTTATCGCACGCATTTACGGGGTAGATACTGATGAATTGTCAGACTTTGTCGAGACATTCGCAAAGTTAGGCGGGCACTATCATATGCCAATCATGACATATTCCTCTGGAATGCGATCCCGCCTCGCGTTTGGATGTTCTATGGGGATCGCCTTTGATACATACTTGGTCGACGAGGTAACATCCGTCGGCGATGCTACTTTTCGTAAAACCAGTATTGATATGTTTAACCAACGTATGGAAACTGCAGGATCCGTCGTGGTGACGCATTCGCTCCCACAGATAAGAAAAATGTGTGACGCTGCGGCCATCTTGGAAAATGGTCGTCTGACATATTACGATAATCTTGAAGAAGGTATTGCCACATACGAGAGCCAAATGGCCAAAGGCTAAGCTATCAAAATTCTTTGCATGCTATAGCGATTCAGCGGAATACCCTTTGAAATAGATGGCGGCACAGATTTGCAGTTGAGGCCATTATCGATAGCCCTATGATATCGCGGTACATACGCCATGTTCCATAGGTTGCTTTCACTTTATTGGCGGAAAGAGATGTCGCTGACATACGCAAAACTGCTAATGGTTCATTTATACCGTATGCAGGCCCATGATGGTTCAAAATTGTTAACCACAATGCAAAATCATGGCGCCGGTGGATCAACGGCATGGGGATCTTACCGCAGCGCTCAGTATCATAGATTGCGGTAAGGCATCCGATAATGTTTCCCCTTAAAAGTGTCTCATAATCTAATATTTCTGGCACCTGCACATGCGTGTCCGGGTGCCCATGGCGCCTTCGGGTAAAGCCGCAGTAACTTAAGACGGCACCTGTTTGGCGTAGAAGTGCAATTTGTCGTGTTAGTTTGCTAGGCTTCCACAGGTCATCAGCATCGAGAAACGCAATGTAGCGCCCCTGCGCTTGGTCCAGTCCATGATTGCGAGCATAGGCCGCTCCGCGGGGGCCTGGGTTGCGCGACAGCTGAATACGGGGGTCTTTCATGGCCAATGCGTTCACAATCGAGAAGGTATCATCATCGGATAAGTCATCAATGACGTGTAGGGTCCAATCTGTTTCAGTTTGAGATTGAACTGAGGCAATGGCGGAGCCAATCGTTGTGCTGGCATTGTAGGCAGGCATCAAAATTGAGACGGTTGGCATTGGCGCGCGCGTTCCTTTCGTGCCGGCGTTGACGGTTGTGTGTGCCTCGCGGTAAGCGGACGCAACTACTTTTAGTGCATGGAAAAAAAAATGACAAAGACAGATGGAAAAGGGGTAGAATTACATCTTTGTAATAACCCTCGTCATTTGTTTTTCGCGTTAGCAGATGCCCTTGGACGTGATGTCCGTGCCGTTGTTGTTTATCTTGAAGATGACGTACCTTTAGATGCTGCCATGAAGTCCCGATTGGCTGTGTTTGAGCGCAGAATCAGAGTTCTTTTTTCGACAGATGCGGCCGAGATTGCGCATTTTTCCGGATTTCCCGCCTATTTTCCTGGTATCCTGAGGCGCAATTTGCGCCCGAGCGGAACGCGCGCGACTGGTTGGAAATTGCCTATGTTAGGTGGACGTCATTTTACGACGGGGTATATTTACCATCCGGGATTTTTTACATCCAAACCAATAAGGGCAAGCTGTGACTATTTGGTGATGCGTGAGGCGGGCCTAAACAATTATGTGACGCATCCAGTGTCGGGGTTGAAAGCGGTGACGCGGGCGCTTTGTGGATTGTCATGGCGCGGGCAAACATGGGGGGAAGAACCCTGGGTGGATGCTATCGAAGTCACTAATCCCGACCGGTTACCTGAGCGGGTGCGAGTTAAAGCGCGCCAACATGGGTTTACCGAAGTTTATGAAAGCTTAAAGCCCGATCAAGTTTGTCGATTGGCGGCGGTATTTTTACCTAATCCACCAGTGATAGACACTCAAAACGGGCCAGCAGCGCTGATATTGACGCAACCATTAGATAAGATCGGGTTATCTTCGGAAACCGAGAAAAGGCAGATTTACACACACATCGCGATACATCTTAAGAAGCAGGGGTATCAGGTCTATGTGAAACATCATCCGACCGACACTTCCTTTGCTTTGGAAGATGCCAAGACCGTGCAAGCAAGTTTTCCCATCGAACTTTGGCCCGCGTTGCATCTGCCTCGGTTTGATTTAGCTGTGGCGCTGTGTTCAGCGTCTTTGGTCGAAGGTGAATTTCTGCTGGCAGAACGTGTTGAGCAACTGATGCTGCCTGACGCTTTCACCGCCGCAGGTTGCAAAGCATTGATGCAGGACTGGCCATCCGCATTAAAAAACTTGTCTCTTTAGAGAAAGCTCTCGCAATAACGTTTCCCACTGAGTGTAAATTATTTCAGGTGCGTACGTTTCACCAATAGATAGGGCGGCTTTGCCGGCATTTTGGCGGTTTTTGGGGTTTTCAATATAGCGCCGCAACCCATCGGACAGCTCTTTTGCACTGCCGCCGACAAGCTGTCCGTTAATGCCGTCTTGGATCAGTGTATTGACCCCTGTGCAGTGCTCGAAACCGACAACGGGTAGTCCGTGCGCCATCGCTTCTGCAACGACAAGCCCGAATCCCTCGAAGGCCGCGGGATGGCAGAATATAGATGCCTGATCATAGATAGGCCCAAGCTGGGGCGTCGTTCCGCAAAGTTGGATAGAAGACCCAAGTTTGCTGGCCGAAATCTGGGAATTCAGGGCGTTATGATTTGGTCCTTCACCGTATATTTTGACCTGCCAGTCTGGAAAATCTGTGTGTAACAAAGTCCACGCATCAACCAAAAGATCAAAGCGTTTCACATCAGTTAGTCTTCCGACCGCAAGTATAGTTTTTTGGCGAGTTGGGCGGGGATCATCCTGTGGCGAAACCCGTGCAACTGCATTCGGGATAACGTGGATGTACGGTTGTTGCTGTGCCGGAAACCAATCCCTAAAATCTTCCAATAGTACCGTAACAGCATCAGCGTCGGTTAAAGCCTTCTTAGCACGGCGCCGGTAGATGGGATTTTGATCCCAGCGGATGCTGTTTCCGAAGTCCTGCTCAGGCAAGTTATGAATAGAAGCAATGACGGGAATGCTCAAAGGTGCCGCGGCACGAACGCAGGCCGTAATGGCAGGCGGCAAAAAGCCCACGACCACATCGGGCGGGTGCCGTTGTAAGTGGCGTCGTAGTGTACGGATAAACAATTCGTGCGTCAGGCCCCATTTCACATGTCCCATGATGTGCCCATGGGGGAGCTTCTTGATGGACGATGGGGTGTTGTTAGTGCGCGGTGTGTCGAGATTCGGACGCCTGAACGGAAACAGGTTCTTAACAACGATACTGTTCGTCTCATACATGGCACGACCTGCGCCGTTATCATAGATTAGAATCTCTACATCTATCCCGCGTGCGGCCATTGCCTGAGCTGTTTCAACGAACACCCGTTCTGCACCCCCAGACAGGCCCAAAAGCTTTTGGATGACAAAACAGACCCGTAAAGGTGTGGATGTCATCTTAGGAACGGATCACATTTATCCGTGAATAGTTGGTGGCCCGCATCAGATAGATGCATTCCATCAGGCAAAAGTACCTGTCGATTTTGAGCCTGCCAGATGTGGCGATCAAAATCCAACAAGTCTATCTCATGGTCATACACTGTATTCATAATATCCAAATTATACGCTGCGAAATTTCGATTCATGGACGGAGTTCCGGGCCATGATTTGGCAGGGGGAAGAATAATTGTCGCGAGAATAATACGTCTTGCATTCCGGGTCCGTAGCATACTTACAATAGCACTCAGATTATCGCGAAATCGTGTTGGTGGAACGTAATGGTGGGGAGGTAGTCGCATGATAATATCGCGACGATATTTCCGGGAAAATTCGATCAAACGGTTTCGTGTGTCCGGATCAAGAAATGACAATGCAATCCGTTCATTTTCCAAAAACATCCTGTTTGCACAATCGTTTAATCCAACATGAAGCAAAAAGTCGGAATCTCTGCCCAAATCGGCGTTTTCAAAAAGCAAACTTCTGACTTCCGTCGTCGTAAAGAAGCGTTGACACATGCTCGTTACGGACCGGTCAGAGTATTTCTCGTATATCAGACCTGTATAGGTGCGCTCCGCACCCTTCTTCTCTCCCTTGTTGTCGTTGGGACGGGGGAGCCCAAGACTATCACCCATGATCAACACATGACGTGAGCTACCAGCCTTCGGAGGATAAAAATTTTGATACATTGTACGCTCACGCGCATATGTTGCGTGTTCGCGGGAAATCGCCGCGTCCAGTTTGTCAGCATCGACTAAACTGAGAACTTGTGTCCGCGCCAATGCAAACTGTTGGACGGCGATCTGCGGTTCATGTGCTTGTGCAGATTCGAACGCAGTTTCAATTGTTGCGCGAACGACGGCGGCTCCATCTTCGGTCATGTACCTGTCTTTCCGAAACTTTGGCCTGTCCGAATAGCTTCGTAGAATTTCATGTTCATGGCGTGATTTTCAAGTGTAACGAGGCGATCTTTGTCCTCTCCCGTCAGAAACGCACGCGTTTGACGTAGAATGCCCGGCTTAAAGTGCTGATCGTTTTTGTCATCGAGCGTAAATTCTACTTCGGCAAAACTGTCGTGTGTTTGCATCCTAAGCTTTTCCAACGGCTGCAAAATCAGTCTACGTTCTTTCGTCAGAATTTCCATGCCCCAGCGACCAGGAGAAATCCAATTGGCGTGCCATGCAATGGTGGCTTGATCTGCGCGATGGCCAAACCCTACGAAAACACCTGCGTCGGGGTGCCAATCGACGCCATTTTGCCCTGCGATACGGGCCTCCAACACCTCGGGCGCTCCGAAGAAATGAAATGCTAGATCGATGACATGTGTAGAGTTGCCGTAAAACCAAGTATTTAATTCACGAGGGTGCTTTCCCAATGCGCCAATGCGACGTGCAGGCTCGGAGAAATCAAACCTCAGACTCACCAATCCACCATCCTCGGATATGATGCGATCTGCTGCGATGACTGAACTTAGAAATCGGCGGTTATAGGCAACGTAGACTTCAGCATTTACCGCTTTAGCCTTGACGAGCAAGTCGGACATTTCAATGACATCCAACGCCGCCGGTTTTTCGACCAATATCCGTTTGATTCCATGATCAATCAGCTGACCAGTGACTTCCGCCAAAGCATGAGCATTTACCGTCACAATAGCAGCAAGATCCGTGGGAATATCCGCAAGCTGTTCGGCCAAAACACCGGGTTGAGCCCGTATTCCGGTTTCAGCTGCGAACTTTTCGGCAGAGGCCGCGCCACGTCCGAGAACAACTGGAACAATGTTCATTGCTTTGAGAACTTTTGCATAGGCCGCGGCCATGCCACCAGCCCCAACTAAAAGAACACTAGATTGGTCACACATATCAGGGCTTTCTCGTCGCTTGGTTTAGCTGATCGGACAAAGAGTTTCGTCTGCGGTGGGCAAACCTAGATACTTGCACATTGCTCGCAAGTAAAGACGGTGTTGGTTCGCGGAGTCGACATATGGCGTAAGCCCAGGATCGCCGTATTCTAACGCTTGATCGTATATCTGAGGCATGCCAGAGACGTATTTGATTTCAAACGGGCCAACCTGATCGTCTCTTACGATAGTCCCTTTCAATTCGTTGATTTGATAGTTTTTATCGCCGTTTTGGATCGAAATCACGATATTCATCGTATCATCATCTTCACAGGTGACAGACAGTGCGGCGCCATTCTTCAACATGCCTTCAAGCGTCCCGAAAATCTCGTAGAATCCGGCGCGCTTACTCTCAACTGCATTGGGGTGAAGCCCGGACAAATCCACTCTCCCCACGCTTGATCTGTTCAAAAATTCGATCAGATCCAGAAAATGAACGGCGTTAGAGGCTAAGCCAAATGCACTACCTGTGACAGTGACGTGAGTTGGTAGGTTTTCGTCAAGTTCATCGAACAGGGCGTGGTAGCTATCAAATCCACGGCGTCCACAGTTTACAAAGCCTCTAATTCCATGAGCCTCCAAAGTGGCTTGGACAGCGTCAAGTGCTTGGACCGATTGGAACAGGATTTTCTCGAATATGACGACACTAACGCTATGGCGCGCGATGATGTCTTCGAAGGCGGCCTGTCGTGTATCTGCATTGGTCGCAATGACAACAAGGTCAAGCGTCCTCGGGCTGGAGGGGATTTCTGAGGCTAGAGAGTAACTATGCTTTCCGCTTTCTTCCTGACTTGATATGAAATCGGAAATCCGTTCGTGAGCCTCCTGAAAAGGTTCGACGATTATAATGTGCGCCGGTGTTTCCATCGTGGACATCGCCTGCAAGTGACGAAATCCGATGTTCCCGCATCCGCAAAGCAAAACTTGTTTCACCATGCTGTGAGCCCCCCATCTACAATAAGATTTTGTCCGGTGACATAGCTTGATTGATCCGACGCGAGGTAGGCTACGGCATCAGCTATTTCGTGCGGCTCTCCCATTCTTCCCACCATGGTTCTGGCGGAATAGTTGTCGACAAACTTGTCATTCTGGCCGCTAAAAATACCTCCAGGCGTCACCGCATTGACCCTTACACCTTGATCACCCCAATAGCTTGCCAAATATTTTGTGAGACCCCAGAGACCTGCTTTTGACGCCGAGTAAATTGCAGGGGTGTTAATTTTATGTCCCTCATAAAGCGCGCCGTCATAGATGCGCTGGTCGGGCGCGGCAACGCCGTAGATCGACAAGATATTCACGATTGCTCCATTGCCTCTAACAGCCATGGGCCCACCAAATACCTGCGCGCACATAGCGGGTCCGGTCAGGTTTACCCGCATGACATAGTCCCAGTCTTCGAGTGGGAACGTCTCAAATGGTTCGAAGAAATTGTCAGACTTTGTTGCGGCTCCGCAGATCAAAACATCGACTTCCCCAAAGTCATTTTCGACGGCCTTCTTTAGATCCACTAACGCATCCCGATCCGACACGTCACAACTATAAGCGCGGCCCAATCCGTTGGGGTACGCTCCATTTGCAGAGAGAGTTGCTGTGGCTAAATCACGGTCAACGACCGCAACGCGATGCCCATCTGACGTGAGTTTTTTGGTCATAGCAGTTCCCAAGAATCCACCGCCTCCGGTCAAAACAATTGTCTTGGTGCTATTGGCCATTTTTGATGTTCCTTTCGTGTTCTTCGCGCATGAGAAGCTCGACTAATTTGAAATCGATTTCATTGTCGATATCGACTGAACGTTCGTGTGGCATGACATGCAAGCGCGTACGTCCTTCCCACAAACCAAGAGCAAGGGTGTGTTCGTGCCAAACGTAGATTGAGGCGTTCATAGAATAGACGTCTGGTGCGACTTGTCGTGAAACGATGTTACCTTCGATTTTTTTCACCAACCGTATATTTCCGTCAGATTGCGGTTCGACCATATTGAAATAGGGGTTCTTGTCTGCGACATAACCTGTAATGACGGCGTCTGTTTCGTTATCCAGCAATTCAAACGCTGCAGTAATATCCTCTATAGTTCGCAGTGGCGAAGTCGGATCAAGGTCAATAATTTTTGTGACTTCTACGCCAGAGGCAATGATTTCTTCAACAAGGTGGATGATAACCGGTAATTTTCCAGCCTCCGATGTTGCGAGAGACTCGGGTCTTTTGAAAGGTACGATAGCACCGGCATCACGTGCAACTTGTGCGATTTCATCATCATCGGTGGACACATAAACAGCATCAATTTGGGGGCAGCTTTGTGCTTGCTCTATACTGTGAACAATCAAGGGTTTACCCATTAAGTCCCGAACGTTCTTACGCGGGACACCTTTGGATCCCCCGCGCGCGCAAATCGTACAAACTGTCGTCATATTAATGTTCCTTGGTCTCGTGCTTGCAAGGCTAGTCGTGTACTTGCGATTCCGTCTTCAAGTGTTTGAAGGTGCGGTTCCGTATTACCCTGAATAGCGCTCGCGATCCGATCAAACATGGATAAATAGGTTTGTGGCACATCGAAATCGGCGTTTTGCACCGTCACGGTCTCAATACTATTAGGTGTCAGGCGATTAAGATGCCCTGAAAGATCCCATTGAAGCCCTGTTTCGTCGCCAATGATTTCATAGTGGCGCACTCTTTGGCGTGACACATAATCTAATGCGACGTGGATTAACGGTGCACCGCCTTGTCCCGATAGTGTCATCAGTGCGGTGTCATTGGCGTTTATTTCCAAATTACTTAAGCGGGCGCAATGCGCATGTTCCAGCTTCAGTTCTCCAAAGAACCAACGTGCGACATCTATTTCGTGGACAAGATCCAACTCGACACCGCCACCGCGAGCCGCATCTGCGGAATAGCAGGTTCGATAGTCTTGCGTCGGTCGCCAATCAGGCAACCACAATCCGGCAGTAAAATTCGCCCGCGCCGGCCGCCCGAGTGTGCCAGCATCGATTGCATCCTTAGCCTTTTGCAATGATGGAAGGTATCGAAAATTAAAACCCGCCGTGCGGGTGGCAGCGGGTGCGGTCTTTAGGGACTGAATGATTGTATCACAATCAGCGACCGCTGAGACAACCGGTTTCTCGACCAATAGGTTATAACCACGCGCAATAAGGTCGGGTAAAATATCGATGTGATTTGCGGAAGGAGTTGCCAGAACAACAATGTCAAATTCCTGTCCGAACGCCTCATCAGGATCAGATATAATGGTAGCCCCAAGGTTTTCCGCTTCCAGATCAGGTTCCTGACGGTGGCGCAAGACCGTTAGTTTTGCATTCGGAAACCGAGTTGCCGCATTGCGTAGATGTCGCCGGCCAATCGAACCCAACCCAATTATCAAAATAGAGTTCACAATCAGGTTTCCAGCTCAATCTGACGTGCGGGATGACCAATCCAGACGGTCCCTACAGTAGCGTTTTTAAGCAAAACAGAACCCGCGCCAATAACTGCAGAATCGCCAATAGACAGACCTTGGCGCACAACTGCTCCGGCACCAATAAGGACATCACAGCCTGTTGTGACAGCGCCTGTTATATGCGCGCCGGTGGCAACATGAGAGTTACGCCCTATATGGCAATGGTGTTCAACAACAGCAGCGCTGTTAACCAAAACGCCGACGTCAAGACGAGCACCGGTCCCGATAATCGCACCGGCAGCAACGAATACTCCCTGATCAACGCGGGACGAAGGAGAGACTGTCGCGTTAGGATGAGTGATAGTAGCTAAGCAGTCTACAGGAATTTGCGACATGATCCCTGCACGGATCTGAGCACCTCTTGAGGTGACAAACCCAATGCCAATCGCGAGTGAAATATGCTTGTCTACTATTTCGATCAATTTCTCGTCGTCGCCGAGCCATACCCCTAAAAGCGGGTCGGATCCGGCTTCGGGGGCAATATGCCCGATTATAGTCCACCCCGACAAGACTGCTGCCTCTGCTACTACACAGGCGTGCCCGCCGCCCCCTATGATCACCAATGGCTTATCTCGCATGAATGTCGTCAATGGTTATCGGCGTATCTACATCGATATCGCGTGTCAAAGCGCAGCCCAAAACAAGCGGCAAGTGGCCCGGTGCGAGTCCTGTCCCAGGACGGACGATCTTGATGCATTCATCCGTCAAAACAGTCCCACGCGTCAACGCGCGCGACGAAGTAATCGACCGCCGTCCTGCCAAGGCAGTACGTTTCTCGGCCGCGGTTGGGGCTTTTATTCCGGTTCCAATCGCGCTTTCAATCATTCGAATTCCGGCCACAAATGACTTGAATTCTGCAGGCTCCATAGAGGCCTTTTGGTCAGGTCCAGGTAAAGCTTGATCCGTGGTGATGTGCTTTTCAATAATCGTCGCCCCACGGGCAACTGCGGCCCATGAAATAGCCGACCCAATACTGTGGTCGGACCAGCCAACTGGAATCTGGAACGCTTGAGCCATCGTGTCTATCGCCGCAAGATTGCAGTCGTCTGGAGAGGCCGGGTAGTTCGAGACACAGTGCAACAGTGAAAGTTGTGTATTGCCGCTTGCCGTAATCGCTGCGACGGCCGCTTCAACTTCTGACAGAGTTCCCATACCTGTCGACAAGATGACGGGTTTACCTTTTCGTGCAATGTGGGTCAGCAACCCAAGGTACGTCAAATCGCCCGAACTAACCTTGTAACGGTCAACGCCTATTTCGGCCAAAAGGTCGACAGCATCCATACTAAACGGAGTCGATAGAAATTCGATCTCCTTGCTTTGACAGTATTGTGCTAACGTTTCGAAATCGCTGGATGAAAGCTCTAGCGATTTTAACATTGAGAATTGGCTGTCGTTGTTGTGGGTATTTACCCGTTGATAGTCGGCCTTTTGCGCTGAAGCGGTCACCAAATCTTCAGCTCTGAATGTTTGAAATTTGACTGCATCAGCTTTTGCGTCAACGGCCGCATCAATCATTTGGCGAGCGAGGTCAAGCGACCCATTATGGTTTACGCCGATTTCGGCAATGACGTAGCAAGACTGGCGCATGGGTTCGTTTCCTAAACGCGGGCATCCAGCGATTTCTCGCTAGCGCGGTGGCTCTTTGCAAAGGCCGGTTCGACTTCCGCAATGGCGTCTTTGAGGATTGTTTCCGTCAAAGGGGACGTTTGATTTTGAGTCAAAAAGACTCGTAGTTTCTCTACGAAAACTGGGAACACGCGATCATCTGCTGGCGGAAGGTATGCCACACTGTTGAGTGTTGAAAGTTTTGTCGACTGAACACTTTCGCCTACTCCCACGAATTCTTCGTAGGGCTTCTCTCCGGCCGTATCGAGAGGAGTAAGCAACACCGGCCATTCGTTCCGGGTTCTGCATGCGGCGACCGATGCTCTTGCTTCGTCTTCGTTATAGGTGAACCACGGCGTAAGTCCCTGAGCATCCAAGTACCAGGTGGCCACATCTTGAAGTAAAACCAGATGGTCTGCAGGATTTAGGTCAGGAATGACAACGCTACGATCGGGCCCTAGAAACGCCGCAAGTGTGCATAAATGCCCGGACTCAGCCAAAGACACAAAGAAACGCCGACACCCTTCGGGACATGCCATTGGTTGTCCTGCGGCCTGACGTAGTTGCCAACTTTGTAACAACGAGCCATTTGACATAGCAACGTTGGCAAAACGAGCGGACGTGATTTCAGTGTTTTGTGACCAAGCAAGATCCGGAACAAACAAGGCATGCTCCATTAATCGTTTGGTCGCCCCCATCATTGAACTGGGGTTTGCGGCCTTGTCTGTTGATACACAAAATAATTTTTTTGGCTCACCGATTTTGTGTAATTCGTGGGCGAGGTCTACAATCTTCAGAACATTGGTTTCGAGCATTGCAAGAATTGAATAAGGATCTTTTTCGGACCGCACATGTTTCAGCGCGGCAAAATTCAAAACGTAATCATACGGTTGGTTTTGCGCAGCAAGCCACTGCCGGAAAGGGGCTCCACCGTAATCGAAAGGCAACGTCAGAATTTCGTCTGTCAAAATCGGTTCATCTGCAGATCTAAGCGCGCGAATGACCTCTGCGAGGCCGTTCTCGTTGTGATCAATCACATGTACTGCCGCAGGAGCAAACCGCATGACCGTCTTGAGCGTTTGGAACCCAATCGACCCAGCGCCGCCAACGATCAGAATTCTGGAGCCCCTAATGATGTCACTCAGGTTCGCTTCGTTCGCAACGAGATCATCGGTAAAAAAACTTTGGCTTCGACTAACGATACGTGCGTCGAGTTCGGGCATATCACAGTAGCTCATTCTTCGGATCCTTCAAAAATGGCGCGTGCTCGTTCAAGCTCAGTGACATTCCCAATATCAATCCACCGCCCGTGATGTACCTTTGTCCCGCACTTCATACCGCGTGTTTGCAGATCACTAAAAAGCGTTGGTAAATCATAGAATACTTCGCGGGGGATGACCGTCAGAATGGATTTAGACAGCATATAGAAGCCAGCATTAATTCGAAAGTTCATCGTAGGCTTTTCCTCAGCGCCCACGAAATCTTCCTGCTGCCCAACGTTCACCACGCCGTAGGGCACCTGATAGGAATAGTTTCGGACAATCATGGTTGCGTCCCAGTGGTTATCCATATGCTGCAATTTAAGTGCGTCAACATCGATATCATTCAAAATATCTCCGTTCAAACACAAGAAGGGCTCGGACAACTCTGATGGATCAATCAAACCCAATGCGCCGCCCGTACCCATACGCATAGTCTCACGAACATAGGTGATACTGACGCCCAGTTCCGCACCATCGCCATAGTGATTGACTATCATGTCGCCTAAATAATTGAGAGACAGAACAAAATGATTCACGCCTTGGTCTCTGAGATGTTCGATGATGTGTGTCAAAATCGGTTTACCACCAATCGGCAAAAGCGGCTTTGGGCAGTTGTCGGTCAAAGGTGCCAGACGACTACCAAGTCCACCAGCCATAATAACGGCGCTCAATTTTTCTGGGCTTGCAGCCACCCACAAGACAAACATCGACACTAAGTACCCATCTTGGATCAATGGCAGATATTCTAACCCCCGTTGCATCATAAGGCTGCGCACTTCAGGCAAGGGCATTGGGGCTTCAATGATCGATGGTTTACGGTTCACGACGTCGGCGATCAAAGCGCTCGTCTGGCCACCATTCGCCAAAAACCGTCGCAAATCACCGTCCGCGACTACACCAACGAAACGGCGACCCTCTTCTACAACCACGGGTACCAAGCGCAGGCCCGCTTTACTCATGATTTGCATAGCTTCGAGAACCGTCTGAGTTTCGAAAACGCACAGATGTTGCAAATCTCGTTCAGTATAATTGGCCAGTCTCACGAGGTACCTTCGTATGCTGTCCAGAATACTGAGGCGGCGTCAAGGACCGTATCCAGTTGTTCTGGGGTAAGATGAGTTGAGCAAGGCAGTGGAAAAATCCGCTGCCACAAATCACCGGCAACATGCATTGGCTCTACCAAAGCAGCCCGATACGGTGCCTGGAGGTGTATCGGTTTCCAAAACGGTCGCAAATCAATTCCAGAGCTTTTCATATGGTTTCGAAATTTCTGGCCAACCTCTGGATCTTCACCAGTATACCAAAACCCAGAAAACCAGTGTCCATTCCGTCCAAATTGTGGCTCTGGAAATGCATCCAAAACCTCAAATTTCGAGGCAAATTCCGCGTAGGTATTTCGGATAACCTGCTTGGCGTTCAGGAATTCATCCAATCGCTCCAGCTGAGCAACGCCAACTGCCGCCTGCAGGTTGGTCATACGGTAATTGTATGCAACAATATCATGGTCGTAATTTGCGCCGACCCGGCCAGTCGAACTGAGGTGCTTAATCCGCGTAATTAGTGCGGAATTATTGGAAGCAACCGCGCCGCCCCCGCCGCACGTTACGGTCTTATTCCCATTGAACGAATAGCATACCGCATCAACGCCAGTCATGCCTAACTTCACCCCATTGATGCCTGACGTACCAATAGCGGCGGCCGCGTCAACCACAACTTTCAAGCCGAACTCGCGCGCGAGATCACATAGGCCGTCAAGATCAGGAACTGCGCCCATAATCATCACTGGCATAATTGCCTTAAGTATTTTTCCTGTTTCACGGTGAATGCGGCCATCGGCATGCGGATCCGTTTTCGATAAAATGGCGTCCCGCGCAAGCGACACATCCATTGTCCAGTCAGACGCATGGACATCTACGAGCCAAACGTCAGCCCCAGCATGTTTCACCGAGTTTGGAGTCGCAATGAAGGTCAAAGATGGCAACATGACCAGATCATTTTCTCCAATATCCAACCCTTCTAATGTAAGATGCAAAGCAGTGGTTCCACTGCATAAAACGACTGCAGACGGGGTTCCGCTTAGGGTTGCTATCTGGCCTTCGAAATTGGTCACAAACGGCCCAACAGTCGAAACGAAGGTCGACGTAATGCAGTCTTGCAAGTAGTCAGCTTCCCTGCCTTGAAGGTTTGGAATAGCGAGAGGTATCATGGGCTAAACTGTGCCTTTCTGGCGAAAACGAGCCTTTTCTCCGAGTGCACTGTTCGGATACACGGATGCAACAGGTAAGTGCAAGTAATTGGATAGACATTGCTATCTGCCTTACTCATATTTGCGCAATGCAAAAAGTGACTGATCCGAGGACCCAAGATGCCAAAAGGTTACGATATACGGCCCTGGCGGTCAGGCGATGAAATCCACATCAGGAATTTGTTCAAAGATAGCTTTGGGCGCGAATTGTCTGCCGACTTTTGGAAGTGGCGTTACCTCGACCATCCACACGGGGGTCCGCTTGTGATGCTGGCGTGGTCTGGAGATGATTTGGTTGCCCATTACGGTGCAAGCCAAGCACCGTTCTTAATCAATAGCGAAATCATGCCTGCTGCCCTGTCGATGTCGACAATGACCCACCCCAAGCATCGAGGTCGTGGTTTAGTCGAAGCCGTTGGCGAAGCACTCTATGAAGACCTGCGTCAGGCCAGCTATGCTGCCGTTTGGGGTTTTCCGAACCCAATGATCAACGCAACACGGCAACGCAAATTGGGATGGGAACCAGTCTGCGACGTAGCAACACTATCGCTCGCAACAAAATCTGTTGCCCATACAGCAACCGAAAGCTTACCTGCTGTCGAAAAGGTTCCGGCGATTGATGCGCGCTTTGAAAACTTGAACAACCGGCTGGCAAACTCAACAGGATTGCAATCGTTAAAAGATGAAAAGACGTTGAAATGGCGCATCGATGTCAATCCTGTAAACACATACACCCGATATATAATCACTGATCGCTCAGATATTTCAGCCTATGCGATCACCAAGAACTACGGGATCGCAGAGACAGATATCGTCGATCTACAGGCAATTGATGAGCGACATACGAAGGCCCTGTTGCACTCGATTTGTTCCGATGCGCAAAATGCTGGAATAGAGCGCTTAAACACATGGTGTTTGAATAAAGGTGGACCACGATTGGCCCTTGAGAGATTCGGCTTTAGCGCCAATAGCCCGGTTACTTATTTGGGTGGCCGTCAGTTTAATAGCGCGGTAGGGGACTTTACCGATGCCCGCCGGTGGTCACTGGCTATGCTTGACTCTGATTTATACTAAAGGACGAACATGGAGCGTAAAGTTCATTTTCTTACTGGCATTCGATCCGAATACGACATTCTCGCACCGGTCATTAGCGCCGTTGATGCAATGCCAAACCTATCCTCAAGCGTCATCGTGTCCGGCGGACATCTTTCACAACGTATGGGCAATTCTGTTCGGCAGATCGAAGACGATGGATTTCGAATTGCAGCCCGTATTGATAGTTTAATGGCCTCTGACGGACTGTCGGGTAGGGTAAAAGGTGCGGCGTTACAGATGTCCGGTATGACGGATTTGTTTGCCAATGAACGTCCAGATTTTCTAGTCGTCATGGGTGATCGAGAAGAATCTATGACTGGCGCGCTTGCCGGTCTCTATCACCATATTCCTGTGGTCCATATCGGCGGCGGCGATCATGCAGAGGACGGTAACGTTGATAATCCGATCAGACACGCTGTTTCCAAAATTGCAAACATCCACATGGCGACGACAGAACTAAGTGGGCAGCGGCTCCGCGCAATTGGTGAAGAAGACTGGCGGATCAATGTCGTCGGCGCATCTGGCCTGGACCGCTTAATCAGTGTCGAACACCTCAGTCGGGAGAAGGTTCTGTCACAGCTGGGTCTCGACGAAAAATGCGGACCTTATCTTGTGTTGCTTTATCATCCGACTATTACTGATTTCTCAGAAGCCAAAGCCCACATGGCAACGATCTCACAAGTATTGGAAAAAAGCGAACTGAACGTCGTCGCTCTGATGCCAAATACAGATCCAGGCAGTGACGCCGTCGTTGCCGAGCTCACAGCGCTTTCAGCACGGTGCGACCGTGTTCACCTATTTACATTTTTGGAGCGGGTCCTGTTTGTGAATATGCTGCGCCATGCGCATGCAATGATTGGCAATTCTTCGGCAGGCATTCTAGAAGCTCCAACACTCGGTTTGCCTACAATCAACATTGGTAAACGACAACGTGGGCGCGAACATGCGGCCAATGTGATCTGGACAGGGTATGACCCCGACGAGATTTCAGCCGCGATCGAGACAGCAACAAAAGATGCAGATTTTCGCACGATGCTGGCGAAATGCGAAACTCCTTATGGCGATGGAACCGCAAGTAGTAAGATCGCAAACATCTTGAGCGAAACAGAAATCGACGATCGTTTGTTGCACAAGCGTTTCGTAATGGAGACTTCCATATGATCTTTGACCAAGGACATGGGCCGATTTTGGTCATCGCACCGCATCCCGATGATGAAACTCTTGGGGCAGGGGGCGCGCTTCTGCGTGCACGCAAGACAGGTCGCGAAGTACATTGGCTTATTGTCACGCAAATGCGCCCTGAAGACGGTTGGCCCGAAGGCAAAATGGCGAAGCGTAAACTCGAAATAGAAACGGTGGCTGATGCCTATGGCTTCGCGAGTGTACGGATCCTCCCATTCCCAGCTGCCCGCCTCGATACCTTTCCCATTGGTGACATAGTCGCGGCCATTGGAGACGTCGTTAAGGAAATCAATCCCGAAGTCATGCTCTTGCCACATCGCGGAGACGCGCATAGCGATCACGCTGCGGTTCATGATGCAGGTGCTGCGTGCGCAAAATGGTTCCGATATCCATCAGTCAAGTGGGTCTTGGTCTATGAGACGTTGTCGGAAACAGACGCTGCAATTCAACAGGCACTGCCTTTCGTACCAAATATATATGTCGATATTACCGGCCATCTCGAAGAAAAGTTGCGTATCACTCAGATGTTTGGGGCTGAAATCCAAGACTTCCCGTTCCCGCGAAGTCTGGCTGCCATAGCTGCTCTTGCGCAAGTAAGGGGCGCCGCAAGTGGAACACAGGCGGCTGAGTGCTTCATGTTGCTCCGCGCCAGAAGTTGAGGGCGTATTGTGGAGCTTAAATCAACTCTTGTCCGATATGCGAAGGCGGTTAGAATTCTGCCGAAAGCTTTCGCACAAGCACCAATTGGAACCATCAATAAACGCATCCTTGATCCATTAAAACGCCGAGCGTCACGGTCTCGCTGGTTTGTTCGCGACCGTATGGTTCAAATAACGGACAAACTCAAAGGCTTCTCCGCCGGCAATCAACTGTTCTGGAAACAAAGTAACACACGTCCGTGGCAGCACGTGGACAAACGGCTTCGTGAGTTGCACGAACATAAGCCCGACGCCATTGAAGACTTTGTCCGAATTTCCTACGAAAAGTGCTTTAATCCTTCAGTCCTAATAGCTCTGGGGCGCTCGGCCTTAACACAAGAAATCATTCGAAGATGTTTGCTGGACGAGGATACAGCGAACACTTCTCAACTCGCCAACAGAATGCGACGTAGTCAAATGGTGAGCTCTGCGATTGTGTCTCTCGCGAGCTTACTTCTAGATGATAAACACTCAGCGGAGTTTGCACGACTTGCAACTCATAGCAGTCCCGAAATCTCTCGCGGTTTCCTGCGTGTTATCGACAGCTGTGGTTTTGTTGTCGCAAACACTATTGAGCCTGACATCCGCTCCAGATTGATAAATAGCGGATTCAAAAAAGCTACCAAACGCCGCTTAATTGTGGTGCCCGACATATCCAATGTGACTGCAATCGCCATGCTGTGCCAGGGTGCTGAAGAAGCGACCGTTTTTGCAATCGGCGACCTGTATGGACGCGCGAATTTTTCCAACGATACACTACATTCGGGTGACTGTGTTATTTCCGTCGAACACCCGAGAAGCCGCATAACCCGTTTCTCGTCTGAGTATCATCGGGTACATGAAGAAACACGCGAAACCGCTGAATTCCTGGTGTCGGAACTCAACATTGCGTCGAAGGCCAGATTGACCGTCAATGATGACGCAGGGACGGCTTTAGCTTTGGCTGACAATCTATTTTTCCCGTGTTTACAGTTCACAGCATTACAGCAGTTGATGGCGTCTGAAGAATTTGATCACGTCGTCATCGGTTTCGATCCGTCAAGCCCTTCAAAGCGAGCAAGCAATGATCGCTTTTGCGATTTGATTCTTGGCATTAATGGTATTGCATCTGATAGACGGGTAGAACTTGTTTGCACATCAATGCAGGGCTCTGCCTTAGCCGCGTTCGAACAATATACCATCCGACTATCGGCAGGCGCGCCAGATGTACGAATGCCGAAATCTCGGCATCTGATGCTTGAAACCGCGATCAAAGATCTCGAAAAGAAATCGAAGGCGTTCACGGAAAAACTTCAAGGTTGGCCTAGTTCAGACGCTGCACGGGTATTGCTGGCCACATCACAGGTTGCCGCTTACAACAGATCTTCCGCGGCTTATTGTGATGCTTTGACAACAACCCATAATCTTCGTGTGGCCTTTATGGGCGGCAACCTCGTTTCATTTGCTGCCACAATGGAAGAACCGTTGTCGTCTGACGAAATTTATCCACTTCCTCAAGCTCCGCACGGGAAATTCGAATTAACCAAAATTTGGCTAGAGGACTTCCTCCATTCAAAGATTTCGATGATCCATCACAACTATATTGCCCATGTTTTGAGGACGCGGATTAAGGACGTGGCCACAAATGGCCTTTTATCCTACATCGCGCATTCTTTTTTATGTAATGCATGGTTTGCTCAGCTACACGCAAACGATCAGCTGCCCCAACTGGTTATCCTGACACCTTTTCGGAGTCCTAGAGTCGCCGCCCTAGCGGCTGTTTCCAGACGCTTTAATGTACCGAGCTTTGCCGTTGAACCACATGGATTGAACGCTAGCTATTGTCGATACAGTAAAATTACAGCCGACTATTATGGTGTCGTCTCAAGCTTTTTTGCTTCCGCTGCAGCGGAAGGATTCGGGATGAGTGTCGATCGCTGTCCGGTTATTGGATCACCGCGCTTGGAAACAACCTCCCACTATGATTTGCCTACAAAAACAGCGCAAGCCAGAGCGGCTTTGGCAGAGGAGTACCCTGTTGATTTTACGGCACCAAAAGCTGTGCTATCTTTCTTTGCGCAACCCTCGAACTGGGATCAAATCTCCGGAGTTTGGTCAAAAATCATTCAGGCCACAAAAGATTTGGATTGCTTGCTGATCCTTAAACTTCACCCAGAGGAAACGGTAGCTCGTAGAGAAGCTTACATGCGGGTCGTCAATGAGGAGAATGCGTTTGATCGAGTCGAAGTTTTAAACGGTGATGCACAGTTAATCATTGAAGCCTCAGACCTTGTTCTATCAAGCTACAGCGCAACAGTCATTGAGGCGACATTGCTCCGCCGCCCGGTTTTTTGCGTATCAAATGGAGATGTAGATTACCCTCTGAACCAACACGACGTAATTGGTGGCCAGTGTTTTGGGTCTGCTTCTGCTTTGGGTGAAGCCATTCGAGACTATTTAAGCGATCCGTCTAAGTACAATGCTATCCCTGAAACGTTCCTGTCAAATGAAGCACAATTTACGGATGGTTTCTCGCAGCATTTGCATGAGGCTATAACCGATATTTTGGCATTGCCTGCTGATCAATCTTTACGCCCACCTGCGGACATTCCGAAGTCCCTGTTCTTGGATGGCCCACATAAGGTCTATGAAGTTTAGAGCCTCCGCTGCTTTCCAAAACTGACTGCGTCGCAATGCCCGCCCGAGCGCGTCAATGAAGTGTCGGTACTTTAGCGTCACCCCCAGCATGACCTAACATTTTGCTACTATAGTGGCGTCGGTGGCTTAACTCTTTGATAGAATTTAAATAGCCTTTGCCGTCACTTGGCTCAGAGGATATTGCGCTAAGTTGAAACGGTACGACAGGAAGAATTGATGCCCAAAGTAATACTTCATATAGGAACAATGAAAACTGGTACGACTTCCATTCAAGAAACGTTGTCCAATAACGCTGACGTCATGTCTCGCTTTAACTACACCTATGTCGGCCCTCCAATGCGGACTTCTGCCGTTCTAGGTCCTACCATCAAGGCCTTGACCGATACCAAGCATGACTTAATCATTTCCGATGAAGGTCTGTGGCACTTCGCAGATAGCAAAAGGAGCGATACACATAAGCTTGCAGGACTCCTGAGAGGTTATGACGTCACTGTACTCATTTACCTGCGCCGCCCAGACAGCTTTCTGAATTCGTGGTTCCAACAGGGGCTAAAATCCGGGACTGGGGCCAAGACCATGTCGCAGTTTTTGGATTCGCCTTTCGTGAAATCAGGTCTTGAATTTTCTAAGCGAATCAAACGGTTCGAAACGTTGTTTGGCGCGGGCAGTATAAAATTGCGAGCTTACGAAAAATCACAACTAAAAGGCGGTGACGCTGTTCTGGATTTTTTGCATGTTACCAACCTACCTGCTGAAGATTTCATGCTACCACAACCCAAAAACAAGACTCCTGATACCGACAGCCTTTTACTGCGCAGCCTATACCAACGTGACCTCGGTCGTTCTTCAAAATTGCTAGCTAACCTGGGAAAGCTCAATCAACATCTATCGAATAACGGGTACAAAGGACGGCGCTATAACCTCCTAACCAAAGCAGAATTGCAAACGATCATAACAACGTATCAACCGGAATTTTCTCGCCTACAGTCGGAATATGGTGGTGGGGTATCCCCAAGTTTCTTTGAGTCTTGGCCAGATATAGAAAATGCAAACAATAGTCTACTAGACTTACGGATGGTCCAAGAGGAGATGCTATCTCTAGAAAGCTAGCTCGCTTTCCTGAAGTTTGAACATATTGCTTTCTAATAGGAGTCGCACTTCAAAGTAGCGCGCACCCGGGCACATCATTAACTCCCATAATGATGATTATGTTCAGTCATGCTCCACCATATAATGTTCCAACTCCATCCTGTGAGATTTTGCGACTGCGAGCGTGTCTGGCAAATTCCCCACGCTGATCATCATGATCACCACTTCGCTGTCGGGGATATCTAGCGCCGCCCGCATGTCCCGATCTTTGTCTGCCCGCATCGACCATGCAAGCGGGCACGCCCCCAGTCCTTGCGCGTGTAGTGCGTAGAGCAGTGACATCGCGAACATGCCGCCATCGACGAAAGGTTGGTTGCGTTCGCCGGTGCCAGAGAACGCCTGCAAATCTGCCGTCACGATCAAGGCCCGTGATGCCAGATGTCCGAACCCTGTATTTCCCGGCTGCCAAGACAGTGCCTTTTGCGCATCCGCGAAGACATGCACACGTGCCCCTTGGCGATTGCAGACGCTGGGGGTTTTGCGGGCCATGTCGACCGCTGCGTGGATCATCTCCATCGCCACGGGCGTGTCTGCATATTGGCGCACAGAATGGCGCGACCAAAAGAAATCAGCACCAGTTTTGCCCGTGATCGCCAAGATGTCGTCGCGGGTCACAGGTTTTGTGCCGCCCGTCCGGTCGTCCTCAGCCTTGTCCAAAAATGTCTCTAACGTCGGGTTTTTGATGGCATGGCCTGCATTGAACGCCTGATAGCTTTGCAACGCGGATGTGGCCGCAGGCACCCCGTTCGGGTCAAACTTGGTCCGGTAATCGCGCAGCTTGCCCATCAAGAAGGCGATCTTATCAACCCCGAAACCGGGACGCGGTTCAGACAGCGACAAGCCCTTCTCAACGCCGTGATAGCTTTTGTAGATCGCATGTAGCGCCTGCGCCTGCGTTTTGTCCGCGTCTGTCCCATGCGACCATGCCCCGAAACGACGCAGATCATACAAATGATCCCTTAACAGTTGGGCCTGTAACCGCAGCCATTTGAACTTGCGCCACACAGCGCGCGCTGCACGGTAAGGAAGGGAACGTTGGTCCATTTCAGTCTCTATTTATCGTCAAATCGGGAATATCGGGGCGCCGACGCGCGGGATTTTACCCCGTCATCTTTGCGTTGCGGTGCCACAAGACCGCGGGGCGTGCGCTGGGTCATCGGCGCTGTCTCTAGATTGCGTACAAAAACCGGATCTGTGCGCGGCGCATCATTCACGGGCTCTTGATTGCGATCTTCTTGTGTGGGGGCCACGATCAACCAGACCCCTGCCCCAAGCATGAAGAACACAAACGAATACATCGATGTCCAGACGTGCACCGTGCACAGGGTGAAGCTAAGCCCAAGGAACGTGAACACCCAAGCCCTACGGAACACCGCCAACACTGGATCAATCGATAGGTCGCGGCGCATAACGTGGAACAGGATCAAAACATAGCCAAGCAACACCGTTAGAAAACCGGGAATGCCGTAGCGCATCGCCTGCAGCAGCCAAAAATTATCCACCGAATTGGTATACATGTACCAGGGCCGGACCCAGTCATTCAGCCCAATCCCGAACACGGGATTAGCCCAAACGTTTTTCATGCCCCATTCAAAAATCTGTGCCCGCCAATAGGCCGTCTGAGGCGAAAACGTCGCATAACTCATGAAGACATCAATCGGTTTGCGGTTCGACAACAAATCGATCACCACATAGCCCAGTACAAATAGGCCGACCAAAATCCACCAACGCTTTTCGATTTTTGCAAACATCATCGACCACAGGATCAAACCGAACTGCAACGCTATCGCGAGGATCGCGCCAGATGACAGCGCAAGAAATCCGGTGGTTGCGATAATCGCCCCAGTGATCCAGCGCCGCGCCGTCCCAAAAGTCCCTTCCATCGCCACAAAGCACAGCGAAAAGGTGATCGAACAGAACAGCCCAAAATGGATCGGATGGCTGAACCCCATTTGCACGCGATCAAGCCCGAACCGCCGTTCCTGGATCGAATAGGCAATCGTGCGCATGCCGGGCACTTTTTTCAGGAGGTCAATGATCAGCACTTGGCCTGTGACGGCCTCTAACAAGGCCAAAGGCACCATCGCGAGCACAAACAGGATCAGCATTTTGGACAGGGCCGTGAAATCTTCGCGGGTCCGGATGTAGGCACGACCCAACACGTATCCGCCCAAGAATTCCATCCCCACCGATCCGGTTTGCTGGACCACCTGCGAGGGGTTGTTCATCACCAAAGCCACAGCTGTCCACAGCACATGGCCGATGAACAGGAAATCTGTCGCAAACAATTTGCCAAACCGGCCCATGAACAATTGCGCCATCAACGGCAGGATCATCACGATCAACACAATCCGTACGCCTGTCAGCACCAATGGCCCCAGCGACACGCCCACGGGGATCACCACCGCCAACAGATACAGCCACACCACCAACGGCAGTTTGCCGGACACAGCGATAGGATCGGCCCCTTGGGTCGCTGGTCTGTGTGAAAAAGTGTCGCTTACGGCCACGTGTCGTCCTTTGGCTTATTCATAAGCTCTTATGGGTCTGTGCTTTGCGCTGACTATATGGGGGACCCATCTGTGTGGCGATGGTTTTGCCTCCGATCCGGTCAGATCACCACCAACCTGTGACCCCTTAACCCCTTTGTAACCCCTGCGTCCGCCCTGCCCCGTGATCGGCAACGTGATCCGGACCGGTGGTAATGTCGCGTCGATTTTCCCTGCAAACACCGGAGACATTCCCATGCCTATTCTTGATGATTTCAAAGGCTACAGCCCCAGCATGCAAAGCCCTGTCACACATGCGGTTGGTATCACGGCTGATGATACCGCTGATCTTGGGCATCTGACCCGTGCGCTTTATGTGGGCACGGGCGGCGATGTGCGCGTGACAATCGCGGGCGGATCAACCGTAACCTTCGTGAATATGGTCCAAGGCTGGCATCCGATCCGTGTGTCACGGGTCTGGGCCACGGGGACCACGGCGGACCACATGGTGGGGTGCTGGTAATGCTGGGCCTTAGCACAGCGCTTGGCTTTCTGTCGGGTGGAGGGCTGCCTGTGACGGGTGGCTCTGTCACCGTCCCGGACGCGCCTTATGTAGAGCCTGATCCGGTCGATCCGGACCCGATCCCTGATCCAGACCCTGCACCCGATCCAGATCCGGTGCCTGATCCGACAGCTGCCGTTCTGCCCATCACTGTCACGGCCCGTTGGTCGCCGCAGTTTTCGACCGTCACCATGGATGGTGCCCGTGTGGCGACAGCCAGCGATCTGCAAGGTCTGGCAGATGTCAGCGCCTTGCCCGGTGCGGGGCCTACGGCGATGGTTGATGCGCTAGGGCGGCCGTTCTGGCGGTTCGAAGGTGACGCTTTCCTCGAGATCGCAGACACATTGGCGCTGTCCACCCGCAACATGTCTGTCTTTATGGTCGGCCGTTTCCACCGCGTGAAAACACGAACCGCAGTTCTGTCGCTTGGGCGCAATGCCAATGCCGCCCCCAACACGGTATCCGCCGCGTTAGAGACATCGCTTAACACCTACAGCGCGCCGCTTTTGCGTGCTTTCGCCAAGCCAAACAACGCCAGCTACCAGACACCTGAAAAGATGATCACAGGCTCGCAGATGCAAGTCGTCGGCATGGTGGGTCGCGAGCCTGCCAATGGGGGATCAATGTTGTGGATGAACAATGATCGTCTTGCCATCCCGAACCCGATCCGTATCTCTGACGTGCCGGGCGGTGAAATTGGCCGCTTTGCGTATAGTCCGGGCAGCTCTGGCAATTGGGGCAGGTTCGATCTGTACGAATTGATCGTGATCGACAGTGCAATCGATGCGGCTGACGGTGATGCACTGGTCGCTAACCTGATGGCCACCTACACGGTCACACCAATCCTGAACCAGCTTGTGCTGGAAGGCGATAGCATCATGGAAGGCACCGGCGATGTAACCTCTGGTCTAGCGGCTAACATGGTTCTGACCGATCCGGGTGCGGGTGCGGGTCTGATCGGGCCGGATTGGCGGGTCGTGAATTTGGCGGGGTCTGGCAGCAAGATCGCAAAGCTGGTGCAGCGACGCGACGCAGAACACGGTTGGGCGCAATTCACACTACCGGGGGAAAACGTCATGGCGTTCGAACTGGGGCGCAATGACATTTCAACCAGTGGCGGCCTGACCCCTGCGCAGCACTACGCCAATGTTGTGGGGTATCTAACCGATGACTTTGGAACAGCTGCGACCAGTATTCTGGACCGTGGTTGGGATGTACGGGTGATGGTCAACATCGCCTCTGCGGCATCACTTGACCCCAATATCACCGCCTATCGCGCCTTGTTACGTGAACCTGCCTTTGCGATTGATACCGCATCAGATGCGGGCAGTGCGCATGACGGCCAAGTGCAATTGGTCGACACCGATCTGATCACTGTGGGTGGCGATACGGTCTTTAGCACGCCCGCAGATGCCGCAGATGTCACCTATTACGCAGGCGACAGCACGCATCCAGGCATCACAGGCTGCGTTGTCCGTGTGACCGGCGGGGATACCCCCGCGCATGGCATCGCATACGGTTTGTAAACAGATGGGGCGCAGCACATGCGCCCCTACTTTCGCCTGATATAGAGCCTGAAATCGCGCATCAGCCCGACACCGACCAGCCCCACAATCACCATCACCCACCACGGTGCCATGACGGCAACCACCCAAAACGCGCAGGCCCCGATGAACGGCACAACAGCCATCATCACGCCGGTCCGCTGACGCATCAACGCGCCCGCCACGATCAGACCCACAAATTCGCCCAGACACCCGATCCATAATACAGTGATCAGGTCTGCCCCTTGGTGTAGCGCCACCCAGATCACGACCAAAGAGATCAAGCGTGGTACATTGGCCCACATCGCGTTGGTCGTATGCCCCTTGGCCATGGCCGCAATTGAAGGGCCAGCCTTGGCGATCCGGATCGCTTGCAACACAGCCAAAGGCACCAAAAGCGGCACTAACCCTGCGTATTTGTCCCCCAAAACCACATCCACCAATGGTGCACCTAACACGGCCACTGCGATCACCAGCACCACGCCGCCGAACAATCCGGTCTGCGATGTGACCTGCGCGAGCATCCCAAATCGGGCATCGCCCTTGCTGAGCTGCGGCAGGAAAAAGTTCTGGATCGAATTGGCCATCACAAGACTCGGGGCCAATGTCAGCGTAAAACCCATCGCAAACAAAGCCAACGGTTCCAGTCCCAACACATGGCCCACAATGATCTTGTCGCCTTGGAACACCCCAAACAGGAATATACTGTTCAGCAAAAGCGGCCAGCCAAACCGCAGGCTTTCCCCGATTATGTCGCGGTCCCATACCAACCGGTAGCTGCGTTGCGCCGTCACATGCGACATCACCGTCATGACCGCCGCCTGCACCACCAAGGCCCATAACATCACGCGGTAATCGCCCAGCGTGGTGGCCAAGGGCCAGATCACCAGCAAAGACGCCGCTATCGGCACCACCTTTGTCCAGATCAATGGACCAAACACCATCTGGCGATTCAATCGGTGCATATCGAAATGGTGCAGCGCATTTAGCACGGGGATCACAGCCAGCACCTGATAGGCCCATGCGATCTGCGGCACCCCCATAAACCCCGCAATAGACCCTGCAGCGACAAACAAAACAACGCCCGCCAACAGACCGCGGACCACCTGAAATCCCTGCAGTGCGGCCTGAAACCGGACATCTTCGCCCTTATCCGCCTGCACGATTTGCTGTTGCAGACCCAAGGTCGACGCCATTTCCACAGCCGTCATCGCGATCATGAATGTGGCGGCAATCGCGTAGTCCTCGAGCGGGATCAGCGTCGCTACCGCCAGATTGCGGATCAACAGGAATACGGAAAACGCCGCATTGCCGGACAGGATCAGCAGGGCTGACTTCAACATATGGTTTGCCTTTTCATCTGACCGCTTGTTCCCCGTTTACAATGATCCGGTCAATAAGCGGGGCGAGGCTGCGCAAACTCTGGTCAAGACCGTGGGATTTTGGTTCAACCGTAAAAAGTCCAAAAGAAGACCGCGCTATGACCCCCCTGAAGATTTGCCTGATCCTGCATTCGACCCGTTCTGATAACCTCGGGGTTGGCGCATTGACCGTGTCAGAGGTGGAAATCATCCGCGATATCGCCCGCGATCTGGATCACCGGATTGACATCACCGTCATGGATTGGACTGACAAACGCACGCCTTATGTGGGTGGGGACGATATCACGATCCGCGATCTGGATGGCCGCGTGATGATCAACCCGCGTGGGTATTTCGCGCAGGCCCGCCGCGCTGATCTGGTGATCGATATCGGCGGCGGGGATAGTTTCGCGGATATCTACGGCGGGCGGCGGCTGCGACGCATGTTCATCCTTAAATATCTGACGCATCTGGCACGCACACCGCTTGTGATGGCGCCGCAAACCATCGGGCCGTTTACGAACAAGACATCAGCCTTCTTCGCCAAACTTTCGATGAAGCTTTGCGCGATCGTCACTACCCGCGATGATCTATCGACCAAAGCAGCCCGCGATATGGGTGTGACCCGCGATCTGGTGATCGGGTCCGACGTGGCGCTGCGCCTGCCTTATGATGCGCCCGCGAAAACCGACGGCCCTGTGAAAATCGGCCTGAACGTATCGGGCCTTTTGATGGGCGGCGGCTATACGGGCAAAAACGAATTTGGCCTGCAAATGGATTATCCGGGTCTGATCCGCGATCTGATCGCCGATTTTCAGTCTCTAAACGCTGAGGTCCACCTGATCCCGCATGTTATCGTCGCAGACGGGCGCAACGCGGGTGAAGACGACTACCGTGCGTCCCAAGCCTTGCACGCGGAATTCCCAGACACCGTGCTCGCCCCCGCATTCGATAGCCCGTCAGCCGCGAAATCATACATCGCCGGCATGGATTTCTTCGCGGGCGCACGGATGCATGCCTGTATCGCCGCGTTTTCTTCAGGCGTGCCAGTCATCCCGATGGCCTATAGCCGCAAATTCGCGGGACTCTTTGGGTCTATCGGCTACAATCACACCGTCGATTGCACATCCGAGACAGCCGAAGCGATCAAATCCAAGGTCATCGCCGGTTTTGAAAATCGCATAGCCCTGACCCAAGAGGCAAAAACCGCGCTACAAACAGGTCAAACACGTCTGAAAACCTATGAATCAGCGCTGAAAAACCTTTGCGCCAAACTGATCGCCGCGCAATCCTAGCGGCTTTCTTTTGGTCAAAAATACCTCGGGAGTATGAGGGCAGCGCCCTCACATTTTTCGCCAGAAAAATTCCGCTAGCGGTTCCATTTCTGCGCCAACCGTTCCGGCCTGCCGCGCAGCATCAAATCCACCATCCGGCCTGTGCGATAGACCCTAATCCGGCATAATCCGGCAAAGGCTTTCACTTTATCCACCACTCCGGGTACGCGATCGGACGTTGCAATGCGTGGAATTTCAGCCAGCGGCGACAGCCCCATCGCCAGCGTTTTGATCAGCCAACGTATCTTGCCATGCGCACCCGCGATCATCCCGTAGTCATGCGCCAACTGCCGATCCCACTTCAGGTATAGATCCGCAAAAGATCGCCGCGCCGGATGATAGACCTTCATCTGCGGCACATAACTAATCTCAAACCCCATGCCTGTCGCACGATGTCCCCAATCGCGATCTTCAGCTTTGTCGAGACCCGCAAAATCGCCAACCGTCTCTAACACGGGTGCTTTCACCACCAGATTACCCGTACCGGTGAACCCTTCTTCGCGGATATAGCGTTCCATCCGGTAGGCGTAGATGCTTTCATAAGCTTCCAACACCGTCAGACGCGCGGGGTCTGCATAGGCGATCCGGACATCACCGCCTAAAATGTCGTGGCTCTGGATTGCGCGGGCGGCTGCATCAAGCCAGTCAAAATGCGCCAGACAATCCGCATCGATAAAGGCAATCACATCACCCGTGGCATGCGCCACACCAAGGTTGCGCGCAGGTCCCGGACCGGGCGTGTTTTCCTGTAATAGGGTCACATTCTCCGGCACATCAGGTAATGCGTGCGATCCATTATCGACCACGATTACCTCATCAGGCGGGCGCGTCCCGTCGCGTAGCGATCCCAGACACCGCGCCAGCATCTGTGGTTGGTTCAGGTGCGGAATGACGACAGAGATCCGCAGATCATTCATAATAGTCATAGGCGTTGTCGCGATCCATATAGCGGCATTTGTTCAGGATCACGCCCATCACATTGGTCTGGGATGCGATATCACGTTCGCATTTGTCGATCTGCTTGATGCTGGTCTGCTCGGATGCGGCCAGCAGCAGCACACAATCCACACGTGCCAGAAACGCCATGGTGTCATCACCCGTCAGCATGGGCGGCATATCAAAGATCATCGTATCGGGGGCATAGGTCGCGGATAGATCATCCAGCACCTGCGCCGTGCCCGGGCTTTGCAGCAATTCCGCAGACCCGTTCACTGCGTTCACATTGGTCGCAAAGATCATGTTGTCGCCCACACGCACCGCATGATCGGTAAAGTCCGCACGCCCTTCCAGCACCCGACTGAACTGTTGCTCACCCGGAATTTGCATGGCGCGGCTCAACGACGGTTTGCGCATGTCCATTTCAAGGACCATCGTTTTGTGGTCACGGTGGCGGGACAGCGAATAGGCAAGGTTCATCACCATCGTCGATTTCCCGCAGGCCGCCGTTGGTGATGTGATCGCGATCCGTTTCCAGGCGTTGGCCTGCATGACCTGCATCATCCGTGTCCGGATCACGTCGAAATCCATCGCAGGCCGCCCACCATCAGCCGCCACAATCCGGTTCCGGCGCAGCCGGCGGATCGACGGTTTGAAGGCCGTCAATGCAGCCCATGGATCATCACCGCCCCGTTCCATTTCTTGACGGGTTGGCGTCAGATTACGGGTCGCGCGGGCCTTGGCGATGGCGTCTTGGATCGTGCTCATAGGCCCACCTTATCTTTGATCCGGTCCAAAATCACATCCAGCGGCATGACTTGGGCATGGATCAACCACAACAGCGCAGGGATCATCACAATCGCCACTGCAAAAGCCGCAAAGATGATCGTCTGGCGACGGACGACTTCCCAACGGGTGCGGATCAAAGGCACTGTACCAAACGGCGTAATCCCCAGCTTATTGACCAGATCAACAGGCCGGCGGATCGCGGTGTTCATCAGTTCCAGCAGCACAATCACCGCAAGCCCGACAAACAGCCCGCCCCCCATACCGGCAGCTGCCACGGCCGTGCGGTTGGGCCGGTCCGGTTCACGCGGTGATACCGCCTGTTCGATCACCGAAATCCGCTGCCCTTTAGCCAAAGCTTCAATCGTGTCACCGGTTTCGGCGCGGGCGCGGTTGGCCACCGCCTGATCATATTGGGCGCGCAGGTTCGCATAATCGCGCTGCAACGTATCAAGCGTAATCGCATTCCCCGGTGTCGCCTCGATCGAGACGCGCAGGGCTTCCATCGTGGCCTCGATCGTGCGCTTCTGGGCGTTCAGAAAATCAAGCTGGCCGTCCAGATCGGCAATCTGGATATCGAAAGCGGACAGCGGCGCACCGGTGGGCGATGTATCAAATCCGGCTGTGGTCTGGGCGGCCACCGTTTCTTCCAAAGCGGCCACTTGCGCCTGCATCACTTTCACACGCGGGTTTTCCGGCGACAGCACGGCCAGCAATGTGTTCAATTCATCCTTCAGACCCTGCAACTGGCGTTGCTCGGCGGTCTGGCTGGACAGCGGCGTATTCACCCCGCCTATATCGCCCGTATTTTCATAAAGCGCCGTCAGCCGGTCGCGGCGGTCACGAATGATCGATTCATCACGTTCGACCTGTGACAAACGTTCTTGGGCTGCGGATTGTTGGGCACGACGAAAATCAAGACTATCGGGCAGCGCTTCAAGATTACGTTCTTGGAACGCCAGAATATCGGCCCCCCGCGTGGCCAGTTCCTGATCCAGACGCGCCACTTCTTCATTGAAAAATTCCAACGTTTGACCCGCAACGGATGTCCGGATTTCCACGTTTTCCTGCAAGATCAGCGTCACGACTTCATTGGTGACCGTAGCCGACATCAAAGCTGTCGGCGCTTCAAAGCTGACTTCGACAATCGTGGCTTGGACTTGCCCGTTGCGTGTTGATCCACCCGTGGTGGCAATGGTGATGCGGCGGCGCAGATCATCGACGATTTCATCGGCGGGCAAACGTTTGACGACCTCACCCGGGCGGGCTGCATAAATCTGCAACCTGTTGGCCATTTCCAGCAATGAATCGCGGGTCAAAATGCGCTGCTGAATGATCTGCAGCTGTTCCGTGGTTTCGGTCTGCACAGTCGTTGCAGCCAATTCATCGGGGATCTGTTCGCTTTCCACGATCAGCTTGGCGCTGGCCTTGAACACAGGCGGCAGCACGGTCGCCAAGGTCAGGCCAATCGCAGACCCGATCGCCAGACAGATCAGAAAATAATGCAGACGCCGGACAAACAGCGACAGATAGAACCGCAGATCAAAATTCATGCCAACATACTCATGTCACCATATTCATGATGGGCGCCTGCTGCGCACAAAACTGGCGGTGCCTTGGTCTTCCTGACCGCCACCAAAGAACACACCGTCTTTCATGATCTGGTCAATCACGGATCGGGGCACAGTCTGGCTGTCCATCGTAAAGGCATAGACCAATGCCAGATCACACAGTTGGTTGATCAAACGCGGGATGCCACGGGTCACGTCGTAAATAGCTGCAATCGCCCCGTCTTCGAAGATATCGGCACTGGCGCCGGCCACATGCAGGCGGTGACGGATATAGGCGGCCACACCATCATGCCCCATCTCGGGCAGATGAAAACTGGCGGCGACGCGTTGGGCGAATTGTTTCAGGTCGGGGCGCAAGACAATGTCACGCAGTTCGGGTTGGCCCACGATAATCAATTGCAGCAATTCGTCCTTGCCGGAATTGATATTCGTGAACATCCGCAGTTCTTCCAGCACATCACGCGTCAGGTTCTGCGCTTCGTCAAAGATCAGCACAACACGGCGACCAGCGGCATATTCAGACACCAGATAAGTCTGGAACTGACCAAACAGATCGACGTAATGGGCGTTATGATCAGCCGTCTGGCCCAATGACATCAACACCCAGCGCAGCAATTCACTGCGGTCACCATGGGCGTTCGCAATCAAACCGATGGTCACATCTTCGCGGTTACTATCAAGCAACTGATGGATCAGCGTGGTTTTACCGGTGCCCACTTCGCCTGTGATCAACGTGATCGGGGCGCGTGTCAGGATACCGTATTCCAGCATCGAAAACGCACGCGCGTGTGTATCCGACCAGAACAGAAAGCCCGGATCAGGCACCAGCGAAAAGGGTCGTTCGCGCAGCCCGAAATGGGCCGTATACAGGTCGAGGGGTTGTCCCATCGTTCTCCCGGGTAGCGCTTTGCGCTGTTTGCCTCTTGTCTTGATCCTCTGCATGGCATGCATGTCAGGGCCAAAATCGCTTATCTCCAAAAGTCATGGGGCACTTTGGCCCGCGATTGCAAGCATCCTACAAAAAGGTTCCCATATTGGGGCAAATTAATGTTGTGCGGGCAACAGCGCAGGCCGTTAACCAACGTAAACTATCCCTTTGGGACCAAAACTACCCCCTTTTTATAGGATTTTAGCGTGCCAGCCGCAAATCCACCACAACCATGGCGTGAAACCCGCCTTACTGCGGCTAAAATGTGTTAAGAAACTGAATCTTAACCTTAAAATTGTCCTTAATTTTCCCTTAAAAACACCCAAGCCATCAGTACTCACTGGGAACACTCACAAAGATCTCACGGTCTTTACCCCTGACTTGGGATCCACTGATGCACTTTACAAAAGACATGCAACGCAATGCTGTTCCTGTCGCCATGCCATCTGCTTTTGCAGGTCTGGATCTTGGCCATGTACGGCCTGCGACAGCCACACCAAACAGCGCCTACCGCGCTGGGTTGAAACGCGTGTTTGATGTCTGTGTGATCGTCATGGCCAGCCCGCTTGTCATCCCTGTCATGGCGCTTTTGGCGTTATTTGTGGCTTTGGGTGGCGGCAATCCGTTTTATACGCAGCGCCGTGTGGGATTGAATGGCCACATTTACACAATGTGGAAATTCCGGTCGATGGTGGCCGATGCTGACGCGGCTCTGGCCCGTCATTTGCAGTCCGATCCAGCGGCCCGCGCCGAATGGGATCGGACCCAGAAACTCAAAGATGATCCACGGATCACACGCTTTGGCCGCATCTTGCGCAAAACATCGCTGGATGAACTGCCACAGCTGCTGAACGTGCTGCGCGGCGAGATGAGCCTCGTTGGCCCCCGCCCGATGCTGCCTGAACAACAAGGCATGTATCCGGGCACGGCCTATTACAAACTGCTACCGGGCATCACCGGCCCTTGGCAGGTATCAGAACGCAACGAGACCGCATTTGCAGAACGCGCCGCTTACGACACCGGCTACCACAACAGCTGTTCGTTCCTAGGCGACCTGAAAATGCTGTTCGCAACGATTGCTGTCGTGACACGGGCAACGGGTCACTAAGGGCACGCCGCTGCGTTCATCCAGCCTAAGCACCAGCCTTTAGCGATCTTGGTAAATCCAGAGCTCCGTGTCGGCTTGGATTGCTTCCACAACTTGTTCAGCCCGAGCCAACGCATCTTGGAACGGGCCACCCAAGCTCATGTATTCCACTTCGATTTCAGCCAGATAAGCTGCAACTTCCGACGTCAATTCGCCCCTGCGAAGTCGGCCTGCTGCCTGCTTTAAATAGCTATCATATTCGTCCGCGAACGGCAGACAGTCTTCGTCGTTCCACCTCTGATCAGCGCCTAATAGCCCAATCGGGTCCCAAACGGACCAACCAATGTCTCGCAGTCTGGATAGCTTGAGTTTAGGTGGAGGTGTTCGTGGCGGCATAAGATTTCTCAAAGTTACTATGAGATAAATCATTCATAGTTTGGGGCGGATTGGAAGAACCGAAACCAGATTGGTGCGGTCATTCGCGATAAGATCCATAAAGGTCTGCATTGAAGTCAGCTGCGCCCACTGACGCACACACACCACACCTGCCCCCCAACACACCACGAGGCCGCGACAAGCGCGGTCCGGCCTGCTAATCTTCACTCTGACAGAGCCGGACAACCGGCCGATAAGATTGAGCAGTGTAATGACATTCCCTTTGATCAAACGGGCCGCTTTATGCGCCGTCCTGTTTTTGGCCGCCTGCGACGATGCCGAAGAACGGGCTGAGCGCTATTATCAATCCGGCTTGGCATTGCTTGCAGCAGGTGACACCGATCGTGCCTTGATCGAATTTCGCAATGTATTCCAACACGACGGTTTTCACAAAGACGCCCGCCAGATTTATGCCGATACCCTGCGTGATCTGGGCCGCAACGATGATGCTTACGGCCAATACCTGCGCCTGATCGAACAATATCCCGATACGGCAGATGTCCGTCTGACGCTCGCTGAAATCGCATTGGGCCGCAACGACTGGGACGAAGTCCGCCGTCATGGCAACGCCGGTGTCGCCCTGACACCCGACGCGCCCCGTGCCCAAGCCGTGGCCGCCGCCATTGCCTATACCACCGCCTTGCGCGCGGATGATGCAGACGCCCTGCAAGCGGCCACCACCCGTGCCAAAACGGTTCTGGACACGACCCCCGATAATCTGGTGGCCTTGCGTGTCGTGATTGATGCTGCCGCCCGTGGCCCGCTGCCTGAAACAGCCCTGCCTTTGCTGGAACAGGCCATCAGTCTTGATCCCACATCGCTTGAATTTCACGGGGCCAAGCTGCGCCTGTTGACGGATATGAAAGACGATCCGGCTGCCATTGCCCAGCTCGAGACCATGTTCGACCGGTTCCCCGAAAACCAAGAGGTGCGCACAGCCCTTGTGAACTGGCACCTTGAACAACAAAACTACCCTGCCGCCGAAACCATCCTGCGCGACATGGCCGGCGATCCGGTGACCGCACCTCAAGGGCACATGACCGTCGTCCAGTTCCTGCGTCGCGCCTATGGCGATCAGGCCGCCCTTGATGAACTTAATGCTTTGGCCACCGCCACCGCAGATCAGGATGTCCAAGCCCTGTATCAAGCGACCGCAGCCCTGCTGATGTTCGAAGCAGATCCCGCAGGTCCCGGTCTTGCGACGATGCAGGCCATGACCGAAACCCTGCCTGACAGTGATCAAAGCCGCCGGATCAAGGCGATGTATGCCCAGATGCTGATCGCCACAGATGATGAAACCGCAGCCCGCGCCGTCGTGGCTGATATTCTGGCTGAGGACACCACCAACGTCGAAGCACTGAAAATGCGCGCGGCTTGGGCGATTGATGCGGATAGTCCGGATGCCGCGATCACCGATCTGCGCTCAGCGCTTAGCCAATCACCGCGTGATCCCGATATCATGATGCTGATGGCCACCGCCCATGAACGCACCGGCTTTCCCGAACTGGCCGGCGAACGGCTGGCATTGGCCGTTGAAGTATCAAACGCGGCCACCGTCCCGTCCTTGCGCTATGCGCGGTTCTTGATGCGCGACGGGCGCACCCAAGCTGCAGCCGCTGTGTTGATTGACGCCCGTCGCAGCGCACCCACCGATCTGGAACTGATCAGCGTGCTGGCCGATCTACATTTGGGTGAACAGGATTGGCCCCGCGCCACTGCCCTTCTGGGTGAGCTGCGTGCGATGGCCGAACGCAATCCACGTGCAGGTCAATTGGCCACAGCGCTGGAAGCCGCCATTCTGTCCGCGCAAAACCGGACCGACGAAAGCCTTGCGGTCCTGCAAGACCAGTTGGAAGACATGGACGAAGACGGGCGGGCCGCCCTGACCATTGCCTTGGCGCAAATTCGGGCCGGTAAACTTGAAGAAGCCCGCACCTATCTGGACACGGCCGTCACCGACCGACCTGACGACATGACATTGCGCATGCTGTCGGGATCCGTTGCGATGATGGACGGGGATGCGGACGAAGCCGAAAGCGTGTTCCGCGCGGTCCTGAATGATGCCCCAGAAACCGAAGCTGCCGTGCGTTTGCTCTATTCGCTGTTGCACCTGCAGGGGCGCGATACCGAGAAAGCCCAAGTGTTAGAGACGGGTTTGGCGACACTGCCGGATTCCGAAACACTGCTGTGGATCAAAGCCGGTGCACTGGAACAAACCGGCGATATCGACGGGGCCATCGGCATCTACGAAGACCTGTACACGCGTGACAGTTCCAACGTGGTGGTGGCGAACAATCTGGCCAGCCTTTTGGCCGCACACCGCGATGACACCGCCAGCCTTGATCGGGCCTACCGGATCGCACGGCGCCTGCGCGGTGTGGATGTCCCCGCGTTCCAAGATACCTATGGCTGGATTGTGTACCGGCGCGGGGATCACGCCGAAGCGTTGGATTATTTGCGACCCGCAGCCTTAGGCCTGCCCGGTGATCCGTTGGTGCAATACCACTTGGGCAAAGCACTGCATGCCTTGGGACGCACGGAAGAAGCCACGCAAGCCTTGACCCAAGCGCTTGATCTCGCAGGCGACAGCCCCCTGCCCCAGTTCACTGATGCGCGGACATTGTTGAGCGAGCTGCTACAGTAAACACATTCACACACGCGCTGCGCGAAACCCGCGTCATTCCCTGTTTTTACTGGGAATATAGTCGTGTTTTCCCCCTCATTTTAATCCAATATTAATACAAAATTTACCATTCTTGCCGCAATGTTGACCAAGTTTCGGCCATATTTGACGCGATATTGTTTCCAAAGGGCGCACAACAAGATCAATCCGTGCCTTGGATCACGAGCAGCCACTATCAGGCAGACACACATCAGATTGGACCGGGTGCAGGCCCTTTCAATCAAGGAGACACGACAATGAAGGTCATTTCAGCGATCATCGCCGCAGCCCTGACCCTTTGGGCGCAGACTGCCGTCGCACAAAACAACTACCAGATCCGCAATGGTGACATTCTGCGGGTGGAAGTGATCGAAGATCCGTCATTGAACCGGTCTGTTCTTGTGTCCCCTGACGGGCGGATTTCGATGCCGCTGACCGGTGCGATCAAAGCATCCGGTAAATCCATCGAAGACATCCAGCGTGAACTAGCCTCTGGTCTTGCCGCAAGTTTCGCATCACGGCCAAATGTGTTTGTCGCCGTCGAACGTCTGGCTGAACGCCGCGCCGTCACACCACGCGCGCCTGAACCTGATCCCACCATCGAGATTTTCGTGATGGGTGAAGTCGGCAAACCCGGCAAAGTCACACTCGACCCAGGTGCAAACGTATTGCAAGCTTTTGCCGAAATGGGCGGTTTCACACGGTTTGCGGCATCATCCCGCGTGCAATTGCGCCGTCCTTCCGCGGACGGGGCCGAACAGCTGGTGACCCTCGATTACAAAGCAATCGAAGCAGGTCTGAGCAACGCAGGCATGACCGTGCTGGCCGAGGGTGACATTATTGTTGTCCCACAGCGACGCCTGTTCGAATAATCCCCCCGATATCCCCCCAACTGGTGCGCAGACCTTGTTTGCGCGCCCGTTTTTTGCTTTTGTAGACCCTATAAAGTGCCTACCGCATCTGATTTGCCCCACCATATGAGGGCGGACAAGCGGATAACCGGGCCAAAGACAAAAGGGCCGGCGCATGAGCAAGCAATTTCCCAAACGGATCATCCGGAATGCGGCCCTATGCGGGGTCTTGGCATCCACTGTGGCCCTACCCTTTACGGCTTTCGCCCAAAGTGACGAAGGCGGCTTTCTGATGACACTGCGATTGGCCGAACGGTTGATCAGCCGCGACAGCAGCGGGCCAGATACATCCACGACCAATGGCGTGACCAATCAGGCGATCAGCGATGTATCCCTGCGCGTCAGTTCCGAAACCCGCACAGAGACCCTCAACTTTGAATTGGGCGGCGGATACCGCTTTGTGGATGGGCCAAGCACCGACGGGATCAGCGGTGAATTCACCGATCCAACCCTGCGGCTAAGCTATGCCCAAGACGCAGCCGCCAGCGCGATCAGCGTCAGCCTGTTTGCCAGCCGGACTGATCTGGATAACACCAGCACCTTGAATCTCGCCCGGACTGCGGATGGCACGTTAGACCCTGATTTTGCCGATTTGACCCAAGACGGGGGCAACCGGAACCGGCTGCGGTTTGACGGGACGTTGTCGTTGCGTGACGACGCGCCCTTCGGGCTGACCTTTGGGCTACAAGTCGATGACATCAGCTACGACAATCTGGCTGATACAAGCACACTGACCGATTACACCTATGGCCGGATCAGCGCAAAAGCCCGCTTTGATATTACTGAAGTCATGCAGGCCAATGCGGGCGTACACTTCTCGCAAACCGCTGGTGCAGACACCTATGACCGTTACGGGATCGACGCAGGGCTGATCCTGACCCAACCCAATGGGCAGATCACCGTGGATGCCGCCGCCACCGACGGGGACGACGGATCGCAACTGCATCTGTCTGCAGCGCGCAGCTTCACACTGGAAGACACCACCGCTCGCTTTGGTCTGGGGTTAAGCCGCGCCAGCACCGATGATGTGTTTGTGACCGGAACCGCCAGCTTCAAACATACCTTTGCAGATGACAGCCCATGGGGCAACTTCACCGCCAGCGCTGACCGGTCCCTGACCCGCGAAGGCCGTGATGACGAAGACCTTGTGACGTCTCTATCTGTGGCGACCAACTATGCGCTGACGCCAGTGGCGAACCTACGGCTGTCCGCAGGATTTGCACGATCAGAAGATGTCGCCACCGGTGACATGGTGGATCTGTCACAGGCGAACCTGTCAATGACCTACGCGCTGACCCCCGATTGGACCGCCTCTGCGGGGATCGGGATGCAATCGCGCGACCCAAGTGACGAGACCGCGACAGAATCCACTAGTCTATCGCTTGGCCTCGCGCGCACCTTCGATCTGCGCCGCTAATTCCCTTTGAAAGACACTCAAAATGCAACGCCCCGACGCCAATGATCCGACCTCAATCCGTTACAAAATGCGACGTGCACGCTTTGTTTGGGTCGAAAAACTGCTCGACCAGATTTTGGCGACGAAAGATCATGCAACGATCCTCGATATCGGGGGACGTCGCGATTATTGGAAGCTGCTTGATCCCAAATACCACGACCGGATTACCATCACGATCCTGAACACCGAAGAAGACGTGGGTAAAGAAAGCGTCGAAGATATCGGCATCAAAATAGAGACTGTTGTTGGGGATGGGACCCATATGCCGGAATACGGCGACGGGTCTTTTGACATGACGCATTCCAATTCGGTGATCGAACATGTGGGTCTGTATCGGGATATGGCGGGCCTTGCGGCTGAGACCATGCGGGTGGGGCGCGCCTACTACCTGCAAACGCCCAACTTCTGGTTCCCGCTCGAGCCGCACTACGGCGTGCCCTTCGTGCACTGGCTGCCCGAACCCACGCGGCTGTGGTGTCATTCGACATTCAACGTAGGCTTTGCGCGGAAATGCCGCTTTGAAGACGCGCTGGTGCGGATCGACCACACGCGGATTGTGTCACGCCGCCTCCTGCGGCACCTGATGCCCGACGGCGTGCACGAGAGTGAAAAGTTCTTCGGCCTCAACAAATCCCTGATCGTCTACCGCGACTATCGTTGATTGGGGGCCAGCCCCCAAACCCCCGGGATATAGAGAAACCCAAAGAAATGGGCCACGCCCTCATATCTTCTTTGGGTCTTTCTAAATCCCCGCCGGAGGCTCCCGCAGCATCACAACAAAACTACCGTTTCACGCGGCCACGCAACCAGCCCAAGAACGCTTTGTCCGGGTTCGTCAATTTCTGACGGCCCGCCGTGACCCAGAACGCCCGCCATTCCGCTTCCAACGCGTAGACGTCAAAACCGGGCGCCATGGTGCGGGCTTGGTCCATCGTGTCTGTGCTGAAGGCAGGCAAACCGGGCACATCCTCGACCAGACGTTTGCGCGAGAACCGGATCACGTCACCGTCGTCTTCCACCAGCGTATAATCGGGCAGGTTGTCGGCGGCGATCATTTTGCGCACCGCGGCACGGAACACACGGACTGGCGCATCTGATCCGGCCTTTTCGTGCAATGTCGCGACAGTGACCCGCCATTCGCGTTGGTTGCCACAATGTTTGCGTGCCAATTCATAGACCCGCCGTTCCAGCGGTTTGCGCAGGGAGAAATAATCACGCGACAGGGTCAGGACCGATTTGGCGGTGACCGCCCGAAACAACCATTCCGACAAAGTCACCGTCACCGACACCATGCGCCCGCCACGGGTTTTGCGCACGATCTCCCAGGCTTCGATCAGGCCAAAGCCGGATGTGGTCTCTTCCTCGCCTGTCACAATGTTCGTCGTGATCCGCGTGCCTGCCAACCTCTCAAACGCCTCGCGCAGCCGGGTGTAGCTATCGCCGCCGGTATCACGCCGCACAGCCACCAGCAGGTCATGGGCCGTCAGCGTCAGTTTACGTGAAATAGTCCGGCCCGCATTCACCGCCGCCATCAACTGGCTGATGCAATAGATCAGGATGTCTTTGTCATGGATCGTCGCACGGCCGCGCACCGAAGGGGTCACCGTCACTTCAACATCACCGCGCACATAAGACCGGATAGTCCTGTCGGGCCGTGTGGAAAGCGAGAACATCGGATGTTCCATCGACCCCAAGTCCGCCTTTGGACTGGCATCGAATAAATCACATACGAAGAAGTCCCGCATTCCCGATTGGGGAATTGCTGTCATCTTACCTGCCTTTGCCTCGGGCCTCCCACGATCATTAACCGCCATGGAATCGCCCAACCCTCTATTCGGGGTTTCAGTGACACCCTAAAGTTATCCACAGGCATCTGTCGAGTCCTGCCAGCGCGATCCAATGGGGTTTCAGAGTCGCAGGCTCGTCGGATCAGAGTCGCCTTATCGGGGTTTCAGAGTCGCATCGTCGTTTCAGAGTCGCCCCATGCCCTTTTTTTTGTGGCTTCTGAGGAAAAGCCGGCACCCCATAACGTAATACTAACAGATTCTAACTTTCCTTTTTTTTGTTTTCACACCACTCTATGCACAGCTGTCCCCCTGATATCCGTTGTTTTGCTGAGAAAAGTGAGGGGGTGTGCAACCTTTTCTTCCATGTGCTGCGTTTTGTGGTATCTATGCAAAAACAACGCACATAGCAGGCGATCATGAGCAGCACAGACATCCCACCTTATTTCAGCATCAACCCTGATGAGGCGCTCAAAGCCCTTGATGCGCCCACCTCCACTGACGGGTTTTCCGCCATTGCGCGCGCCTGTGAAGCCGGACGTGACGATCTGGCAAGCCGTGGATTGAATGCAGATGGTCAGCGCAAACTGCGTAAGTTTTCCACATGGGAAATCACCCGCTACCTGATCCCTGTCGCCACCGCTCATTTCCGCCGCGTCCTCAAACAGAACCCTGATCTGCCGCAAGGTGCCTCTGAGACCAATGGCGGTGCCAAGTGGTTCACGCTGGATGAGGTCCTGCGTCTACGTGCCCATTTTGGATCTACCGGATCAAAGGCAAAAGAATACCAACCCTACCGCCCTGAAGGCCTGCCCGCAAAGATGGTCGCGGTTGCGAACTTTAAAGGCGGGGTTGGCAAGACCAGTACAGCCGCCCATCTGGCCATGTCCGCCGCTTTGGATGGCTACAAGGTGCTGGTGATTGATCTGGATTCACAGGCCTCGATGACCTCCGTTTTTGGCGGCAAGGTCGAAGATGAATGGAAAACCGTCTTTCCGCTGTTCGCCCGCCATTACGCCACTCATCTGCGCGAGGACAATCAGCGCCGGATGGACCGCGGTGAAAATCCGATCCCGCTGGACGACACCCTGACGGAAGCTTTGGATGTGAAGGCGCAAAGCCTGATCCAGGATACCCATTGGCCCAACATTGATCTGATTGGTGCCCAGCTGAACCTCTATTGGGCTGAATTCCAAGTCCCTGTCTGGCGCATGCAGGGCCGTGGCTGGAAATTGTGGGATGCGTTGACGGATGTGCTTGATGATGACGGGGTCTTGGATGAATACGATATCATCTTCGTCGATACCCCCCCTGCCCTTGGCTATCTGACCATCAACGGGTTGGCCGCCGCTGACATTCTGCTGGTCCCTGTGGGCGCGTCGTTCTTGGAATTCGACAGTACGGGTCGGTTCTTTGACATGCTGCACACGACCTTCAGTTCCATTGAAGAAGGCGAGAACCTTGCCGCACGTGCTTTGGGGCGCCCAGAGATGGCGTTCCAGTGGGATGCGGTCCGGGCGGTGGTCACGCGCTACGATGGCTCTCAGCAGGCTGAATTGGCCGCGTTGATGCAGGCCTACCTTGGCACCACCCTGTCGCCGCATCGGCAAGACTTTACTGCGCTCATTGGGCAGGCCGGCGAACAGGTGCAGGGCATCTACGAGGCCGATTACCGTGATTTCAACCGCGAGACCTATGCGCGGGGTCGCGAGACCTTTGATAACACCTATGCGGCCTTCAAGACGTTGCTTCTCGGAACGTGGAGACGTGACGAATTGGCGGCGAAAGCCGAGATGGAAAAGTGAACATAATACGTTTCGTGTGCGAAACATCTGGCGTGCGGTGGGTTTCCCATTCGGTCACGCATCTGGGTCAAAAGACCCATGAACAAGGAGACGACCCATGGCCAAACGCAAACGCCTGACCCCCGCTGTCATCACAGACGCGCCTGCGCTGGAAACGAAGGCAATGCCGCGCTACCCGCTAGGTGTCGCCCCCAAGACCCGCGCCCCAATTGCGGATGTGGCACAGGATGCGTCGGCGTCAGCAGCCCTGACCGAGATTGCCCAGACCCTGACCGATGCGCGCGCTGAAGGGCGGTTGATACAGAAGATCGCATTAGACCGGATCAGCGACGATTATCTGGTGCGCGACCGGATCGCTGTCGATGATACCGAAATGGCCACGCTGGTGGACAGTCTACGGGAACGCGGCCAACAGACCGCGATCGAGGTCACAGCGCTGGACGACGGACGCTACGGTCTGATCTCTGGCTGGCGACGGCTGCAGGCGCTGCGCCAATTAGAAGCCGCTGATGTGCTGGCGATCATTCGGACCCCTGCCGATAGCGCCGATGCCTATCTGGCGATGGTCGAAGAAAACGAAATTCGTGTGGGCCTGTCCTACTATGAACGCGCCCGCATCGTGGCACGTGCGGTGGACCAAGGGATTTACCGGACCGACCGTGTGGGGCTTGTGACGTTGTTCCATGCTGCATCGCGTCCCAAGCGGTCCAAGATCGGGTCTTTCATCACTATCGTGCGGGCTTTGGATGATCATCTGCGGTTCCCCACGGCGCTGACCGAACGTGTTGGCCTGTCGCTGGCGCAGGCGCTTGATGCGGATGCGGGGAAAGCGGATCAGATCATCACGGCCCTGCGTGCGCATACGCCTGAAACGGCCGAAGCGGAAACCGCGATCCTGATGGATGCGCTTGCGGACAAACCCGCGCCTGCCGCCCCCAAGCAACCCGCGCAAAGCATGGCAGAGCCGCCCCGCGATCTGGGACAGGGCTTGCGATACAAAAGGACGGCAAAAGGAGACATTGTTCTCAGTGGCGCCCAATTAGATGACGCTGATTTTAGGCAAAAGCTACAGGCGTTTTTAACCAAGAATGCGACCTGACCCCCTTATTTTTATAAGGGTCTGCAAGGTTAGGTGAACATAATATGTTTCGCGTGCGAAACAATCTGTTTCAGGTAAAGGCAAAATTGCCCAAGTTCTGACACACCTGAACCTAAGCAGTGTCAGGTTTTACGCGATGTTAGAGGCTTCACATTAGACCGCTCGGGGGGGCGGACTAGATGGAAGGAAGCCAATGACTGTTTCTGCTGCTGAACAGTACTTACTTGAATTGATCAACCGGGCACGGCTTGATCCACAAGCCGAAGCGGCCCGCTTTGGTTTATCGTTAAACGCAGGTCTTTCTGCCGGGACCATTTCGGGCACACCACGTCAGGTGCTTGCGTTCAATACAGACCTTGAACAATCGGCGCTGGATCATTCGGCGTGGATGCTGGACGAAGACACGTTTTCACATACGGGTGTGAACGGGTCGGACCCGGGGGACAGGATTGTCGACGCGGGATATACGCTGACCGGATCATGGACATGGCGGGAAAACCTTGCATGGACTGGGTCAACGAGTGCTGTGAACCTCGAACAAGCGATCGAAGATCACCACGAAGGCCTGTACCGCAGTGCAGGGCACCGCGAGAATACATTTGCCTCTGATATCCGCGAAATCGGGATTGCGCAGGTTGCGGGCGATTTCACGCAGTCTGGGACCACCTATAACGCGTCGATGCTGACGTTGAATTTCGCAAGTACCGGATCGGATTACTTCATCACGGGTGTCGCTTACACGGATAGCGACGGAGATGATTTCTATGGTGTCGGAGAAGGCGAGGCTGGACTGACGATCACCGCAGATGGCACCACCACCACAACGGCTGCCGCTGGCGGCTACGGTCTGGCGGTTGGCGCTGATGATGCGGTTGCCGTCACAGTCAGCCTTGGGGCCGCAACACTTGCGACCCTTGCGATTGATATGACCAACGGAAACGCCAAGCTGGACGTCGTGACCGCCAATGATGGCAGCCAGATACTGGCCCTGTCCGCAGATGCGACCCTGTATACGGGGATTGCGGACGCGGTACTGCTCGGGGCCGGTGATCTCAGCCTGACAGGCAGCGAAGCGGATAACGTCCTGACGGGCAACAGCGGTGAAAACACGCTGGATGGCGGCGACGGTGACGATAAGCTTTTGGGCGGTGAAGGGGCTGACCGGCTCTATGGCGGGGACGGGTCTGACGTGCTGAAAGGCGGCGAAGGCCGCGATGTCAGTTGGGATAATCTGGATCACGACGGCGCGGATGCTGCTGCCAATGCTGATATGCTCAGCGGTGGGGCAGGCAACGACCGTTTGCATGGGCAATCCGGTGCGGATGTGCTGAATGGTGGCGCGGGTGATGACCGGATGACCGGCGGCGGCGGGCGTGACACGTTCGTTTTTGCCGACGGCGATGATGTGATCCTTGATTTCACCGATAACGTTGACAGCATTCAGTTGGATGGTGATGCCTTGGGTGTGACCACGGTTGATGAAGCACTGGCGCTTGGCCAGATCATCAACGGCAACGCGGTCTTTGACTTTGGCAGTGACAGCCTGCGGATCAATGACGTGGATAATCTGGACCTGCTGATGAACGATCTGCTGGTTTACTAGAGACTGAACACCGGCTTTACAAAAGGCCCCGATCCTGTGTGATTGGGGCCTTTTCGCATGAAACAGAGCCTGTTTCGCCGCGAACACTGACGCCGCTTTGCAGGTCAGCCCGCGCGCGGTACAAGACGGTATGCATCCATCCGCCGCCAATATCATCTCGCTTTACCGCCGTCATGCGCAGGCATGGCATAAACGGCGACAGGGCATCCCGGGCGAAGCGATCTGGATGGACCGGTTCACCGCCCTTTTGCCAGCGCAGGCACATGTGCTGGATCTGGGATGCGGCACAGGTGTGCCGAATGCGCGTCATATCATCGGGCAAGGTCATGCCGTGACGGGCGTTGATACCTCACCAGAACTGCTCGCAATCGCTACGACGGGCCTGCCTGACGCCACTTGGATCACATCCGACATGCGTACCCTCGCGTTAGACACGCAATTTGCGGGCATTTTGGCGTGGCACAGTTTCTTTCACCTGTCCCAAGACGACCAACGCGCCATGTTTGCTGTGTTCCAACGTCATGCGGCACCGGGCGCGGCTTTGATGTTCACCAGTGGTCCAACTGACGGCGAAGCAATCGGGACGTTCGAAGGCGAACCACTGTATCACGCCAGCCTTGATCCGGATGAATACCGCAGCTTGCTGGCACACCATGGATTTGCGGTCATCAAACACATTTCAGAAGATCCGGACTGTGGGGGGGCAACGGTTTGGTTGGCGCAGTCGCAAGCGTCATGATCCTAAAAGATGTCGATCCGATCAGCGAGCACGCCAAGATCGTCAAAATCATCTAGGTGCAGGCTGTTTCCACCTCCAAACGCAAGAATAGTGTCTGATCCGGTGTCCGTCGCATAACGATCCACGACCTGTGTGGCCGTCAATGTGCCAGCCCATAACGCATCATCCAACGCAATGCGGTCTGTCACAGGATTGAAATCCACAGCCCTGTCTTGTCCGCTGCGAAACACAAAGGTGTCGCGCCCGCCACCACCTGACAGCAGGTCATCCCCCTGCCCGCCATCAAGACGGTCAGCCCCGGCTTGCCCATAGAGTTCATCATTGCCTGTGCCACCTTCCAACCTGTCTGCGTTTGTGGATGCGGTAGGGCGTAACGGGCTTTGCCAGCCGCCATCGCGCCCGTCACCACCAAACAGATAATCGTGGCCCGCATCCCCGCGCAGCAGGTCGCTGCCCTGCCCGCCAAATAACAGATCGGCCCCTGCCCCACCTGATAGCCGGTCATCTGCGCCCATACCGTAGATCAGGTCATTATCGTCCGTGCCCGTGATCGTGTCCGCATTGCGGGTGCCGTACAACGCGCTGGTCTGCGGCAGGTCCACCAGATTAGGCACAGGATCGCCCAGTTCGGGACGCTGGGGAAGATCGGGCACCTCGGTGATGGGACCAGGATGGCCGGGTGTGATCACCTGCGGAATGCGCGCAGGCGCAATCAGGTCGGTTTGCGTGAAACTGGACGCTGCGATATCGGACCCGTCCGCACTGATCAGGATCAGAACCTCGTCCCCGTAAGTGATCTGGATCCCCCCTGATATAGGGTCGAAAAACAGCTGGTTGATGCTGCGCAGCCCGTTCCAATCGGTCAGATCAAGCGTGTCTTCGCCCAATGTGAAATCACTGATCGTATCCACCTGCCCGTCTGCGGTCATGACAAACACGTCCGCACCTGCCCCGCCGGTCAGCGTATCGCTTTGCGCGGTGTCGATAATGACGTCCTCATCAGGGTCTATGACAAGGCTTAAGCGGGTCAAACCGGCCTCTGTCGCAGAGGCTGCAAAGATATCGATTGTCGCCCCGTTGGACCGTGCAGTCATTGCACTGACATTGGTCAGCGTCATCGCCGTTGTGTCTGCGATATGGGCACGCGCCAGCAATCTGCCGCCATCCAGCACCTGAAACGCGGTGATCCCGTCGTCCGCACCCCCCGCAAACACCCATGTTTGACCTTGATGTGTGACCGTCGTGATCGCCGTGACCCCGTCAAAGCGGGTGGTGCGGTCATCAATCACATGATCCACCACAACCAATTCGCCCACAGGTCCCGTTGATACCACAGTCAACGAACTGGACCCTGCGGCGGCCATCACCACATAGTCTTGACCGTTCACAGTGATCGCTTCGATTGCGGTTGGGGCAGAGGCCCACAATCCCGTTTCCGGTCGCAATGTTTCGCGTGCGGTCATGTTGCCTGCGTCGCGGACCTGCCATGCGCTTATGCCGAGATCAGAGGCGCTCGCGGTGAAGACAAAGCTGACCCCGTCGATCACGCTTGTGGTCATCGCGGTGATCTCGTCTGCAGCGGTGCGGCCTTTGTCGTCGATCTCTGCGGTACTGATCACATTGCCTGCGCTATCCAACACGATCTGGACCATGCCAGACCCGTTCGAAAGTCCTGCGTAGACACTGGTACCCCCATTCGCGAGCGTGGTGATAACTGGATCAATCAGTGGCCCGTCAAAACCTGTGGTGCCGGTCAAATCGACCGCCGCCCCAAGGCTGCCGTCTGTCCCAAGACTGCGCAGTGTCAACGCGCCGCCAGCCCCACCACCCGTCAACAGCTGCCCGTCCACAAAGGTCAGTCGCGGGCTGTTTCCGGCAATCGGTCCAATCGCAAAGCTGTCACTGTCCAGCGCGGCTATTCCGCTGCCTGTAATATCCCAACTGTCGATCTGCCCGTCATAGCGCGTCGTGCTATACAGCACATCCGACAACGCACCTGTCCCGAGCGCAATATCAGTGATCCGCGACGTGCCTGCGTCCGTGGGACGCTGGATCATCTGGGCAAGTGTGAACGCGGGCATCGGTGTGTTGGCCAACAGCGCCCGGTCACCCCGGGCTGGTACCTGAGATGTCGGTTATTGCTGTGCTGGCGGGGCGGCACAAATGTGGCCGTGATGCGGACCTTGCCCACGTTTTTACGAAAGCCGGATATGTTAAACGCCTACGCGTATTTACCTCAATTTGGTGTTTTCCATTTGGGAACCCATTTGGCATACAGCACAGGCACCCGTATTTTGCGAAAGTTGATCTGATGCCCCCAAAGTTTGGAACCAGCGGCCTGCGTGGCCTTGTTGTGGAACTCACCCCGGCTTTGGTGGCCGATCATGTGCAGGCGTTTATTGCAGCCTGTCCTGCCGGAACGGGGATCTGGGTGGGGCGCGATCTGCGGCCATCGTCGCCCAAGATCGCGGGCATGGTGATGCAGGCAGCCACATCTGCAGGCATCCCTGTGGTGGATTGCGGTGATGTGCCGACGCCCGCGCTCGCGCTTGCTGCGATGAACGCAGGGGCTGCGGCTGTGATGATCACAGGCAGCCATATTCCGGCGGACCGCAACGGGTTGAAGTTCTATACGCCTGAAGGCGAAATCACCAAAGACCACGAGACAGCCATTTTGGCCGCGTTAGGGTCGAAAATAGACGTTAAACCCGCCCCACGTGGCCACGATATCGCGGTGCCTATCGCCTATGCTGCGCGTTATGTGGATGCCTTTGGCGGGAATGCGTTGTCGGGCATGACGATCGGCGTTTACACCCATTCAACGGTGAGCCGTGATCTGTTGATGCATATCCTTGAACGGCTCGGCGCAAAGGTGATTGAACTGGGCCGATCAGACAAATTCATCCCCGTCGATACGGAAGCCGTTGATGCTGAAACCCGCGCGCAGCTGATCGCTTGGGCCGCATCCCATTCGGTCGACGCGATTGTGTCGCTTGACGGGGACGGGGACCGCCCGTTGTTGACGGATGCAACGGGGCAGGTCGTGCCGGGCGATGTGCTGGGTCAGATCACGGGTGATTTCCTCGGGGCGGAGATTGCGGTCACGCCTGTGTCCTCAAACACCGGTGCAGAGACTATTTTTGATCGCGTGCTGCGCACAAAGATCGGATCGCCCCATGTGATCGCGGGGATGGACTGCGGCGGTAAGGTCGTGGGGTACGAGGCGAACGGTGGCTTCCTGTTGGGGTTCGCTGCGAACGGGTTGGCACCCCTGATGACGCGCGACGCGGTTCTACCGCTGGTCGCGCCGCTGATGGTGGCCAAAGGGCAGGGGGTCGCGGCGATGATCAAGGCGCAACCCGCACGGTTCACCGCCACGGGACGTGTTGAAGACGTGCCAACGGATGTATCGCTCGCCTTTGTGGCCTTGTTAGACACTGATCTTGACGCGCGGGCAGCATTTCTGGCCGGCATCAACGGCACAGAGGCGGCGGTTGATCGCACCGATGGTCTACGCATGACCCTGACCGACGGGCGCATTGTGCATCTGCGCCCTTCCGGCAACGCCCCCGAATGCCGGTTCTATGCAGAGGCCGACAGCCCCGACGCGGCGCAAGCTGCCCTCACACAGGGCCTCACCGCGCTCACATCTGAACTACGCGCTTAGCTTCCGCTTCTTTGGGTCTTTCTAAATCCCGGGGGAGCCCGCAGGGCGGGGGCTGGCCCCCTAACCCCCTTTGATCCGACGCAAACCGTCGCGGACTTTTCGCCGCAACTGTTCCAGCCGCGGATGCAGGGCACTGCCCAAAGATAGATCGCCGCGAAACGCCTGCGGGCTGCTGTTGCCCTTGGCCAATGCGGTCACCAATTGTGGCTCTAACGCAGCGCTTTCATCCACATCAAAGCGTTGCGTCAACGGATAGATCTGCCGCAGTCGATGAAAATCATGCCCCACCGTTGCAGGCAGGCTGGTCTGCGCAATCAAATCTTGGGCTTGTGTCCCCCATGTGATCCCATCGGATTTGCGGTTCCACAGCTCGATCCCCGCCAGATAAGGCACCCAAGCAGGATCAAATACCTGCCATGCATCTTGCCGGATCGAATGGGCAAAGATCGCGACACCACCAGCAGTCTGCACATCACGAAGTGTCTCTAACACAGGGCGATGTTCCCCTAGGAAACGATCCAGCCCCCATGTCAGAATATGCACGCGGTTGTCAGGGCTGGAATATTCGATACCCGGGATCAGGGTGCAGCGCTTGGTGGACGCATCCGCACAGGCCTGCCGGTATGCGGCGAACTGATCAGGCGCGAAACCCGTGTCATGTTCCGTCATCATCACCGCCCGCACCCCAAGCGCGCCGTATAGCCGCGCGATCTGGCGTAGGCTGTGTCGCCCGTCATAGGACCATGTGGAATGGGCATGCAGAACAACGCGGATCTGGGTCATTGCAGCACCTTTTTCAACGTCGCAACTGTGTCGCGGATCAGGTACCCGCGATGCTTCGGGTCGTAATTGTAGAAACTGGACAGCGGGGCAGGGGCGCAGACCCCCCGTAGGCTCGCCCAGAACGACGGCCAGCTTGCTTTGTGAAAATCGCTTTTGGGTCCGCGCAGCACGAAAAGCAGATGCAGCAGCTCACGCCCCAGATGGCGTTGGATGCGCGGGGCCCCTGTGATCGCAGGCGGTGTGAAATCAGCGTCTGTCTTCTGTGCAATCGCCCACGTCGGATAAGCAAACCCCTGCCGCCGCGCGAGCGCGAGTGACCCCCATTGCCGCCCGTTCAACTCCATAAACCAACGCGTGCCGTCCGCATCGCACAGCAGTTCAATCATAAACGGACCGCGCCAGCCGATATCATGCAAAAACGTCTCTATCTTGGCGCAAAGTGCCGGATCAGGCGTGATCGACTGGCAGGCAGAGGCCCCCGATCCATGTGGGTTCATCATGCGTAAACGACGATGCCCTGACCAGGCCGCGACACCTAGATCAGTCATGACACCAAACACCCCTTCACCCGTACCGGTGATGAGCGGCTGGATCAGGTAAGGGCCGTTCAATGGATCAAGTTGGCCCGCATCAGTGTCTGAAACAAGGTAAACGGGGTCGTCCTTACCCAGCTGATTGTCCGTCACACGCACCGCAAGGGCAGCGCGGGCAATGGCGGGATAGGGAACCTGCGTGTCATCAGGTTCACCCGTGATCTGTGTGGGTGGAACATCCAGACCAGCAGCCTGTGCCGCGCGTGTCTGTTGTGCCTTATCCAAGGCGACGGTGGCCTGCGCCCCGCTTGCACCGGCATTGCGCGGGTCATCCCCAATGGCGCGATCGACCAGCCAAAGCCCAGTGTCATCAAGCGGCAGAATGTAATCAGGTGCATTATTTCCCTGCATCAGGGTCTGAATAGCGGCGGTTGCAGCCTGCACATCCTGTTCCGGGGCGGGGATTTGGGTGATGGTCACCCCAAGATGGATCAACGTCGGGCGGGCGGTGCGTGCAAAGGCAGAGACTCGGTAACCCGCGTTGCGTAGATCAAAGACGACTTCGGGGGCAGGCAGAGCTTCGGCAAAGCCGATACAGATGTGCAATTGACCCATGTTAGATCCGCTTTTTGATAAAATGGGCAAGGGCGCGACGGACACGGGCTTTGGCAGGTTCATGGCCTAAGATAATCGCCTTGATATCGGCCATCGTCATATCAGCACGGATCGACGTGCGCGGGATCGGGTATTGCGATTTGTCATACGCCCCACCGTCTGACGAATAGCACTGCGTGTACCCTGCATCGCGCAGGGCCCGCACCACACGCCCGTTGTAAGCCCCGAACGGGATCGCGGCCTGCGTGATCGGCGTCCCTGCAGCATCTGCGATCTTTTGGCGTGTATCAGAGCCTACTTCACGGTCCAAATCGGCCGTTTTCCAATTCACATGGGCGGCACCATGTGACCCGATCTGATGGCCTTGGGCGACAAGTTCGCGTATCTGCGTGGTGCTCAGCGATCCGGGTTGATCAATGCGGTCGGCCAGAACAAAGAACTGGGTGCTGATGCCTGCCGCGTTCAACAGTGGCGCAGCAATGGTGAAGTCGCTTAAGTTGCCGTCATCAAATGTAAATTTTACATCGACTTTGTCGCGCATCTGCTGCGACAGATCAATCGTGTCGCGCAAAACCTGTGCATCAACCCAATAGCGATCCTCGCCCGGCTCAAGCGGCCGCTGGTCCGGGGCGCCAAGCCCGTGGAAATTGAGGATCACGTGACGCATAGGCTGCCTTCTGGGTCCGGTTTGCAACATTCGCCCGCAGCCTAGTCTGTCCGCAGGGAAGATAGGAGTTTCGCCTGCGCCTTTGTTCTACAGATGTGTCAAAATCATCCCATTGGACCGTCTATGACCAGCCCCATCCTGTCGATTATCATCATCAGCTACAACACGCGGGACATGACGCTGGCCTGCCTCGCATCGGTCTATGCGCAGACACAGACCCCGTTTGAGGTGATCGTGGTGGATAACGCGTCGTCAGATGGATCGGCTGATGCGATTGCGGCGGCCTATCCGCAAGCGACCGTGCTGGCCGAGACCCATAACCACGGCTTTGCAGGGGCGCACCACATTGCGATGCCCCATGTGACGGCGCCTTGGGTTTTGTTGTTGAACCCCGACACGCTGGTGCTGGACGGGGCGCTGGACAAACTGCTGGCCTTTGCAAAAGAACGGCCTGCGGCGGGGATCTGGGGCGGACGGACGGTCTATGCGGATGGGACGTTGAACCCCTATTCATGCTGGGGGCGGATGACGCTGTGGTCATTGTTCTGCCGGACATCCGGGCTGACGGGCGTGTTTCCGAAATCGGCTGTGTTTAACCCCGAAGCCTTTGGGGATTGGCCCCGTGATACAGTACGCGAAGTCGATATCGTGGCGGGCTGTTTATTCTTGCTCACACGGCAAACATGGGATGATTTGAGCGGTTTAGACCCGATTTTTCATATGTACGGCGAAGAAGCCGACCTGTGCCTGCGCGCGAAAGGGCAAGGCATGCAGCCCACGGTCACACCGACTGCGACGATTGTGCACTACGGGGCCGCATCAGAGACTGTGCAAGCGGATAAGGTCGTGCGTCTGCTTGCTGCAAAGGCGGAATTGATCAAACGGCATTTTTCCCCAGCTACCCGTGGTTTGGGGCGACATCTGTTGCGGTTCTGGCCGTTGTCGCGCGCTTTGGCCTTGTCGGTGGTGCGCCGCGAAAAAGCAGGGGAATGGTATCAGGTCTGGGCACGACGAGCGGAGTGGCAAGACGGATTTGCGCCGGACATAAAGTCCGTCGCGACACTGGGGGGCCAGCCTCCCAGGCCCCCCGGGATATAGAAAGACCCAAAGAAGCACCTTGTTGGTGCTTTATTAACCGGATCAGTGTTTGGATGTGATGCGGTCTAGGCAGGGATGCGGACGATCGTACCCGAAGAAGCCGCCACCTCGTTTGTTATGCATGACCTAATGACGAGGTGGCGCAGCTATATGTTTCTTTGGGTTTGTCCAAATCCCGGGGGAGCCCGCAGGGCGGGGGCTGGCCCCCATCCGACATATGTCTAAAGTTGGTCCGCTTGGATGAATCCCACACCGGCCGATACGGCTTGGCGCGATCTGATGATTTCGCCACCTGCCAGCCAGTAGGTGTTTTTGAATTCCAGCGCGGGCCCTTTGCAATCTTCTTCAAACTTCGTGGCCGTGCGCGCTCCGCCGATGATTTGCACGTCTTCGCGTCCTACACGTGTGATGTCGCAGGTCAGGTCGCGCGTGGCGATTTGATCTTCGGAGGTGAGGAAACTTTGCCGCCGTTGGGCTGTGCCGCCACCTGCGTTCAAGGCGGCCCGCACACCGATGGGATCCACACCCATCAGATCGTCGTCGAGCCCGCGTGTCCCCACAAGAATGCCGTCTTCAAAGGCCATCGTGACCTGACCCGGGCTGATCCATGTGATGTTGCGCCCGTTCTGCGCCACTTTGGTCATAGGCGCCACTGCGTCGCGCGCGATGATCTTGACGAGCAGCACATCACCGGGCGCTGCATTGGCCACTGCGGGTGAAATTGCAGGGGTTGCGGGTGCATCATCTGCGCCGATGCCGGTCAATGAGCGTCCGGCATTCAGAAATGTGGTTCCAAGCCCGTCTTGGTTCAAAGGTCCACAGGCCGACAGGCCTGCCAAAATAAGACCCGAACACAGGGTTTTTGTGAAATTATTCATCGCCAGAACCGCCCAAATGTATCGCCAAATCGTCCCGCAGTATGTCCGTCGCGCACGATGTCATACAATCTGCCATCGACGTTGATCCGCGCCCCGCCGTCCCGTTGCAGGGATTGTAGGTTGGTGGTCACTTTGTCCCGTGTGGCGTTGCCCAAGAAGAAGTCGTTCGGCACGGTGATACGGATGCCTTTGTCGAATGACCCTTCGCCAAACTCTTCGAATGGTACATCGGTCAGCGTGAAATACGCCCCCACCCGCCAACCATTGTCAAATTCACGGTCCAGTCCAAAGGTCGCCCCCCAGTCCCCTGCCAGATACCGGCCCACGTCGACCTGCGCGTGGAACCCGTTGTCAAAGCTGTAGTAGCCTGACAGGTGGCCGGTCACGACGTCATAGTCTTGGAACCCGAACAGCTGATCGTAGTCGCGTTGTGCAGTGTAGTTCAGTTCAGCCCCGATTGCGAGGCGGCTATCAACCGGTTTCCACAGCAGTTCCGATGATATCCCGCCGTGCTGATCTTCCAGATAACCGGCCGTCACACGGCTATAAAGGTCTGTGCTGGGACGCCCGTAATGCGCCAGCGTTAGTGTCTGTATAACGGGATTGCCGCCCTGCCCGTAAAGCCGCCCATCGGTGCGCACGTTTTGCAGGTCGTCTTCGTTTTCAGTCTCGTCCGCCAATGGCAGGTCCCGCAGACTTTGCCGGATCACACCTTTGGCGATGATATTGGGGGCGAATGTGTACTTCGCTTTCAGCTCTATCCCGCCGTCGATCTGCACAGGCGCATCCCCGTTGAACACGATCAGCTTGGCATATGGCCCCAGCCCCCACGTGAACGCAGGCTCTGTATCAAGGGTGTAGGTCAGGCCGGTGCCCGGTTGGGCGTCGGTGGTCACGCTGTTTTGCGCGATCAGGGCCGCACCCTGCGCACGGTTTTCCAGCGTCTCGAGATCACGGCGCTGGATCGTTGTGGCTTGCAGGGGAATGCCCCGCTGTTGCGGCTCTAACACAAAGGTCTCAACCGCTGCTGGCAGTTCAGCCGACAGGATACGCGCCACGCGCCCCATGGCTTGTGCTTCTGACCGGAAGGTGTCGTTGGTGTAGCGCACGCGGGCCACGGTGTCGGATGTCACGTCATAGCCGTCGAGGGTAATCCCTGCGTCTTTCAGTGTCTGTATCAGGGTTTGCTCGTCTGTGCCCCAAGATGCGGCGGCCGACAGATCGTTGGGGCGTACGCGCACAGGTGTCGGCGCTGTTTCGCGCCCACCGGGGGCAAGACGGGTCCGCGGGTTCAGTGTCAGCGTGGCGCCGGCGGCCAGTTCGGACCCGTAGAGATAGGCCAGCTGCACATCCAGTCCGGGACGGTAGGTATAGTTCAGCCCGACGTTGATCGGGGACTTGTCGTCTATTTCGCCACCACCCGATGCCGCATCATAGATTTCGGACGAATATTCGACCTTGAGTGTCAGTTTGTCCGAATATGCATAACTGACACCACCGAAGAACGCAGCATCGCCTCGGAAAAACTGCGCCGCATCAATTTGGCCGCCTTCCCCCCGTTCGACGTTTTGCAGTTCGGGGCGCGTGAGAAAGGCGTCACTGAATATGGCAAGCGGATTATCAAAGCCGTTACGTGTCCCCAAACGTCCCCATCCTAGGCCAGCGGTGACATCCAGACGATCGGTGATTGTTTTTGTGGCGACAATGTATTCGCTTGCCAGATAACCAGTGCCAAGAAAGTCCTGCAGGCCGATAGCTATATCAGGTAAAAAATCGGTTTCTTGCAATAACTGGTAACGCAGGTCGAAACTGCGATCAAAAATGTCTTCACGCCCATCGCCGCGATCACTGAGCCCTGCATAGCGAAACGTACCGGACAGGTTCGGCAAAAGCTGAAACGTGAAGCTACCCCTTCGTTGGGCACTAAACCCACCAATAGTCGCTGCAATCTCGGCATCCGGGGCGGAGCGTGCGTTCGGCGTGTCGATCAAACCCGGCACACCGTAAAGGTTATAGCTCCGGTCTTGGGCCACTGCGTGGGTTCCCGCCAAGAGCGCGATAATCGCGGTCCCACTGGCCATCATGTGCCTGATCTGCATGTGCTGCTCTTCCCCGTCTTTTGTCGCAGGCTAGCGTATATCCGGAACAGGGGAAACGGCATGCCGTCAAATTGTGGCAAAATCTGCCGAAAAGGATGTGTGATTTCCGGCCTGTGCAATCGCACAACAGGTGTGGTGTGCTTTGATCGGCCCCGTATCGGTGGCCGGTACTTTCTTTTAGTCTGACGCAAAAGATAAAAAGCAGTACCCAATATGACGACCGTCCCCGTATTTTCGACCCCACGCCGTATCCTGATCGTCGTGGAAAACCTGCCTGTGCCGCTAGACCGCCGCGTCTGGCTTGAGGCCACAACATTGGTCAAGGCGGGTTATGCTGTCAGCGTGATCTGCCCGATGGGAAAGGGGTGGGATGAAACCTATGAAGAAATCGAAGGCGTGCACATCTATCGCCACAGTGAACCCCCAGAAGCCCACGCAGGGGCAGGGGCCTATATCAAGGAATACTGGCACGCGATGAAGGCGTGGTTCCGGTTGGCCCGTGTTGTCTGGGTTGAGCGCGGCTTTGATGTGATCCACGGGTGTAACCCGCCTGATCTGATCTTCATCCTTGCGTGGTGGTACCGGTTGTGGGGCGTGACCTATCTGTTTGATCACCACGATGTCTGTCCCGAATTGTTCGAGGCCAAATTCGAAAAGAAAGGTCTTTTCTACAAGATCATGCTGGTGTGGGAACGGATCACCTTTGCGAGCGCTTCTGTGTCGATTGCGACGAACGAAAGCTTCAAAAAGATCGCGATACGGCGCGGCAAGATGGACCCTGATGATGTGTTCGTGGTCCGCTCTGCGCCCAAGTTGGATAACTTTGTGCCGGGCCCCGGGGATCTGTCGTACCGTAAGGGAGCAGGCACCGTGATGGGCTATGTGGGTGTGATCGGCCAACAGGAAGGCATGGATTTGCTGGTTGAAGCCGCAGATCATCTGATCAATACGCTGGGCAAAACGGATGTGCATTTCGCGATCGTAGGCTTCGGGCCGCATCTGGAAATCGTGCAGGCCGACGTCAAAGGCCACGGATTAGAGCCTTATTTCACCTTCACGGGACCTTTGTACGGGGATGACATGCTCGCGGTGCTCAATTGCATCGACATCGGCGTGTCGCCTGATCCCAAGAATGCGATGAACGACATTTCCACGATGAACAAAGTCATGGAATACATGACGCTGGAAAAACCGACGGTGCAATTCGACCTGACCGAAGGACGCGTATCGGCGCAAGGTGCATCGCTGTATGCGACGGCCAATGACCCGATTGATTTTGGCGATAAGATCGCCCAACTGATGGACGATCCAGACACGCGCGCGCGGATGGGGAAAGAAGGCCGTGAACGGGTGCTTGGGGCGCTGTCATGGGCCCATTCCGTGCCGCATCTGTTGGCAGCTTACGATCGGGTGTTTGCAAAACGGGGATAGTGCGGGAGCGCGCCGCGCGGGGATTTAGAAAGACCCAAAGAAACCCGAGCGCGCCACCCAGTCATCATACGGTTGCATCACAACAGGGTGGCGGCTTCTTTGGGTACGGTCGTCCGCATCCCTGCCTAGACCGCTTTCGAACTAAATACCGGTCTGGTTAATATAAGATCAACGCTTTGCTTCTTTGGGTCTTTCTAAATCCCGGGGGGCCCGCAGGGCGGGGGCTGGCCCCCATCTGACGCTTATTCCGGAATAAACGCGGGCAGTTTTTGCAACACGTCTGCCATGAACCCTTGCAGACGGGAGTCGGCGTCTGCTGTCGTCTCATGCTCTGCGATGGGTGTCACGAACCGCACCATCGCCCCGTCGGTCCGCCCGCGTGTGAAGCTGTCGTAGACCACGGTGGCTTTGGCCGCGTAGTCGCTTGTCATGCGCCGGCCGCGTTGGTCGAACCAGTAATAGACCAGCTGTTTGGACAGGCCTTTCTGGATCACGGCCCGATTGACGTTGAAATCCCCATAGATCGTGGTCGGCAGCGATATGGCGTGCGGATCAAGCGAAAAAACTTCCCACCCACCCACGGGCAGACAGACCTCGGGCGAATGGATACCTGCCCCATCGGTTTGTGTGGCGTACCATGCGGCAAAGACGTTGACCGTCGCGGCGCTGTCTGGGGCGCGATAGGTCGCGTTGATGTAGTCGGTCGCACCCAAAGTCGTTTCAATATCGGGATCCAGCGGGATCACCTGCCCCTGCCAGCCTGCGATGGTGCGGGGGAACAGGGCAAAGACGTCGCGGTCAGGCATGACCCGTGGTGGTGCGGGGGTAAAGACGAAGGCTGCGGTGATGAGTGTCGACAGCACCAGCCCCATGACCATGCCGCGTGTGGGCGCAACCGTCAGCACCTGTGCCGCTTCCCCGCCCAGCCCGTCTGTGTCCAGATCAACCACGTCCCGCAGCGGTTTGGGGTCGCGTGTGAGCCGTTGCAGCGTCAGCGCCATCGCAAACAGGATCGCGATACAGGCCCCAAAGATCACCCAGCCTTCAAAGAAGTGCAGAAACCCTTCGGCCTGCCCAATCCCGTAGGCGTTGACCAGCATGCCGATATTCCCGATCCGCACGGAATTCATCATGACTGTCAGTGGCACAGCCAGCGCAAACAGCACCGCCTTATGCCAGAACGGCCCGCGATAAAGGATCGCCATCAAGTAAGAAAACGACAAGATTGGGAACAGGTACCGCAGGCCGGAACAGGCGTCGGCCACTTGCAGTTTATAGACCCCGAGGTCGATGATATTGCCTTCAAGGAACACCGGAATATTGGCAAGCCGGATCAACCAGACCCCCAGTTCTGATGAAATCAACTGCAACGCAATCGTCAGTTCCCAGTACAGGATCTGCGGCAGCGGCAGCATGAAGATCAGGTGTAGCACAGGCGCCCAATGGTGCTTCCCTTGGTCCCAGCCCATGCAAGTCAACATCACGCCGCCAACCCATAGGATCAGCGCATAGGCCACGATATCGGGGATCGCGACGAGGTTGCCAAATACCCCCAAAGTCAGTGCAAACAGGGTTAGCAGGATGCCGGGCACGGCTCGTTTTGGCCCATGCGGGGCGGTGATCAACCGCCGTTCGCGCAAAAACAGATAAAGCGAAATCACCGGGATCAGCGGGCCGTGGCTGTATTCAGGGGTGATCCACGCCGATCCGAGCAGTGCAAAGCCGGACCAAAAGACAGGCAATGCGATGGCGATCAGGCCAATCAGCAGCCCCAGACCAAGCCAGTTGATCTGCGGTAGGCGCGCCTGCGCGGGGATATGGTGGATTTCGGTCATGACTGTTCCCAGCTAGGCAACAATCAGGGCAAAATGGTGGCGCGATCAGGGAGACTTTTGGTGATGGTGTAAGCTGCGCGGAAATATACCGGAAAGCAGTGATTTTGGGCCCGATGCGGTGGCTCTAACTGTTTCCCAAAGCGACACAATGCCAAGCGACCCAAGGGTGACGACCACAGCGAATGTCGTGCTGTGATCCGCAATCAGGTGGCTGCGCATCACCACGGCTGCGACGGCAGGATGGATCAGATAGACCCCCAATGATGCCCGCGCGGCAAAAGCAGAGATCTGGGTCGGCCTCATAGGAATGATCTGACACAGGATCAAAGCCACAACAGCAATGCCTAATTGCAGCAGGCCCAGCGTCCAATTCGCCGACAGCGCCATGCAAAAGAACAGACACGCCACGCCGGTCATCCGCAACACACTGCCCCCCGTCAGGGCCAGTGCAGCGCCCAAAAATACGGCAGGCAGCGCATAGGCCCATTCCGCTACAGGGCTTGGCCAGCTTGCCATTTGCCACATCGCAAGGGTCGTCAACGACAGGCACATCAATGTCATACACAGGTGCAATTGCACCGATCGTTTCATCACGGGCATCCAGCGCCCCAAAGGCCAAAGTGCAAGGCAGGTCACAAAGGCAAAGGGCAAAAACCACAGGTGTTGTGCCGTGCCCGTCAGCCACATGGTGGTGTCAAATTCGGACCCCCATGTGGCCCCGCGCGATACCTCTGCCAGTTTGAGCCCGCCATAAAGCGCGGATGCGGCCAACCATGGCAGGATCAAACGCCGCCCACGTGTCGCCGCATAACGTAAAATCGCAGGGGCCCTGTGTCGGGTGCACCGGATATGGCTGATTTTCGGGATCGCCAGAAAGACCAGCAGGATCAGGAAATACGAAAGACCCGCATAGCCGATATCACTGTGCGGTGCGCCGGTGTGAAACCAGATGATCCCGATCACGGCAATCAGGCGAATATAATCGAAGCTGGCGTTGCGGATTGGGTCGGACATCATGGTGGCGGCTCCTTTGGCAAGCCGGTTGAGTGTCGGATTTTGTGGTTACCAAAGGGTTAAATCCTGAGGGAAAAGAACGCCGCCTTCCTGAATTTCCATGTTTTTCTTAATCCGTGCCCAATGGGGCGTCTGGTCTCAATAAAGAATTCAGATTTAGCGTGTAGCGACAGGGTATGAGCGTTGTTTACCCTTCTTTTGAGACGGAATCCCCGTCTGACAGGCTTTTGCTTTGGCCCTGTGCGGCTGTGCTGACCGTCTGCATGTTGGCGGTCGTTGTTCTGGCCAGTTGGCCGCGTACCGGTCTGCCTGTCACGATCTTTTTCCCGCCGTGGTGGAGTTTGGATCAAATCGATGCACGGATCACCCAGGCCGGGGGGGCGATGATCGATTTCGGGGCGTTCAAAGGTGTTGTCGTGGGCATCAGTCCGGACCCTGATTTTGCACAGCATCTTTATGCCAATGGCGCGCTTTGGGCGATGGATGGATCGTTTGCAGCGGGGCTTTGTGTGGTGACATCAGAATGATGGTCGGGATCAAGAAATGGATAAAAGTATGAATAGGTTAGCGCAATTTCGACAGGACGGTCGCCGGTGGTTGTATGGATTGCTTGTGATCAACACGCTGGCCGCGATCGGGGCCAGTGTGTTGACGAATGGTCCGACACTTGCCATCGCGCTGCTGGCATCTGCGTTTGGTGGGGGCGGTTTCATTTGCCTGTGGTCCGATAAAAACAGGGCAACATTCCGTGCAATCTTTGCGATTTTGGCGCAGGCGCAGGTGGCGGTGATTGTGGGGGCTTTTGCCGGCCATACATGGCAGGTGGATGCGCATATGCATTTCTTTGCCACGATGGGCATCCTGATTTTGTTGGTTGATCACAGGGCTATTCTGGCAGGGGCGGCGGCGGTCGCTGCACATCACTTGATCCTGAATTTCGCGCTGCCTGAAATGATTTATCCGGGTGGCACCGATCTTGGCCGGACGATCATGCATGCGGTGATCTTGGTGTTGGCGACATTGGCGCTTGCCTATGCAAGTCAGGCTTTGGCTGCCATCAATTGGGAAGCACAAAAAAGCGCAGAAGCGAACGAAAAGATGATTGATCAACTGCAAACGTCGGTCGGTCATGTCGTGCAGGCCGGTGTGCAGGGTGATTTCAAAAACCGGATCACGACCACGTTCGATGACCCGCGTTTGCAAGGGATTGCGGATGGCACCAATGATCTTGTGGGCAGTGTCGATCAGGGGATTTCGACGACCTGTCTGGTGATGTCCAATCTGGCGAAAGGTGATTTATCTGCCCATGTTGAAGGGACCTTTGCCGGGGCCTTTGGTGATTTGCAGGACAATGTGAACACAACCATTGGCACATTGCGCGATGTGGTGTCCGAAATTCACAGGGTGAGCACCGAAATCTCGACCGAGACGACCGGCATTTCACAAGGGGCCGAAGGCCTGTCCGATCAAGCAGGCCAGCAGGCTGCATCGGTTGAAGAAACATCAGCAGCCATGCAGGAACTGACATCGTCGGTAAAGCTGAATGTGGATGCGGCTCAAGAGATGTCGCAGGTCGCCACCGATACCTCGCAAAAAGCGCAATCAAGCCGGACCACCGCAGAAGATGCGACAGGGGCAATGCGCAAGATGTCGGATAGTTCGGATCGCATCCGCGACATCCGTGAACTGATCGAGGAAAGTTCTGCCAATGTGACCGAAGGCGTGACGCTGGTTGATCTGCTTGGCACGACACTGCAAAGCATCATCACCTCGGTGTCGGAAGTGGCGGATATGGCCAAACAAATTGCCACCACCAGCACCGATCAGTCCCACAGCATCACCGAAATGTCGTCCGCCGTGATGGGCATTGATCATACAACACAACGCACGGCTGGCACGGCGGAAGAATATTTCCAGAAATCGCAGCGCTTGAAAAATCAGGTACAACGATTGGGGGCCGCGATGGGGCACTTTAACGGACAATCCAAGACAAGTGCGCCCCACCATCCTAAGCGGGTTCAAACGGCCGCGTAATAGACGCGGACCGGTGCGGTCCTGACGGGATCAGAACAGGTCTTGCCAAAGGCTGCCGTCATGGCACCGCAGTTTGGCTGTTGTACTGTCAAAATAGATGTCCCCTGCGGCCCCGCTTGCCGGTTCTGCGCGAGGGGGCAGTGACAGGACTTCGTTGATTTGCACGGCGCCGGTGCTGCCAATGACGCGCAAACCGGTGAACCATGCGGACCCATCGCTGACTTTGATGGCAAAGTCATCGTCGCCCGTTAACCCCATTTCGGCGCGGCCTGACCAATTTGATTGGAACAACAGGCTGGCGGTGTCAGCGGTGCTGGCTTTGTTCAGCTTCAACTGATGGCTGGCGCCTGCGTGATTAAACAACACGGCCTCTGATGCGACGGATAGCTTATTGGTCGCATCTGCGGATGCATTCACACCCACGCCAGACAGGTTGTCGAACGACGGTGTGGGCTGCGTGCTGACCCAGTCGCTGCCTGTGTACACGCTGACTGTGCTGGTGGCGATGTTATAGGCCTGCCATCCCAATTGCGGGGTCACAAACAACCAGCCACCACCACGAAAACTAGCGATTTTGCCCGCCTGTCCGGCCCAGGCATCAACGGGCGCCAGCCCCAGCGCCCATGTGTCCCCTTCGGCAGGCGATACGGGCGGCGTGGTGGCGTCAAAGTCCTGCACGCTTAGCTGGACGATCATGTCGAGCAGTTCAATCGCCTCATTGTGAGTGACGTGTTTTTGGGCCTGCGCGGGCTGAATATAGGGCAGGTTCAAATGAGTTGATGTCTGGGACATGGGGCGCGCGCCTTTCCGAAAGCTGTGGGTCAGCCTTAGGTGGCCCGTAGAGCATGAAAGTTTTCTCAAGCCTACGCACGGTATTGTCCCCGTTTTGGCAACGCTATGTTTCACCACTTGGTGGGCTTATTTCGGCCATTTTCTTGACACAATTGCTGAAACCCGCGACGAAGGGGTGGGGTGTTATTTTTTATTTAAGAGATTCAAATGTTTTCTATTTTTCGCGACTTCTTTGGCGGTCGGCTGCTTGGTGTTTTTGATGCTCTTCAAGGGGCACTCGATTTCCTACAGCGCAACAATACGATTGATTTGGGTCCCGATGACGGCGTGCGCGATGATGTCACGATTGACGAATATGGTGTGACGCTGCGCGCTGATGTGGACGGGGCAGATGTCACTCTCAGCCCGATTGCCCGGTTGTTCCGGCTGGCAGGCGAGGGCGATTTCACCGTCCAGACAGCCGCTGTTGATACACGGGTTTACGGCAACGACGCGGATAACACCTACATCGGCAACACCGCGCGTGACGTGCTTTATGGTGGTGACGGCGTGGATACGATGGACGGACGCACTGGCGACGACGTTCTTTACGGCGGCGGCGGCAATGACATCCTGACCACGGGTACCGGTCGCGACAGGGCTTATGGCGGTGACGGTGATGATATTATCCACGCAGGCACAGGCCAGAACCGTGTTTACGGCGGTGCGGGCGATGACACCTATGTGGTGGATACATCTGCCAAGAACCAGCTGTTCATCTATGATTTTGATGCAGGTGATGTGATTGATTTGGGCGGCCTTGCGGGGGCCACCAGTCTTGATGATCTGCTGGCCAAAGGCGGCCGCGCCTATCAATCCAAAGACAATGTCATCGTCAGCTATGGTGACATTCAAATCCAGCTGCGTGATTTTGATCTGGCGGACCTGAACGCTGATGATTTCCGCTTTTCCAACGATGGCGGTGGCACAGGGGATGGCGGCGGCGGTGATGCTGGCGATCTGGGGTATACGCCTGCGGATGATGTGGACGAGATCGACATTGGTGGCGTGATGTATAAACGCCGCGCCGAAGAACCACTGCACGCGAGCTATAAATTGGTCGATGGCAATGGTGTCTTTTGGTCGCCCGATTACTTTGTGATGGTTGTGGGCGGGCAGTCGAACGCCGAAGGCAGCGCCAGAGACGGCGAATTTATCCGCAGTGATGATGTTGTGGCCTATGATTGGGTCAATGATGAACTGGTTCTATCAGCCTATGACGCAGCCCCTGCGGGCGGTGCGGCACGGTCCGGATCGACGCTGAAAAACAACTTCTATTTCCCTGCGGCAACCGAACTGGCCGCCGATCTGGGGCAACCGGTTTTGGTTGTGGCCCATGCGGTGCCTGGCTCTGTGATCAGCACTTGGCTGGAAAGCGGCACTGGTGAAAACTGGGCGAACCTGAACCCCGAAGTGACCCGTGCGCTGGAACTGGTGGGCCAAGACACCGCTGATGCGTTCCTGTGGCACCAAGGCGAAAGCGATTACCCGCTACCGACTGCGACCTACAAAGCGCTGGCGCTGGAACTGGTGGACCAAGTGCGCGGCACAGATTGGGCGAATGACGATCTGCCGTTCCTGTTTGGTGAGCTGTCCAAGCAAGGCGTGAACTGGGCGCAAAACATCGCCCTGCAAGAGATCGAGCTGGAAAATACAGACCCTAACATTGCCGTTGTCAGCTCTGCGGGGCTGATTTCGGATGAATTGAGCGGTGTGCATTTCAACGGCGCATCGCTCACTGAATTTGCGGGACGCTATGTGGATGTGTTGCAGGGCATCCTGTCTGGCTTGGTTGCTGATCCGAACACAGCCCCCACGCCTGCGATTGATGCGCCTGTGCCTGACCAGATCACATTGGCCGAAGGGCAGGAACTGCGTCTGGATGTGTCTGAGTTCTTTAGCGACGCCGAAGGGGATGACCTGTATTATTATTCATACCTCAACAAGCGGAACAAATTTTTCTACAACACCGATCAGGACACTGACGAACTGGTCCTGACGCCAAGCTACGACCATGCGGGCGATTACCGGCTCTACCTCTACGCAAATGACTACAATCTCGATGGCGAGGCGATCGAGATTGATATCACCATCACCGAGGCCACACCGCTGGTCACGATCTTTAACAACCGCAGTTTTGATACCGCTGTGCGCAGCTACCGTGATCTGGAAACAGGTCTGGATGCGCTCGAACGCAACCGTGGTCTCGAAATTCTGGATCAGGCGGCCTTTGGCGATGGCGCACCTGTCACGTTGGTGGTCGATACCCAGCATATCAAAGGCGACGCATCCATCAGCGGTGATTTTGTCCTGTCTGAAACAGCCCCGCGCGCCTATTTCTACGGCGAAGGCCGGTTCAACGTGCAGGGCGATGCGGCGGATAACTACATCTGGGGCTCTGACGGGCGCAATGATTTGCGCGGCAATGACGGCGCGGACCGTTTGTATGGCAACGGCGGCGACGATGTGTTGCGCGGCGATGAGGGCGATGACCGGCTTTATGGTGGCGATGGCGATGACCGGATTTTGG